>JBBSET010000025.1:0-52059 GCA_038239485.1 Propionibacteriales bacterium
CACCTCGGCGCTCGACCCGGCGGCCGCTGAGGAGGCGCTCGCCGCCGTGGTGCGGCTCGTACACGACCTCGGCATCACGGTGCTGGCCGCGGAGCACCGCCTCGAGCGGATCGTCGAGTATGCCGACACGCTGGTTGTCGTCGACACCGTCGCCGGCATACCTGGCCTGGTCACGGCCGGTCCGCCCGCGCAGATGCTGCTCGACGCGCCGCTCGCGCCGCCGGTGGTGCAGCTCGGTCTGTTGAGCGGCTGGCGTCCGCTGCCGTTGTCGGTTCGTGACGCGCGCCGGTCCGCGAGCGGGCTGCGCGGGCGGCTGGCGGGGGTCACGCCGCTCGTTCGTGTGCCCGAGTCGCCGGGGAGCCCGACCGACGGCCTGGTCGCCCGATCGGTCGTGGTCCGATACCGCGACACCGCCGCAGTCGCCGGCGTCGACCTGGACTGTGCACCGGGCGAGATCGTCGCGGTGATGGGACGCAACGGGTCGGGCAAGTCGTCGCTCCTGTGGGCACTGCAGGGCACTGGTCGTCGTAGCGGCGGCTCTGTCGCGATCCGGGGGAAGGATCCGGCCACGATGTCGCGCACCGACGCGGCCGGCTTCGTCGCGCTCGTCCCCCAGCAGGCGATCGACCTGCTGTACCACGACTCGGTCGACGCCGAGTGCGCCGCCGCCGACCGGGCCGCCCGCGTCCGCGCCGGAACCGCGCGAGAGCTGTTCGACCGGCTTCTGGACGCCTCCTCGCTATCCGGGGACAGCCATCCCCGCGATCTGTCCGACGGGCAGCGGATGGCACTGGCGTTGGCGGTCCAGCTCAGCCAGCAGCCGCGGGTGGTTCTGCTCGACGAGCCGACCCGCGGGCTCGACTACACCGCGAAGGCCGGGCTGCGGGCGGTGCTCGGCTCGTTGGCGGCCGGCGGCTGCGCGGTCGTCGTCGCCACCCACGACGTGGAGTTCGTCGCGCAGGCCGCTCATCGGGTGGTGGTGCTCGCCGAGGGTGAGGTTGTCACGTCCGCCCCGACCGCCCAGGCGCTGGCGGGGTCTCCGGTCTTCGCGCCGCAGGTGGCGAAGGTGATGGCACCGCAGGAGTGGCTGACCGTCGAGCAGGTCGCCGAGGGGCTGGCCCGGTCGGGCGAGCGGGTCGGTCATGGCTGACTCGGCGTCCGTCGCCGTCGGGCCGGTGGCGCCCTCGGACCGACGGGCCCGCTCGGTCCCGCTGCAGATCGGTCGTCGCACCGGGCTGGTCCTGCTGCTCGCGACGATCGCCGGAGCGGTGATGTTCTGCTGGCCACTGTTCGTCCGGGCGGGCGCCGATCCAGTCGGGCATACCTCCGATGCGCCGTTCGTCTTCGTGCTCGTCCTGCCGTTCGTGGTGGCCATCGTGCTGGCTTCCTTCGCAGAGGGTGGCATGGACTCCAAGACGCTGGCGATGCTCGGCGTGCTGTCGGCCGTCAATGCGGCGTTGCGGCCGCTCGGCGCAGGGGTGGCCGGGATCGAGACGGTCTTCTTCCTGCTGGTGCTGGCCGGGCGAGTGTTCGGCCCGGGCTTCGGCTTCGTGCTGGGGTGTACGTCGCTGTTCGCGTCCGCACTGCTGACCGCCGGCGTCGGCCCGTGGCTGCCCTTCCAGATGCTGGCCGCCGCCTGGATCGGGCTGGGGGCGGGGCTGCTGCCGAGGCGGGTGCAAGGGCGGGCCGAGGTCGTGATGCTTGTCGGCTACGGGATAGTCGCCGCCTACGTGTTCGGTGCCCTGATGAACCTCTGGTTCTGGCCGTACTCGGTGGGGCCCGGCACGAGCGTGTCGTTCGTGCCCGGCGCTCCGGTGCTGGAGAACCTGCGCCGGTTCGTGCTCTTCTCCGTCACCTCGTCGTCACTCGGCTGGGATACCGGTCGCGCGATCACCAACAGTGTCGCCATCGTCCTTCTCGGTCCTGCGGTGCTCGCCACGCTTCGGCGCGCCTCCCGGCGAGCTTCCTTCGGGGCCGTCGCCACCTTCGCCGAGGCGCGAAAGGGGGGTGGCGACCGCTAACCGGGACGAAGCTGCGTACGCCGGTCGTCGATGCGCTTGGCCTTGCCCAGCGAACGTTCGAGCGCATACGGCTCGACCACCTCGACGGCCACGGTGACGCCGACCAGATCCTTGACCAGCCCAGCCAGCCGGTCCGCCAGTGCGGCCCTGGCGGCTTTCGTCAGACCCGGCTCGTGGGCCTCGACGCAGACCGTCAGCTCGTCGAGGCGATCCGGGCGGGTCAGCACACAGATGTAGTGCGGGGTGAGGCCGGCCACCTTGAGCAGCTGTTCCTCGATCTGGGTCGGGAAGACATTGACGCCACGCACGATCATCATGTCGTCGCTGCGGCCGGTGACCTTCTCCATCCGCCGGTACGCCGGCCTGGCCGTACCGGGCAGCAGTCTGGTCAGGTCGCGCGTGCGGTACCGGATCACGGGCATCGCCTGCTTGGTGAGCGACGTCAACACCAGCTCACCCGGCTCGCCGTCGTCGACCACCTCCCTGGTCACCGGGTCGATCACCTCGGGGTAGAAGTGGTCCTCCCAGATGTGCAGCCCGTCCTTCGTCTCGACGCACTCCTGCGCGACGCCGGGCCCGATCACCTCACTGAGCCCGTAGATGTCGACGGCATGCAGGTCGCACCGCCGTTCGATCTCGCTGCGCATCCGGTCGGTCCACGGCTCGGCGCCGAAGATCCCGATCTCCAGCGAGCACGCGGCCGGGTCGAGCCCCTGCCGCTCCATCTCGTCGATGATGGCCAGGAAGTATGACGGGGTCACCATGATGATGCGCGGCTCGAAGTCGGCGATGAGCTGGACCTGTCGTTCGGTCATCCCCCCGCTCATCGGGACCACCGTGCAGCCGAGCCGCTCAGCGCCGTAGTGGGCCCCGAGCCCGCCGGTGAACAGCCCGTAGCCGTAGGCGATGTGCACCAGGTCGCCGCGCCGCCCGCCCGCCGCCCGGATCGACCGCGCGACCACGTCGGCCCACATGCTGACGTCGGCGGCGGTGTATCCGACCACCGTCGGCCGGCCGGTCGTACCGCTCGACGCGTGCACGCGGACGACATCACCGCGCGGCGCCGCGAACATGCCGAAAGGGTAGTTGTCGCGCAGGTCGGCCTTCGTCGTCAGCGGGAACCGCGCGAGGTCGGCAAGGCTGGCGAGGTCGTCGGGGTGGACGCCGGCCGCGTCGAAGGCGCGCCGGTAGTGCGGGACACGCTCGTAGACGCGGCCCAGGGTCGCCCTGAGGCTGCTGAGCTGCAGGGCGCGCAGAGCGCCCAGCCCGAGCCGCTCGGTGTCGTCCCAGAGGTCCTCGGCGGTCGACAGGTCACGCATCGCCGACGACCGGCCCGCCGATGTTGCGGCACCGGCCGCGGAACTCGGCGATCACCTGCCCGTCTCGGCTCACAGTGATGTCGTAGATCCCGTTGCGGCCGAAGCGGTGTCGCTCGACACCCTGGGCCACCAGCACGTCACCGGCGTGGGCAGGTGCCGCGAAGATGATGTCGCACGCCTGGGCGACGCTGCGCTCGTTGCGCGAGTTGCAGGCGACCGCGAAGGCCGAGTCGGCCAGCGAGAAGATGAAGCCGCCGTGAGCGGTGCCGTGGCCGTTCGTCATGTCGTCGCGGACCGGCATGGAGATCGTCGCCCGGCCGGCGCTGACCGCCACGAGTGTCATGCCGAGCCCCCGCGAGGCCGGGTCGTCGCGCCAGAGCGCGTCCGCGCAGCGCTCGGCGAGCTCGTCGGGACTTTCGCTCACAGCTGCTTCTCCAGCATCACGACCTGCTGTCCGCTGGGCTGCTCGAGATGGCCGATCTCGGCGTACCCGCGTCCGCTGTGGAAGGCCAGCGAGACGGTGTTGGGCGGTCTCGAGTACACCTCGCAGACCATCCGGCCGTGCTCGGCGGCGACCTTCTCGAGTGCGTCGTAGAGCGCCGACGCGATGCCCCGCCGGCGGAACTCAGCACCCACGACGATGCGGTCGAGGTAGAGGAAGTCGGCGAACCGCTCGGCATGCCAGCGGTAGTTGATGGACCGGTACGCCGCCCCGGGGGCATCGGCCAACGCGAAGGCCGCCACTTGCCCCTCGACCACGCACACCAGCGCCTCGGCGACCATCGCGCGGCGAGCCGCCAGCGAGTCCTCGTCGAGCGGGCTGGTCGCGTCGACGGCGGCCTCGTTGAGTGCAAGGACCGCCGCGACATCGGCGTCGCTGAGGCTCCGAATCTCCATTCGGGCACTCTCTCACGGCGCCACTTATGACACAATGAGTTCTGACTTGTCACAAACTGTCACAGCCAAGAGAAACAGGCACTGTCCGTCCAGCATCCCGTTCCGGAGGCTCCACCCGATGTCGCTCGCCGACGAGCTGTTCACCCGTCACCAGGCCAGGCTCGACGAGGCGGTCGCGGCCACCCGGCTCCGCGGCTACTACAGCGCATTTCCCGAGTCGCCGAGCCCTAAGGTCTACGGCGAGAGCGCGGCCGGTCAGGGTTCGGATGCCTTCCGTGCGCAGCTCGACAAGCCGTTCGCCCTCGCCACCCCCGGCGCCGAGGGCGTCGTCTCGACCGAGAGGTCGCCGTTCGGGCTGCCTCTCGACGTGCGCTATCCGCGGGTCGGACCTGACGGCATACCCGCGCTGATGGCCGCTGCGACAGCGGGCATGACCGCCTGGCGTGACGCCGGGGTCGAGTGCCGAGTCGGCGTCGGGCTGGAGATCCTCGCCCGGCTGCACGCCAGGATCTTCGAGCTCGCCAACGCCGTGATGCATACCTCCGGACAGGCCTTCGTGATGGCCTTCCAGGCGGGTGGGGCGCACGCCCTCGACCGGGCGCTGGAGTCGATCGCGTACTCCTATGCCGAGATGACGCGCGTCCCTCCCACGGCCATCTGGGAGAAACCGGCTCGAGGCGGCCCGATCCGGATGGAGAAGACCTTCACGGTGGTGCCGCGGGGCGTCGCGCTGGTCGTCGGCTGCAACACCTTCCCCACGTGGAACTCGTGGCCGGGCCTGTTCGCGTCGTTCGTCACCGGCAACCCCGTCGTCGTCAAGCCGCATCCGGGCGCCGTCCTCCCGCTGGCGATCACGGTCCAGGTATGCCGCGAAGTGCTGGCTGGGGCCGGCTACGACCCCAACCTCGTCACCTTGGCCGCCGAGGACCCCGCCGACGGGATCGCGGCGCTGCTGGCGGTGCGGCCCGAGGTCAGGCTCGTCGACTTCACCGGCTCCAACACGTTCGGCGAGTGGTTGGAGGCCAACGCCCGGCAGGCGGTCGTCTTCACCGAGAAGGCCGGCGTCAACGCGATCGTCATCGACTCGACCGACTCGATGTCAGGCATGTGCTTCAACATCGCCTTCTCACTCGCGCTGTACACCGGGCAGATGTGCACCGCACCGCAGAACCTCCTCGTCCCAGCCGGCGGCATCGAGACCGACGAGGGCCACAAAGGGCCCGATGAGGTCGTCGACGGCATCGCCGCCGCGCTGGCGACGCTCGTCGGCGACGACGCTCGGGCCGTCGAGCTGCTCGGCGGGGTCGTGAACGACGGCGTCCTCGACCGGTTGTCGGCGATCGGCTCCGGCGCCGGGAAGGTGGCCATCGAGTCCAGAGCCGTGGTCCACCCCGCCTTCGCCGACGCCGTGGTGCGCACTCCGACGGTCCTTCGCGTGGACGCTGTGGACCGCGCGAGCTACGAGCAGGAGTGCTTCGGCCCGGTCAGCTACCTGATCGCAACCTCCTCGACCGACGAGGCGATCGAGATCTTCCGTGAGACCGTCCGCGAGCACGGCGCGATGACGGCCGCCGTCTACTCGACCAGCCCCGCGGTCGTCGCGTCGATGCGGACGGCTGCTCTCGACGTCGGCGTGGCGCTGAGCGAGAACCTCACCGGTCAGGTCTTCGTCAACCAGAGCGCCGCGTTCAGCGACTTCCACGGGACCGGCGCGAACCCGGCCGCCAACGCAACGTATACCGACGGTGCCTACGTGGCCAGTCGCTTCCGCTTCGTCCAGTCCCGCCGACACATCTGAGCCGGCTCGGGCGGCGGATCGCATGGTAGAGCTGAACAGGCGACGCTGGTAGAATATGTCGTAGCCAAGGCGCCGCACCCTTCAGTACCCCCTTTCGTACCTCGGAGCGGTCGCCTTTTCTTGTGCCCGTCAGCGGTGTGCGACCTCATGGTCGTTCGGCCTCGTATCGGGTGCGTGAGCGCCCCAACCGGCTCACCGACCCGCGCCGAGCCGCGAGGTCGGGTCGGGGCGTGCCCGACAAGCTGTACGGAGAATCCTCGACGTGACCGTCGACCATGCCCGCACCACCGACCGACCAGCAGACCCGTCCTTCGCCCAGCTGGGCCTTCCCGCCGCCCTGGTGAAGGCGCTCGCCCGAGCCAAGATCACCTCGCCGACGCCCGTACAGGCCGCTGTCATTCCCGACGCCATCGCCGGGCGCGACGTCCTCGGTCGCGCGGCGACAGGCTCGGGCAAGACGCTCGCCTTCGGTCTCCCGATCCTGATCAGGCTCGCCGGCTCACGCAGCAAACCGATGTCACCGCGCGCCCTGATCGTCGTCCCGACCCGCGAGCTGGCGGGTCAGGTGCGCAGCTCGCTCGAGCCGATGGCCGACGCGATCGGCCTGCGGATCGCGACGGTGTACGGCGGCACCCCCTACGACAAGCAGATCAAGCGCCTCCGCGCGGGCGTCGACATCGTGGTGGCGACTCCTGGCCGCCTGCAGGACCTGATCAGCCGTGGTTCCTGTCGGCTGGACCGGGTCGAGGTCACCGTGCTCGACGAGGCCGACCACCTCTGCGATCTGGGCTTCTTCCCTGCCGTCAGCGAGATCGTCTCGATGACGCCACGGACCGGCCAGCGGATGCTCCTTTCGGCCACCCTCGACGGCGACGTCGACAAGCTGGTCCGGGGGCACCTCAGCGACGCCGTCACGCATGACTGCGATCCCGGCTCCGATATCCCCGAGATGCAGCACCACGTGCTCGTCACGGGTCCGCACAACAAGCTCGAGTCGACAGCCGCCCTGTTGCGGGCCAACCCGCGCTCGATCGTCTTCACCCGGACACGCATCGGTGCCACCACGCTGGCCGCGGATCTCGCCGGACTGGGCGTCACCACTGTCGACCTGCACGGGAGCCTGACGCAGGGGGCGCGAGAGCGCAACCTCCGGAAGTTCCGCTCCGGCCAGGCTGACGTCGTGGTCGCCACCGATGTCGCTGCCCGGGGTATCCACGTCGACGGCGTCAGCCTCGTCGTGCACTACGACGCGCCCAGCGAGCGCAAGGCCTACCTCCACCGCAGCGGCCGGACGGCGAGGGCGGGTCACTCCGGCGCTGTCGTGACGATGACGACCGAGCGTCACGTCGCTGCCATCACCCGGCTGCAGAAATCCGTCGGCGTCACTGCCTTGCACCATGACGCCCGGACAGCGCCCCAGCCGATGACCGCCGAGTCGCTGGCCGCGAACGGCGTGCCGGCCCTCGAGGCGAGATCGGTCGGTCAGTCCGCGACGAGCGGGCATACCTACAAGGGCTCGCGTCATGGCACTGCGGCCGGCCGCACCCGCGTGGCACCTGTTCGCAGCGGATACGCCGGTCGTGGTACGACGCCCGCGCGGTCCGCCGACCGCAATGGGTCAGTGGGCCGGGGCCGTTCGACCGCGGGATCCAGCCAGTCCACCGACCGGGGTCGCCCGGTCGGCCACGTCCGGGTGGTCGCACGGGCGGACCGGACCCGTGTAGACGAGCCCCGAGCGGCTGGGGAGTCCTACCCTGCCCGAGAGGCGCGCACATCCAGGCCCGCGCGCAGGGAGGTCGCCGGCTCGCCGGAGCGCGTTCGCCGCGAGGACCGCCCGGGCCGCAAGGCCGACGTGACCGGCCGCCCCAGCAACAGGCCGACGCGAACCGCGGGCGCACCTGCCGCCAAGGGCGGCAAGGCCAAGGTCAAGAAGGCGCGCTGGACCGCCAGCGAGCGTCGGGCAGCCGCCAAACGCTAGCCGGGCGACGCGCGACACCTGACCGGGCTGGACCGCTCGCAGCGGTCGACACGCGAAGCGGTACTGGCGCGCCCTCTGCGCGCAACGTTGGTGTCACACGCGGGTCCTACGCTCAGCGCATGACCCTGCAGAAGTGGGAGCGGAGCACCAACTGGCCGCTCACCGTGATGGCCGTGGTGTTCCTCGGCTGCTACGCGTGGCCGATCCTCCAACCCACTCTCAACGGTTCGGTCGTTCACACGCTCTCGGCCGTTAGCATCGCGATCTGGGTCGCGTTCGCAGTGGACTACCTGGCCAGCGGCTACCTCGCCGACAACCGGGTGGAGTACGCGAAGAGGCACATCCCTGAGCTGGCGATGCTGATCTTGCCTGTGCTCCGACCCCTGCGGGCGTTGCGGGTGATGCTGGCACTTCGGGCCGTCAACCGCAGCGCAACGATGAAGTTCCGTGGCCAAGCCACCATCTACGTCGCGGGCGCGGTGCCGCTGCTGGTGTTCGTTGCATCCTTGTCGATCCTCAATGCCGAGCGGACGAACGCTGACGCCAACATCCGGTCCTACGGCGATGCTCTGTGGTGGGCGTGCACGACCATCACCACGGTGGGGTACGGGGACAAGTACCCGGTGACCACGGAGGGCCGCTTTATCGCCGTCACGCTCATGGTCGCCGGCATCGCCCTGCTCGGTGTCGTGACGGCCGCGCTCGCGTCCTGGTTCGTCGAGCGGATCGGGCGGGTCGAGGCGGCGGAGGCCCAGACGCAGCGCGATCTCGACGTCGTGCTGGCGGAGCTCCGCGCGCTGCGCGAAGAGGTCAACGAGACGACCTGACCGCGATGCCGGGGGTAGCGTCGGCCGCTCGCGGATGCCTTCCAGGCCAGTCGTGGGATGAGGAGCTGCGGGTCCAGACGGAGGTGTGGCTCTGCCTGCCTGCGGCGTAGGCGATGGACACCGCCGCGAAGCCGAGGCTCATCACGATGACGACCACGAGGACTGCAGTCACACTTTGCATCGGTGAGCGAACGGCGGTCTTCACAGCACTACTCCTCGGGGCCGGTCGGCGTACTCCCCGACACAGCCGAGGAGCTCTCGCGACCGGGGCTGATACGTCAGCCGAGCGGTTGCGGCTCGTGGGACTCGTCGTCGGGAGCTTCGCGCCGCCGGCGACGAACGCGCCAGCCGATGACCAAGGCGATCACGATGACGGCGATCACGACGGCCGATCCGCGTCCGATCGTGGAGGCCACCTTCTGGTACGACGTTCCCGCGAAATACCCCACGAGCGTGAAACCGACGCCCCAGACGAAACCGCCGATGGCGTTCCAGACGAGGAAGGTGCCGTACCGCATCTGGCTGAGACCTGCGAGTCCCGGCATCACCGCCCGGAAGAAGGCCGTGAACCGACCCGCGAGAACTGCCGGACCGCCGCGCTCCCTGAGCGCTCGGCGGGCGTTGTCCAGGCGATCATGGTGCTTGCGGAAGAGGGACAGGGCAATGATGCGCGGCCCGAACCTCTTGCCCACCTCATAGCCGATCGAGTCGCCGACGACAGCGGAGACGAAGACCAGCGCGCACAACACGACGACGTTGAGGTGCCCGGTGCTGGCCAGGAAGCCGCCCAGGACCACCGCTGCCTCCCCGGGCAGCACGAAGCCGATGAAGATCGCAGCCTCGCCGAAGACCAAGGCGGCGATGAGGGCGTATGCAGCCGCTGGAGGGAGCGACTGGATCGCGCTCGTGACGGCGTGCATGTCTGAGGCTATCCCGCCCGGGTGAGCGGGCCGTTGCCCCAGATCGGGCCGGGGCTGAACTGTCCTTATTCGATAGAGAAAGGGTCTGAAGATGGCGACAGCCGCATAATCAGGCACCGACGTCTGACAAACTGGCGGGATGCGAGTCTCAGCGAAGTCCGACTACGCCTTACGTGCGCTGATCGAGATCGCGTCCCGCAGCGACGGGGCCCCCGTATCGGCCGAGGAGCTTGGCCGGATCCAAGACATCCCCCACGGCTTCCTGCAAGCGATCCTGGCCGACCTGCGTCGGTCAGGCATCGTGATGAGCGTGCGCGGACAGAGCGGTGGCTGGCGACTGGCGCGCGCGAGCGCCGACGTCTCCGTCGCCGACATCATCCGGGCCGTCGACGGGCCGCTGGTAAGCGTGTACGGACTCCGACCCGAAGCCGTCACCTACAGCGGCTCGGCGATGGTTCTCCAGCTGGTCTGGATCGCGGCGAGGGCGAACCTGCGCGACGTCTTCGAGCAGGTCACCGTCGACATGCTGTCCTCGGGAAAGCTTCCCGACGAGGTCATGGAGCTCACGAAGGTGGACGACGCCTGGCGGTCGCACTAGCTCCAGCCAGCGGTGGCGCCGTTAGGCTGCGTGGGTATGAGCACCGAGCACGTCGACCCTGACGTCCTGGCCGAGCTGGTCCGGCTTCGCGACAGCATCGACAACCTCGACGCCGCGCTGGTGCATGTGCTCGCCGAGCGGTTCAGGTGCACCCAGCAGGTCGGCGTGCTGAAGGCCGCGCACTCGATGCCCCCGGCGGACCCTGCCCGCGAGGCCCGTCAGATCGAGCGGCTTCGCCGGCTAGCCGCGGATGCGAAGCTCGACCCTGAGTTCGCCGAGAAGTTCCTCACCTTCGTGATCGCCGAGGTGCTCCGACACCATGAGGCCATCTCGAGCGCGTAGCCCTGCCGACTAGCCGTCGACCAGCAGGCCGCGCATCGGGCCTTCCAGCCGGTCGGCCCGCCGCGACACTCGCGACAGCATCGACAGCCGGTGCGTGCGGGGCAGCTGCTCGCGAGCCCGCCGGGCCTGCTCCTCCGCGACGGGCCGCCAGAGATCGTCGATGAGCTGGTACGGCTCCCTCTCGAGGGCCTCCACGGGCTGCTCGGTGTGCTCGGCCCAGAGCCGCAGCCGGGTCTGGTGCGCCAGTGTCGGGTCGCAGATGAGCAGGTTCATCTCGGTGTCGTTGAACAGCGAGTGCTCATTGAGGTTGCCCGACCCGATCGTCAGCCATCTGTCGTCGATGATCGCGATCTTCGCGTGGACGTACACCGGCGTCGCTCTGGTCCCGGCCGTGGCGAAGAGCGTGGTGGCGAGCAGCCGGCCCGCGCCGTCGTCTGCGTCGAGAAGCCGGCCCAGTTGGCCCCGCGTCGTCTCCTTCCCGTCGCTCGGGTTCGTCGGCAGCACGAGGAGGATCCGGAACTCGTCGCACGGCGGATTTCTGAGTCGGTTCGCCAGCACGTCGACGATCTCGGGCGACCAGAGGAACTGGTTCTCCAGGTAGATGAACCTCTCGGCCATCGCCAGCGCCCGGATGTACGCCTCGAGGATCGTGAACTCACCGGCCGGCAGGAAGTCGTAGGTCTTCTCCGGGACCGTCCTGAGCACCTGTACCTCGGTGTCTCCCGCCGCGGCCGGCTCGAGCGGAGCCGGCAGCGGCTCGCCAGCCACCTCGCTCCAGCGCGCGTTGAAGTGAGCGGCGACATCGGCGACTGCCGGCCCCTGCAGTCGGATGGCGGCATCGTGCCACCCCATCGGGTCGTGCGGCGGGTGCTGCGGTTCGTCGTAACGGTCGCCCTGGAGGGACGTGAAGTCGACGCCGCCGACGAAGGCCAGCATGCCGTCGACGATGACGATCTTCTCGTGGTGACAGTGCATGGTCCGCTCCCGCTTGTCCAGCACGCACTGCACTCGACTGTCGCGGACGAACTCCTCGCGGGCGCTCCTCACCATCTTCCGGGTCGGCTGGAAGGCCGGGAGAGGTGGGCCGGCCCAGAGCAGCAGGCGGACCGGGATCCGCTCCGCGACCTCGGCGAGCAGGTCGCGCAGGGTAACGGCGCCCGGCCCGCGGACCAGTTCGAAGTCAGGGCTCGAGTGCCACCCGGCGATATGGACCCAGTGCTGGGCGCCCCTGATCGCTCGCTGCATCTCGGCGAACGCCTCCGCGCCGTCGATGAGCACCTCGACGCTGTTGCCGACGCGAAGCCGGGCACGGGTCGACCACCAGCCATCGCCGGTCGGAGCGTCCAGCGCTGCTCTCCAGCCGAGCCGGTCCAGGCGCCGGCGGTGGTGGCGGCGCAGCACTGCCTCGATCGCATCGCCGAACCGCTCGTCCAGCCGGTCCAGCCGGCGCCGTTCTGCCATGGCGGTCATGGTGGCACATTGCCGGCCGGGCCGGGACTTCACGGCAACATCCGACCGTGGCGGGGTGGGGGCGACGTGCAAGTAGGAGTTCCGGGGAGGAGACGTGGCCGACCTCCAGGCCGGCTGGGACAGTTGACTGGTGCACGGCGGAAATGAGCCGACCATCCGACGGCTCCACTGCAGATACTGCACACGCCGGGGGATAAACCAGGCATTATGTACAGCAACCAACCATGAGGGGTTACGGATGAAGCTGGCTCAGTTCCACGGCCGCGCCCGAAGCGGACCGGCGCTCGGCCGCCGGTCCTCGACGTCGAGGCTGGGCCGGGCCACCCGTCGTACCGCGGCGGGTGCCGTCGTGGCATCGCTGGCGCTGGGGGGACTCGCCGCCCCCTCGCAGGCGGTCTACGTCAACCGCCCGACCCAGACCTGGGGCGTCAACGGCACGGTGTACGCGGTCGCGAGCCGGGGCAACATCACCTACCTCGGCGGCGACTTCACCAGCCTGGTCAACCCGGCCAACGGTGCCACCAGGACGGCGAACGGGATCGCGGCCATCGACCGGAGGACCGGACGGCCGGTAGGCGGTTTCCACGCCTCGGCCAACGGTACGGTTCGTTCCCTCGCCTTCTCACCGGGCGACACCCGGCTCTATGTCGGTGGCCTCTTCGATCACCTGGACGGGGCGGTGGCTCGCCGTCTGGGCGTGATCTCGCCGGCGACAGGGAACCGGCTCAAGGGCTTCGCGGCCTCCGTGGCCGGTAGGGTCTTCGATCTCCTCGTCGACGGCAACAACCTGTACGTCGCCGGGAAGTTCACACAGGTCGACGCCACCGGACGCAGCGGGGTAGCCAAGCTGGATGCCACGACGGGCGCCCTGTACCAGAACTGGAACCCTCGCCTCGGCCGTGGCCGCCCCGTCGCGCTGACCATGTTGCCGCATCATCGCGGCCTGGTCCTGGGCGGCCGGTTCGCCAGCGTCGACTCCGTCGCCAGGCGAAATGTCGCAGCCGTCCGTCTCGACACCGGCGCACCGCTGGCCTGGGACCCTCACCTGCTCTGCACGAAGGCGTGTCCTGTCTTGGACTTGTCGGCCAGCCGCGGCTCGGTCTTCGTGGCGATCGCCGGCCCCGGCGGCTCGTTGACGGCCCTCAGCGCCATCACCGCGGCTAGGCGATGGACCGACCACACCGACGGCGACGTGCAGGCGGTGCTGTTCAGCGCAGGCGACGGGCGGGTCTACGTCGGTGGTCACTTCAACACCCACTTCACCTCGGTCGCCGGCACGGTGGTGCGCCATCAGCTCGCGGCGGTGAACCCCAGGAACGGTGCGACGTACCGGGGGTTCCAGCCAGCCATGACCCGGCAGTTCCCCGGCGTCTGGGCACTTGCCGCTGGCCCGCACAACCTGATGGTCGGCGGCGGGTTCGCGGGTGTCCGGGGTCAGGCCCAGCCCCGTTACGCCCAGTTCGCCAACGGGTAGGCGACGAGCGTCAGCCAGGTCGGTTGCTGGCGCGGGGATGCCAGCGGGACCACACCCCGGTTACCGGTACCCACACCACAACGGATGTCGCGCAGTAGAGCCAGACGAAGAGACCGCCCCCGTCAGGGACGAGCTCGGCGGCGAAGTTCCACAAGGCGTCAGACGCCAGGAGTGCCGAGGTAGCTGCGGGCCATCAGGCTGACGAATTGGTAGACCCCGTCCTCTGCCGGTGCCAGCGGACCCGGCCGGTAGCTCTTGGCGCGCATTCCACGCTGGACCGACTCGCAGGCACCCCAGTCCTGCCGGTTGGTGAGATCCCAGAAGTCCACGGCGTAGGCGGGGTCGAAGCCCTCGCGCTCGACCGCCCGGGGCGGGAAGGCCCACGAGCAGGTGATGGCCGTGCGGTCCGGCGAGAGGGGTGTGAGCAGGTGCGTCATGACGTAGTCCGGGTGGAGGCTGATCAGCAGGTTCGGCATCACGGCGATGTACATCACCGTGCGCTGTTCCTCCTCGTCGAGGCGAGCCATCGCGACGCCACCGCTGTGGCCGTCGAGCGACATCGTGGCCGCCCCGGCGCGCAGGTCCATCCAGCCGCCCACCCAGTCACCTTCGCGTTGGAGGTTCTCGCCGCTCTCGGGGGGACTCACGCGGCAGAGCTCCGGGTGGATCATCGAGCAGTGGTAGCACTCCTGGTAGTTCTCGATGATCACCTTCCAGTTGGCCGCGACCTCGTACTGGTGGGTCTCGGGGGTCTGGAGGGTGTGCGCGTCGTACGGCGCGATGATGTCCTCGAGCTCACCGATGTGGGCGGTGAAGTCCGAGTTCCTCCCCGACGGGTCCGCGAACACCCATCCGTGCCAGTCGCGCACAGGCACCGAGTTCAGTCCCAGGGTCGACTTGTCGAACCCCTCGACACCCTTGAACCCCGGGGCCCCGCGGAGCGCGCCGGAGAGGTCGTATGTCCAGGCGTGGTACGGACAGACGATGGCGCGGGCCTGCGCGGAGCCGCCACACGCAAGCAGCTCGTGGCCGCGGTGGCGACAGGCATTCTCGAAGGCGTGCAGTGCGCCCTCGGAGTCCCTGGTCACCAAGATGCCCGGCGAGGCGGCGGCGAACGCCTTCATGCTGCCCGGGCCGGCCACCTCCGACGAGCGACCGAGGCAGATCCAGCCGTCGAACGTGTTCGCCATCTCCCAGCTGAACACCTCGGGGTCGAGGTAGGCCGCCTTCGGCAGCATCCGACTCGCGCCGAAGGGGTCCAGTGACCGCGCCAGCTCCGTCTCGTCGAGTGGTGCCGGGCCGCCAGCCGTCTGATTGAACACACAGTCAGGATAGACCGCAGCCGACAGTTGCGTTAAGCAGACGGCTGCTTCGCCGGCCGGGGACAGCCGGTGACCCGCTACAGCTCGCTCGCGAAGGCCTCGATGCCGCGCTTGTGGGTGTCCTCTCCACGGGTGAAGTACCTGTGTGCGAGGTAGCCGACGATGATGACGCCGATCGAGGCAACCAGGACCAGGCTGGCGAGTGCGTTGAGCGCCGGCGTCGGTGCCCCGCGGGCGCTGTTGTAGATCTTCACCGAGACCGGCTCCGTCGAGGAGTCACCCGACAGGTATCTGACGATGACGAAGTCGTCGATCACGTCGGCGAAGACGAGCACCGCGCTGGCGAAGATGGCAGGGACGAGCATGGGCATCAGCACCCGCCGGACCGCTCCGAACTGGGACGCGCCCAGATCCACGGCCGCCTCTTCGTACTGGGCGCCGATCGTGAGCAGTCGACTGCGGACGATCACGACCGGGTACGACAGCTGGTACGTCACCAGGCCCGCCACCTGGCCGGAGATCCCCAGATGGAGTGGCTGCCAGCTGCCGCTGACGGTGGTGACCACGAAGAGCAGTGCCACTGCGAGCAACGTCTCGGGGAGCACGAAGGACAGCAGGACCGCGAAGTTGGCCCCCTGCGGGAGCCGCCCGTGCCAGCGGTCGAGGCCAAGCGCCATCGCGACCCCGAGCGGGACGGTGATCAAGGTGGCGAGGATACCGAGCCGGAAGGTGTGGAAGAGCGCCGTGTGCAGGCTGGGGTCGTGCCACACCGACCGCAGCGGGTCGCCGTAGTACCAGCGCATCGAGAAGCCCTGCCAGACCGTGCGCGAGCGCCCGCTGTTGAAGGAGAACATGACGGCGATGAGGACGGGCAGCAGCGACCAGACGACGTACAGCGCGGTGAACCCGAGCAGTACCCGGGGCCGGCGCCACGGGTTGCCCCACCAGCCGCTCACGACCGCATCGCCTCGCCTTCGCGATTCGCGCGGACGTACAGCAGCATCGGCACGATCGAGACGATGAGCACGATCATCACGAACGCACCGGCCTGGCCTGTCTGGCCGGGTGTGAGCACCGAGGTGTTGATCAGGTTCCCGATCATCGAAGTCTGCGGCGAACCTGAGAGCAGGTCGTTGGTGAAGTAGTCGCCGAGCATCGGCAGGCAGGTCAGCAGCATGCTCGTGATCACCGCTTGGCGGCTCAGCGGCCAGGTCACCCGCCGGAACGCCTCGAACCTGTTCGCGCCGAGATCGCGTGCCGCCTCCAGCGTCGACACGGGGATCCGGTCGAGCCCGGCGAACAGCGGCAGGATCATGTAGGGCACGTATCCGTAGGTCAGTCCCAGGATCACCGTGCCGGCGTGGCCGGAGAGCCAGTTCACATGCACGTCGAGGAGGCCGCCCAGGCTGAGTGTCCTGTTGAGGAGGCCGTCGTTCTGCAGCAGGTTGATCCAGGCCAGCATCCGCATCATGTAGCTGATCCAGAACGGCGCGATGAGCAGGGCGAGCAGCAGTCCCTTGCGGCGGCCGGCGAAGCGGGCGGTGTAGTACGCGACCGGGTAGGCGATCAGCAGGCAGAGTGCGCTGGCGACGGCGACGTAGACAGCCGTCCGCAGCAGCGCCGGGCCGAAGTACCCCTGCGAGCCGACGATGTGCTCCAGGACGTACTTGAACTGGATGATGTTCCACTTGACCGGGTTCCAGACCGGCACCGGCCGTCGCAGGATCGGGTCGATCTGCCCGAACAGGATCGCCATCACGACGTACAGCGGCAGCACGAACAGCAGAGTCACCCAGATGATGCCGGGCATCGCAAGGGCCGGCCAGATCCACCGCGACCCGCGCGGAGTGCTGCGGTCAGCCACCTGCCTTGAACTCCTGCCAGATCTCGTGCCACTGGCCGTCGACGGTCGGCGGCAGCTCGAGCAGGTGGACGCCCTCGTCGAAGTAGCGGGGTAGCACGGCAGCCGTCGCGAGGTTGGGCGGCGCGTAGCCCTGGGCGACCAGCGTCTTGGGGTTGATCGACTTCTGCGGCGGCTGGTAGCCGACGTAGGAGAAGTTGAGGGCCGCGACGTCGGCGTCGAGCATGTAGTTGATGAAGGTGTGCGCCGCCACCGGGTTCGAGCCGCCGGACAGGCAGACGATCAGGTCGTTGTCGACCATGCCGCGGCCGTCGGCCGGGAACCAGTAGCGCAGGATGTCCGGCGACTGGCCCTTCGGGAGGTAGTAGATCGAGTTGATGACGTCGCCCGACCACATCTGGCACAGCCCGATCTGGCCGCTGGGCAGGTCGTTGTACATCGTGATGGTCACCTTCGGGCGCGTCACCTGCAGCAGGTCCATCAGCTGGGCACGCAACAGGTCGAGGTCGGCGCTCTTCGCGGTGTTGGCGTCGTAGATGTGGTTGCGCAGCAGGACCATGTCCATCGCTGTGTGCCAGTCGTCGATCACCTCGAGCTTGCCGGCGTACTGCGGGTCCCAGAAGACGTCGTACGGGTTGTCGCGCTGCGCGATGTCCTCGCTGACCTGGTCCGTGCGCCAGCCGATGCCGGTCGTGTAGACGGTGTAGGGGACCGAGTACTCCCAGCCCTGGTCGTACCACGGGTCGGTGAAGTTCGGCCAAAGGTTGTCGATGTTGGGGATGTAGTCGTGGTTGAGCGGCCGCAGCAGCTTGGCCGCGACCATCTTCCCGATCTGGTCGTAGCTGGGGTTGTAGATGTCGTACGAGAGGTCCCCCGATGCGATCTTCGCCAGCGCCTCGTCGGTGTCGTTGAAGGTGGAGATCTCGATGTTGACGTCGTACGTCTTCTCGAAGTTCTTCACCACCTGGGGGTTGATGTAGTCGCTGTAGCTGTAGAGCCGCAGCGTGCTGCCGGCCTGGGGCTTGAGGCCGGACTCGATCGCCGGGTTGTCCTGGTGGACCGGCCAACGGACCGGGTGACTCGGAGACGCGATGACGAGGTTGCCCGACGTGTAGAGCTGGGTGCCGCAGGCGGACAGCAGTGCGGACAGGGTAGGTGCCGATGCGCCGAGGACCAAACCGCGCGCGAGCAGGGAGCGCCGACTCAGCTGCGCACGCGATCGACGCCTGGCGGGCGGTGGTGTCATGGAGCCTCCGGTCCCCTTCGGATGGTGACGACTGACGACCTGCGTGACGCTGTCCCCTTGCGCAAACGGTCGCATAGACTGAACAATCAGTCAATGATTCTCGGCCGGCCGTCAGGAGCCTCGAAGTGACCAGCACCGTGATCCCCCTGAACGCGGGTGCCGCCCTCGACGAGCTGATCCGGGCCGAGAGTGAGGTCTTCCTGGCCCGCCAGCCGCTGAGCACCGCGTACATCGAGCGCGCGGGGCACGTCCTGGCCGGTGGCTGTACCTCGAACTGGCAGATCGCGGAGCCACAGGCCGTCTGGATGAGCCATGGCGCCGGACCCAAGGTGTACGACGTCGACGGCACCGAGTACAGCGACTTCCACGGCGGCTACGGCGTGTCCGTCGTCGGCCATGCCCACCCGGCCATCGTCGCGGCCGTGAGCGACCGGGTGCTCAAGGGCACCCACTTCGCCCAGCCCACCGAGGACGCCATCGTCGTGGCCGAGGAACTGAGCCGGCGGTTCCGGCAGCCGCTGTGGCGGTTCGCCAACTCGGGCACGGAGGCGACCATGGACGCCGTCCACCTGATGCGGGCGGCGACCGAGCGGGACCTGATCATCAAGGTGGAGGGCTGCTACCACGGCCACCACGACTCCGTGCAGGTCTCGGTGCTGCCGGAGGCCGACGAGATCGGGCCGGCCGACCATCCGATCGGGGTCGCCGGCAACTCCGGTATCCCGCACCAGATCCGCGACCTTGTCCTGATCGTCGGCTTCAACGACCTGGCGGCCGTCGAGAGGCTGCTGGTGGCGTACCCGGGCCAGATCGCCGGGATGATCCTCGAGCCGATCATGATGAATGCCGGGATCATCCATCCCGATCCCGGGTATCTCGCCGGCCTGCGGACGCTGCTCCACGAGCACGAAGCCCTGCTCACCTTCGACGAGGTCAAAACCGGCTTGACGACGGGCCCCGGCGGCGTCACCGCCCTGTCCGGCGTCACCCCTGACCTGGTCTGCGTCGCCAAGGCGATGGGTGGTGGCATCTCCACGGCCGCGATCGGCGGCACGACAGAGCTGATGGACATGATCGGCGACGGCCGCTACGAGCAGGTCGGCACCTTCAACGGCAACCCGCTGGCGATGGCTGCCGCCCGAGCCACGTTGTGCGAGGCACTGACACCCGAGGCGTACGCGCACCTGTTCCGGCTCCGCGACCGGATGGCGGCCGGTATCAGCGACGTCATCGCGTCGCACGGCCTGCCGTGGCACGTCGTCACAGCGGGCGCGAAGGGATGCGTGGTCTTCCTGCCCGACCCGATACACACCTTCCGTGACTTCCTGGGCATCGACGAGCGGCTGGGGCAGGCGCACTGGCTCATCCAGCACAATGGCGGCGTGTTCCTCCCACCGTGGGGCAAGGTCGAGCAGTGGCTGCTCTCGGTCCAGCACGGCGACGCCGACGTCGACCGCTTCATCGCCAACTTCGCCCGGCTGGCCGACGCCGTCGCGGCTGACGGCGAAGGGTAGGTGGCCGGTGCCAGAGCTGGGTCAGCTGTCGCTGCGCGGACTGGTCAAGAGGTTCGGGGACGGGCTGGCCGTCGACGGCCTGAGCCTCGACATCGGAGCCGGCGAGTTCTTCTCGCTGCTCGGGGCCTCCGGCTGTGGCAAGACCACCACCTTGCGGATGGTGGCCGGCTTCGAGCAGCCCGATGCCGGCCGGATCCTGCTCGACGGCCGAGACCTGGTCAATGTCTCGGCGCACCTGCGCCCGGTCAATACGGTCTTCCAGTCGTACGCCCTCTTCCCGTTCCTCTCCGTGTGGGACAACGTCGCCTTCGGGCTGCGCTATCACAAGGCGACCAAGGACGAGACGAAGCGGCGGGTCGGCGCCGCTTTGGAGCTGGTCCAGATGGAGAGGTTCGCCACCCGCAAGCCCCACCAGCTGTCCGGTGGCCAGCAGCAACGGGTCGCCCTGGCCAGGGCCTTGGTGCTCGAGCCGACCGTGCTGCTCCTCGACGAGCCGCTCGGCGCCCTCGACGCCAAGCTGCGCAAGCAGCTGCAGGTGGAGCTTCGGACGCTCCAGAAGACTGTCCGGACCACCTTCGTCTACGTCACCCACGACCAGGAGGAGGCGCTGACCATGTCCGACCGGCTCGCGGTCCTGGTCGACGGAAAAGTCGAGCAGATAGGAACGCCGAGCGAGGTCTACTCGTCCCCCGCGACGGCATACGTCGCGGGCTTCCTCGGCTCGTCCAACCTGTACGACGCGGTCGTCCTGCGGGTCGAGGCCGAGATGGCCACCAGCCAGGTCGGCGACATCGAGATCACCGGCCGCGGCACCGACTTCGCCACTGTCGGGGCCTTCATCAGCGTCGTCGTGCGCCCGGAGCGGGTCGAGATCGCGCCACCGGAGCAGCTGCGAGCCGAGGGCGAGCCGAACGTGTATGCGGGGACCGTCGCGCAGCTGGTCTTCCTGGGGGCCCAGACCCATGTGCGGGTCGAGCTCGGCAACTGCCTGGTGGTCGCCGAGGTCGCCAATGTGCACGGCGCGGTGCCGGAGTGGCTGCACGAGGGCCGGCCGGTCTGTGTGCGGATCTCGACCAACGCCGCACAGCTCATCCGTCGTGGGGCGCCGGCTGCCGCGGTGGCCGGCTGAGCCGACCGAACGTCACGACGGCGGGTCCTGGGATGGCGTGGGGACCCTCAGTGCTGGCTGCTGCCGGCGCGGGCCGCCGGTCGCGCGGTCCACTCGAAGCCCAGCTCCCGTGAGGCGAACCGCATCGCGATCCGGGCCGCCCTGGGCGGGTCGACGACCGGGTCGCGCAGCGCGACCTGGATCGAGAGACCGTCCAGCAGGCACGAGAACGTCACCGCGAACTCCTCGGCGTCGACAGGGTCGATCTCGTTGGCATCGACTCCTTCGGTGACGACCCGCTCGATCATGCTGCGCCACCGCCTGTCGAGCTCGATCCGGTCCCGCTCGACGTGAGGTTGCCGGAATGCTTGCGACCAGAGGTCGAACCACAGGCCCCAGGCCCCTGGGAGGTCACCGGCGCCGTCAGGAACGCAGGTCAGGTCGACCAACGTCTCCAGCCGATCTCGCAGCGACGACGTGGCCGAGAGCATCTCCTCGGCGGCCGCGTAGAAGGTGTTCTCGGAGTACCTCAACGCCTCGGTGAGCAGGTGGTCCTTGGTGCCGAAGTAGTAGATCACCAGGGCCGGGCTGGCGCCGACGCGGTCCGCGACATCGGCGATCCGCGTCTCGGAGAAGCCACGCTCGGCGATGAGCAGCGCCGCGGCGACGAGCATCTGGTCACGCCGTTGGTCCGACGTGGTGTCGGATGCGGTTCTCGCCGTCATCATCCATCCTGGGGGCCGGGCACTTGTGGCAGGCTAACACCTTTCGTAGACTGAACAGTCAGTCAACATCCCTCGGATCCGTTAGGACGACGATGCGCCCTGGCGGGGACAACGTTGCCGCGATGCTTGCCGCCCGCTCCATCGCGGTCGTGGGTGCGAGCGACCGGCCGGGGTCGTTCGGACAACGGATGGCGATGGAGATCCTGCGCAGCCCGTCGTCCCCGGCGGTCCATCTGGTCAACCCTCGCCTGCGAGAGCTGCTCGGACAGGACTGCCTGCCCTCGCTCGAGGAGGTTCCTGAGCCCGTCGACCTCGTCGTCCTCGGCGTGCCGAACTCCGTCCTCGTCGACCAGCTCGAACGGGCCGCAGCACGCGGCGACGCGGGCGCCCTGATCTTCGGCAGTGCCCCTGGGCTGGGCCCCCGGCTTCGGGCTGCAGCGGGCGACCTCGCCCTGTGCGGTGCCGGTTGCATGGGGTTCGTCAACGTCGCCCGTGGCGTACGCGCCATCGGCTACGTCGAGCGCCATCCGCTGCCGGTCGGCTCGATCGCGCTCGTCACCCACTCCGGGTCGGTGTTCTCCTCGTTGCTTCGGACGCACCGCCTGCTCGAGTACTCGCTGGTGGTGTCCGCGGGGCAAGAGCTGGTATCGACCTCGGCCGACTATCTGGCGTACGCCCTGACCCTCGAGGAGACCAAGGTGGTCGGGCTGGTGCTCGAGACGATGCGTGATGTAACTGGCCTGCGCGAGGGACTTCGAGAGGCGGCGGGCCGCGACATCCCTGTGGTCGCACTGACGGTCGGCGGGTCCCCGACCGGGCGGGCCATGGTGAGCGCCCACTCCGGCGCGTTGGCCGGCGACGACGCAGCCTGGGAAGCCTTGTTCGCGGCCCACGGCGTCCACCGGGTCAGCGATCTCGACGAGCTGAGCGACACACTGGAGCTGTTCGCAGCCGGGCGCAGGGTCCGCCCGACCGGCGGCCGGCTGGGAATCGCGACCGTGCACGACTCGGGCGCGGAGCGGGCGCTGGTCGCCGATGTCGCCGATGCCGAGGGGGTGCCTTTCGGTCGTATCTCCGCCGAGACCCGAGCCGCTCTCACCGGGCTGCTCGAGGAGGGCCTGGTCGGTGACAACCCGCTCGACGTCTGGGGGAGCGGCTCCGGAACCGAGGGCCTGTTCACCGAGTGCCTGTCGACGTTGGCAGCAGACGACGCGGTCGGGGTCGTCGCGCTCGCGATCGACCTGGTGGCCGAGTACGACGGCGACAGGGCGTACCCGCTGACGGCAGAGGCGATGCTGACCCGGACTGACAAGCCGGTCGTTGTGCTCAGCAACGTCGCGGGGGCCGTCGACCAGGAGCAGGCGGCTGCGCTCAGGGCGCTGGGTGTGCCTGTGCTCGAGGGGACGCGAAGCGGGTTGCGAGCCCTGGGGCACCTGCTGGATCAGGCCAGGCCGGTGCCGAGTGCCCCGCCTGTGGAGGTGGACCAGGCCCGGCAGGCTCGCTGGCGCGCGCGCATCCCGGCGGGCC
The DNA here is from genome assembly GCA_038239485.1 of Propionibacteriales bacterium. GTDB lineage: Bacteria > Actinomycetota > Actinomycetes > Propionibacteriales > Nocardioidaceae > DASQEH01. The sequence goes on from JBBSET010000025.1 coordinate 22,948, forward strand.
TCGACGCCGCGGCGGCATTCGAGTTGCTCGAGGACTACGGTCTACGCACGGCGAGGCCGAGACGCGTGTCATCGGTTGGCGAGGCGGTGGCGACGGCCGTGCAGATCGGCTACCCCGTCGTGGTGAAGACCGACGCGCCGGGGATCGACCACAAGAGTGATGTCGGAGGTGTCGTCGTCGGTCTGCTCGACGCTACCGCCGTTGGCGTCGCCGCGACTGACATCAGTGCCCGGCTGGGGCAGCGGCTGCTCGTACAGCCACAGGTGGGAGACGGTGTCGAGCTGGCGCTCGGGGTGGTCCGCGACCCGCTGCTCGGCCCGCTCGTGCTGGTCGCCGCGGGAGGGACGCTGATCGAGCTGCTCGGTCGGCGGAGCGTCGCCCTGCCACCGGTCGGTCAGGCGGGGGCGGCTGCGTTGCTCGACCGCCTCGACGTGGAGGCGCTGCTGGCCGGGGTGCGTGGTCGGCCGCCAGCTGACCGGGACGCCGTTATTCGTGCCGTGATGTCGGTGTCGCAGCTCGCGGTGGAGCTCGGGGACGTGATCGAGGCGTTCGATGTCAACCCGTTGATCGTCGGCGCCGGCGGGGCGGTCGCGGTCGACGTCCTCATCGTGGCTCGCCGCCCGCAGAGCTGACAGAGCCTCAGGTGCTGGTGGGGAAGGGCAGCGCGATCGGGTCGGCCTCCAGGCGGCTGCGTCCGTGCTCGTCGAAGCGGTCCAGGCCCAGGTCTGAGGTGTCGACGATGTCGGACTTGCCGTCCAGGACCAGGTCGGCCGCGACCCGCGATACGCCCGGACCCCACATCATCCCGTGGCCACCGGCAGCGGCGACCACCGTGCCCTCGACGACGCCGTTCTCGGTGATCACCGGCCCGAGGATCGGCAGGTGGTCAGGGGTGAAGTCGATGGTCGCCGCCCAGGCCTTCCGCAGTCCGAGCCCGGCTGTCACCGGCAATAGCCGGGCCATCCTGGCGCGCATCGACTCGTAGTGGGCCCAGTCGAACTCCACCGCCTCGCCGGGAGACTCGTCGGGGTTGCTCATCCCCCACATGACGCCACCCTCTTCGGGGCGCCAGTAGATGCCGGACGCGAGGTCGAAGACCATCGGAAGCCGCTCGGGCGCGAGGTCCGGGTGCGCCTGAGTCACGACGACCTGATGTCGCGTGCCGCCGGACGGGATCCGGGCTCCAACGACCCGGCCCACCGCCGCCAGAGTGGGACCGCCGGTCAGAACGACCCGGTCCGTCGCGATGTGGCCAGCGCTGGTTCGGACGCCGACGACGCTACCCTCGCGTTGGACCAGGCCGGTGAAGGCAGTGTGCTCCATGACGTCGACGCCGGCGATGAAGAGCGCGGCGGTATAGGCAAGGACGTTGCGGAGGGGGTCGATGTACCCGTCTGCGGGGGCGTAGGACGACCCGAGCGTCTGCGCTGGCGCCATGGCTGGGTTGAGCGCGTCCATCTCCTCGGAATCGACCCATCGCACATCGAGGCCGACACCCTGCTGCATAGCGATCCGAGCATGAGCCTGCTCGACCTCGGCTGGGGTGAAGGCGGGTATGAAATAGCCCTGCTCGACGAAGCCTGAGTCGATGCCCAGCAGCCCAGCCTGCCGGGAGTAGAAGTCGCGGCTGAACAGACCGAGCCGCACAGCGACCTCGGTACCGCCTTGCGCGCGAACCATTCCGGCGGCACGGGAGCTTGCGCCCTTGCCCAGCGTTGCGGCCTCGAGGAGGACGACCCGGGCGAGCCCAGCCCGCTTGAGGAACCATGCGCACCACGCCCCGACCGTGCCGCCGCCCACGACAACCGCGTCGGCAGATCCGAGGTCGCTGCTGGTGGCCACAGCAACGACCCTGACATAGACTGAACAGTCAGTCAAGGGTGGCTCTCACTCAGAGATCGAGGTACCTATGTACGGTCTGTCGGCAGACGACACCGACCTGCAGGCCCGAGCCCGCGCGTTCGCTGACGAGCTGATCCCCTATGAGGTGGAGGCCGAGCTCAACGAGGGCCGGCTGCCCGAGGGGATCGCGAAAGCGCACCACGACCGGGCGATCACGCTCGGCCTGTACGCCACGAACATGCCCGTCGAGGTCGGGGGGCACGGTTGCACGGTGCTCCAACAGGTGCTCGTGCAAGAACAGGCGGGCCGCGTCACCAACGCACTGGGCTGGTGCATGCACACTCCACCCGCATGGTGGCCGGAGGTCGCCAACGAGCTCCAACGGCAGCGCTGGCTGCTGCCGACGGTGCGTGGTGAGATGCAGGAGTGCTACGCCATCACCGAAGAGTTCGCGGGCTCGGATGTCGCGGCCTTGACGACCACTGCCCGTCGCGACGGTGACGGCTACGTGATCGACGGCGAGAAGTGGCACGTCACGTCCTACAACGACGCGTCGTACGTCTTCGTGCAGGCCGTGCTGAGCGACGGCCCGCAGGCCGGTGAACACGCCCTGTTCGTCGTCGACCTGCCGAGCCCCGGGGTCCGCGTCGTCCGCTCGCCGGCCTACTCCCACACGTTCGACCACCAGCACCCCATCGTCGCGTTCGAGGAGGTGCGGGTGCCCACTGCCCATCTGGTGGGAGACGAGGGGGCGGCGATGGGATTCTCGTACGAGTGGTTCCGGTTCGAGCGGCTGATGATCGCGGCGCGGTGCCTCGGGGCGGCCGAGCGGCTGATCGAGGAGGCTGGCGCGTTCGCACGGAGCCGGATGGTCCAGGGATCGCCGCTGGCGGACCGTCAGCTGGTTCAGGCGATGCTCGCCGACTCGGCCACCAGCCTGTTCGCCGCCCGGTCGATGGTGTACGAGACGGCGCGCTCGGCGGACGCGGAAGTCGACCACAAGGTGCTGCACGGGCGCTGCTCGATGGTGAAGCTCTTCACCTCGGAGATGGCCAACCAGGTCGCCGACCGAGCCGTGCAGATCTTCGGCGGCCGCGGATACATGCGCGAGAATGTGGCCGAGCGCTTCTTCCGCGAGCTGCGCGTGGAGCGGATCTGGGAGGGCTCGAGCGAGATCCAGCGCCTCATCATCGCCGACCAGCTTGCGAAACGCGGTCTGTCGGCGCTCGTCTGAGCGACGTCGCCTTCACGAGCGACGACCAGTTCGTGAACGCGCCACCTGAAGCAGGCTCGATAACCGGCCGGACCGTCGCAGCCAGGGTCGCAGACCGGGCCTCGTCGCGACGACGACCGTCGCCGAGAGCTCGTCCGACGTGGTGACCCGCGAGACCAGCCCCGCGCCGGCCACGGCGCGCGCCGCGGTTGCCGACTGGTTCCGGCTCGTCTCGAAGAGCAGTGCGCCGCCAGCCGACAGCCAGCCGGGAGCCGCGGTGATCACTCTGCGCAGGACGTCCAACCCGTCCGGACCGCCGTCCAGCGCCACCATCGGCTCGTATACCCGCGCCTCGGGCGGCATCAGCTTGACGGCTCCCGTCGGGACGTACGGAGCGTTGGCCACGAGGATGTCGACGTGGCCCCGAAGGTTGCCGGGCAGCGGGTCGTACAGATCGCCGACGAAGGCCTGTCCACCGGCCGCGGCGAGGTTCCGGCGCGCGCAGTCGACGGCGGCCGGCTCGACGTCCACCGCATAGACCTCGGCCTGTGAGATAGCAGCGGCCAGGGCTGCGGCGACGGCACCGGACCCGCAGCACAGGTCGACGATCACAGCCCCCGGGGATGCGAGCGCCGCAGCCTCCCGGACCAGGTGCTCCGTGCGGCGCCGCGGCACGAAGACACCAGGGTCGACGGCGATCCGAAGGCCGTAGAACGCCGCCCAACCGAGCACGTGCTCGAGTGGCAGACCCGCCACCCGCTGGTCGAGCATCGTCTCCAGATCAGCGGCGCTGTCCGCCTCGGACAGCAGCAGACCAGCCTCGTCCTCGGCGAAGACGCAGCCGGCCGCTCGCAGCCGGGCGACGACGACGCTCTCGGGGAGCATCAGGGGACCACCTCGGCGGCGTCGCCCTCGCCGCGCTCGCGGTCGCCGGCTCCTCGCAGGCTCAGCATCCGAAGAGCTCGGGTCAGGTCCGGACCGGCGGCGCCGAAGAACTCGTCGTCGGCCCGCTCGACGACGGTGATGGCCGCCTCTGCCAACGCCGCGCCGCGGGCCGTCACGGCCAGCGTCCTCGCACGCGTGTCCTGCATGTCGGTCGGCCTCGTGACCAGGCCCTTCGCCTCCAGCTTCCGCAGCACCTGCGAGGTCATCTTGACGTCGGTCGCCGCCTGGGCGGCGACAGTCAGCTGGTTGGGTGTCTGGCCCTGCTCGTTCAGCCACCAGGTGCACGCCAGCAGGACGAACTGAACGTGGGTCAGCCCGAGAGGTGCCAGGGCGGTGGCTACGGCCCGCTGCCAGCGCAACGTGACCTGCCAGAGCAGGAACCCGGGGCTGTCGGCCGGGCCCTCGGCGAAGCGGGTCACGGGGTGGGTAGCTCCGCGTGGGTGGTGAGTCTGCGGGCGGACTCGATAAGGGCGTCCATCGCGCTGGGAAAGTCCTCGCTGATCTGCGGTCCGAGCTCGGGACCGACCTGCTCGACTCCTGCACCGTCGATCTCGAGGGCGTGAGTGATCCGCGTACCCCCCTGGTCGAGCGCGGTGAGGGTGTGGCGGAAGAACAGCGTCAGGTCGCCGAACTCGGTCCGGTCCGCATAGACCTCGTTCTCTACCAGCTCCACGATCGTCGACCTGAATGTCTCCTGTCCCTGTGGCGTGACGGACAGCTCGGTACCTACCGCGAACGGGCCGTGCAGCTCGAAGACGTCGCCGCTCGCCTCTCCCTCAGCCTGCGCCCCGCTGTGCAGGTCTCGAATGGCAGCCCAGATCCCGCTCGGCGGTACCGCGGTCTCCCTGGTGTGGTGGGTGCTCCACATGATGGGTCTCCTTCGTGCTCTCGATCCAAGATGATCTGCGTGCAGACTATCGCTGCACAGATTATCTGTAAACCTCTCAGTCCCGTCGGCCCCCACGCCTACGCTGCTGGGTATGACGCCCGAACCAGCCGTGGAGGCCATCGACCTGGTCAAGCACTTCGACAAGACCGTCGCGGTCGACGGCGTGAGCTTCTCCATCCCGCAGGGCTCAGTGTTCGGTCTGCTCGGCCCCAACGGTGCCGGCAAGACGACGACGGTGCGGATGCTGACCACACTGAGCGTCCCCACCAGCGGCACGGGCAGGGTCGCCGGTCACGACATCAGGACCGATCCCGAGGGAGTGCGACGCAGCATGGGGCTGACGGGGCAGGTGGCGACGGTCGACGAGCTCCTCACCGGACGCGAGAACATCCGACTGATCGGGAGGCTGTACGGCCTTCCGCTGCGCTACGTGCGAGAGATCACCGACGACCTGCTGGGCCGATTCTCTCTTCTCGATGCGGGCGACAGGATCGCCAAGACGTACTCCGGTGGCATGCGCCGCCGCCTCGACCTGGCCGTCAGCCTCGTGGCGGCGCCGCCGGTGCTCTTCCTGGACGAGCCGACGACTGGGCTCGACCCTCGCAGCCGGGCGGAGTTCTGGGACGTGCTGCGCGGTCTGGTCCGCGACGGTACGACACTGCTCCTCACGACTCAGTACCTCGAGGAGGCCGACCAGCTGGCGGACCAGATCATCGTCATCGACCACGGGCGGGTGATCGCCGCCGGCACACCGACCGAGCTCAAGGACAGCGCCGGTCAGGCCAGCGTCGTGCTCACCCTGTCCAGTGCCGACGACCTCCAGCGGGCGGCCGAGCTGATGCGAACGTGCTCGCCGTCGGTTCACGTCGATGTGACGGCCAGACGACTGGTCGCTCAAGCAGAAGGACTCGCCGACATGTCACGGATCGGCCACGCGTTCGCGGAGAGCGGTATCGCCGTCGACGACCTCGGCCTCAAACGTCCGAGTCTGGACGACGTGTTCCTCCAGCTGACCGGACATCGAGCTGAGATGCTCGACGATGACGACCCCACCGAGGGGTCCGGCCAGGCCGGCTCGGCCCGGCAGGAGACCCTGCGATGAGCGCCACGACCCAGGCCCGGCCCTTCACCCTCGAACGCCGCAGCGTGCTCCAGCAGTCGCTGACGATCGTCTGGCGCAACCTCATCCACATCCGACGGATGCCGGAGATGCTGCTCGACGTCACCATCCAGCCGGTGATGTTCGTGCTGTTGTTCGCCTATGTCTTCGGCGGCTCGATAGCGGTGGCGGGCACGTCGTACCGCGAGTTCCTGCTGCCGGGGGTCATGGCGCAGACGATGATCTTCTCCTCGGCGGTCGTCGCGATCGGGCTCAACAACGACCTTTCCAAGGGGGTCGTGGACCGGTTCAAGTCGCTGCCGATCTCTCGTTCTTCGGTCCTGATCGGCAGGAGCATCTCGAGTCTGATCCACTCCAGTATCGGCATCGTCGTGATGGCGCTGACAGGTCTGCTGATCGGGTGGCGGATCAGGGACGGCCTGGTGGATGCCGTCCTCGCGTTCGTGCTGCTCTTGGTGTTCGGCTTCTCGATGATCTGGCTCGGGATCTGGGTGGGCTCGCTGCTGCGGTCGGTCGAGGCCGTCCAGGGCTTCATGTTCACGGTGATGTTCCCACTCACGTTCGTGGCCAACACGTTCGCCCCGACCGAGAGCATGCCGGGCTGGTTGCGGGTGGTCGCGGAATGGAACCCGGTCTCGTCGCTCACCGCCGGATGCCGTCAGCTCTGGGGCAACGGCGCCGGTCCAGCGGCGGGTGCGCAGCTACCGCTCCAGCATCCCGTCGTCGCCTCGTTGATCTGGTCGTTGGTATTGACGGCCGTCGTAGCGCCGTTGGCCGTCTCCGCGTTCCGCCGCCGTTCCCAGGACTGAGGCCCGCAAGAGTTCACGCGCAGACGACCTAGCCCCGGTCCGGACCTAGACGGTCAGCGCCTTCTTCGCCATGTCGGCGTGAACGGGACACCAGTCGAGAGTGGCGGCGGGGAGCCCGGGGTAGCGGCGTTGGGTCGAGTGCAGGCAGCCGGGCTCGGCGCACATCGGCCCGACGGTGGCCATCGCGTCCTTGTCCCAGGCCTCGTTGAGCTCGGCGCGGCCTCTCGGCCAGCGGCTGCTGTCGTGAGGGGCGGTCACGTCCGTAGGGTGCTGTCGTGGTCCATTCCGGACCTCTTTTCGCTGATGTCCCAATGACGGCCAGGCTGGTGGCTGCTTCAACAGTAGGTCTTGACAGCACTCAATGTAGTCATTCAAACACTCTTTGTTACGAGATTCGTTACTGGTCGGTTACGACTGCGAGTCGCGTGAGGGAGGAGTGAGCAACTGGTCGGGGAGCGTTGGAAGGCAGCCTGCGGAGCCCTCGACCGTATGATCTACCCCATGCCCGGACCCCCGTCAGCGTCCACGGCGACCAGTCCCCCGGAGAGCCGCCGCGAGCTCGCGAGGCGAGTGATGCGGTACGCCGCAGGCTCCGTGGTGGCGACGGTCTGCAGCGAGGTGACCTTCCTCCTGCTCTACGGCCCGGCCCACGCGACGCCGGTGGTGTCGTCGGTGTTCGCGTGGCTGGCCGGCGCGATCCCCAACTACTGGCTCAACAGGGCCTGGACCTGGCGGCGGCGGGGTCGGCCGAGCTTCAGGCGTGAGCTGCTTCCGTATATCGCGATAGTGCTCGGGACACTCCTTCTCGCCACCCTGGCCACGACCGCCGCCGACAAGATACTCACGGGTGACCAGACATCGTCCGGCGTCCGGGTGGCTCTGGTTGGCGGCACCTTCCTCGGGGTGTATGCAGCGGTCTTCCTGGTGCGCTTCTTCCTGTTCGACCGGCTGTTCCGGTCCGGCTCCGATGCGGCACCCCCGTCGGGCTCAGGTCCGGTGTCAGCCAGCGGGCCGATCTGAGCGAACCGACGGGTCCGGCTGCTCGCCGCGCAGCGCGGTGTAGGCGAGGGCCGCCCCGGCCGGCAGGAGCACCAAGGCCGGCAGCTGGTAGCGCCAGACGAACTCCGCGGTCAGGTCGGGGACCAGCAGCAGCCCCGCGCCGGTGATGGCGAGGAGCATGCAGCGTGTGCGCAGCCCGGACCGCCGGGCCTTGCCGAAGCCGGCTCCTCCGACCAGCCCGAGGAGCAGGCAGACGAACAGGCCCGGCCCGGGCAGATACCCGACCCACTGGTACCCCGCCAGGAGGTACGCGAACGGCTGGTGGGATGCAAGCTGCTCGCCGCCGTGCGCCCGGTAGGCCGGGCCGCTCCATCCCGTCGGCTCAGGGTTGAGGTAGGTGCTGAAGCGCCACTTGTGCGCGGTGTCGTACTGGAAGCGGTCTCCGCGCCAGTAGTCGAAGTTGAGGAAGAAGTCGCGGACCACGTCATGCACGTAGCTGAGCGGTTGGTCGCGGATGGCCGCGATCGCGAACTCACGCATCGCGACGTTGTCGTTGGTACCGGGCGGCGGCCGAAGCGCCGGGATCGTGCGTGGGTCCCGCCAGGCATAGAAGCTGGGATCCTTGCGTTCGTCGGGGCGTACGAGCGGGCAGAGCACCCGTTGATACTTCGGCACCGTGATGTTGCGACAGACCACGAATGTCGTGGACCGGGTGTAGAGGGACTTGCCGGTGAACTGGGTCAGGGCATAGACACCGTGGTCGTGGTGGTACCACACGGCGTAGGCGGCGAGGGGGGCCGCGAAGCCGACGCTGAGCAGAGCGGCGGTCGCCACCTTGGTACGCCAGCTCGCGCCCACGACCAGGCAGAACACCACCCCGACCAGGACGAGCGGCTCGCCCACCAGCCGGATGGTGACGCACACCCCGAGCAGCAGACCGGCGGTCAGGGCAACTGGCAGGCTCGGTCGCCGATGCCAGCACAGAACCGCCACGGAGACCGTGAGCATCAGGCTGAAGAAGACGTCACTGAGGATCGTGTGCTCCAAGACGAGCTGCAGCGTGTCGAACAGCACGGGCAGCACGGCGAGCGTGGCCGGCCACCGTCGAACGCCCCAGTGCCGCAGCATGGCGTAGACCACGATGGCCGTCGCCAACCCCATCAGGTGCTGGACGATCGCCGCCAGCGCCACGCTGCGGGTGATCCACGACAGCGGCAGCAGCACGAGCAGGGGGTAGCCCGCTGGATGCTCCGGGCCGGCGACCAGGCTGTCGATGAAGTTCAGGTAGAGGGGGCCGTCGCTGTGGATGAATGCCGGGGTGAAGGCCAGCTCGACCACGACCCGGATCACGACACCGACGGCCAGCGCGATCAGGAAGGGACGGTGCTCGGCGACCCAGCCGCTCCTCAGCCCCAGCCGCTCGCCGTGCCACGACACCGGCCCGCGGCCGTCGTCGTCCAGCGCTGTTCGGTCAGCCGTGGCCACGGGTCAGCGCTCTGAGGTCGCTGACGGGCTCACTCGAACGCGGCGGTCCAGCATGGCTGGTGCCGACTGTGGCGCCGGGGCCGGACAGCCCTCTCGCCACCAGGTACCGAGGACGACGCGGGCGTAGCGGGTCCCGTAGACCAGGTTCCCGCCCTTCTTTGTGCTCCCCGCCGAACGCATGTGCATCGTCGCTGGTACCTCGGCGATGCGGAAGCCGTGGGAGTGGGTGCCGATCAGCAGCTCCGACGACTGGTACTGCGGCTGGTTGAGAGTGACCGCGGCTGTCACCTCGGCACGCATGGCGCGGAGGCCGAAGGACGTGTCGGTCATCCGCTGACCGGTGAACGCACTGACGATCCAGGCGAACACGTAGACACCCGCCCGACGGAAGCGGTCGTCGGAGTGGTGCTGCCCCAGTCGCCGGGATCCCGTCACGAAATCCGCGGACCCGTCCAGGAGGGGAGCGAGCACAGCCGGGAAGTCGGCGGTGTCGTACTGCCCGTCGGCGTCGGTGGTGATGATGTACCGGGCGCCGTGGTCCCGGGCCACCCGGTAGCCGAGTCTCATCGCCGCGCCCTGCCCGCGGTTGTCGAGGCACTCGACGAGGTAGCAGCGCTCGTGCGACGTCGCCACGGCGGCGGTTCCGTCGCTGCTCCCGTCGTCGACCACCAGGATGTCGGCAGCCAGCCCGCAGACACTCGCCGGCATCGTTGCCAGTACCTGGGGCAGACCGACGGCCTCGTTGTAGGCGGCGATGACGACCACCACGGGTGCTAGCGCGGGCTCGCCGTAGCCGGACCGGAAGGTGGCCATGGCCGTTTTGTCGACATCGTCGATCTGAGGACGCGTGGCTGCCCGGCCGCGACGGCCACGCAGCAGCGCGGTCAGGGCAAGCGCACCGGCGACCGGGAAGAGCACCAGCCCCGGGATCTGGTTGCGCCACGACAGTCCTGCCGTGTTCGCCGCCTCCAGCAGCATGGCAGCGGGGGCGAGGGCTGCGAGCAGGCAGACCGCCGACATCGAGGACGCGCGCGCGCGCCCGGTTCCCAGCGCCGCGAGCACACCGAGCAGCAGGGCGCCCAGTAGGAACGGTCCCGGCGTATGGATGTGCTTCTGGTAGGTGATCAGCGCGTTGGCCGCGGGCTGGGCAGCGCTGAGCTGCTCTGCGCCATGAGTCCCGTAGAGCTGGTCGACGCGCGGTGAGGTCTGAGGCGGCGTGTACGTGCGGAACTGCCAGCTGGGCGCGTCGTGGTAGGCGCTGCTGTCGGCGGGGGCCCAGTCGAACAGCGCCGAGAAGCCGGCGCCGACGCCAGGGGCCGCGGTCGTACGCCCGTTGGTCAGGCCGTACTCGCCCGTCTCGTGGTGGTGCCAGCCGGCGTACGCGGCGAGCGGCAGCCCGAAGCCGACCGCGACGACCAGAGCGCCGGCGAGTCGGCGCCGCCACGTCGTCGCGACCAGCATCATGGCAGCGACTGCCACGAGGACGAGCGGCTCCCCCATCAGGGAGACGGTGGTGGCGGTGCCGAGGAGGATGCCGCCGACGAAGGCCTGCGCACGGCGGGGCTCGGCGCGCCAGCACAGCACGAGGAGCCCGACAGTGACCAGGAACACGAACAACGTGTCGGGGAGCACCATGTGCTCGCTCGCCAGCTCATACGGGTCGAGCAGCGCCGGCACCGCGGCGAGGGCGGCGAGCCAGCGCCAGACGCCCCAGCGAAGCAGGAGGACGTACAACAGCACCCCGGTCGCAAGCCCGAGCAGGTGCTGGAGCGACGCAACCGGCGCCAACGCGTCGCTGAACCACGACAGCGGGGTGAGCTCGAGCAACCCGTAGCCGGCCGGGTGGCCGGACAAGGAGGCGGCGTTGTCGAGGGTGGCCAGCTGGTAGGAGGACTCCCGGATGACGAAGGCGGGTCTGAAGCCGACCAGGGCGGCGATCCGCAGGACGACTCCGGCGAGCAGGACCAGGAGGAACACCGCATGTCGCCCGCACCATGCCAGCGGCTGTGGTGGGCGTGGCTCCACCCCGGTGGCGGCGGGTGCCGTCGTGGCGCGGGCACCCGGAGGCGACCCCACGGCCACTGAGACGGCTCCCCTCGCCCTGAGTGGGTCGGTGGGTCGCGACGATGGCTTGGCAGGGGTCGAGGCGCCGCTAAGCCGAGGCACCGACCGAACCCTGCGTCTGAGAGGTAACGAAGTCGGCCCAGGCGCTTCGCATGCCGTCCGACAGTGAGATGCTCGGCTCGAACCCACGGGACCGGGCCAGGGAGATGTCCACGACCACAGCGGGCATCTCACCGGGCTTGGCCGCGATCGCGGTGCCGGGGATGGGCATACCGGTGGCATCGCGAGCCGCAGCTGCGATCTCGTTGACGGTGTAGGAGCGGCTGCCGCCGATGATGACCGGACCGCTGGGCCAGCCCAGCACTGCCGAGACGATGGCCGTCGCCGCGTCCTGAACATGGACCAGATCCCTGCGCTGCTGGCCGTCGCCGTAGATCTCGACGCCGCCACCGGCGGCTGCCGCACGCATCAGCCGGGGTACGAAGCTGTCCTTGTGCACCATGCCTGGTCCGTAGACGTTGGTCAGCCGGATGGCGGGCGTACGGAGCCCGAAAGCACCGGCATATCCCGAGAGCAGCATCTCCGCCGCCGCCTTCGTCGCCCCATAGGGCGTCAGCGGTGCCAGCGGCAGGTCCTCGGTGATCGTCGCCGTGCCGATGTCACCGACGACGGCGTTCGTGGACGCCAGGACGAACGAGCCGACACCCTGCTCGCGAGCACGCTCGAGCAGGCCCGCAGTCATCTCGACGTTGGTGCGGAACACGAAGGCAGGGCGCTCGATGGACCCGAGGACCGAGGTCATCGCCGCCAGGTGCACGATGGCGTCGACCCCGTCGGTGACCGCTGTCTCGCTCACCCGGGAGTCGCAGAGGTCGCCGACCACTGTGTCGACCGCAGGGTCGGGATGCGGCTGCAGGTCGGCCACCGTCACGATGGCGCCGACATGCTGCAGCCGGGCCACGACGTGGCGACCGACGAACCCCGAGCCGCCGGTGACAAGAACGCGCAGGCCCGCCCCTTCGCGGGACCCCCCCGGGCCGCGGCTCACGACCCGACGCCGGGCAGGTCGCTGCTCGTCTGTCGCCACTTGATGGTGGGCTGGAGCGCATCGACGTCGATGCGCTCCTTGTACTTCTCGATGATGCCGAACATCGACGTCAGCAGCGTGTCGGACAGCAGGTGCGGCTTGAGGCCCAGTGACTCCAGGGCGGTGTGGGTGAAGGAGTAATGGTGGTTCTCCACCTCCACACGCGGGTTGTCGATGTACTCGATGTCGACCTGGCCCGGGTAGGTGTTCTGGACGGTCTTCGCCATCTCGGCGAGCGAGAAGCTCTCCGTGGCCTGGTTGAAGACACGGAACTCACCGGAGTCGGCCGGGTTCTCGCAGGCCAGCCGGATGCACTCGACAGTGTCACGGATGTCGATGACCGCACGGGTCTGGGTGCCGCCGCCATACACCGACAACGGACGGCCGAGCACGGCCTGGATGGCGAACCGGTTGAGGACCGTCCCGAAGACTCCGTCGTAGTCGAACCTGGTGGCGAGCCTGGGGTCGAGGGCGGTCTCCTCGGTCTCCTGGCCGTAGACGATGCCCTGGTTGAGGTCCGTGACGCGCAGGCCCCAGATCCGGCAGCCGAACTCCAGGTTGTGGCTGTCGTGAACCTTCGACAGGTGGTAGAACGAGCCCGGCCGCTTGGGGAAGAGCATCCGGTCGGTCCGGCCCTTGTGGGTGACCTCGAGCCAGCCCTCCTCGATGTCGATGTTGGGCGTGCCGTACTCGCCCATGGTCCCGAGCTTGACCAGCTGGATGTCGCGGTTGATCTCGCCGATCGCGAACATCACATTGAGGTTGCCGACCACGTTGTTGGTCTGCGTGTAGACCGCGTGCTTGCGGTCGATCATGGAGTACGGAGCCGCCCGCTGCTCGGCGAAGTGCACGATCGCCTCGGGCTCGAAGCCGCGGATGGCGGCATACGTGAAGTCCGCGTCGAGCAGGTCGCCGTGGTAGACCGCGATCGTCTTGCCGCTGATCTCTTTCCACGCGCTGACCCGGTGCTTCAGGGACTCGATCGGGACCAGGCTCCCCGATCCGAGCTCGTGGTCATAGGCACGGCGGACGGAGTTGTCGAAGACGCCCACGTCGTGACCCTGCCCCGAGAGGTACATCGCTGTCGGCCAACCGAGGTAGCCATCGCCGCCTAGGACGAGGATTCGCATGTGAGAGACGCCTTTCGTACCGGGTGCTGGGGATCAACAGGAGAGCAGTGTCAACGCAGAAGCGATGTGCACTGCACGTGCAAATGCGTGCCGGCGCAGACCATGCTGTACCGCGCTACGCCGCGCCAGCGTAGTCGGAAAGCATATCTTCGAGCCAACCGAGAAGGCCGCACCGCGCCGGGTGCACGCTCGACGAGGCGGAATTCTTACCGTTCACACGGTATTCACCGAGGCTACTCTCATCTGCTCAGCGGGTGAGGCATACGTACCAGTACGAGCTGGGGACGGGCTCGTACCCGAGTGAGCGCAGGAGCAGGAGTCGGTCGAACGCGAGCCGCGGAAGGCACACCTCGTCCACCCCGATCACTCGCAGTGCCTTCGCGATCTGGGGTCCCGTCGGGTGGCCCTGGTGGTTGGCGAAGTGGACCAGGTTCAGACGCAGGCCGAAGTGGAAGGAGTGGTCACCCTTCAGATAGTCCATGAAGTAGTCGCGGGGTGCGACGGTCTTGACCCGGGTCGTCAGGACGTCGATCGTGACCGCGAGGTCTTCGGGGCTCAAGATGATGTCGCCCGGCCGAACCTGGGCGATGGCCTGCTGGGCGGTGGCGACGGACTGGCCGCCGCGCTGCCAGTGCGGAGGCGAGGAGAGGAAGACGGCGTTGCGCTCGGTCCAGACGGGCACCCCGAAGACCACGAGCACGAGGCAGAGGGCGACAGGCCCGGTGGCCTGCTGCTTGAGCCGCGAGAAGTAGATGGCCGACTGGGACGCGAGCACGCCCACCAGAGCCGCGACCGAGCAGACCCACGAGACGCGCCACAGCGTCGGACCGAGCCCGACGAGATCGTAGGACAGGTGGGTGAAACCCGGTACGAAGGTGATACCGGTCAGCAGCGTGAGTACCCCGGTCGTCACCTTCGCCATCGGGTGTGGCACCAGCAGGGCTCCCATCAGCACCGCGACGACGACCACCACCGCCACCGGGCCGCTCCGGAAGATCTGGTGCCCGATCCAGTCGGGGTCGAATCGGTACAGCTTTCGGCTGTCGAAGAGGTCGGCGGAGCGACCACCGACGGCTATCGTCAAGGCGCCCGCCGCTAGCGGGTACGCCGCCATCGCGACGAAGCCACGCAGGGCCAGCGCCGGGCGGCGCCACCGGGGTGCCGCCCCGCCGACGGCGAGGATGGGGACGAGGAACATCGCCGTCGTCGTCAGTCCCACGGCGGCGATGCCACCCGCGAAGAGCCATCCCGCGCGCGCCCATGTCGGCCGCTCGGCAAACCGGAGGGCATAGACCAGCAGCGTGGGCACGAGCAGGCACAGCAAGATGACCTTGCCCTGCCAGAGCCGGATCACGAACAGGTTGCCCGGCGCGGCGTACCCCCAGCCGCCGTCGAAGAGCAGGAACAGCAGTGCCAGCGACAGGGTCAGCGCGAGCGCCTTCACCCGCCATGCGCGCAGTAGCCGCCACAGCGCGAGCACCGACAGGAACGTCGCCACTGGCGGCACCACGATGTAGACGACGGTCGCCGCATGTACGCCGCCCAGCCGCGCGAGGGTGCCGACCAGAGGGTCGTACGACGCCATCGGCGGCCAGCTCGACATCGGGTACGCCAGGTTGGAGAAGATGGTGTCGCGGGTGGGGTAGGTGCCGTGGTCGACCACCCATTGGGAGAGGTTCACGTAGTACAGGTCGTCCGGGTTGGGATACAGGGTGAAGGTCGACAGCACCGCGAGGGCGAAGGCCCAACCCAGCGCGACGATGGTGTCGGTCCGGCTCTGCGCGGCGCTCGACACGGGGACACCGGCTGCGGATCGGTCGGGCGGGGAGCGACGCAGGCGCAGCACGGCCCACGTCGTACCGGCGATCGCCGAGGCCAGCCACAGTGCCGCGATGAGCGGCCAGAGGATGTGGGCGTTGACGGCCAGCAGCAGGGCCGCGACGACGCCACATCCGACCGTCGCCCGCACCAAGCCGCTCTCGACGCGGACCTGGTCGGGAGTTGTGGTCCGTGACCCGGCCGAGGAGACCTGGTCAGGGAGCGCCTGACCTCGCAGGCTCTCGGCTCTTCGCCGGACCCGCCAGGTCGCGGCCACGCAGGCCACGAGCGCGCACACCTCGAGAGTGACGGCCCACGGCACCGCCAGTCCCAACAGCAGGCAGGCGTGGTAGACCAGCGTCCAGGTGGCCAGGACGACGACACCCAGGTCGGGCAGCCTCTCGCAGCTCCTCGTCAGCCGAGACGCCTCCGACGGGTCCTCGCGCGCGGTTCTGGGCGACGCGAGCCCGGTCAGCGTGCGGGCCACCATCGAGCACCCCTAGCACCGAGCCTGCGAACACGATCGACCGCCACGACTGGTAACCCTACGGTCCCCTACGGTGCTCGTGTCACGGACACGCTCCCACGTCAGCCCAGCCAGCCCCTGGGGTTGAAGGCGGCGCGACGCGAGACCGGCTCGGTGGCCGAGTGGGCGGCAGGCGACGATGCGGCGTCGGCGTCGAGCGCCGGCCCCGCCTCGGCCTTGTCGCCGAGGGTCACGTGACGAAGCAGCGCGACGTCGAGCGACCGAGCCGCCCAGGAGTGGACGTCGTCGCTGACGTCGTTCGACTCCCAGTCGCATGTCTGGCAGACGAGGGTGTAGTCGCCGGTCTCGTCGTCGATGTGGACGGCGACCTGATGCGTACCGACAGCCACGTTCTGCGCCCCGGCCGCGGTCCGCCAGTCCTGGTCGAAGCCGACCAGGGCGAGCTGGGCGGCGGCCGCCAGTGCGGCGTCCGCCGCGATGGTGGCTGCAGCGGCCACCGTGGTCTCGGCCGCGGAGCTGATCAGCTCACGCATGAGGGAACGCCGCTCGATGGAGTACTGCACCGCCCGCTCCAGCGTGTAGCTGTCGATGTGGTTCTTGATCAGGTAGTCGTCGGCGCCGTCTCGTACGGCGGCGAGCCCGAGCTCGAGGTTGTCGAAGCCCGTCAGCACGATGATTGGCAGCGCATCCGACATCGCCCGCAGCGCGACGAGCGCCTCCAGTCCCTCGGCGTCCGGGAGGGAGAGATCGAGGATCGCGCAGTCCGCGGCGCCCACCAGCTCGGGTGTGACGTCGGAGAGGCGGACGGCATTGTCGAACTCCACTGTCGGCAGCACGGCCCGGATGTACTCCTGGGTCAGCAGCGCGTCGGCGCGGTTGTCCTCGACGTGCAGCAGCCGGATGGGCTTGGCCTCGTGGGGCGCCGGTTCGGCCCGAGCCTGCGTCGGGGCCGTCTGCACGGGCATCGGTTGGGTCTTGATCATGATGGGTCTCCTTGGGGGGTCGGGGGAACAGGCAGGGTGAAGGTGACGACCGTTCCGCCACCGGTTTGGCCGTCCAGCTGGATCTGGCCGGCCTGCAGGTCGAGCAGGCGACGGCAGAGGGCCAGACCGGCACCGTTGCCGGCGTACTCCTCACGCGTGTTCAGTCGCTGGAAGAGGCGGAAGGCGCGCTCACGATTGGCCGGCTCCACGCCGATCCCGTTGTCCTCGACCGAGATGACCGCGTCTGCACCGTCGACGTGGCCGGACACGCGAACCTGAGGGGTCGGCGAGGTGTTGAACCGGATGGCGTTCACGACGAGGTGCCGCACGATCTGGCCGACCATGCCGGCATCGGCGAGCACGTCCGGAAGGTCGCCGACCGTCGCCTCGACGTGCCGCTCGGCGATCAAGTCCGACAGGCTGGCATACACACCGGTGACCAGGTCTGCGAGGTCGAGGGGCTGTGCCTGGGCCGCGGCTCGGCCTGCGCGCGAGTAGGTCAGCAGGTCGTCGATCATCGCCTGCATGCGCGCGGCCGCGCTACTGATCTCGGTGACGAAGGCCTGGCCGGTCTCGTCGAGCTCAGGTGCGCACCGGCTCTGGAGCAGCGAAACGAACCCGCTCATGATCCGCAGGGGCTCGCTGAGGTCGTGGCTGATGACGTACTCGAGCTCCCGAATGGCGTCAGGGGAAGGCGTGGTCTGGCTGGCCGTTGCTGCCGTCGCGGCAACCGTGACACTGGCCGCGGCCTGGGCGATGGCCAGTTCTTGCACCGCGAGGGGGAGCTGGTTCAGCTGGCTGTTCTTGTTGAGGAGGACAGCGGCACCGGCGTCCTTGGCCTGCTGGGCGAGCGCGTCGTCGGCGTAGCCCGAGAGCATGATGACCGGGAGCGAGGGATGGCGTTCACGGAGCTCTGCCAGGGCCGCGAAACCCCCCATGTGAGGCATCTCGATGTCCAGCACCACGCAGTCCGGATGGTGGGCGTCGACCATGTCCACGGCCGCGCGACCATCCCCGGCCTCCCCTACCACGCTGAAACCGCGTAGAGCGGACAGCGCATAGCGGGCGAGGGTGCGCATGGCGGAGCTGTCGTCGGCGACGACCACCCGGATCAAGGCAGGGCCGACGGGCGCGTCAGCGTGTCGCCGGTCCAATGTCACGGTCACGGCATACACCTCAGAGTGAGGAACCTGTTACTACCAGTAGTCACCTTCCCGATGCTAACAGCCCATTTGCTCTATATGATCGCTTTGTAAAGGTAAATCCCGCTGCGGTCAATCTCTTCACGCCCCGCGCCCACGGGATGGGGCTGCCTGCGGAAGGGAACATGCGATGCCGTCTCCCGTTCAGGAGTCGCTGAACGTCGTCACATCGTGGCAGGTCGGCATCGCCGTGAACGTGATCGTGAGCGTGGCATTCTTCACCATCGCGGGTCTGATCCTGGTTCCGCTGATCCGAAGTGGGCATCTACGCACGAACAAGGTCGCCGTCTCGGCGGGGCTTGTCTTCGTCGCGGTCGGTATCAGCCGCCTCGTGCGCATCGTCCGGCTGGCGGAGCCGCTCTTCGGCGGAGACGACTCGGCGCTGGCCAGGCACATCGTGACAGCGGCGGCCTGCCTGGATCTGGTGACAGCCTGCGCCGCGGTCACCTATCTCGTGCTTCGTATCACCCAACGGTCAGGGCTGGCCGGGTCCCCGCTGTTCGACGACCGGGTGCACCGCGAGCGCGTCACAAACATGGCGGTCGCGCGCGCCGAGCAGGCGGCGCGGGCCGTCGCGCAGGCCGACAGGGACTCCTACACCGCGATGCTCAACTCCATCATCCAGAACAGCCAGTCGGCCATCTATGTCAAGGACCTCGACGGGCGATACCTGATGGCCAACCGTCGGCTGCTCGAGATCATGGGAGGCTCGGAGGCCGACGTCCTCGGCCGGACAGACCAAACCGTCGGTGCCGACACCTCGCCGTTCGTTGCGGAGAATGACATCCGTGCCCAGGCCGGCTTCTACCGGCTGGAGGAGTGGACCGACGCCTTTCCCGACGGGCGCCATTTCTACGACTCGGTGAAGTTCCCGCTCCACGACAAGGAGGGCTCGCTCTACGCGACCTGCGGTGTCTCCCTCGACGTCACGGCGCAGAGGCGAGCGATCGGGGCGGCAGCCGACGCCCGAGATGATGCCGTGGTGTCGGCGGCCGCGAAGGCCACCTTCCTGGCGACGATGAGCCATGAGATCCGCACCCCGATGAATGCCGTGATCGGAATGACCGACCTGTTGATGGACACCGACCTGGATGTCCAGCAGTACGAGTTCCTCGAGACCGTGCGGACGAGCGGCGAGGCCCTGCTGTCCGTGATCAACGACATTCTCGACTTCTCGAAGATCGAGGCGGGGGAGATGGAGCTCGAGTCGGCCGCCTTCAACCTCCGCGACGAAATAGAGAGCTGTCTCGACCTGGTGGTCGTCGCCACCACGGCGAAACGGCTGGAGCTCATCTGCCATGTCGACGACAGCTGTCCGGAGTGGGTTGTCGGTGACGTGGTCCGGCTGAGGCAGATCATCGCGAACCTGCTCGCCAATGCGGTGAAGTTCACCCAGGAGGGCGAGGTGCTGGTCGTTGTCAGCTGCTCGCCCACCCCGGACGACCGGTTGAAGGTATCGGTGAGTGTGACGGACACGGGGATCGGTGTCTCGACGCTGGGGCTGGACCGGCTGTTCGGCTCCTTCAGCCAGGTCGATGCATCGACGACCCGGGTCTACGGGGGCACCGGACTCGGGCTCGCGATCAGTCAGCGGCTGGCCGAGGCGATGCAGGGCAGGGTCGAGGTCACGAGCACGCTCGGGGTGGGCTCGACCTTCTTGGTGACCGTCGTACTGGACCGGTCACCAGAAGCAGCCCTCCCTGAGGCACAGGACCCGCCGCGATCCTCCCTGGCGGGGAGGTCGGTTCTGCTTGTCGATGACAACGTGACCAACCTGCGGATCCTCAACATGCAGCTGACCGCCCTGGGTATGACCTGCACCACGGCGGCGAGCCCGGAGAGCGCGCTGGCGCTCGTGGCCGGGGGTCTCAGCTACGACGTGGCGGTCCTCGACATGGTGATGCCCGGGATGGATGGCGTCCAGCTGGGAGCTGCACTCGCGCACCTCGACAGTCAGAGCGCGCCGCAGATCCTGCTCACCAGCATGGGCTGGCGTCCGGGAAACCTCGAGCAGTCCTTCGCCGCGTACCTGACCAAGCCGGTCAAACGCGCGAGCCTGCAGGACGCCTTGATCTCGGCGATGGCAGGTCAGCGCCACGGTCCGAAGTCGAGCCATTCGCGGACCGCCATCAGCGAGCAGATGCCGCCACCATTGCGCATCCTGCTCGCTGAGGACAATCCGGTCAACCAGCGGGTCGCGCAGCTGATTCTCGGCAAGCTCGGCCAGCGGGCCGACATCGTCGGCAACGGGACGGATGCGGTCCGCGCGGTCCAGCAGACCGGGTACGACGTCGTCTTGATGGATGTCCAGATGCCCCAGATGGACGGCCTCGAGGCGACCCGGCGCATCCGGGTGAAGAAGAGCCAGCACCAGCCGTACATCGTGGCGATGACGGCCGGTGCGCTGCTCGAGGACCGAGAGGCGTGCACTGACGCGGGGATGGACGGGTACCTCGCCAAGCCGGTTCGTGCCAGGGAGCTACGCGATCTGCTGATGCAGGTCGGGGAGTCGATCGAGGCGCAGACAGATGCCGCTACGACTGAACAAGGAGAGGTGCCGATCATGTCCGGATCGCTTGCTGTGGGAGAGGCATCGGTGTCCGATGCGCCGAGCGGGGGAGGTTCCACGTCGGTCGAGGACCGCATCGAGGAGGTGCAGGACCGCATCGAGCAGGTGCAGGATCGCATCGAGCAGGCGGAGGATCGCAACGAGGCCGATGGCGGCCCTGCGGTGGCCAGGCCCGTTGGTGGGGAGAGCCAGGAGCCGGTAGCCACGCCGGCCATCGACGTCGAGGTCTTCGACGAGTTGATGTCTGAGCTCGACGAGGGCGACGGCAATCTGCGAGACGACCTGATCGGCAGCTATCTCGCGGACGGCGAGATCCAGGTCGGCCGGCTCCTTCAGGCGGTCAGGACGGGAGACCGGACGACGGCCGGAGTCTGCGCCCACACGCTCCGCTCGACGAGCGCCTTGGTAGGCGCTGCCACGCTGGCCGAGCTCCTGCAGCAGACGGAGGACTTCGCCCGAGTGTCGCCGGCCGACCCGATCGGGATGGCAGCGGTCGCCGTCCGGGTCGAAGCCGAGTACGCCCGGGTGTCCAGGAGTCTTCTTCTGCTGGCCGCTGCCAGCAGCGACGTCTCGGCGATGGTTGACGTGCAGTCATGACGACGTAACGCAGACTCGACGGCGCTGGTGCGTTGCTGCTCGTCCTCCCGCTCCTCGCCGTCGACGCGGCCGTCGCGCCTTGCGGGCCCCCGCCCCGCGATGGCGACCGCCCAGGTTTCGCTGGCATAGTGCTCGTTGACCCGAGCTCGACCGGTGGAGCATCGTGCCGGGACGCGTCGCGGTCGGATGGGGTCGAGGTCAGCCGGGTGATGTGAGGATCTTTGTCGATGGACGTGACGTGTGTCGGTGCTGACAGCGAGCTCGTGTTAGGGAAGCCGATCGTGTGTCCGGTCGGGTGAGTGTCGGTCTCGAGTCGGCCAGTGGTACGCCCAGACCAGCCGTCCGTCAGTACTGCTGGCTCGCCGGCATCTGGGTGGTGGTGGCGCTGTTCGTCATCGTCACCGTCGTCCGGTCCCGCGAGGTCCAGGTTCCCTTCAGGGATCCCGGTGGCGAGTTCTTCCGGCTACGGGTGGTTCGCGCGGTCTTCCTGTTCGCCGGACTTGCGTTGCTGGATGCGTGCGCTCGGGCGAGCCGAAGGGGATTCACCCTCCGCCGGGCTGCGGGCGTGCTTCGAGACCGCTGGCCGTGGCAACGACTGGTCGGCGCCTTCTGCGGGATCGTCGCGTACTACGTCGTGTACGTCTGCTACCACAACCTCAAGAGCTGGGACGCCTTCAATACGCCGCGCGACACTTCCCTGCGGCGGGTCGACAGCTGGCTCTTCTTCGGGCACACCCCAGCGGTCCTGCTCCACGATCTCTTCGGGCAGCACCTCGCCGCCTATGTCTTCGTCGACTTCTACGAGTCGTTCTCGACGCTGGTGACGGTGTCGGTGATCTCGGCGCTGGTCTTCTCCAATCGACTCCGTGACGGCTACGTCTTCTTGTCAGCATCGATGTGGGTGTGGATCTTGGGAGTCGCGAGCTACTATCTGGTCCCGTCGATCGGGCCCTTCTACTCGGCGTCACGAGACTTCGCGGGGTTGCCTCGCACCGTGGTCACGTCCACCCAGGAGGCCTACCTGGCCGACCGAACACTCCTGCTCCAACATCCGGGAGCTCACAACGCCTTCGGCGAGCTCTCCGCCTTCGCCAGCCTCCATGTGGGCTTCACCTGCATGATCGCGCTCATGTTGCGCTACTACGGCTTTCGGTGGGCGACCAGAGTGATGGCGCTGTACGTCTGTGTGGTCATCTTGGCGACGGTCTATCTGGGGTGGCACTTCGCCGTCGACGTCGTCGGTGGAATGACTGTCGCGCTCCTCGCCGTGTGGCTGGGGAATCGGCTCATCTATCCCGCCGGGAGGACCCGAGAAGCGGCGCTGTAGCGCCGGCGACCGGAGGCTGCGCGGCTCGCGTTCCCAGAGGTGGGTGCGCCAGCGGAATGCGCAGCTCGGCCCTGAGCCCACCTGTCGGGCTCTGGTGCAGCGTGATGTCCCCGCCGTGGCTGCGCGCCACTGACCTCGCGATCGCCAACCCGAGTCCCGCCCCGCCCTGGTCGCGAGCGCGTGCGTCGTCGAGCCGCAACCATCGCTCGAATACGCGCTCCCGGTCCTGAGGCGCCAGCCCGTCACCGTCGTCGTCAACGGTCACGACGAACTGGACATCGCTCACCTCGGCGACGATGTCGACGTGGTCGTGCGCGTGGCGGCGGGCGTTCGAGACCAGGTTGTCGAAGGCTCGGCGCAGTGCGCGGGGATCGGCATCGACCCACGCGGGATCGCCGGGCAGGTCCAGAATCTCGCGCGCGTCGACGATGCCGGTTCGAGGCGTGATGCCGGAGTCGAGCCTGGCCAAGAGCAGCAGGTCGTCGGCGAGTCGACCGACGCGTTCGACGTCCATGGACACGCCGCGAGCGACCCCCTCCCATTCCGCACCGGTCGTGGGAGTCGAGAGCGCGACGTCGAGCTGGGCGCGCATCGATGCGATGGGGGAGCGCAGCTCGTGGGCGGCGTCCGCGACGAATGTCGTCTGCTGGTCGGTGGCACGATGAAGCCGGTCGAGCATCCGGTTCAACGTGTCAGCGAGGCGGGCCAGCTCGTCGCCACTGTGCGGGACGGGCAGCTGCGGAGCTGTTCTGCCCCGAGCATCGGCAACAGCGTCGGCCGCGGCCCGGAGCTGGTCGACCGGTCGAAGGGCCGAGCGCACAGCGAGCCATGTCGCGATCGCGACGGCCAGCAGCACGATGGGAACGGCCACCACCAAGGTGCGCAGCATGGCTGTCAGCGTTCCTCGCACGTCGGTGTAGAGCACAGCGCTGACAACGAACACCCGAGACCCGTGCAGCCGTGACGCGGCCACCGTGACCCGCAGTGGTGCCGAGCCGAGCGAGCTGTCCACGGTCGTGAAGGGACTGCCAGACAGCCGACCCCTCACGACGGCGAGGGAAATCAGCGGTACGACCCTGCTCGCCGAGGGTGTCGCCGCGAGGACGTTGCCATCGGCGGCGACGACCTGCGCCAGCACCGGCTCTTCGTCCGGAGCCGGGAGCGGGTCGGGAAGCTGCCCTGATGTCAGGAGCGACGTCACGGTCGTCGCCTCAGACCGCGCGTTGGCGTCGACGGCCTCCACGCGATTGTGGAAGAAGAGGGCCGCCAACCCTGCGGTACCCGCTACCAGGCCGACGGCCAGCGCCACCGTTGCGATCATCGTGAGCCGCAGAGCCAGCGAGCGCGACGCCCACCAGCCGCCAGCCCAGGTGCTCATGGCTGAGGCAGGCGGTACCCGACGCCACGGACCGTCTCGACGATATGCCGCCCCAGCTTGCGCCGGAGGTAGCCCGCGTAGACCTCGACCGAGTTGGGGCGGGTGTGGTGCAGGCTCCACACGTGCTCGAGCAGCTCGGCCTTGCTGACGACCTCGCCCTGGCGGCTCATCAGGTACTCGAGCATGGCGAACTCGCGGGTCGTCAGCTCAACCAGCTCGCCGGCCTTGGTGACGGTGTGAGCTGCCTGGTCCAGCTCGAGGTCGCCACTGGACAGCACCGTCGGGCGCGGTCGCACCGGGCGTCGTAGCAGCGCCCTGAGATGGGCGAGCAGAACCACGAAGGAGAACGGCTTGGTCACATAGTCGTCGGCACCCAGATCCAGGCTGTCGGCCTCGTCGTACTCGCCGTCCTTGGCCGACACCACCAGGATCGGGGTCCAGACGCGCGCCGTTCGCAGCCGGCGGATGATCTCGTAGCCGGACAGGCCGGGCAGCATCAGGTCGAGGATGATCGCGTCGTACGAGACGCTGAGCGCGCGCTCGAGGGCGCCGCCCCCGTCATGACTGACGTCCACGGCGAATCCCGCGTGACGAAAGCCCTTCGCGAGTGCCTCAGCCATCCGCTGCTCGTCTTCCACGATGAGAAGCCGCACGGTGCACCTCCACCACAGAGGGTAGGCACGCTTGCTATGAGACCGGTGAGGCGGTTCCTGTGAGACCGCTGAGCAGCGGGTGCCCGGATGCCGCCTCCGAGCGATCTTCGACGCATAGTAGGCGGATGACCCGCATTGCTCGTTCCAGCCGCCTACGTTGGGCGGTCCCTGCCGTTGTCGCTGCGGCGGTGGCCGCAGCTGCCATCTCGATGACCAACGACGCCGGTGCATCGGAGCAGCCGAAGCTTCCGAAGATCACCGCCGCCCAGCTGCTCGCCAAGGTCGAGCAGGTGCACCCGACGAGCCTGTCGGGAACGATCGTGGAGACGGCCAAGCTCGGCCTGCCCGAGCTACCCACCGGTGATCTCGCCGGTGGCAGCGGCCTGTCGCTGCAGTCACTCCTCACCGGCTCCCACACGATGCGGATCTGGTACGGCGGCCCCACCCAGCAGCGGCTGGCGGTCCTGGCCCCGATGTCGGAGCGCGACGTCATTCACAACGGCAGCGACCTGTGGAGCTACACCTCGTCCACCAACGAGGTCACGCACACCACCCTGAACCAGGACCGGCTGGGTTCCATGGGCGGGCTGGATGCGACAACGCCACAGCTTGCCGCTCAAGAGGCGTTGCGTGCGGTCAACCCGACGACGCGCGTGACGATCGACCGCACGGCGCGCGTCGCCGGGCGGGCCGCCTACCAGCTCGACCTGACGCCTCGTGACTCTCGCTCACTCATCGGGACCATTCGGATCGCCGTCGACGCGGCAACATCGGTGCCTCTGCAGGTACAGGTCTTCGCTGCCGGTTCGGTCACGCCGGCACTTCAGGTGGGGTTCACCGACATCAGCTTCACTGCGCCGAGTGCGTCGGTCTTCCACTTCGTGCCACCTGCTGGCGCGACCGTGGCCCCGCAGAAGGCTCCGGGTTCGCAGGCGAAGGCGACTGAGGGATCACCGACGGGCAACCAGGGGAGGGCCGACAGCCACGTCAAGGTGCTGGGGACCGGCTGGACATCGGTTGTGGAGCTGCCGAACACCGCAGCGATCAAGGGCTCGAACGCGGACCTGATCAACAGTCTGTCCACTCCGGTGACAGGCGGCAGGCTGATCTCGACCGCCTTGGTGTCCGTGTTCGTGGCCGACGACGGCCACATCTTCGCCGGCCCGGTCAGCGGGTCGGCCCTGCAGTCTGTTGCCGCCAGCGGGCACGGCCTGTGACGGAGGCACCTACTCCGTCCTCCCTCCACCACGCAGCACCAGCTGAGGATCTGGCGATCCGCACCATCGGGCTGACTCGGCGCTTCGGCGACCAGACCGCCGTCGACCACGTCAACCTGACGGTCCCGCGCGGTGCTGTGTACGGCTTTCTCGGACCGAACGGCTCCGGCAAGACGACAACGATCCGCATGCTTCTGGGGCTGATGTCGCCGCACTCGGGCAGCATCGACGTCCTCGGCCAGCCGATGCCCCGAGGGGCCCTGGACGTGCTCCCACGCGTCGGCACGCTGGTCGAGGGCCCCGCCTTCCATCCCTACCTGTCGGGGCGCGAGAACCTCCGCAGGCTGGACGCGTTCGACGCGAGCACCGACCCCGCGACGAGCAGGACCCGGATCGCCGATGCGCTCGAGCGGGTCGGGCTCGGAGCAGCCGCCGCCAAGAAGTTCCGTCGCTACTCCCTGGGTATGAAGCAGCGCCTGGGTCTCGCGGCGACGTTGCTCCGACCCCGCGACCTGCTCATCCTGGACGAGCCGACGAACGGGTTGGACCCCCAGGGCACACGCGAGGTGCGAACCCTCGTCAGGGAGCTCGCCGCCGATGGCACCACCGTCCTGGTGTCAAGTCACCTGCTGGGCGAGATCGAGCAGATGGCCTCCCACGTCGGGATCATGAGCGGCGGCCGTCTGCTCAAGCAGGGGGTCCTCGAGGATGTGCTGTCGGAGACCAGCTCGTTGATCCGGGTACGGACGTCGGAGGTGGCGGTGGCCACGAGGGTCCTTGAAGATCTGGGGCTCACGGTGATGGACAGAACCCCCGGAACCGTTGCGGTCGAGCTCAACGGCATCGCTCCTGAGCACGTCAACGCCAGCCTGGTCACGGCCGGTGTCCCAGTGCGAGGCTTCGCCGTGGAGCATCCCGCGCTCGAGGATCTTTTCGTCGGTCTGACGGGCGAGGGTTTCGATGTCGTCCGCTGAGGTCTCTGCCGGGTCGCCGCAGGTCGCCAGGACGTACCCGATGGTGTGGTGGCGTCAACTGCAGAGCGAGCTGCGGCTGGTGTTCGGGCGCCGACGGAACCTGGCCATGCTGGTGCTGCTCGCCGCGATCCCGATCTTCATCGGCATCGCGGTCAAGGTCTCGACGCCTCCGCCGGGTGAGGGGCCGCCCTTCGTCAGCCAGCTCACGGGCAACGGGCTGTTCTTGGCCTTCACGGCTCTCGCCATCTGCCTTCCGGTCTTCCTGCCGCTCGCCGTTGCGGTGGTCGCAGGAGACGCCGTGGCCGGCGAGGCCGGCGCAGGGACCTTGCGGTACCTGTTGTCCATACCGGTGTCACGCGGCCGCCTGCTGGTGGTCAAGACCCTCGGCGTGCTCGCCTACCTCGTCGCGGCGATCCTGCTGGTGACCGCCTGTGGCGTGCTGACCGGCGCGGCCCTGTTCGGTACCCATGGGGTCACCCTGCTGTCCGGCGACACCGTCTCGGTCGGCAACGGCCTGGCCCGAGCGATCGCGGTGGCCGGCTATGTGTTCATCGACCTGCTGGGGCTGGCCGCCGTCGGTCTTTTCTTCTCGACGCTCACCGAGGTACCTGTCGGGGCCATGGCAGCCACGGTGGTCTCAGCCATCGTGTTCGCCGTCCTGGACTCGGTTCCCCAGCTCGGGAGCTTCAGAAGCCTGCTGCTCACCCACCACTGGCTCGACTTCAGCGAGCTGCTGCGCAGCAGCCCCGACACCGGGTCGCTACTGCGGTGGAGCCTCGTGCCGATCGCCTATGCGGCGATCTTCTTCTCGGCGGCCTGGGCCAGGATCACCACAGCCGACATCAGCGGCTGACCGCGTCGCGTCGACGTGACCGGCCCCTCGACCCCGTCCCCGCCGCCCCGGCCGGGCGATCTCGGACTCGCCGCGGCTACCCTTGTGGCCGTGCTGCTCACCGCGGGCTTGCTGGGATGGCCGACGGCACATCGCCGGAGCCACCGAGCCCGGCCCCAGCTGGTGTGGACCAGCCTGAGCATTGTCATCCTCGACTGGGCCGCGCCGCGCCCGGTCAGAGATAGCCGATCGGACCCTGACTCGGCGATGACCGCGTCAAGGCGGTAGCAATGGCCGTCCAGGGTCGTGATCGCCGGGTGTCGGGAGTCCGTTCCACCATGGGCGGGTGGCGCCCGTGGGTGGTCGAGCATCGGCCGTTCCTGTGGGCTCTGCTGCTTGGCGCTGCGCTACGCCTGGTCGTCCAGATCGCCTTCTCACCCGGGCTGGTCTTCGCGGACGGGGTCTACTACCTGGGCTTCCTTCAGACTTTCTTCCCGTCCGCTGACCGGCCTGACGGCTACAGCCTGCTGGTACTCCACTCCCTTTCGCTGCTGACCAGCCATGTCATCGTGGCCGCGACCTTGGCCCAGCACCTGATCGGCCTCGCGACCGCGACAGTGCTCTACGCACTGCTGAGGCACTGGGGTGTCGGTCGCAGGCTGGCGATGTTGGCGGCTCTTCCCGTACTCTTCGACGCCCTGCAGCTGCTGCTGGAGCAGTCGATCCTCAGCGACACGCTCTTCTCGCTGTTGCTCATGCTCGCCGTTGCGGCGATCGGCTGGCGACGGCGGCCGACTCCCGCGATGGCGCTCGCCGCAGGACTGCTTCTCGGTACCGCGGTGACGGTCCGCTTGGTGGGTGAGCCGCTGATCGTGACGATGGTGGCGTTCTGCCTGCTGGCGGGGCAGGGCTGGAAAGGTCGGCTCCTACCGGCTGTCGCCGTGATCCTCGGGTTCTCGGTCCCGGTGGCGGCGTACGCCACGTACTACCATCACGAGCGGGGGGTCTATGCACTGGCACAGTTCAGTGGCAAGTCGTTGTGGCTCCGGTCGACGTCGTTCGTGGACTGCTCCGCTATCTCGGTGCCGAGCTACCAGCGTGTGCTCTGTCCCACCCAACCGCTCGGCCAGCGGCTCGACCCGACGTTCTACGGCTGGCACCAGCCGCAGGTGCTGGCTCGCCTGACACCGCCCGCCGGCACGTCCCGACGCCAGGCGATGGGCGAGTTCGCGGATGCGGCGATCCGTGCCCAACCGCTCGACTACGCCCGCACTGTCATGCGCGACTTCCTGCTCAACTTCGATGTGGTGCGGATCGACCACTTCGAGTACGACACGGCATACAAGTGGCACTTCAGCCATTACGTCTCCGGCTGGACCGTACAGCCGCCACAGGTCCGGGCCTATTCCGACCATGGTGGGCAGCAGCTCAGCGTCCGTCAGCCGTTCGCGGACGTGCTGGCGGGATACTCCTGGGTCGGCTATCTGCCGGG
>JBBSET010000026.1:0-52032 GCA_038239485.1 Propionibacteriales bacterium
CAGCGATCTCGGGTCGATGTGCGAGCCAACTCTAGTAGCCGACGACTTGGGTCGTGCGATCGAAGGCCGAGTTGCCGGCGCAGGCGACGAGGAAGGCCGCGATATCGGCGTGGTTCAGTTTCTTCGCCGGGTTGATGCCTATCGCCACACCGTGTTTGTAGCCGCCTCGTGCAGGTCCGTCGGCCAAGGCAGGCGCCCGCACGATCACCCAGGCGAGGGCGCTGTTCCGGATCGTCGCCTCCGCGATGACCTTGTCCTCGTACAGCTTGCGGTTGAGTGACCGAAACACACCGACGCCGATCCGTGCGAACAACGACAAGCCTTCGCCATCGGTCGTCATCAGCCCACTCTCGAAGACGAGCTTCGGCACGGAGGAGTCCTCGCAGGCCCCCACGACGTTCGCGATGCCCTCGGACATCAGCGTGCCGGGCTGCTTGTTGTTCGCCGGCCCGAACGCGGCGATCACAGCGTCGACGCCGGCGATCGCGGCGGCGATCGACCCGGGATCGAGCACGTCGCCCTTCGCGACGATCAGCTCTGCGTGTGTGGTCGTGACCGCATCGGGCCGGCGCACCACTGCCACCACTGAGTGGCCCGACGCAAGCGCATACTCAACGACCTGCTTTCCGGTCCCACCGGTTGCACCCAGCACTGCGAGCTTCATGGACTGACAGCCTCCTGGGGGGATCGTACAAGGCGCGGGCCGCGATGGTGCCGTCCCAGGCTGTGGCCCAACCGCTGCCCGTCGGGCGGGGTCGTCGACCTGCCGACATACCGGTCCACAGGGAGAAGCGCAGATCAGTCGGCAGTTTCGAACGGCGCCCCTCGCAGGATTCGCGCCACCGCTACCGCTACCGGACGATGTGCGCTCCTGCGTCGTCTCCGGTCGTCACCGTGTCTCGTACTGCCCCAGTCGCGACGCTGAGGCTGAACCAGGGACTCCGCGCTGGCGTCAGGAGAGTCCGTCGGCCAGCATCCCCGTAGATCACGGTCACACGTGGGTCACGTCGTCACCTTAGGTCTGTGGAGCTTGGCGGTGTTCGAACTCCCCACCAGAGCGGCCGACTCCGGTCGGGGACCAGGGCTGTCGGCGACCGACACCCGGTCGCGGCCGGAGTTCTTGGCCGCGTACATCGCCTGGTCGGCCCTGGCCAGCAGCTCCGGGCCGGTCTCGGTGCCGTCCCAGTCGGCAACGCCGATCGAGCACGTCTGGCCGAGCGGGGTGGCCCGACGCAAGCGGTCCAGCAGGTGCCACGCATCCGGGAGTCGGCAGCCCGGAAGCAGCACGATGAACTCCTCACCCCCGAAGCGGATCAGGGTGTCACCGCTTCGGAGCGCGTCCGGCCAGGCCTTTCCCGCCTCCTGCAGCACCCGGTCGCCGGCGGGGTGGCCGAAGCGGTCGTTGTAGGCCTTGAAGTGGTCCAGGTCGAGGATGGCCAGACACAGCGGGGCTCCGACGGCCGAGGCGTGCTCGAGCTCGTGGGGCAACAGGTCGTTCAGGGCGCGACGGTTGGGAAGGCCGGTCAGCGCATCCGTCCGCGCATCAGCGGAGAGCCTGTCGACGAGGTCTGCACGCTCTAAAGCGACGGCGACTTCAGTGACAAGAAGGGGTAGTAACGCCTCCACGCGAGATGGGAGGGACACGACGAGCTCGTCCCATACCACCGTGATCACCCCGACTGTGCGTCCACCCGTGAGGACCGGCTCGAACAGGACACTCGCCACCTCGTCGGCGCCCAGCAGCGGCTGGAGCCCCGCCTCGGTGCGGACATCGGGCACGAAACGGCGTCCTCCGGAGCGGTAGGCCCCGGCGGTGCCCGACGGCCCAGCGACCTGAAGCGCGGACTCGCATGGGATCCGTCCGTCGGTCTCGACCAGCATCAACGTGGCCCGCTGCGGTTGGTAGAGGCCCACACCCGACGCGCCGCAGACGATGCGGACAGCACGGCAAACGGCCCGCCGAGCGGCTGCCGGGTCGGAGGTCAGAGCGAGCTCACGGTGCGCCGTGGCCAGCACCTCGACGTCGCGCACGTGCTCGGTGAGTCGCTGCTCGGTCTCCCTCAGAGCAGTGAGGTCGAGCACGGAGCCGTCGAGGAACAGTCGCCCGTTGGACCTTCGCATCCGCCCGCGGTCACGGACCCAGCGCAACTGTCGGTCGGCGCCCAGCAGCCGGTACTGAATGTCGAGTGTCCCACTTGTCTTGGCCGCCTCGTGAGCACGTGTGAACAGTTCCATGTCCTCGGGGTGGACGTAGTCGACCCAGACCGCCCCACTGGCCTCTCGCTCGTCGAGCCCGAGGAATCGCTCCCGGCAAGGGCCGGCGAAGCGCACGGCGTAGGAGCCGTCCGGCAGGAACTCTCCGCTGTAGACATACTCCTCGATGGCTCCGAGAATGCGGGTCAGGGTGGCGTTCGTCTCTTCTAGGCGCTCCACCTCATCGGTGAGCGCGGCACGCTCTGCGCGGCGTCGGCGTGCCAGACCGTGAATGCGCGATGCTGTCTCCGACAGCGCGCGCACGGTCGCGCCCGGCCACCCCCCGGGTAGTCTGCGCCTTTTACCCATGGGAGCAAGTATCAGCGAAATGTGTCAGCAATTGTCGCAAATTAGATGAATTATGACATGCGGCAGAAGCCTCGGTCACATATCGGGAAGAGGCGCCGGTGAGCAATAGTGGAGGCGCCACTGTTCTGGTGGCGGGCCTAGGCGACCTGGGCGGACGCACCTTCGAGTTGCTGTCCGGCCAACCGCGGATCGGCCGGCTCCTCGGTTGCGGCTCCGCGAGAGCGAGCAGCAGGAGCCTCGTGGCTCAGTCCGCCCTGATCGCGGAGACGCTGTCAGGTCCAGCGCACGTAGGACACGTCGAGGTGGACCTTGCCGATGGCTCTGCGGTGGCGTCCATGCTGCGGCGCATCCAACCGGACGTCACGGTCTTCGCCGCGTCACGACACAGCTGGTGGCGCACGCCACCCACGGCTCGAGGTCTCCCGTACGGCGTCTGGCTCCCAATGCAGCTCTCCCTCATCCGCACGTTCATGCAGGCCCACCGCGAAGTCGGTTCTGCGTCCCGGGTTGTCGCTCTCGCCCACCCTGACGCCGCCGGTCCGGTGCTGGCCGCTGAGGGCCTCGCCCCGCACGTCGGGGCTGGCAACGTCGCCGAGGTCGCCGCCAAGGTCCGGCTCCTCGTCGCCACCCAGTACGCGTGTGACCGGGACGCGGTGAGTGTGCGGTTGGTCATGCACCACGCCGCGGAGCGACTAGCCTTCGCACTTTTCGACACCGACACGACCGGAACAGATCTTCCCCCGTACCTTGCGAGAGTAACGGTGCGGGGCCAGCCAGTGCCGGTCGAGGACATCGACAGGTTGCTGCGCGAGCCCTACCATCTGTCTGCCGGCACCGGAAGCCATCAGCTCACTGCCGCTACGGTTGCCGGGCTCGTCCACGCCTTGATCGGTGATCAACCTGAGCGTTTGAACGTCCCGTCGCCCGCAGGGTTGCCAGGCGGGTATCCCGTTACAGTGAGCCGCTCGGGCGTCGAGCTCGACCTGCCCTCGGGGGTCTCCTTGAGCGAGGCCGTCGAGGTCAACGAGCGGGCCGCTGTCTTCGACGGCATTGCACGAGTGGACAGTGCCGGCACCATCCACTACACCGAGTCGGCAACGGAGGCGGCCCGCGAGCTCCTCGGGCTGACGCTCACCGACGTTCCACTCAACCGTCTCGCGGCGGTGGTCGAAGACCTTGCGGCCGCTGTTTCCGTGATCCCCCGCTGACCGCCTACTGCGCCGCCGGACGCCCAGTGCGCGCGATCACGTTCGGTGAGGCTTTCTGAAACGTCCCCTGTTGGCCGGGCGGGCCGGGGAGGGCCTCGCGCCGGAGGGCGGACTCCGCGGGGTTGAACGGTTTGCACACATCCGCGTTCGGAGTTGAGCAGCCAAGTCCGGGGGGTGGCTCGCGCTGTGAGAGCGGCCCCACGTGGCGGTTATGTGCCTAGCGCGAACGTGAAGCCAGGACCCTCACCCGAAGAGATACACGCCAACGGTGGCGCATAGGTGACGCAGCCAGTGCCGAAGCCGTCGCCGAGGTTCTCCCATTGGGCGTCAGCGCCTTTGGCAACGTTGTTCGTCTTCCAGCCAAGAGGTTCCCGGCCTCAACGTGACCGGCATGGTGAGAACGACCGTGAGGTTTCCCTTACCCGGGGGTCGGCGTAGGGCTGGGGCGGCCCGGCTATAGAGCGGCGTCCCAGGGCCCCCTTGAGCTCCCTGCGCGTAGAACCACACATCGACGGAGCTAGCAGGCCCGGCGGCCTGGAAGTAGGCGCCCT
This sequence comes from Propionibacteriales bacterium, assembly GCA_038239485.1. Classification (GTDB taxonomy): domain Bacteria; phylum Actinomycetota; class Actinomycetes; order Propionibacteriales; family Nocardioidaceae; genus DASQEH01. Next base: position 4,322 of record JBBSET010000026.1, read on the forward strand.
TCACCACGACCTGCCGGATCGTGCAGCGATGAGCGAAGGTGAAGTCATCGACTCCGTCGGAGTCGTTGGCATCCATGGACGACTCGAAGTTCTGAGAGACAAAGGCGGTCCTGTTGTCGTTAGCCGGCTGTTTGTAGCAGTACGTAGCAGTAGTAGTAGTAGCGTGGGCGCGCACCAGCGACCCTGCCGGGCTGCACCAACCTCGCGCGGGCCATGTCGACGAGAAGAGAGTCATTGGGCCAGGCTCCGTCGTCGGGACGACACTAGGCTGCCTGCTGATGTTCAGACACGCGCGCCGAGTCGGCTTCCCAGTCTTCGTCCGACGCGAGCAGGTGGCGATCGGCGGCGGACTGCTGGTGATCTACGTGGTGTGGGGATCGGTCTTCGTGGCCATCCGGTTCGTGGTCGAGGACGTGCCGGCACTGCTCTCGATCGGACTGCGATACCTGGTGGCCGGGCTGCTGCTGGCAGTGTTCGCGGCCGCTCGACGGGGCCTCGGCACGCTGCGTGTCGACCGGCGTGCAGTGCTCGGATGCCTCCTTCTAGCGGTGTTGCTCCAGGTACTCACGAATGGCACGGTGACGGTGGCGGAGAGCATCGGGGTGCAGGCGGGGCCCGCCGCGCTGTTGAGTGCCCTGGCGCCGATCGCGATAGTCGGGCTGCGGGCGGCATCGGGAGACCGTCCGGCCGCCGTGACGTGGGTGGGGGTCCTGGTGGGCCTCGCCGGCCTGTCGGTGCTGCTCCTCGGCGGTCGATCCGTCCCCGGGTTCCCGCTGGTGCCGTCGTTGCTGGTTGTTGCGTCCTCGGTGGCCTGGGCCGTCGGGTCCTTCCTGCAACCGCGGCTGCATCTGCCCTCGGATGCCTCCGTCACGGCAGCGCTGCAGCTATTGTCGGGTGGCCTGGTGCTGTCCCTGGCCGGACTGGGCGGCGGCGAGCGGGTGCCGACGGACGTGCGGACCTCCACCTGGCTCGTGCTGGCCTACCTGACCATCGCTTCGGTCGTGGCCTACAGCACGTATGTGTGGCTCCTCGCCCACGCGCCGATCTCGTTGGTGTCCACGCACGCCTACGTGAACCCGGTGGTCGCCGTTGTGCTCGGGTGGCTGTGGCTGAGCGAGCCCATAACTTGGCCCGTCGTTGGCGGGGGGGCGGTCGTGCTCGTGGCCGTCGGTTTGGTGATGAGCGAACGGCAATCTCCACCCGAGGGACCACCAGTCGGCTGAGCCGGGCTGGATCGCAGCGCGCGTCGTCATCAGCGATGGATGGGCCGCTGCCAGATCCAGCCAACTCGCCCTTGCCGGGTTGGAGTCTGCGAAGGGGGCGGGCCTGTTTGTCACTCCGGTTGAAAGGGGATCGGGAGGCGATGAGGGAGCAGGCCCACGGCCACGGTTCCACCTCAGGACTTCGCCGCGGACGGTCTCGCGCTGATCCTCGTGTTGCCTCTGTGTTGCCCGCCGCCCAGGTGATCGACCTGACCACCTACCCGCGAAAAGGCATAAGCGCAGCTCAGAGCCATGATCTGGATGGCGCCCCCGGCAGGATTCGAACCTGCGCCACCGCCTCCGGAGGGCGGTGCTCTATCCCCTGAGCTACGGGGGCTCAGCCGCCAAAAGGGTAGCAGCGGTAGGAGATGGCCCATCCTTCAACGCCAGGCGCCGTGACTGGCTACGGTCGAGGCATGCCGGAGGAGCCGTTGAGAGTGGTGGTCGTCGACGACTCCGAGACGATCCGGTCCCTCATCGTCATCAATCTCACGCTCGAAGGGTTCGACGTGGTCGAGGCACGCGACGGGCAGGAGTGCCTTGGTCTCGTCAAGGCCGTGAGGCCGGCGCTGATCACCCTTGATGTGGCGATGCCGAACCTGGACGGCTTCGCCACTGCAGCCCGGCTGCGCGCGGACCCGGAGACCGCGTCGATCCCGATCGTGATGGTGACCGCGCTTGCCCAGGCCGCTGACCTGATGCGCGGCGAGGAGCTGGGAGTGGACGCCTACATCACCAAGCCGTTCGAGCCCATGCATCTGGTCGAGGTGGTCCGCTCGCTCGCCGGCGGGAGTGGTCGGCCGTCCATCGTTTCCCGCTGAGGCCGCTCGGCGGCCGGCCCTCAGGGCGCCCAGTAGGGCCACCATGGAGCACGGAGCGCGTACGACACCAGACCGGTCATCAGTCAGCTCGTCCTTGTCGGCGCAGTGACTCGTCCTTGTCGGCAAAGCGATACGACATCAACCCGGTGATCAACGGCCCGGCGTGTTCCGCGATACGCTTGCGCGTCGGCTGCCTGTCTATCGTTGGCTCATGGCAGACCCGCCGCCTCGCGGTCCTCACCACGAGTCACGCTGGGGTGCTGCGACGGCGATCCTGGCAGTCGTGGTGGCCCAGGTGTTCCTTCCCGACAGTCTGACCTTCCGCGACCAGCTCGTGCTTCCCATCGTTGAGCTGGCCCTGCTCTTCGCCGTCCTGGCCAGCAACCCGAACCGCCTCACCGTGGAGTCGAGGGACATGCGCAATGTCTCGCTCGCGCTAGCGGCGCTCATCGGCGCTGCGAACGCGGTGTCGCTGGCGCTCTTGGTCAAGGCACTTCTCAGCGGCAGCGCCACCTCGGGCCGGACACTCATCTTGGCGGCACTGGCCATCTGGCTCACCAATGTCGTCGTCTTCTCGCTGGTGTACTGGGAGGTCGATCGACGTGGACCGTATGCCCGCAGCACCGGCCAGGAGGCCGATCCGGACCTGCTCTTCCCCCAGATGACACTCGACAAGTCTGCGTGCAAGCCGTGGAGCCCGGCTTACGCGGACTACCTCTACGTCAGCTTCACCAACTCCACGGCCTTCAGCCCGACCGACACCTTGCCGCTGACCCGCCGGATCAAGCTGGTGATGCTTGCGGAGTCGCTGCTCTCCTTCGTCACGGTGGCCCTCGTGGGCGCGCGGGCCGTCAACATCCTGCGCTGACACCATCCTCGAGTCAGTCCTTCGTCACCACAGCACGGCGAGAAGGTCCCTGGCGCCCGGATACGATTGACCGGTGACTCCGGAGCAGCTTTCTCAGATCATCGTCGACGCGCTCGCCTCGCTGGCCGCCAGCGGCGCATTGACGTTGCCCGACGGAGTCCCGACGACGGTCAAGGTCGAGCGGCCGAAGGGCAGGGAGCACGGCGACTACGCCACCAACGTGGCGCTCCAGCTGGCGAAGCGGACGGGAATGGCGCCGCGCGAGCTCGCCGAGATGCTCGCGACGGAGCTGAAGGCGTCGACGTCGATCGAGGACGTGAGCATCGCAGGTCCCGGCTTCATCAACATCACGGTCGCGGCCGCGGCCCAGGGTGAGGTCGCCCGCTCCATCGTCGCGGCAGGGGCGTCGTACGGCGGGTCCGACCAGCTCGCCGGGCACAAGATCAACCTGGAGTTCGTCTCGTCCAACCCGACCGGTCCGGTCCACATCGGCGGTGGTCGCTGGGCGCCGGTGGGTGACAGCCTCGCCCGGGTGTTCAAGGCGCTCGGCGCCGACGTCACCCGGGAGTACTACTTCAACGACCACGGAGCGCAGATCGACCGGTTCGCCATCTCCCTGCTCGCGGTCGCCAGGGGTGAGCAGCCGCCGGAGGACGGCTACGTCGGCTCCTACATCGCCGACATCGCCGCGTCCGTCGTGGGGGGCAACCCCGGTGTCCTCGACCTGCCCGACGCCGAGGCTCAGGAAGTGTTCCGGCGCGACGGTGTGGCGCTGATGTTCACCCAGATCAAGCAGACCCTGAAGGCGTTCGGCGTCGAGTTCGACGTGTACTTCCATGAGCAGGCGCTGTACGACACCGGCGCGGTCGAGCGTGCCATCGAGCGGCTGACCGAGATGGGCAACACCTACGAGGCCGACGGTGCGATCTGGCTCCGCACCAAGAAGTACGGCGACGACAAGGACCGCGTGATCGTCCGTTCCAACGGCGCCCCGGCCTACATCTCCGGCGATCTCGCCTACTACCTCAACAAGCGGGAGCGCGGGTTCGACCTGGTCGTCATCATGCTCGGCGCCGACCACCACGGCTATGTCGGCAGGCTGATGGCGATGTGCCAGGCCTTCGGTGACAAGCCGCACGAGAACCTCGAGGTGCTCATCGGCCAGATGGTCAACCTGGTGAAGGACGGCCAGCCGCTGCGGATGTCCAAGCGCGCGGGCACCACGGTGACGATCGACGACCTGCTGGAAGCGGTCGGCGGCGACGCGGCCCGGTATGCCCTCGTCCGGTACTCCAGCGACAGCAACATCGACCTTGATCTCGAGCTGTGGGCCAGCGCGAGCAACGACAACCCCGTCTACTACGTCCAGTACGCCCATGCCCGGCTCTGCTCGATCCTGCGCAACGCGGCCGACCTGGGTATCTTCGACTCGGCCGGCGATCCCGTCGACGTCTCCTTGCTGTCGCACGAGCGCGAGGGCGACCTGCTGCGCGCGCTCGCGGAGTTCCCCAGCGTGGTCGCGTCCGTGGCCGAGCTCAGGGCACCGCACCGGATCGCGCGCTACCTCGAGGCGACGGCCGCGACGTTCCACCGCTTCTACGATGTCTGCCGGGTGCTCCCGTTCGGTGACGAGGAGCCCGCCGAGATCCATCGGGCCCGGCTGCTTCTGGTCGACGCGACCCGCATCGTCATCGCGCGGGGACTCGACCTCGTCGGCGTCTCCGCCCCGGATCGGATGTAGACGTGTCCCCACAGATGATGGCCTTCCGGGTGTGCGATGCGCGCCCATGAAGCCGGGGCGCTGCACGCAGACGTCGGCGGCGGGCGAGGTCCCGTCTGGCTGGTGGCGCGTGCGGACCTCAACGACCTGGTGCCGTCGCTCTGGTCGCGCAACGTCGCCAAGTCGTCGGCAGGCATGCTCAGTGCCGCCGGCGTCGGCGCCGACGAGCTGGCCCACAGGTTCGGCACGCCGCTCTACGTCGTGGACGAGGACGACTTCAGGTCCCGCGCCCGCGAGTTCAGGTCCGCCTTCGCCGGTGGCGACGTGTTCTATGCCGGCAAGGCGTTCCTGTCGATCGCCAGCGTCCGATGGGTGGCCGAGGAGGGGCTGAACCTCGACGTCTGCTCGAGCGGCGAGCTCGAGGTCGCCCTACGCGCCGGCTTCGACCCGGCGAGGATCGGTTTCCACGGCAACAACAAGAGTGTCGCCGAGCTCGTCAAGGCCGTGGAGGCGGGCGTCGGCCGGATCATCGTCGACTCGCTGGTGGAGATCGAGCGGCTGGCCGAGGTGGCGGCGTCGCGCGGAATCCGCCAGCCGGTGCTCGTCCGCGTTACCGCCGGCGTCGAGGCGCATACCCACGAGTACATCGCGACAGCCCACGAGGACCAGAAGTTCGGCTTCTCGATCGCCGGCGGAGACGCTTTCGAGGCCGTCCAGCAGGTCGGCGACCACGCCAGCCTCGACCTCCTCGGCCTGCACTCCCACATCGGGTCGCAGATATTCGACACGTCCGGTTTCGAGGTTGCGGCTCGGCGCGTGCTCGGCCTGTACGCCGCCGCACTCCAGCTGGGTTTCACCCTCGGCGAGCTCGACCTCGGCGGCGGGTTCGGTATCGCCTACACGACGCAGGACGACCCGGCCGACCCCAAGACGCTGGCCGACGAGATCAACGGCATCGTCGAGCACGAGTGCCGGGCACTCGGCATCGCGGTGCCACGGTTGTCCGTCGAGCCCGGACGAGCGATCGCCGGGCCGTCGACGTTCACGCTCTACGAGGTCGGTACAGCCAAGGCCGTCGCTCTCGATGCCGGAGCGAGCCGGCTGTATGTCGCGGTCGACGGTGGGATGAGCGACAACATCCGGCCGGCCCTGTACGACGCGGACTTCTCCTGCACCCTTGCCTCACGGCGCTCGGACGCGCCCGCCGCGCTGGTACGCGTGGTGGGAAAGCACTGCGAGGCCGGTGACATCGTCGTCAAGGACGAGTTCATGCCGTCCGATGTCGGCGCTGGCGACCTGCTGGCGGTACCGGCGACCGGGGCGTACTGCCGATCGTTGGCCAGCACGTACAACCACGTGCCGCGAGCGGCCGTCGTCGCCGTGCGCGCTGGGGAGGCTCGGCTCATCGTCCGCCGCGAGACCGAGGACGACCTGCTGCGGCTGGAGGTGGACGAGTCATGATCGGGCCCGTCCGGGTGGCGATGCTGGGGTGTGGTGTGGTCGGGAGCCAGGTCGCCAGGCTGCTCACCGAGCAAGCCACCGACCTGGCCGCACGGATCGGTGCGCCGGTGCAGCTGGTCGGGATCGCCGTGCGTCGTATCGACCGCGCACGTGACGTCGACCTGCCGCGGGAGCTCTTCACCACCGACGCTCACACGCTGGTCACGGGCGGCGACGTCGATGTGGTCATCGAGGTGATCGGTGGTCTTGAGCCGGCTCGGGCGCTCATCCTGGCGGCTCTGGAGGCCGGCGCTTCAGTCGTGACGGCCAACAAGGCGCTGCTCGCCGATGACGCCGCCACCATCTTCGAAGCGGCCGACAAAGCGCAGCGCGACGTCTACTTCGAGGCCGCCGTTGCCGGGGCGATCCCGATCATCCGGCCGCTGCGGGAGTCGCTGGCCGGTGACAAGGTCCGGCGCGTGCTCGGCATCGTCAACGGCACCACCAACTTCATCCTCGACCAGATGGACACCTCGGGAACCGGATTCGACGAGGCGCTCGAGGACGCGCAGTCCCGGGGGTACGCGGAGGCCGACCCGACAGCCGACATCGAGGGGTTCGACGCGGCAGCGAAGGCGGCGATCCTGGCCAGCCTGGCCTTCCACACCCGTGTCACGGCCGCCGACGTGCACCGAGAGGGCATCGTCGACGTGAGCGCCGGCGACATCGCCTCGGCCAAGCAGATGGACTCCGTGGTCAAGCTGCTGGCGATCTGCGACCGGGAGTCCGGCCCCGAAGGCGACACGGTGTCGGTCCGCGTCCATCCGGCGATGATCCCGCGGTCGCATCCCCTTGCCAGCGTCAGGGAGGCGTACAACGCCGTCTTCGTGGAGAGCGAGTCGGCCGGTCAGCTGATGTTCTACGGCCCGGGTGCCGGGGGAGCGCCGACGGCCAGCGCCGTGCTCGGCGACCTGGTGACCGTCGCCCGCAACCGGCTGAGCGGGGTCACGGGTGCCGGCGAGTCGACGTACGCGCAGTGCGAGATCGCGCCGATGGGTGACACGCTGACGCGCTACCACGTCAGCATCGACGTCGACGACAAGCCCGGCGTCCTCGCCTCCGTCGCGGAGCTCTTCGCACACCATGACGTCTCCATCCAGACCGTCCGCCAAGAGGGGCGCGGCGCCGACGCCCAGCTGGTCGTGGTGACGCACAGCGCGAAGGACTCGGCGTTGTCGGCAACCGTCGAGGCGCTGCGCTCGATGCCCACCGTCCACGCCGTCACCTCCGTCATGCGGGTCGAAGGGGCAACCGAATGAGCGTCGTCACCACCCACCAGTGGCGTGGCGTCATCGCCGAGTACCGCGACTGGCTTCCCGTGACCGACGAGACGCCGATCATCACTCTTGGTGAAGGCGGTACTCCGCTCGTCGAGTCCGGCTGGCTCTCGGAGGTGACCGGCTGCTCGGTGTGGCTCAAGGTCGAGGCGGCCAACCCGACCGGCTCCTTCAAGGACCGCGGGATGACGATGGCGGTCTCCAACGCCGCCGAGCAGGGAGCCAAGGCCGTCGTGTGCGCGTCCACCGGCAACACGTCGGCGTCGATGGCTGCCTATGCCACCCGAGCCGGGATGACCCCCATCGTGCTCGTGCCGCAGGGCAAGATCGCCCGGGGGAAGATGGCCCAGGCGGTCATGCACGGGGCCCGGATCATCCAGGTTCGCGGCGGCTTCGACCACTGCCTCGACGTGGCTCAGGCGCTGTCGAAGGACTACCCGGTCACGCTGGTCAACTCCGTCAACCCGGTGCGGCTCGAGGGTCAGAAGACGGCATCGTTCGAGATCGTCGACTTCCTCGGCGACGCACCCGACGTGCACGTCCTTCCGGTCGGGAACGCCGGCAACATCGCCGCGTACTGGAAGGGCTTCCTGCAGTACGCCGAATCGGGGCGGTCAACGCGGACTCCCATCGTCTGGGGCTTTCAGGCCGAGGGCGCGGCACCGATCGTGCGGGGCCACATCGTGACTCGTCCCGAGACCGTCGCGACCGCCATCCGGGTCGGCAACCCGGCGTCGTGGCTGCTCGCCGAGGCCGCCCGGGACGAGTCCGGGGGGGTGATCGAGGCGGTGTCGGACCTGCAGATCCTCCGGGCGCAGCGCGACCTGGCCCGCCGTGACGGCGTCTTCGTCGAGCCCGCGTCAGCTGCCGGGGTCGCTGGGTTGTTGATGCGCCAGGCGGCGGGGGCGGTCGACCGCGGGCAGATCGTCACCGTCACCGTCACCGGCCACGGGCTCAAAGACATCGACACGGCGTTGGACTTCTCCGGCGTGCCGACCGACCTGGTCGTCGACGCCGACGTCTACCAGGCGGCGGCGGCCGCCGGTCTCCTCGATGGGTGAGCTCGTCTCCGAGCCGGTCACCGTAAGGTCACCGGCGACCAGCGCCAACCTCGGTCCCGGGTTCGACTCTTTCGGGCTGGCTCTAAGCATGTACGACGTTGTGGTCGCCCAGTGCACCGACGACGGCGGCCTGCTCGTCGACATCGACGGCGAGGGTGCCGATGTGCTGGCGCGAGACGAGTCTCACCTGGTGGTGCTGTCGGTCCGGCGTACGTTCGAAGCCCTGGGTATCTCCCAGCCGGGCCTTCGGCTGACCTGTCACAACGAGATCCCGCACGGGCGGGGTCTCGGTTCGTCGGCGTCGGCCATCGTGTCGGGCATCATGCTCGCAGACGCTCTGCTGGGTGGCGGCGTGGTGTCGGGCGACCTCGCGCTCACCCTGGCGACTGAGATCGAGGGACATCCGGACAACGTCGCGGCCTGCTTGTCCGGGGGGTTCACGATCGCTTGGCGCGACGGGACATCGGCGCCCCATGCCGTTCGCCTCGAGGTGCATCCTGACATCCGGCCGGCCGTCTTCATCCCCCCCGGTCAGCTATCGACAGCGCTGGCACGGTCGTTGCTGCCGACGGACGTACCCCATCGAGTTGCCAGCTCCAACGCCGGCCGGGCAGCGCTGCTCGTTGCCGCGCTGACCGTCGACCCCGAGCATCTGCTCGCCGCAACGCAGGACGGGCTGCACCAGGAGTTCAGGCGTGCAGCCATGCCGGACTCCCTCGCGCTCGTGGACTCCCTGCGTGCCGACGGTATCGCGGCAGTGGTGTCAGGGGCCGGCCCGACCGTGCTGGCGCTGGGCACACAAGGTCGCCCGATCGACGTCGATGCGACGACTCCCCTGGGGTGGAAGGGTGCTGATCTGGCGGTCAGCACGGCCGGCGCGCGGAGTCGCTGAGACCGGGCTGAGGAATACGCCACGCTCGTGCCGTGTTGGCCACGACGGGGAGCAGCTGGCTCCCCGTGGTGCTACTGTCATCACAGCGTCGGCTCTTGTCAGAACCGATCCTCTCTAGCGGGCTCGCTGGGAGCGCTCAGACATCCTATTTGGAGAATCCTCCACGTTTGTTCCGTAGCGGAGCACCCAGAGACTGAACGACTCCCGGCCTCTCACAGGAGCACCATCATCTCGACCCCCGGGCGCGGCTGATCCGCGTCACAGACGTGGGAAGGACCTCACGTGACACCAACCACCGAAGCCCCCGCACCGGCCGGATCCGAGACATCATCGGCACCGCGTACGAAGTCAGCGGGCGGCCTCAGTTCGATGCTGCTTCCTGAGCTCAAACGGCTCGCGAGTGGCCTCGGCATCAAGGGCTCCGGCGCGATGCGAAAGAGCGCACTCGTCGACGCCATCACGGCGGCGCAACGCGGCTCTCGCGACAGCGGCGACGCCGCACAGCCGCGGTCAACCACGTCGAGGCGGCGCGCCTCGTCAGCCCCCTCGCGGGCTGACCTGTCGGCCACTGACACCGCGACCTCGGGGCCCACCAACCCTGCTATCGCCGCGGATGCCAGCGGCTTCCACTCCCGTTCCGACGCGGGCGCACCCCTCGACGGCCGTCGTGAGCAGACTTCGCGGAGCGATACTCAGCAAACCGGGGACGAGAACGAGGGCTCGAGCCGCAGGTCGCGGTCCGACCACGAGTCGCGCGCCGACCAGAGCCGTGACCACGACCGCAACCGCAGCCGCGACGGTATTCGCCCCGACAGCGCGGCCGCCGCCAGCACTGGTGGTGCAAACGGCCGGAGCCGCGACAGCGGAGGAAACGGCCAGAGCCGCGACAGCGGAGGAAACGGCCAGAGCCGCGACAGCGGAGAGAACGGCCAGAGCCGCGACAGCGGCCAGCGATCGAGCGACTCGTCCAACTCAGCTGGCACGGGCAACGGCGGTGGGAGTCAGGGTCGTGAAGGGACGGGAAACGACCAGAACCGTGACACCTACCGAGACGACGACAGAAGCGGCAGTCGCAACAGCCGGCGCCGCAACCGCAACCGCGACCGGTTCCGTGACCGTGACAAGCGGCGTGACGGCACCGTCAGCGGCAACGAGCCCGAGCCGCAGGTCAACGAGGATGACGTGCTCATCCCTGCCGCCGGCATCTTGGACCTGCTGGACAACTACGCGTTCGTCCGTACCACCGGCTACCTGCCCGGACCGAACGACGTCTACGTCGCGATGTCGATGGTGCGCAAGTTCGGGCTTCGTAAGGGTGACGCCATCACCGGCGCCGTTCGCCAGCAGAGCGGCGACAGCGAGCGCCGGGAGAAGTTCAACCCGATGGTCCGGATCGATACCGTCAACGGCGCCGAGCCGGAGGCGTCGAAGAACCGGGTCGAGTTCTCCAAGCTGACTCCGCTCTATGCCCAGGAGCGGTTGCGGCTGGAGACAGAGTCGGCAACCGTCATCACTCGGATCATCGACATCGTGGCCCCGATCGGCAAGGGTCAGCGGGGCCTGATCGTGTCGCCGTCCAAGGCGGGCAAGACGCTCGTCCTGCAGGCGATGGCCAACGCGATCACCACGAACAACCCCGAGTGTCACCTGATGGTCGTCCTCGTCGACGAGCGGCCTGAGGAAGTCACCGACATGCAGCGGGCGGTCAAGGGCGAAGTCATCGCCTCGACGTTCGACCGGCCGGCCGAGGACCACACCACGGTCGCCGAACTGGCGATCGAGCGAGCCAAGCGCCTGGTCGAGCTGGGACACGACGTGGTCGTGCTGTTGGACTCGATCACGCGGCTCGGACGCGCGTACAACCTGGCCGCCCCGGCCAGCGGACGGATCCTGTCCGGCGGTGTCGACTCGTCTGCTCTCTACCCACCGAAGCGCTTCTTCGGCGCTGCTCGCAACATCGAAGACGGCGGCTCGCTCACCATCCTCGCCACCGCACTCATCGAGACCGGCTCGAAGATGGACGAGGTCATCTTCGAGGAGTTCAAGGGCACCGGGAACATGGAGCTCCGGCTGCGCCGCGAGTATGCCGACAAGCGCATCTTCCCTGCTATCGACGTCGACGCCTCCGGCACCCGCCGAGAGGACCTTCTCATGAGCAAGGAGGAGCTCCAGATCGTCTGGAAGCTTCGCCGGGTGCTCTCGGCCCTCGATGGTCAGCAGGCCTTGGAGCTGTTGCTCGAGAAGCTCCGCCAGACCAAGAGCAACGTCGAGTTCCTCATGCAGGTCAACAAGACCACGCCGACCGCGTCCGGGCTTCGCAACAGCAGCGACGACTGACAGCCTCTCGTTGCCCGTGGGCTGATTTGCGCCCTCAGGCGGCATCGGGGTTGCCATGTCGGAGTCGCTGCTGGAAGCTGACCCTCGGCGGCAGGTCGAGCGGGTTGTCGGGTTCGTCGGGTGGTCCGGTTCCGCATCCGGTGGCGGGTGGTGGCAGCGATCGGTAGGTGTGTCCGGTGGGGGTTCGCCAAGGGTGGCCGGTGTGCCAGCTGCGACTCGGTGTCCGCGCCGAGTGCGGTGTCGGCGGCGACCCTTGGCCGCTTGAACCGCCGGAGCGTGTCGAGTCGCTGCGACTCGACCCAGGCCGCGACCCGTTCCCACGCCATCGCCTGTGCGATCAGGTCGACCGCGGCCACCGCAGGACTTTTCACAACGGGGCCGGCCTGGGCGGCGGCCAGGTCCTGACGAGCGCGGGATCCGGACATCTATCAAACATGTGTTCGACTATAGGAAGGCCCGCCGACAAATTTCGAACGACGGCGCTGCTGCCAGGAGCTCGATGACGGAGGGCGGACGAGGGCAGCGGCCGAGGAATGACCGGCTACCGATTCGCGTTACAGACCCTGTCAGTGAGACACTGGCCAGTCGGTTCCGGTTCACGTCTCGCAATCCCATGCAGGCGACCCGGCGACCTCGAACCAGAAGGAATGCCCATGAAGAAGAACATCCATCCCGCGTACATCGAGACCCAGGTGACGTGCACCTGCGGCAACTCGTTCACGACACGGAGCACCTCGACGAGCGGGTCCATGCACGCCGATGTCTGCTCGAACTGTCACCCGTTCTACACCGGCAAGCAGAAGATTCTCGACACCGGTGGTCGCGTAGCCCGCTTCGAGGCCCGTTACGCGAAGAAGACGGCTCAGACCGCCAAGTAGCACTCCCGACGCCGACCCCCCGCGCTGTGCGGAGGGTCGGCGTCGTTGTGTTGCCGGCCACGTCCGACCGGATGAGTCAGCCCGAGGGGAGGTTCCCATGTTCGAGGCAGTCGACAGTCTCGTCGAGGAGCATGCCGCGATCGAGCAGCAGCTCGCCCTTCCTGGCGCCTTCTCCGACCAGGCTCGCTCCCGTAGGCTCAACCAGCGGTATGCCGCTCTGACCGCCGTGGTGCGGGCCTACCACGACTGGCAGGCAACCGTTGGCGACATCCAGGCCGCGCGCGAGCTGGCTGCCGAGGACGAGACGTTCGGGGCCGAGGCGGAACGCCTCGATACGCACCGCCTCGAGCTCGAGGAGCGGCTGCGGCACCTGCTGGTTCCCAGGGACGAGGTCGACGGCAAGGACACGCTGCTCGAGATCAAGGCCGGTGAGGGAGGCGAGGAGTCGGCACTGTTCGCGGGTGACCTGCTCAGGATGTATGCACGCTACGCCGAACGCCGCGGCTGGACCCTCGAGCTTCTCGACGAGACGGAGAGCGACCTCGGCGGGATCAAGAGCGCGACGGTCGCGGTGAAGGCCCGCGGCATCCCCGAGCCGGGAGACGCACCCTACGCCCTGCTCAAGTTCGAAGGCGGTGTCCACCGCGTCCAGCGGGTTCCGGTCACGGAGTCGCAGGGGCGTATCCACACCTCCGCCGCCGGGGTGCTGGTGATGCCCGAGGCAGAGCCCGTCGACGTCACGATCGACGACAACGACATCCGCATCGACGTCTTCCGGTCATCGGGGCCGGGCGGGCAGAGCGTCAACACGACCGACTCCGCCGTTCGCATCACGCACCTTCCCACCGGGATCGTGGTGTCCTGCCAGAACGAGAAGAGCCAGCTCCAGAACAGGGAGCAGGCGATGCGGGTCTTGCGTTCGAGGCTGTTGCAGCTGGCTCAGGACCAGGCCGACTCGGAGGCCTCTGACGCCCGCCGGCTGCAGATCCGCACGGTCGATCGATCCGAGCGGATCCGCACCTACAACTACCCCGAGAACCGGATCACCGACCATCGCGTCGGCTACAAGGCCCACAACCTCGACCAGGTGCTCGATGGTGATCTGCAGGCTGTCATCGACGCGCTCGTCGCCGCCGACCTGGACGCGCGACTCGCCGCCGTCGAGACGTCGGCCGCCGCGGAGCAGACCCAGCGTGCGTCCGACGACCAACGCGCATCCGATGACCAGCGAGCCGTTCAGAGCCGCTGAGCAGCCGGGATACCTGTGAGTGCCTCGTTGCGCGTCATCGTGGGCCTGGCCGCAGAGCAGCTGGCCGACGCGGGTGTCGACTCGCCACGACACGACGCGGAAGCCCTGATGGCCTGGGTGCTCGCCGTGCCACGAGGCTCGCGCGCGACCGTCGCGACGATCGACGCGCACCAGGCGGCCGCCTTCGCGACGGCGGTCAGCAGGCGAGCGCTGCGCGAGCCCCTTCAGCACATCACCGGCGTGGCCGGATTCCGCTACCTCGACCTCGCGGTTGGCCCCGGCGTCTTCATCCCGCGACCCGAGACCGAAGTGATGACGGGCGTCGCGATCGATGAGCTGTCCACCCAGGTCGCTGCGGGAGTCGAGTCGCCGAGAGCCGTCGACCTCTGCTCCGGATCCGGAGCGGTGGCGCTGGCGATGGCCTCAGAGGTACCAGGCACCGCCGTCACTGCGGTCGAGCTGTCGCCGGAGGCTCACGCCTTCGCTGTCCGCAACGCCGCAGGCACCGGTGTCGACGTCCGGCTCGGCGATATGTCCGACGCGGTCGACGACCTGGCAGGTCTGGTCCACGTCGTCACCGCCAACCCGCCCTACATCCCGCTGACCGCCTACGAGTCGGTGGCGCCCGAAGCTCGTCGGTTCGACCCCCCGCTGGCATTGTGGTCGGGACCGGACGGGCTCGCCGCGGTCGAGGTTGTCGAGCGGGTTGCCGCGCGGCTGCTCGTCGACGGTGGGCTGGTCCTGTGTGAGCATGCCGACAGCCAGGGTGAGACGGCTCCGGCGGTCTTCGCGAAGACCGGCCGCTGGCAGCACGTGCGCGACAGCGTGGATCTCGCGGGACGGCCGCGGTTCGTCATTGCGCGCCGACTGCCACGCGACCGTGCAGGGGCTGGCACCATGGGTCTGTGACCGACGTCTTTGCTTTGAACGATCCCGAGCAACGCTCCGAGGGCTTCGCCGAGGCCAAGCAGGCGCTTTCGGCCAGCGGCCTCGTCGTGATGCCGACCGACACCGTGTACGGGGTCGCCGCCGACGCCTTCGACCCGGTCGGCATCCGGCGGCTGCTCCGTGCGAAGGGACGAGGGCGCGGCATGCCGACCCCGGTCCTGATCGGCTCCGGCGAGACGCTCCGCGCGCTTGCGACGAATGTGAGCCCGGAGACGCGAAAGCTGGCAACGGCGTTCTGGCCAGGTGCCCTGACGCTCATCTGCCGACAGCAGCCGACGCTGCAATGGGATATCGGGGACAGCCGTGGAACCGTGGCGCTGCGGGTCCCCGACCATCCTGACGTGATCGACCTGCTTCTCGACACCGGTCCCCTGGCGGTCAGCTCGGCCAACATCTCGGGTTCCCCGCCCGCCACGACCGTCGAGGAGGCTCGCGAGATGCTCAAGGAGACCGTCGACGTCTATCTCGACGGCGGACCCATGCCCGGTGCGACGCCGTCGACCATCGTCGACGCGACCGGTGACGTGCTCAAGGTGGTGCGGCTCGGGATGATCAGCCTGGAGCGCCTCCGGGAGGTGGTTCCCGACATCGAGGGGCCGGACGAGCCCGATGAGCCGGACAACTTCGATGCCTTCGCCTCGCCAGAGGAGCCCGATCCTGACCTGGCGGGGTACGCAGCCGAAGCCGCCGAAGCGGCCGAAGCACCCGAAGCGGCCGAAGCGCCCGATGTACCTGAGGCACCCGAGCCCAAGACTGAGGAGGAGCCCAGCCCCGGCGAGAGCGCCTCGACGGCTCACACAGACGAGGCGGATCCGACAGCCCAGCCATACTGATGCGCGAGTACCTCCTGATCTTCCTGGTTGCCGTCGCGGTCACGTACCTGTTGGCGGTTCTCGCCCGCGAGCTGGCCATGCGAACGGGGGCATTCGCACGCGTCAGGGATCGCGATGTGCACGAGATCCCGATCCCGTACTTCGGGGGCGTCGCCATGATGGCGGGGCTGGTCGCGGCCTACGCGGTCGCACTCCACATGCCGTCGCTGCAGAGCTCGCCCAACCGCACAGTGATCTTCCACGATGCACGGGCGATCCTCGTCGGCGGCGCGATCATCTGCCTGGTCGGAGTCCTGGACGACCTCTTCGAGCTCGATGCGGTGACCAAGCTCGCCGGTGAGGTGATCGCCGCCATCGTCGTGGTCGTCCAGGGCGTGCAGGTGCTGTGGCTGCCGCTGCCAGGAAGCCATTCGTTCTCGGTGTTCTCGCTCGACGCCTCACAGGCCGCCGTCCTCGAGGTCCTCGTCATCGTGACCACCGTCAACGCGGTCAACTTCATCGACGGTCTCGACGGTCTCGCGGCAGGCGTGGTGGGCATCGGCGCCGTCGCGTTCTTCACCTACTCGGTGCTCCTCGTCTTCGCCAACAGCCAGGAAGAGGCGACGACGGCGGCCGTGCTCACAGCGGCGCTCGCAGGGGTGTGCATCGGCTTCCTGCCGCACAACTTCTTCCCCGCGAAGATGTTCATGGGCGACTCCGGGGCACTGCTCATCGGCTTCATGCTCGCCTGCGCGGCGATCAGCCTCACCGGGCAGTACCCGGCCTCCCGCATCTCCCAGGGCTTCTTCGGTGCCAACGCGAGCCTGCTGCCCACGTTGCTGCCCCTGATCCTCCCCTTCGCTGTGCTGCTCGTGCCGTTCGTCGACCTGATCATGGCCGTCGTAAGACGTACCCGAGCGGGCCTCTCGCCGATGGCGCCGGACATGAAGCACCTGCATCACCGCCTCCTCGAGATGGGACACTCCCAGCGCAGGGCGGTGATGGTGATGTACCTGTGGGCCGGGCTCGTCTCCTTCGGAAGCGTGGTGCTGAGCCTCTTCTCAGGGTGGCTGTCGGTCCTGGGTCTTGCGGTCATGGCCGCCTCCGCCCTGCTGCTCACCTTCGGCGTGCGCGGACACGGCGGCATCATCTCGACCGAGGACGGCTAGCGTCTGCTGGGGGAGGTGGCGCGGCATCTCGGGCCGTGACAGTCTGCTATTAGCATGTGCTCAGTACATTGTGCTATTTTTCACAAGCGGTGGGGAGCGTACCCTCACCGGTGACGTTGACCCCCGATCGATCGAGGAACGGCCGCCATCATGACGACCAGAGCCGAGGACCGAATCCCGGTAGCCATCGGCGCTCGCGCACGCTGTGATAGCGTCCGTGCCCGCGCAGCGGCCGACGATATCGACGGAGATCGCACCGGCAACGGGAGGCCTCTCGGGTGTGGACGATGACGACACTGAGCCAGCGATCGACGCCTGGACTCTCGTCGGTCTCGGTGGGTTGCTCGTCGCTTGCGTCGTCGGCGGTCTCGTCATCGGCTGGTTCGCCGACAACCACTGGGACAGCTCCCCGGTCGGCATCCTCATCGGCCTCGGTATTGGCGTTGTCGTCGGCGTCGTGGGATCGTGTGTGCAAATCGCCAGCTATCTTCGTGGCTGACTCCTTCAGCGCTCGACGTCCCCTGACTACCCGGAAGGCATCCCGGTCTTGAGTTCATCGCTTGTGCGGGCCTTCCGCAACCAGCGCCGCAGCATGCTGCTGGCGCTCGGGCTGATCGTCGCCGCGATCTGGATCAGCGCTCCGATGGGCGCTCTTCCGGTCGGCATCTTCTTGTCGCTGGGCGTCATCCTCAGCTTGCTGAACCACGTGCTCACCGAACACACGCTCCTCACGGCGGTCGAGAGTGGCGACATGCTCACCCGCAAGCAGTACGCCACCTCGTCACTGGCAAGACTGTTCGGGATCTCCCTCGTGGCGGGCGCCTTGGCGATCGTGTTCTGGCCCAACGGTGCCAGCGTCCTGTTCGGCCTGGCCATCTTCCACCTGATCGCGCTGGTGTTCACCGGCATCCCCCTGCTGAAGGAGATCAAGAAGGCATGAGCAGCGGGCACGAATTCGTCGCCAGCACCAATATCACGATCGGTGTGCACACGACCTTCACCTTCTTGGGGATGACGTTCAATACCGACACGATCTACTCGACGCTGATCGCCGGTGCGATCGTGGTCATCTGCGGGCTGCTCGTGGCCCGCAAAGCCAGCAGCCGGAACCCGACCAAGCTCCAGCTCCTCTGGGAGACGCTCGTCAACTGGGTCACCGAGCAGGTCGAGGCCAACCTCGGGACCGTCAACCCGTTCGTGATCCCGCTGGCCATCTCGCTCTTCGCCTTCATCTTGATCGCGAACTGGCTCGAGCTGATCCCCACCAACGACTGGCTCACGTCACCGACCTCCGACGTCAATTTGACCTACGCCCTGGCGCTGCTCGTCATCGTCGGCGTCCACATCTACAGCGTGCGCCAACGCGGCGTGCGGGGATACGTCCACCACTACTTCGAGCCCTATGCCGCACTCTTCCCGATCCTGCTGATCGAGGAGATCGTCAAGCCTTTCACGCTGGCCCTGCGGCTCTTCGGCAACATCTTCTCCGGTGGCATCATGCTGGCGATCATCGGGCTGCTGCCGACCTGGATCCTGTGGGGCCCGAACGGAGTCTGGAAGCTGTTCGACTCGTTCATCGGCCTGATCCAGGCGTTCATCTTCGCGTTGTTGACCATCCTGTACTTCGGGATGGCTGGGTCGACGCACCCGGAGGACGGCCACGAGGACACCGCACACGACGC
This sequence comes from Propionibacteriales bacterium, assembly GCA_038239485.1. Classification (GTDB taxonomy): domain Bacteria; phylum Actinomycetota; class Actinomycetes; order Propionibacteriales; family Nocardioidaceae; genus DASQEH01. Next base: position 22,798 of record JBBSET010000026.1, read on the forward strand.
TGTCGACCAACCCGAGGGGCAAAGGGCACACTGATCCGCGGGGGCACGGTCCCCAGCGGGCACCGTTTTCACACCACAGGAGTCGGGCGTCGGTCCGGCTGCTACGAGCGAAGGAGAGAAATGGCAGTAGACAGCAGCCTCGACTCGGCGATCAAGACGGCCGGCGCGTTCGTCGGCGGCGGCCTTGCGCTCGGCGGCGGTGCCATCGGCGCGGCCATCGGTGACGGCCTCGCCGGTAGCTCGACGATCCAGGGCGTGGCGCGCCAGCCCGAGGCTCAGGGCCGGCTGATGACCATCTTCTTCCTGACCGTCGGTCTGGTCGAGGCGATGTACTTCATCAACCTCGCCTTCATGGCCCTGTTCGTCTTCGTGCTCGGCAAGTAAACCCTGACCTCGACGGGAAACGGCACTGATGGCTACAACGAACCTGGCTAGTAACTTCCTCGTCCCGAACGCGACCTTCTTTGTCGAGCTCCTCGCGTTCGTCCTGATCCTGGGTATCCTCGCCAAGTGGGTGATCCCCCGCATCAGCGAAGCCATGGCCGCGCGCCAGATCGAGATCAAGCAGAAGTACGACGATCTCGAGGAAGCGCAGGCAAAGGCGGAAGAAGCAGAGAACGAGTACCGCTCGCAGCTGGTGGAGGCTCGTCACGAGGCCGCCCGGATCCGCGAGCAGGCCCGCGAGGAGGGTGCCGCGATCGTCGCCGAGATGCGCGAGCAGGCGCAGGTGGAGTCGGCACGGATCCTCAGGCACGGGCAGACGCAGATCGAGGCAGAGCGGCAGCAGGTCGTGACCCAGCTCCGGACCGAGGTGGGGACCATGGCCACCACCTTGGCCGGCAAGATCATCGGCGAGTCGCTCGAGGACGACGAGCGTCAGGCCCGCACGATCGAGCGGTTCATCTCCGAGCTGGAGAACCAGGGCGCCGAGGAGGAGCCGGCTGAGAGCACGGCCGCTGAGAGTCAGAGCCAGAGCCAGTCGACGGGGAGCCATGCAGCAGGACAGAGCTCCTGATGCGCGGTCTCTCGGCCGAAGGTCTCGCCGCCTCGACCGAACGCGTGGAGGCGATCGCCGCCGAGCACGACGCGTCGCAGCTGGGCTCGGAGCTGTTCGCGGTCGCCAACCTGCTCGGTAACGAGGCAGCACTGCGCCGTGCGCTCACCGATCCATCGGCAGGCGGCGAGGCAAAGAGCAAGCTGGCCCGGGCGGTCTTCGACGGCCGGGTCAGCGACGAGACGATCGACGTGGTCGCGACCGCCGCCAGCTCGCGCTGGTCGTCGGGAGCTGACTTCGTCGACGCGGTCGAGCAGCTCGGTGCGCTGTCGTTCGTCATCGAGGCCGAGAAGGCCGACCAGCTCGGCGAGCTCGAGGACGAGCTTTTCAGATTCAGCCGCGTGGTCCTCGCCAACCCCGATCTCCGCGACGCCATCACGCACCGGCAGGTGCCGGTGGAGCATCGCCAGGAGCTGGTCCGAAGCCTGCTCGAGGACAAGATCTCGCCGGCGGCCGTCAGCCTCGCGGTGCACGCGGTGGCGTCGCGGCACCGTTCGGTCGAGCTTGCCCTCGAGGAGTACCAGAAGCTGGCCGCCGACCGGCAGCAGCGGTTGGTCGCCGTCGTACGCTCAGCGATCGACCTGAGTGAGGACCAACGCAACCGGCTGTCGGCCGCACTCGCCAGGCAGTACGGCCGCGACATCCACCTCAACGTCGTCATCGATCCCGAGGTCCTCGGTGGACTGCGGATCGAGCTCGGTGACGACGTGCTGGACGGGACCGTCGCGACCAGGCTGTCCGAGGCGCGTAGGCGGATAGCCAGATGACCACCACGGCACGGCAGCACCGACCGTACGCGGCAGCACCCACGTCCCACGACGTCACACCCCAGAACCAAGGAAGCAGGTAAGAACCGCCATGGCGGAGCTCACGATCCGCCCGGACGAGATCCGGGAAGCGCTGCAGCGATTTGTCACCGAGTACGAGCCCGACGCGGCAAGCAGCGAGGAGGTCGGCACGGTCTCGGAGGCCGGCGACGGCATCGCGCGGGTCGAGGGCCTCCCGTCGGCGATGGCCAACGAGCTGCTGGAGTTCGAGGACGGCACCCTGGGCATCGCACTGAACCTCGACACCCGTGAGATCGGCGTCGTCGTCCTGGGCGACTTCTCCGGTATCGACCAGGGCCAGACCGTACGCCGGACCGGCGAGATCCTGTCGGTCCCGGTGGGCGACGCCTATCTGGGCCGCGTCGTCGACCCGCTCGGCCACCCGATCGACGGGCTCGGCGAGATCGAGACGACCGAACGCCGCCCCCTTGAGGTGCAGGCCGCCTCCGTCGTCCAGCGCCAGAGCGTCCGCGAGCCCATGCAGACCGGCATCAAGGCCATCGACGCGCTGACCCCGATCGGGCGCGGCCAACGGCAGCTGATCATCGGCGACCGCCAGACGGGCAAAACCGCGATCGCGATCGACACGATCGTGAACCAGAAGCAGTTCTGGGACTCTGGAGACCCGGCCAAGCAGGTCAGGTGCATCTATGTCGCCATCGGCCAGAAGGGCTCGACCGTCGCGTCGGTCCGGGCTGCCCTCGAAGAGTCCGGCTCGCTCGAGTACACCACCATCGTGGCAGCGCCAGCATCGGACGCCGCCGGCTTCAAGTACCTGGCTCCCTACACCGGCTCTGCCATCGGCCAGCACTGGATGTATGAAGGCAAGCACGTGTTGATCATCTTCGACGACCTGACCAAGCAGGCCGAGGCGTACCGCGCCGTGTCGCTGCTGCTGCGCCGCCCGCCGGGCCGCGAGGCCTACCCCGGCGACGTGTTCTACCTGCACAGTCGCCTGCTCGAGCGCTGCGCCAAGCTGTCGGACGACCTCGGCGCCGGGTCCATGACCGGACTGCCGATCGTCGAGACCAAGGCCAACGACGTCTCGGCCTACATCCCGACCAATGTCATCTCGATCACCGACGGCCAGATCTTCCTGCAGTCCGACCTCTTCAACGCCAACCAGCGCCCGGCCATCGACGTCGGTGTGTCGGTCTCCCGCGTCGGCGGAGCTGCCATGACCAAGTCGATGAGGAAGGTCACCGGTTCGCTCAAGGTCGACCTGGCCCAGTATCGAGCCATGGAGGCCTTCGCCATGTTCGCCTCCGACCTCGACGCCGCGTCGAGGAACCAGCTCGACCGGGGCAGCCGGCTGATGGAGCTGCTGAAGCAGCGCCAGTACTCGCCGTACCCGGTCGAGGAGCAGACCGTCTCGATCTGGGCAGGTACCAGTGGCCGGCTCGACGTGGTGCCGGTCGACGACGTGCTGAGGTTCGAGCGCGAGTTCCTCGACTATCTGCACCGAGAGCACAGCGGTGTGCTCGACTCGATCCGCGAGTCCGGCGACTTCCCCGACGACACCGAGAAGGCCGTCACGGAGGCGTACGACTCGTTCCTCGGCCAGTTCGAGACGAACGAGGGCAAGTCACTTCACGCCGGCCACGAGGAGTTCGACGCGATGGACCATGACGAGGTCGAGCAAGAGAAGATCGTCAAGCAGAAGCGAGACTGAGGATGGTTGCGTCGCTTCGCGAGCTGCGCGCCCGGATCAAGTCCGTCCAGTCGACGAAGAAGATCACCCGGGCGATGGAGCTCATCGCTGCCTCCCGCATCGTCAAGGCCCAGCAGCGGGCCGCGTCGGCGGCACCCTATGCCCGTGAGCTGACGCGCGCGGTGTCCGCTGTCGCCACGTTCAGCAACGTCGACCACCCGCTCACCACGGAGCCCGACGACCCTAAGCGGGCCGCTGTGCTCGTGGTGACCAGCGACCGCGGTCTCGCCGGGGCATACTCCGCGAGCGTCCTGCGCGACGCCGAGCGACTCGCGGAGCAGATCAGGTCGGAGGGCAAAGAGGTCGACCTCTATGTCACCGGCCGCAAGGGCCTCGCCTACTACAAGTTCCGCCAGCGCGACCTGGTCGACTCCTGGGCAGGTTTCTCCGACCAGCCGACGTACGAGGCTGCCCGAGAGATCGCCGACAGGTTGATAGAGGCGTTCGTCGCCGACGACGATGACGACCACAGCGCCCACGAGGTCCATGTCGTCTACACCCGCTTCAAGTCCATGCTCGTGCAAGAGCCGACGACCGTGCGGCTGCTGCCGCTGGAGGTCGTCGAGGGCGAGGAGCGCGCGTCGAAGGACGACCTCCTTCCGCTGTACGACTTCGAGCCGTCTCCGGAGGAAGTACTCGACGCCTTGCTGCCGCGCTACGTTCAGAGCCGGGTGTTCTACTGCCTGCTCCAGGCCTCGGCGTCGGAGCTGGCTGCACGTCAGCGGGCGATGAAGTCGGCAACTGACAACGCCGAGGATCTCATCGTCAAGTACACCCGAAATGCCAACCAGGCCCGTCAGGCCGGGATCACCCAAGAGATCAGCGAGATTGTCGGCGGCGTCAACGCGCTCGCCGACGCGAATGCCGGAAGTGAGTGAGCGCAATGACCGCCATCATGAGCGAAGAGAAGTCCGACGAGAAGGACGTAGCCGTCGGCCGGATCGCGCGTGTGACCGGACCTGTTGTCGATGTCGAGTTCTCCAGCGACAACATGCCTGACATGTACAACGCCCTGACCGTCGACCTCGAGTTGGGTGGCGAGAAGAAGACTTTGACCCTCGAGGTCGCGCTCCACATCGGTGACGGCATGGTGCGCGCGATCTCCATGCAGTCGACCGACGGGCTCGTCCGTGGTGCCGTCGTCACCGACACGGGTGGGGCTATCAGCGTCCCCGTGGGCGATGTGACGAAGGGCCACGTCTTCAACACGGTGGGGGACTGTCTCAACCTCAAGGAAGGGGAGACCCTCGACATCAAGGAGCGGTGGGAGATCCACCGCAAGTCGCCGGCGTTCGACACCCTCGAGCCCAAGACCGAGATGTTCCACACCGGCATCAAGGTCATCGACCTGCTGACGCCATATGTCCAGGGCGGCAAGATCGGCCTGTTCGGTGGCGCAGGAGTCGGCAAGACCGTGCTGATCCAGGAGATGATCGCCCGGGTGGCTCGTGACCACAACGGCGTGTCGGTGTTCGCCGGCGTCGGCGAACGTACGCGTGAGGGCAACGACCTGATCGCCGAGATGACCGAGACCGACGTGATCGGGCAGACCGCGCTGGTCTTCGGCCAGATGGACGAGCCGCCGGGTACCCGGCTCCGAGTGGCGCTCTCCGCGCTGACGATGGCGGAGTACTTCCGCGACGTGCAGAACCAGGACGTGCTGCTGTTCATCGACAACATCTTCCGGTTCACCCAGGCTGGTTCGGAAGTCTCGACGCTGCTTGGCAGAATGCCGTCCGCGGTCGGCTACCAGCCCAACCTCGCCGACGAGATGGGCGTGCTGCAGGAGCGGATCACCTCGACGCGTGGTCACTCGATCACGTCTATGCAAGCCATCTATGTCCCGGCCGACGACTACACCGACCCGGCACCGGCGACGACCTTCGCGCACCTCGACGCGACGACCGAGCTGGCGCGCGACATCGCGTCACTGGGTATCTATCCCGCTGTCGACCCGCTGACCTCGACGTCGCGGATCCTCGACCCACGCTACATCGGCGACGACCACTACAACACCGCGATCAGGGTCAAGCAGATCCTGCAGCGCAACAAGGAGCTGCAGGACATCATCGCCATCCTGGGGGTCGACGAGCTGTCCGAGGAGGACAAAGTGGTCGTGGCGAGGGCGCGTCGGATCCAGCGGTTCCTGTCGCAGAACACCTATGTGGCCAAGCAGTTCACCGGCTTGGAGGGCTCGACGGTGCCTCTCGACGAGAACATCGACGCATTCACCAAGATCTGCGACGGTGACTACGACCACGTGGCCGAGCAGGCGTTCTTCATGTGCGGTGGCCTCGAGGACGTCGACCGCAAGTGGGCCGAGCTGCAGAAGGACTTCTGATGGCTGACGCCGACCTGCAGGTGGAGCTCGTCGCTGCCGACCGGGTGGTGTGGTCCGGCTCGGCCACCATGATCATCACCAGGACGATGGAGGGCGAGCTGGGGATCCTCGCCAACCACATCCCGGTGATGGCGGTGCTGGTCGACGGCACTGTCGAGATCCGGACAAGCGATGGCGAGCGCAAGGTCGCGGCCATCAACGGGGGATTCCTGTCGGTGGCCAACAACCGCGTCTCGATCTTGTCCGCTGACGCCCAGATGTCCGACGAGATCGATGTGGACAAGGCACGCAGCGAGGCCGATGAGTCTCCCGACGGCGATGACGATGGCGCCGCCGAGTCGGCGCGGTTCGCCGAGGCTCGCATCCGCGCTGTTGAGCTGGCTTCCTGACAGCGGTCAACCGCCGGGTGTGAGTGCAGGCTCGCACCCGGCGTCCCACGTTTGAAAGACTAGGGGGAGATCGGAGCTCAGGAGAGGCGATGCACTGGTGGGCCGCTGCGCTGGACAGCTTCGGCTCGGTCGTGCTCATCCTGCTGCTGCCGGTGGTCTTCCTGTTCGCGCGACGTCGTTGGCTCAGCCGATCGGGTGGCACATTCGAGTGCAGCGTCCGCTTCTCGGCTGCCGCTCGGGCGGGGGCGAAGTCGTCGTCGCGAGGGTGGACGCTCGGGCTCGGCCGCTACAGCGGTGACGATCTCGAGTGGTTCCGCATCTTCTCGTTCTCGCCCAGGCCGCGTCATGTGTTCAGCCGTTCCATGCGTGTGCTCGGACGGCGTACCCCCCACGGCGCTGAGGCCTTCTCGCTGTACGCCGGGCATCTGGTCGCCGATATCGCCCTGGATGGAGAGCGCAGGGTCGAGCTGGCGATGAGCGAGCGGGCCCTCACCGGCTTCATGGCCTGGACAGAGGCGGCCCCGCCCGGCCACGACCGGTTGCTGGCCTGACGTCGCCTGGGCCGTCGCCGCGGACCGTCGGCCGGCAACCGTACAGTGACCTCATGGTCAACCTGACGCGCATCTACACCCGTACCGGTGACTCGGGCACGACCCGGCTCGGCGATATGAGCGAGGTGAGCAAGACCGACCTGCGGCTCGCGGCGTACGCCGATGTCGACGAGGCGAACTCCCACATCGGGTACGCCCTGGCGCTGGGCTCGGCCGCGGGAGGGATCGACGCCGATGTGGTGGAGGTCCTGGTTCAGGTGCAGAACGACCTGTTCGATGTCGGCGCCGACTTCGCAACCCCCATCGTCGAGGCTCCGCAGTTCCCACCGCTTCGTGTTGAGGCCGACTACATCGAGCGACTTGAGTCCTGGTGTGACCGCTACAACGAGCCGCTGGACAAGCTGCGCTCGTTCATCCTCCCCGGCGGCACCCAGTCGGCGTCGCTCCTGCATGTGGCGCGGACCGTCGTACGTCGTGCCGAGCGGTCCGGCTGGGTCGCCTACGGCAGCCATGGCGAGGCGATGAACGTGCTCGCCATCGTGTACCTCAACCGGCTCAGCGACCTGCTCTTCATCTTGGCCCGGTATGCGAACCGGGAGCAAGGCGATGTGCTGTGGGTCCCCGGCGGCGACCACGCGCGGCCATGAGGAGCGACGAGCCGAGCTGGCGATGCTAACGATCAGGTACAGCGACTCACATTCTGTATTGGTGGCGCAACACGCCGCGATAAGATACTGACACTGACGAGCCGTCGGCGTACCTTGGCTCCAACGCGCGCGACTCGACGACCGGGGGCATTGGTCGCCTGTGATCGGCAACCAATCGGCCACGTGGGTCGTCATAGAACGTAGAGGACGCACAACCGGGGGAGGGGACATGGGCGCCAGCCCGACGCCAGCTGACCTGGTCGAGATCGGACCGGCTCTGGATGTGCGCAACGTGGCCCGTGTACGCGCCGAGCTACATGCAGCTCTCGAGACGGGTCCAGGGGATTTCGTCCTGGACATGGCGAGTGTCGAGGGCATCGATGCGGCCGGACTGGGGATGCTGACCGCGGCCCACCTCCGTGCCGAGCGCGACGGCCGACATCTGGTGCTGCGGAACTGCTCCGCCGACCTACGGCGGGTCTTCGCCGTGACCCGGCTGAGCCGCATCCTCAACATCGAGAGGGCGCCCGACCGGCCGCTCGAGCTCTCTGCTTGACAGGTGCGGGGTTGACAGTCCGGGCTGACGGTTGTGCGAGCTAGCGCAGCACGCGGTCGAGGGTTCGCAGCTTGTTGGTCGCATCGAGCGCTGCCACCTTGTAGGACTCCGATAGCGTCGGGTAGTTGAAGACGGTGTTGACCAAGTAGTCGATCGTTCCGCCGCAGCCCATCACCGCCTGTCCGATGTGCACCAGGTCGGTCGCCCCGGTTCCGAAGATGTGGACGCCAAGGATGCTGTGGTCCTTGGCATGCACGAGGAGCTTGAGCATGCCGTACGAGTCGCCGACGATCTGCCCGCGAGCCAGCTCCCGGTAGCGCGACAGCCCCACCTCGTACGGGATGGCGGCCGCCGTCAACTCTGACTCGGTCCGCCCGACGTACGAGATCTCCGGGATCGTGTAGATCCCGATCGGCTGGAGCTCCGGGATTCCCGTCGCGGGCTCACCCATCGCGTGCAGTGACGCGAGCCGGCCCTGCTCCATCGCGGTCGCCGCGAGTGCGGGGAAGCCGACGACATCGCCGACGGCGTAGATGTGATCGACCGAGGTGCGGTACGACGCGTCCACCTTGATCCGGCCGCGGCTGTCAGCCTCGATACCGGCCTTCTTCAAGGCGAGCTGGTCGGTCGCGCCCTGCCGACCCGCCGAATACATCACGGTCTCGGCTGGGATGCGCTTGCCGCTGGCAAGCGACGTGATGGTGCCGTGAGCGCCGATCTCGACCTTCTCGACCTCCTCGCCGAACCGGAAGGACACCGACAGATCTCGAAGGTGGAAGCGAAGCGACTCCACGATCTCCTCGTCGCAGAAGTCGAGCATCGCCGGGCGTTGGTCGACCACAGTGACCCGGGTGCCGAGAGCCGCGAACATCGAGGCGTACTCGATGCCGATCACCCCGGCTCCGACGACGAGCATGGAGGCGGGTATCGCCTCGAGCGCCAAGATACCGTCGGAGTCCACGACGTTGCGGTCGTCGAACTCGACGTGGCCCGGGCGTGCCGGCTTGGTCCCTGGCGCGAGCACGATCTTGTTGCCGGAGACGGAGACCCGGTCGACCCCGTCGATCGACAGCGTATGCGGGTCGGTGAACTCGGCAGTGCCGGCGAGCAGGTGGATGTGGTTGCGCATCAGCTGGTTGCGGACCACCTCGACCTCACGACCGATGACGTGTTGCGAGCGCGCGGTCAGGTCCGCGATCGTGATGTCGTCCTTGACCCGGTAGCTCTCGCCGTACATCTCGCGCTGGGACATGCCGGTGAGGTAGAGCACCGCCTCCCGCAAGGTCTTGCTCGGGATGGTCCCGGTGTTGATGCAGACACCTCCGACCATCGCCCGCCGGTCGACGACCGCGACCTTCTGCCCGAGCTTCGCGGCGGCGACCGCGGCCCGCTGTCCGCCTGGGCCGCTGCCTACGACCAAGAGGTCATAGTCGTAAGGATGTTCGCTCACGTGCACATCGTCGCGGGATGCCTGCGGGTTGGCAAATCGCTGATGCCACCGGCTGTTACGCAAAGGTAACGACGTCGTGAAGCCGACCGCGGCGCGGGCTTTGTACCATGTGCACTCGGAGCCGGGGCCGAGACTTCCGACGAGAGCCACGGTAGGTGGGGGCGGTTGTGGCGACTGTTGAGAGCACCGAGAAGCGGGTCAGCTGGGCCGAGCTCTTCTTCGACCTCGTCTTCGTCTTCGCCATCACGCAGGTGTCTGTCCTGATCACCGAGGATCACTCGTGGGCGGGCATCGGCCGCGCCTTCGTCGTCTTCATCCCGATCTACTGGGCCTGGGTCGGTACGTCGATCCAGGCCAACGTCCACGACCTGTCCGGCCCGTCAGGGCACCTGGCGATCTTCGCGGTGGCTCTGTCCGGGCTCGTGATGGCGATGGGCGTCACCGACGCGTACGGAGACCGTGGCCTGGTGTTCGCCCTGGGGTACTGGGCTGCTCGGTGGAGCCTGGGCGCGCGCCTGTTTCTTTGGGGGACCGACCTCAGGTCTGTCAGCTGGAACCCGTTCACAGTCAGCATGTTCATCACCGGGCCGCTGCTGGTGGCCGGTGCAGTGCTGGATTCTGGCCCTCGCGAGGCGGTGTGGGTCGCCGCCGCCGCCCTCGACCTGTCGACCTTGACCTTCTTCAGGTCCCGGTTGAAGGGCATGCACTTCGACGCCGGGCATCTGACCGAGCGGTTCGGCCTGTTCGTGCTGATCGCGCTGGGGGAGTCGGTGGTCGCAATCGGTGAGCCGGCTGCCACGAGCGCGCACCTGAGCCTGGCCGTGCTGTGCGCGGTCGGCGCGGCATTCGTCGTGTCGTGCTCGCTCTGGTGGGTCTACTTCTACTTTGCCGCGGATGCGATGCGATTCGCCCTGGCGACAGCCAGTGTCCAGCTCGATGTGACGCGGCACGTGCTGTCGTACGCTCATCTCTTCTTCATCGCGGCCATCATCAGCGTCGCCGTCGGGATGGAGGCAACGATCGCCGAGCCGATGCGGAGCCTCGACTGGGGTGAGGCCGGTCTGCTCTATGGCGGGACCGCGGTCTACCTGGCCTCCTTCGGCTACACGCGCTGGATGATGTTCCATCTGGTGTCGAGCACTCGCCTTGTCGCCGCCGCCGCGACTCTCGCTGCGATGCCGATCGCCCCGCTCGTCAGCTCCCTGGCTGCCTCGGCGATTCTCGGGGGTCTGCTTGTTGCTCTCAACGTCGTGGAGTACCTGCGGGTGCAGCACGCCGCGGCGTCGGCGAGTTGACCTGCGACACTTGCCCCCACACCCAGGACGGGGATGTGGAACGACGACGTGAGGGGAAGGTCGCCATGATAGTGCTGCTCGTGCTGCTGGTTCTCGCGATCATGGCGGTGGTGGGGGCTGCGAACCGCCGCTCTGCCGAGAGGCGCCGCCGACAGGAGGTCGCCGCCCAGCAGCTGGCAGAGGTCCAGCGAGCAGCAGACGACGACGTGACGGAGTTCGGCGAGCGGCTGCGGCGACTCGACATCGACCTGACTGGTCGTGAGCTCGACGAGGCCACCCGTCAGGACTATCAGCGTGCGCTGGACTCCTATGACGATGCGAAGCAGTCGGTCGACGCGGTCACTGTGCCGGACGAGATTCGCCACGTGACCGAGATCCTCGAGGACGGCAGGTATGCGGTCGCCTGCGTGGAGGCCCGGGTAGCCGGGTCCCCGCTGCCGCAGCGTAGACCGCCCTGCTTCTTCAACCCTCAGCACGGCCCGTCGGTCCGCGACGTGTCCTGGACCCCCGAACGCGGGGCTGCGCGTGAAGTTCCGGCGTGTGCGGCCGACGCCGAGCGGGTCGAGGCTGGCGCCGAGCCCGACTCACGCACGATCATGCATGGCTCCCAGCGGGTACCGTACTGGCAGGCTGGTCCCGCGTACGCACCGTGGGCGGCAGGCTATTTCGGGAGCTTCGCCGCGATGGACCTGCTGTTCGTCGGCACCATGATGGGATCGGGTTTCGGTCTCGATGGCGGGTACGACCAGGGCTACGACCAGGGCTACGACCAGGGATATGACGCTGGCCAGGACGATGGCTCTGACGGCGGGTCGGACGGTGGTGGGTCGGGCTACGGATCGGACGGGGGGTCCGTTGGTGGCGGCTACGACGGGGGCGGGTTCGACGGGGGCGGCGGGTTCGATGGTGGCGGCTACGACGGGGGCGGGTTCGATGGTGGCGGCGGGTTCGATGGTGGCGGGTTCGACGGCGGCGAGTTCTGAGCAGAACCGCCGAGGAGTCACGTTATTCGGCTGGCAGCCGAACTCAGTGACTCCTCGGCAGAACTTTGTGACTCTTCGGCGTAACTAGTTGGCCTGCTGGGCTTCCTTCACGTTCTGCGCCGACGACTGCGCCTCGGACTTGACCGAGTCTGCGGCCGACTGCCCCTCGGACTTGACGGTGCCCGCCGCGTCCGTCGCACTCTCCTTGACCGCTTGGACTGCCTGCTGAGCCGGCTCCTGCAGCTGGTCCTTCAGGTCCGTCGCCACCTGCTTCGCGTGCTCCTTGGCAGGCTCGGCAAGGTCGGAGGCCTTCTCCTGCAACGTCTGCGCCGCGTGCTGCTCGGCCTTGGTCGCTGGCAACAGGCTCGAAACGAGCCAGCCGGTTGCGAAGGCCAGCAGCCCGGCTGCCAGGGGGTTGCCCTGGGTGCGCTGGATGGCCGAGTCAGGCGCACCGGACACGGCATCGCCTACCGACGAGGCGGCCGACGACATGGTCGACGTTGCTGTGCCGGCGTGGTCAGAGATCGTCGACGTACCGGACGAGGCGGAACCCATCACACGCTCCTTCAACTGCGACACAGTGTCGCGGGTCTTGTCGACACGGCGACCGACAATGCGGGCCGGGCTGACCTTCTCGTTGAGCGCGTCGACGTCCTGGGTGAGCTCGCGTCGGGTCTGCTCGATGTCACGCTTCAGTTCTTCTGGGCTTTGAGCCATTCTTTGTCCTCCTTCAAAGACTCAACCGTCTGCTCGGGCATCGGGCTGACCTGCTTGAGATTGTTGCGACCCACCACGAACAGGACAGCGCCTGCGGCGCCCCATAGGAGCGTGACGATCAGGGCTGCCCACGTGATCGGCAGTGCGAGGTCGAGCAGCCACATCAGCGTGATAGAGGCGAAGATGGCCACCATCAGACCGGCGAATCCAGCTCCGGCGAGCATGCCCGCGCCCTTGGCGGCTTTCTGGGCCTCGGCTCGGAGCTCTGCCTTCGCGAGGGCCATCTCCTGACGCATCAGCTGTGACAGGTGCGTCGACAACCGACCGACGATCCCGCCGATCGACTCGTCCTCGACATTGGGCGGCTGGTCGGATGGCGACCCGTTCGAGTCGGCATACGCGGATGATCCGTCGGCTGAGTAGTTCGGAGGAGCCGAGCCCCCAGAGTACGGGCTGCTCACGCGCGGTACCCGTTGTCCGCAGGAAGGGTGGTGGTCGCGTCGAGGTCATGCGCAGGATAGGCCAGCTGGTCCATCTGGGCGGTGCCGTAGGCAGGCACCGGCTCGGGCACGGAGTAGGACTCCGGCGCAGCAGGGATACCGTCGTAGCCAGAGCCAAGAGCGACCGGCCGTGCGCCATTGTCCGGGCCGGAGCTGGCGGCTGCCTCGTCGCTCTTGTTGGCGGCGATCGCACCACGGGTGAGTCGCCCGACGACGACGCCGGCAACAGCGGCGCCGATCAGGAACGTGCCGGGGCTGCGGCGAGCGTAGCCGCGAATCTCGTCGAGCAGCTGAGCGGGCTCACGCTGCTCGATGAAGTCGGCGACCTTGTGGGTCAGGTCCGCTCCTTCGCGGGCGAGCTGGGTTCCGAGGCCGGACTGGCCGCCCTGGTCGGACATGCCGCGCAGCTCGTCGCCCAACGAGCGAAGGCCGCCGACGGCGCGGTCGCGCTGGTCCACGACCTGGCTCGACAGCTGGGTGCGGGTCTCGTCGGCGAGCTGCCGGGTCTGATCGCGAACATCCGAGACGACCTTGTTCGCCTGCTCCTGCGCCGTGCCGGCGACCTGGCGGGCAGAGTCGGTGGCAGCGGCCTGGACGTTCTTGGCCTCGTTCTTCGCCGCGTCCTTCGTCGAGCTGGAGGTGTCGTCGGGGGTGTTGGTCGAGTACGCAGCCGGGCTGGTCAGCTCGGGCTCGTCCCACATATGCTCTGAGGTCACCAGAGGGTCGGCAGGCTCATGGGGTGAGGTTGTCATGGAGGAACTCCTTAAGTCGGTGCGGCATCTGTGCCCAAATGGCGGGCGTCGTAACGCCGTAAGCCAGCTAGGAATCTTACACTGTAAACCGAGGCGCGCCGCCCAGGGCCGCTGTCAGAACAGGCGAGCGGTGGGGTCGTCGAGTCCGCGTAGGGCGTCATAGTCGACGACGCAGCATTCGATCCCGCGGTCCTCGGCCAGGGTCCTGGCCTGCGGTGCGATCAGCTGCGCGGCGAGCACCCCCCGGACCGGCCTGAGCAACGGGTCGCGGTTCAGCAGCTCCAGATACCTGGTGAGTTGCTCGACAGCGTCGATCCCGGCTCGACGTTTGATCTCGACGGCGACATGGCCGCCGCCTGCGCGCGCGGCGTCAGGACCGAGCTCGACCACCAGTCCTGCCCGAGGGCCGGAGTCCCGGCAGAGCAGGTCGACCGGACCGATCGCGGTCGGGTACTCGCGCTGGACCAGGCTCATCCCGGAGCGGATGGACGCAGGGTGGTCGGCCAACAGCTCCTGGAGGTGCCGCTCGACGCCGTCCTTCTGCAGGCCGGGGTCGATCCCGATCTCGTGGAACGACTCGCTGATCACCTCCTCGATGACGATCCGCAGCGTGTCGCCTGTCTTCGCCGACACCAGCCACTCCGACCGACCCTGGTCGTCGCGTCCTTCGGTGAGCGTGCAGGGTGGTGACATCCAGTTCAACGGCTTGTACGAGCCGCCGTCGGAGTGGACGAGGACGGATCCGTCGGCCTTGACGATCAGCAACCGCGTTGCCATCGGCAGGTGCGCTGTCAGCCGGCCGGCGTAGTCCACTTGGCAGCGGGCGATCACGAGGCGCACGCCGCCGACTGTATCGCGGGGGCATGCAGGGTCCAGTCACCGAAGACGACAACGAAACGGTGTGGCAGGGCAGGGGAGATGCTGGCCGAGATCGTGCAAGACTCGGCGGTATGGGCCACGCGCAGCGCATCCGCGCCAACTCCGTCCTCCCGGCACGACGCGTGCCCGTCACCTTGACCACCGCTGACGGGCTCGACCTCATCGGGGAGCTGGCGCTGCCAACGGGCGACCCGGTGGCCACCATGGTCTGTCTTCACCCGCTGCCCACGCACGGCGGCATGATGGACAGCCAGATCTTCCGCAAGGCGGCCGCGCGGCTGCCGGCCCTGGCCCGGATCGCCGTGCTCCGATTCAACACCCGCGGCACGACGAGTGCCCACGGCACCAGCGCCGGCGCCTTCGACGCCGCGGTCGGTGAGAGGTACGACGTGGCGGCCGCGATCGAGTACGCCGAGTTCCACGACCTACCCCAGATATGGGTGGTCGGCTGGTCGTTCGGCACGGATCTGGCATTGAAGTACGCCAACGACCCCGGTGTGCACGGTGCGATCCTGCTGTCGCCGCCGTTGCGGTACACGAGCGACGACGAGCTGGCAGCGTGGGCGCACAGCGGCAAGCCCCTTGTCGCGGTCGTTCCGGAGCACGACGACTACCTGCGACCGGACGAGGCTCGCAAGCGGTTCGCCGCGGTGCGGCAGGCCGACGTGATTGCCGTACCCGATGGCAAGCACCTCTGGGTCGGACAGTCCGAGACAGTCCTCGACCTGATTGTCAAGCAGATGAACCCGGCAGCGGCGCCACTTCCGCGGACGTGGGACGGCGCGATGGTGCACGATGCCCCACGCATCATCGCGGGCTCATGAGATCCTGAGCGGATCGCGCTAGATGGCGGCATCCTCGCGGCTTTGGAAGACCTCCCTGATGAGGAGCAGAGCGGCCGCCGCGATCGAGATCGCGAGCATGGCGCCGACCACCCCGAGCAGGCTGCTCCCGATCAGCACCGCGACGACGGTGACGATGCCAGGGACGTCGACCGACGAGCTCATGATGGGCGGGCAGGCAGGTACTTCTCGACCTGCTGGTAGACGATGTAGAACACGAAAGAAGCCTGTCACACGGCCGGCCCGGCCGGCGGCGTGCGGCGGCTTGCGCCTAGCCGTCGGAGGGAGGCGACGCTGGGGCCGCCTCGTCGGGAGCGCCGAACGTCGCGACCAGGTCTCGCAGCTGTCCGAGCTGGGCGACGATACCGTCGCGTCGGCGCTGGAGGGTATCGAGCTGCACACGCGCGGCCGCGACCTGACGGTCCAGGTCAGCGGTCGCGGTGGCCTCGATCTGCTCGGCCTTCTTGCGAGCCGCGAGCACGACCTGCTCGGCCTCTCGCCGCGCTCGGCCGAGTGACTTCTCGCCCTCTGCCACGGTCTGCTCGCGATGACGGGTCGCGGTGGCGATGGCCGCCCTGGTGCGCTCGTCGGCGGCGTTGGCGCGAGCCTCGGCCTCCTCGACCAGCCTCGCGGTCTCGGCGGACGCAGTGGTATGGCGCTCCGTCGCCTCCTTGGTCATCCGCTCCCTCTCGACAGCGAGGATACGGCGGGCCTCGGTTGCCTCGCGGTCCGCGGAGGCGCGAGCCTGCTCGGCTTCCCGCTTCGCGGTCTGGCGCAGGCTGTTCGCCTCCTGCCGGGCGGCCATCCGGACCTGCTCGGCCTCCCTGGTGGCCGCAGCCAGGACGTCCTGAGCCTCGGCCCTTGCCAGCGCCCGCTCCTGCTCGGCCTCTCCGAGGAGGTTCTTGCGGCGTTCCTCGATCTCGCGCATCTGGACCGCGCGGATGTCGGCCGCCTCCTGCTCGGCCTCGGCCCGCATGGCCGCGGCCTCATGCTCGACTCGGGTCCGCGACTCGTCGGCCGCCTGCTGAGCCTGGGCGGTGACATTGGCTGACTGCTCCTCAGCGATCCGGAGCATCGCCGCGGCATGGCTGCCGAGGCCGGCATACGTCGGCGTCTCCTGCTCGGAGACGCGAGCCTCGAGGTCACGCACGGCATCGCGAAGCCGCTTGACCTCGGCGTCTCCGGTGCGGATCTGCTCGGCCACCTGTGCCGAGTCACGTTGCTGCTGGGCGACGAACGCGTCGACGCCGTCCCTGTCGTAACCCCCGCGGCGAACCACAGCGAAGGCCGGCCGGCTGAAACGGGGCTGGGCGCCCGGTACGGGAGCGGCCTTGGCCGCTGTCGCGGGTTGGAGGGCCGCGGGTCGGGAGCCCTCGGATGGCTGGCCCGCCGCTGGCTGGGAGGGCAGGGATGGCTGGGCGGCCACTGTCTGGGCCGTCGTCGGCAGGGCGGCCACTGTTTGGGCTGCCGTCGGCTGGGGAGCCTGGGCCTGCGGCGCTGGTGGCTCGGCCTGGTCGGTCGTCTCGGCGTCGGCAGGCCGGTGCTCAGGCTGAGAGGGGATCTCCGGCGCTACCTGCTCGGGCGGAATCCGGGGCGGTTGCTCCTCGGTGGCGACCGCCTGCATCAGCTGAGTCTCGGCTTCCGCGCCCTGGTCGTTCGATGACTCGGCGTCGTTGTCCACGGGCTCCTGGAAGAACCAGAGCCCTGACTGGCCGCTGGGTTGCTCGGTCATATAGGTCCGCACCTCGATCAGAGTCGGCAGAGAACTGGGGGTCCTCGTCGCGCTACGCGGCTCGCAGTTGACAGCAGACTACCTCGTCGGCTCCCGGTCGTTCCGTGACTGGGCGCGTGGCGCGTGGTGCTGACATTCACCTGCGGGCTCCACCAGCTCGACGAGCACACCCCCTGCGTCCTTGGGGTGGATGAAGTTGATCCGGCTGTCTGCGGTACCTCGTCGAGCAGTGTCGTACAGGAGCCTCATCCCCTGCGCCCTGACCGCCGACATCGCCTGCTCGATATCGGTGACCCGGTACGCGAGCTGCTGCATCCCGGGTCCGGAACGGGTCAGGAACGTCGCGATCGCTGATGTCGGTGACAGCGGTGCGAGCAGCTGCAGACAAGACCCCGACGCGCCGACAGCGAGCATCGCCTCCCTCACCCCCTGCTCCTCGTTGGTCTCCTGATGGACGACCGCGAAGCCGAATTTCGTGGTGTAGAAGGCGATTGCGTCATCCAGGTCCTGCACCGCGATCCCGACATGGTCGATCGCGGTGATGAGCGAGGCAGGGAGCATGTCGACATGGTGGCGCGTGCCTGCCGGGGCGGGCAAGCCGGCCCCGGCCCGCACCCGTCGTGGTGGAGACCGTTGTCGGTCGGGCTGGGTAGGCTTCACGGCAGTATCCACACCGGAGCAGTACAGGAGGACGAGATGGCCGGAGCTGGCATCGTCGCGGGGGCTCGGACGCCGATCGGACGGTTGCTCGGGGGCCTCAAGGCCCTCTCCGCGGCGCATCTGGGCGGAATCGCCGACGTGCGTGAGCTGGGGATCGGTAAGGGCATCGTCGACGGCGGGGGGCAGGGTGACGCGCTGATCGTGCACGTCTCGTCGTCGTGACTGCCTCGCTGTGACCTCCGCCCTGGCGGGCGACGACTCTCTCGCCGAGCCGATCGGCAGGCGCCTCGGCCGTCAGCTGTCTGTCGACGTCCTCGTCGCGCGGGCCCGAGTGGGCGATCGCAGGGCGGTCGCCAGGCTGATCTCGCTGGTCGAGAATGCCTCGCCGCTGCTTCGCGAGGTGGCCGAGCGGTTGGCGCCGAACTCCGGGCACGCGCAGATCATCGGTATCACCGGCTCGCCGGGAGTCGGCAAGTCCACCTGCACCTCGGCGCTGGTGAGAGCGCTGCGGCGAAGTGGGGAGCGGGTCGGGGTACTCGCTGTCGACCCGTCCTCGCCGTTCTCCGGTGGAGCGTTGCTCGGCGACCGGGTGCGGATGCAGGAGCATGCGACTGACGCGGACGTCTACATCCGGTCGATGGCCAGCCGGGGTCATCTCGGTGGCCTGTCCTGGGCGGTCCCGCAGGCGATCCGGGTCCTGGATGCGGCTGGCTGTGACACGATCCTGGTCGAGACGGTCGGCGTCGGACAGTCCGAGGTCGACGTCGCCGGGCTGGCCGACACGACGCTGGTCCTGCTCGCTCCCGGGATGGGTGACGGCATCCAGGCCGCGAAGGCCGGGATCTTGGAGATCGGGGACGTGTTCGTCGTCAACAAGGCCGACCGCGACGGCGCGGACCAGGTCGTTCGTGATCTGAGGTCGGTGCTCGGTCTCGGCACCGCAGCCGTGTCATGGCGCGCACCGATCGTGAAGACCGTCGCGCAGACAGGTGAGGGAATCGCCGACACACTCGCTGCGGTCGCCTCACACCGGCAGCACAGCGTCGCCACCGGCGAGCTGACGACGCGGCGCGAGAGGCGGGCGCGCGACGAGGTCGAGGCCATCGCGGTCACCTCGCTACGCGAGCGCTTCGGTGATCTGCATGGTCGCGCGGACCTCGACTCGTTGGCCGCCCAGGTGTCGGCGGGAACTCTGGACCCCTATACCGCTGCGGATAGGCTTGTTGACGCGCTGTGATGTGCAACTTGGGCGTCACCGCCCGGCGCGCCTTGCGAACAACACTTGGCGTGTTTGCTAGACATGGTCGAAGATCATGACTACGGCTATGTCCGGCCGCATTCTGCCGGCCGAGCACGCCCTTGAGGAGAACCGATGACGGATGCAGCCAAAAAGGGCATCACGTTCCTTGTCATCGCCTTTGCTCTGTTCTATCTGGTCACCCAGCCGACTGCGGCCGCCGACGCGGTGAAGGCCGTGGGTTCCGCGGTCGGGCAGACCTTCCAGTCCATCATCGACTTCTTCAACGCTCTCTCCAGCTGAGCGCCCGATGGGCGGCAATATCTGGAAGGCTCTCACCGACCCCGCTGTCGAGTCGCGGCTGCGCGAGGGGGAGTACCAGGTCGATCAGGTTCGTAAGCACTGGGTGGCATACTGGCGGATCATCATCGAGGTGCTCGTCGTCGTGTTCTGCTGTGCCCTGTATCTCGGCAGCGTGGAGTCGGCAGGGTGGATCTTCGCCTGGCTCGCGGCCGCCATCGCGGTGCATTCTCTGTGGCTGTTCGCCTGCCTCCAGTCGGACGTCTTCGTGATCACCAACCGCCGCGTCTTCCGGATCCAAGGTCCGCTCGGCCGCAAGTTCGCCACCCTCCCGGCCACTCGCATCGTCGACTACAGCGTGAACCAGTCCCTGCTCGGGCGGCTCTTCGGCTACGGCCACTTCTACTTCGAGTCCGCCGGGCAGGATCAGGCGCTGCACGAGATCAGATATGTCAGCGACCCGACCGGCCGCAGCGACAAGATCCAGGACGTGGTCCAGCCGGTGGAGTCTCCGGCCGGCCCGCCGGGCGCGGGCGAGTGAAGCGATGGCCAGAGTCCGGCAGCTGCCGTTCGACCCGATCGACGAGGCGGCCCGGCAATGGGCAAGACGCTGGTCGGGAGTGCCCCAGATGCGCGCGGTCACCAGTCTGATGCGGGTGCAGCAGCTGGTCCTCTTCGAGCTCGACGAGATCCTCAACCCGCACGGGCTGACCTTCGCGCGCTACGAGGCCCTGGTGCTGCTGACGTTCTCGCAGCGCGGGTCCCTGCCGCTGGGCAAGATGGGGGACCGGCTCCAGGTCCACCCCACCTCGGTGACGTCGATCGTCGACCGGCTGGAGGCCGCTGGATTCGTGGTTCGGCGCCGGCACCCGACGGACGGCAGGACCGTGCTCGCGGAGATCACCGAGACGGGCCGGGCTCTTGTCGAGGCGGCCACCGCCGACCTGCTCGCGGCCGACTTCGGCGTCGGCGCGCTGGCCGACGGGGATCTGGACGTGCTGTCCGCGCTGCTGAGGCCCGTCCGGCAGGCGGCCGGCGACTTCACCCTCGAGTAGCGTCGGCATGCGCGGCCGAGAGGCCTAACGGGCGTCCGTCGAGTGGGGGAAGGGCGGGCAGCGATGGCGCTACGATTAGTTGGACGTCCTATAGTTGGACGTCCAACTAACCAGTCGGCCGCCGCAGCGGGAGGCTAGAAGCATGACCGAGAGCGATGCTCACGACGGCAGGCAGCGCTGGCAGGCGCGGTACGACTCCGCACGCGTCCGCGACGTGGACTTCAGCTCCGTCTCCGGGGCCGAGGTCGAGCCGGTGTACGGCCCACCCTCGGGCGACGAGGACCCGCGGATGGCGTCGATCGGCTGGCCGGGTGAGTTTCCCTTCACCCGCGGCCTGTACTCGACCGGGTACCGGGGTCGCGCCTGGACCATCCGGCAGTTCGCAGGGTTCGGCAACGCCCGCCAGACCAACGAGCGCTACAAGATGATCTTGGCCAACGGTGGTGGCGGGCTGTCGGTCGCTTTCGACATGCCGACGCTGATGGGTCTCGACAGCGACGCGCCGCAGTCGCTCGGGGAGGTCGGTCACTGCGGTGTGGCCGTCGACTCCGCTGCTGACATGCAGGAGCTCTTCGCCGGGCTCCCGCTGGAGGACGTCACGACATCGATGACCATCTCAGGCCCCGCCGTGCCCGTCTTCTGCATGTACCTGGTCGCCGCGGAGCGCGAGGGCGCCGACCTCAGCCGGCTCAACGGCACTCTGCAGACCGACATCTTCAAGGAGTACATCGCCCAGAAGGAGTGGCTTTTCGGTCCGGAGCCCCACTTGCGCCTGATCGGTGACCTGATGGAGTTCTGCGCGGCCGAGGTGCCCGCCTACAAGCCGTTGAGCGTATCCGGCTACCACATCCGTGAGGCGGGGTCGACCGCCGCGCAGGAGCTGGCGTTCACGTTGGCGGACGGGTTCGCCTACGTCGAGCTCGGGCTGTCGCGCGGCCTCGACGTCGACACGTTCGCGCCGGGGCTGTCCTTCTTCTTCGATGCCCACGTCGACTTCTTCGAGGAGATCGCCAAGTTCCGTGCCGCTCGCCGGATCTGGGCCCGGTGGCTGCGTGACGTATACGGCGCCACCTCCGAGAAGGCGCAGTCGTTGCGCTTCCATACCCAGACCGCCGGGGTGTCACTCACCGCGCAGCAGCCCTACAACAACGTGGTCCGGACCGCCGTCGAGGCGCTGGCGGCGGTGCTAGGCGGGACGAACTCGCTGCATACCAACGCTCTCGACGAGACGCTGGCACTGCCGACCGAGCAGGCGGCTGAGATCGCGCTCAGGACCCAGCAGGTCCTGATGCATGAGACAGGGGTGGTCAATGTCGCCGACCCACTCGGCGGCTCGTGGTACGTGGAGGCGCTGACGGACCGGTTGGAGGCCGAGGCGGAGGCCATCTTCGCCACGATCAGGCAGTTCGGGGCGGGCGAGACGCGTGAGCATGCGATCGGCCCGATGACCTCAGGGATCCTGCGCGGCATCGAGGACGGCTGGTTCATGTCCGAGATCGCCGAGTCTGCGTTCCAGTACCAGGTCGCGGTGGAGAAGGGCGACAAGCTGGTTGTGGGCGTCAACTGTCATACCGCCTCCGTGACCGGCGACCTCGAGATTCTCCGCGTCTCCCACGCGGTCGAGGTCGAGCAGGTGCGTGAGCTCGCCAGCCGGCGCCAGGTACGTGACTCTGTCGCGGTGCACGCCGCGGTCGCACGGATGGTCGAGGTGTCGCGCACCCAGGACAACATGATCCCCGCCATGCTCGACGCGGTGCGCCGCGAGGCGACGCTGGGCGAGATCTGCGGGGCGTTGCGGGCAGAGTGGGGCGAGTACCGCGAGCCCGCACGCTTCTGACCACGGCCGCGTCGCCCCCGGCCTTTTGCCTAGGATGGTGTCATGACGGTTCCGCAGTTCTCCCGCCCCGGCGCCATTGATCTCTCGGCGCTGCGTAAGCCGGCGTCGCCTGGGTCTCCCACGGCCGGAGGGCACCGGCCGGCTGCGGGTGGCGGCCGGTACGACTTCGACGTGGTCGGCGAGCAGTCACTGCGGACCGACGTCGTCGAGCGGTCCATGTCGGTCGTCGTCCTGGTCAGCTTCTGGTCTGCAGCGTCCCCTGCGTCTGTCGAGATCAACGCGACCCTGACGAGGCTGGCGGGGGAGTTCGGCGGCCGGTTCCTGTTCGCGAAGGTGGACGTCGGTACTCAGCCCGAGCTTGCGCAGGCGCTGCGGATCCCAGAGATTCCTCTCGTCGTCGCGGCGCTGCGCGGACAGCTGGCCCCCCTCCTCCAGGACCCGCTGCCGGAGACCGAGATGCGCGCGCTGATCGACGAGGTACTCCAAGCTGCAGTGACCAACGGCGTGTCCGGAGTCGCCGACCCCGTCGCGGGGCCGGCCGAGCCCGCTGACCCGTTGGACGATGTCGAGCCGCCTGCGCGCTACCCGGAGGCGGAGGAGGCCATGCTGTCCGGAGATTTCGAGGCCGCCATCGACGGGTATCGCGCGGCGTTGTCGGTGTCGCCGGCAGACGCCGAGGCGCTTGTCGGACTCGCGCGGGCGCAGCTTCTCAAGCGTACGGAGGGGGTCGTCCCGGCAGCGGCTCGTAGTGCGGCCGACGCCGATCCGTCCGACGTGGCCGCGCAGACGTTGATGGCGGACCTGGACCTGCTGGCCGACCGCGTCGACGACGCGTTCGCCCGGTTGATCGAGCTCGTCCGTCGTACGACCGAGAATGATCGCGATGCCGCCCGCAAGCACCTGGTCGAGCTCTTCGGCGTGGTCGGCGACGGGGACCCCCGCGTCCTCAAGGCCCGGCAGAACCTCGCCAGCGCCCTCTTCTAGGCGCCGGTCCGCAGAGTCCCGTGCGCCTCTACCTTTCGTCGTTCCGCCTCGGCGACCATCCCGAGCTGCTGGTCCGGATGGTCGACTCCGACCGGCCGGTGGCCGTGATCGCCAACGCGGTGGACGAGGACCTCGGCTGGAGCCGTCCCGATGCGGTCCGCTCTGAGATCGAAGCGCTGGGCGACCTCGGACTGACGGCGACGGAGGTCGATCTGCGCGACTACTTCGACGCCAGTGGTGAGCTGCCGGCCGTGCTCGCGGGCTTCGGAGCGCTCTGGGTCCGCGGCGGCAACGCCTTCATGCTCCGGTACGCGATGCGGCGAAGCGGCGCTGACGAGGCCATCCGCGACCTGCTTCGTCGAGACGCCATCGTGTACGCCGGCTACAGTGCCGGGCCCTGCGTGCTGGCGCCGAGCCTGCGGGGACTGGAGCTGTGCGACGATCCCGACGCGGTGACCCGGGTGTACGACGCGCCGGTCGAATGGGACGGGCTGGCCGTGATCGACTATGCGTTCGTGCCGCATGTCGACTCGCCCGGTCACCCAGAGACGGAGCTCGTCGTCGAGGTCGCTCGCTGGTATCGCGAGCACAACGTGAGCCATCGTACGCTTCGCGACGGTCAGGCGATCGTCGTCGACGCCGACGGCAGCCGGCTCGTCTGAGCGGTCACTCGGGCCGGAAGGCCGAGTACGCCTGTCCGCCATGCAGGAACACCGCGCCCCGCCCGTCGCTTCCGGAGTCGGCCCGGCCGGCGCCGCGGACTGCCTCCGCGATCCGCGCCGCGGTCGGCTCGCGGGTGCGCTCGGCCACCTGCTCCGGCGTACACCAGTGCACCGCCGCGATCTCGCGTGGTTCCAACACCATCGCCTCGCTCGCCGAGGCGTCGACGACACCCAGGTCGAACACGAACAGACAGGCGTCGTCCCACCCCGCCCAGGGTGGCAGCCAGTCGACCGCCAGCAGCGACCGGGCCGCCACGTCGATGCGGAGCTCCTCACCGACCTCACGCTCCACCCCCTCGACGGGGGACTCGCCGACCTCCACCACCCCGCCGGGCAGGTCCCAGTCGGGTTTGTAGGTGAGCTCGCACAGGAGCACCCGTCCGCCCCTGTCGCGGAGCAGCCCCTGGGCGATCACTCTCTTGGTCGGAAGCGCAGCGTTGAGGAGTGCCCGGAAGCCGGACGGGTCCTCCGGTGCGGCATCGCCGGACAGCCGCCCTAGCAAGACCTCGTCGCGACGCTCACCGCCCCGCGACCCGTGCCCGCGCACGATACCCTCGCGCCGCAACCCTGACCGCGAGGCCAGTCGGAGCGAGGCGAGGTTCGCCGGGTCCACATGGGCCTCGACCCGGTCCAGACCGAGGTCGGAGAAGCAGTAGGCGATCAGCAGCCGGATGGCGCGCCGCCCGGTGCCCACCCCCCGATGCCCGGCGTACAACGTCCAGGACAGCTCCCCCACACCTGGGCGGACCCGCCTGACCTCGACGCTGCCGGCGACCTCGCCGGCCCTCTCGACGACGAAGCCGACGACCCGTCGGCCATCGGCATACCCCTCACGCCACCGCCCTACCGCGCCGGCCTGCTGGGCATGGCCCGGGACGACCCCGGGAAAGCCGGACCACTGCGCCATCACCTCGTCGTGTTGGTGCCTGGCCACGTCGATGTCGTCGTCGCGCCATGGCCGGAGCACCACGTCACCGTCTCGCAGCGTCGGCTGCGACGGCTCGGTCACCTCACGGCTGAGCAGGCCACTGCCTCAGCCAGAGCGTTGCGAGCGGAGGGAGCTGGACGGTGGCCGACGCCGGCCTCCCGTGCCAGCCCTCCTTGTATGCCTCGACCGAGCCAAGGTTCCCGACACCGGACCCCGTGTAGCTCTCCGCGTCGGTGTTCAGGACCTCGTCCCACCGACCCGTCGAGGGCAGACCGAGATGGTAGTCGTGATGGGGGACGGCCGAGAAGTTCGCGACGCAGGCCACTCGCGAGCCGTCTCTGCCCGTGCGCAGGAAGCTGAAGACGTTGCTCGTACTGTCGTTGGCGTCGATCCAGCTGAACCCGGCCGGGTCCTGGTCGAGGGACCAGAGCGCCGCGGACTCCTTGTAGACCCGGTTGAGGTCCTTCACCAGCCGGTGGACGCCCAGGTGCTCGACGTGGTCGAGCAGCCACCAGTCCAGCTCGCGGCTCTCGGCCCACTCCGACTCCTGGGCCATCTCGACGCCCATGAAGATCAGCTGCTTGCCGGGGTGCGCCCACATGTAGCCGAGCAGCGCCCGTACGTTGGCGAGCTGGCGCCACCTGTCGCCAGGCATCTTGCGCAGCAGCGACCCCTTGCCGTGGACGACCTCGTCGTGGGAGATCGGCAGCACGTAGTTCTCGGTGTAGGCGTACATCATCGAGAAGGTCATCTGGTGGTGGTGGTACTGCCGGTGGATGGGGTCGTGCGCCATGTAGTCGAGCGTGTCGTGCATCCAGCCCATGTTCCACTTGAAGCCGAAGCCGAGTCCGCCGAGGTGGGTCGGCCTGGTCACGCCCGGCCAGGCGGTGGACTCCTCCGCTATGACGACAGTGCCCGGCACCCGCCGGTAGCAGGTCGCGTTGACCTCCTGGAGCAGCGCAACCGCCTCAAGGTTCTCCCGGCCGCCGTACTTGTTCGGCGTCCATTCGCCCGCCTCACGGGAGTAGTCGAGGTAGAGCATCGAGGCGACACCGTCGACGCGGAGCCCGTCGATGTGGAACTCCTCCAGCCAGTACAAGGCGTTGGCGACGAGGAAGTTGCGCACCTCGCGGCGTCCGAAGTCGAAGATGTACGACCCCCACTCGGCGTGCCAGCCCTTCTGCGGGTCCGGGTGCTCATACAGCGGCGTGCCGTCGAAGCGGGCCAGCGCCCACGCGTCGGTGGCGAAGTGGCCTGGCACCCAGTCGAGGATCACGCCGACCCCGGCCTGGTGCAGCTGGTCCACGAGGTACCGGAACTCGTCGGGGGTGCCGAAGCGAGAGGTGGCCGCGAAGTACCCGGTCACGTGGTATCCCCAGGAGCCGCCGAAGGGGTGCTCCATCACCGGCAGCAGCTCGACATGGGTGAACCCCAGGTCCTTGACGTAGTTGACCAGCTCGTCAGCCAGCTGGACGTAGCTCCGGTCCCGGCGCCAGGAGCCGAGGTGCACCTCGTAGACGCTCATCGGGCTCTCGGTCGGCCGCTCCGAACGATGGGAGACCCAGCTGTCGTCGTTCCAGGTGTAGTCGGAGCGGAACACCACCGACGCCCATTCCGGCGCTACCTGCGTGAGGGCCGCCATCGGGTCGGCCTTCTCGCGCCACACGTCGTCGGCACCGCAGATGACGTACTTGTACATCGTGTGGTTGCCGACGTCGGGGATGAACAGCTCCCACACGCCCGACGAGCCGAGCTGGCGCATCGGGTGCGCCCGGGGGTCCCATGAGTTGAAGTCGCCCGAGACGCGGATCCCCTTCGCGTTCGGCGCCCAGACGGCGAAAGACGTGCCCGTGACGATGCCGGCGGTGGTGTCATAGTCGCGGACGTGAGCGCCCAGCACGTCCCAGAGCTGCTCGTGCCGGCCCTCGTTGATCAGGTGCTGGTCCATCTCGCCCAGCGTGGGCAGGTAGCGGTAGGGGTCGTCGACGGTCTGGGCGGGGTAGCCGTCGTACTCGACGACGAGCCGGTAGTCGGTCACCGTCTTCTGCGGCAGCACGGCGACCCAGATGCCTTCGTGCTCGTGGCGCATCGCGACGGTCTTCGCGCCGATCGTCACGCTCACCGACTTGGCCAGCGGCCGCAGTGCGCGCACCGTCACCTGGTTGTCGTAGACGTGCGGGCCAAGGACGCTGTGAGGACTTCCGTGGCGGCCGGCGACGAGCTGGTTGAGCTCTGCTGTCGGTACGGGCCTGGCGGTTAGCTCCTTGGTCATGTCACTCCTCAGCGGCGATACGGGCGATGGCCTGCAACGGTATCGCGAGCCAGCTCGGGCGGTTCCGTGCTTCGTAGACGGCTTCGTAGACGGCCTTGTCGGTCTCGTACGCACGGAGCAGGGTCTGGTGCTCGTCCAGCGACGAACCGGTCGTCGAGGCGTAGCCGTCCATGAAGGCCCCCCGGTTGCGCGCCGACCACTCCCGGGCTCGGTAGACGAGGTGGTCACCCGTCCCGAACTGCCGCAGGGTCGCCCCGGCCGCATAGTCGAACGAGCGCAGCATGCCGGCGATGTCTCGAAGCGGCGAGTCCAGGGCGACCCGTTCGGGCAGGCTCTTGGCCGGCTCGCCCTCGAAGTCCAGGATCTTCCAGCCCTTGACTGTTCGCAGCGTCTGGCCCAGATGGAGGTCGCCGTGGATGCGCTGGACGGGCACCGGCGCGTCGAGGCCGGCGACCGCAACGAAGTGCGAGTCGAGTGTCCGGGCGTACGGCCGCAGCTCGGGCACGACGTGCACCGCCGCCTCGAGCCGCAGTCTCATGGCTTCGGCCAGGCGGGCCTGCTCCGGTCCGGTGAGGGATCCGGTCGCGAGCAGCTCCGCCAGGTCAGCGTGCACGTCGGCGGTCGCCTCGCCGAGCCGCCATGCCTCGCCGGCGAAGTCCCCGCCCACCTCGTCGGGATGCAGGTCCTCCTCGACGAGCAGGTCGCGCACGCTCGACAAGGCGATGTCCCAGCCGTCGGTACCGGTGCGCAGGAACTTCTGCATCATCGCGAGGTCACCCGACTGCCGCCGACCCTCGGTGTCGACCCAGTCCGCCTCGATCCAGCCGAGCAGTGGGGCGACGTGGTCGCCTCCATGGCGGGTCAGCGCGTCATGGATCTCGATGTCGGGGTTGCTGCCGGGACTGATCCGCCGGTACAGCTTGAGAATGGCCTCCTCCCCGAACGCGATCGACGTGTTGGACTGCTCCGCCGTCATCACGCTGCCCGGAAGCGACGCATCCGGAAGCTCGGCGGCGTCCACGACGTGGAAGCGGAGGTCAGGGGTGTCGAGGTGGGCGTGGAAGCCCTTCATCAGCGACTCGGGGATCGCCTTGAAGTAGACCGCGTCGTAGGCAGCGACGTCGCCGAGCTCGGGATGGGTGAACTCGCCGACCAGCGCATACCCCATCTCAGGATCGGGCCGGTCGAGGTAGGCCGTCGGGAACTGGTAGGAGTCCTGCTTGCCGTCGTCGAACCGCACGGTGACGATCTCGATCCTTGCTCTGGGCTCGGCCTCGCGAAGCCACGGCAGCGGATGCACATGGGTGACCTCGAAGTTCCGGCCCTTGCCCGCGAACCATCGCCTGTGTGTCAGGTATGTCGCCAGCATGTCGTGGAACATGGAGGTCACGAAGGGCGCCCCTCTTCTGAGCGGGAGATCAGGAACCAGTAGAAGCCGTGACCGGACAGGGTCAACAGGTACGGCAGTTCCCCGATCCGGGGGAATCGAACGTGGCCGATCATCTCGATGGGTTCGTAGCCCTCCCACCGGCGCAGGTCCAGCTCAACCGGCTGGGGGAAGCGCGAGAGGTTGTTGACACACAGCACGGTGTCGTCGCCGAAGCCGCGGCTGAACGAGAAGACGCTCGGGTTGCTGCCACCGAGGTCGGCGAAGGTACCCAGCCCGAACGCCGGATGCTGCTTGCGGGCGTTGATCATCCGCCGGGTCCAGTGCAGCAGCGACGAGGTGTTCTCGATCTCAGCCTCGACGTTGACGGACTGGTAGCCGAACACCGGGTCCATGATCGCCGGCAGGTTGAGCCGCCCCGGGGTGGCGGTGGAGAAGCCGGCGTTGCGATCAGGCGTCCACTGCATCGGGGTGCGAACGCCGTCACGGTCGCCGAGCCAGATGTTGTCGCCCATGCCGATCTCGTCGCCGTAGTACAACACCGGTGACCCGGGCAGCGACAGCAACAACGCGGTGAAGAGCTCCATCTGGTTGATGTCGTTGTCGAGCAGCGGCGCGAGCCGGCGG
>JBBSET010000027.1:0-49052 GCA_038239485.1 Propionibacteriales bacterium
CACGCCGGCGCCGACCTCATCGGTGTCAACGCCCGCGACCTCAAGACCCTCGAGGTCGACCGGGACACGTTCGCCAGGCTCGCCCCGCTCATTCCCGACGGCGTCGTCCGGGTCGCCGAGTCAGGTGTTCGAGGCCCTCACGACGTGTTGGAGTATGCCCGCGAAGGCGCTGACGTCGTCCTCGTCGGCGAGTCCCTCGTCACCGGGAAGGACCCGCGGTCCGCGGTCTCTGACCTGGTCGCGGCCGGCACCCACCCGGCGCTCAAGCAAAGGCACTGAGACGATGGCAGACCCGATGCCCGACGCCGCCGGGCATTTCGGCCGCTTCGGCGGCCGCTTCATGCCCGAGGCGCTGATCGCCCCGCTCGACGAGCTCGAGCAGTACTGGCGAGACGCGATGGCCGACGACGCGTTCATGGGCGAGTTCCACCGCCTACTGCGTGAGTACGGCGGGCTCCCCAGCCTCCTGTACGACGCCGAGAGGCTGTCGGAGCGCGTCGGCGCCAGGGTGCTCCTCAAGCGCGAGGACCTCAACCACACCGGCGCTCACAAGATCCGCAACGTCCTGGGCCAGGCCCTGCTGACGGCCAGGATGGGCAAGAAGCGGGTGATCGCGGAGACCGGGGCAGGACAGCACGGCGTCGCCACAGCAACCGCCTGTGCCTACTTCGGGCTCGACTGCGTCGTCTACATGGGCGAGGTCGACATGGAGCGGCAGGCGCTCAACGTTGCCAGGATGAAGATGCTGGGCGCCGAGGTCGTCAGCGTCAACAGCGGCAGCCGCACCCTCAAGGACGCGATCAACGAGGCACTGCGCGACTGGGTCGCCAACGTCGACACCACCCACTACCTGCTCGGCACCGCCGCCGGTGCGCACCCCTTCCCCGCCATGGTGCGGGACTTCACCCGCGGCATCGGCGACGAGGCGCGCGCCCAGTCGCTGGAGCTTCTGGGCCGGCTCCCCGACGCCGCGCTGGCCTGCGTCGGTGGCGGGTCCAACGCGATCGGCATGTTCACCGCCTTCGTCAACGACGAGTCGGTGCGGCTGTACGGCTTCGAGGCGGGAGGCGACGGGTTCGAGACCGGACGCCACGCCGCCACGATCACGGCCGGTGAGGTCGGCGTCCTGCACGGCACCAGGTCGTACCTCCTTCAGGACGAGGACGGGCAGACCGTCGAGTCGCACTCGATCTCCGCCGGCCTGGACTACCCGGGAGTCGGACCTGAGCACGCCTGGCTGGCGGAGACCGGCCGGGCGTCGTACGCCCCGATCACCGACGCCCAGGCGATGGACGCGATGGACCTGCTGGCGAAGACCGAGGGGATCATTGCGGCGATCGAGAGCGCACACGCCGTGGCCGGTATCCCGCAGGTCGTGAGTGAGCTCGGCCCCGACGCCGTACTCGTCGTCTGCCTGTCCGGTCGCGGCGACAAGGACATGGGGACGGCCGCGACCTGGTTCGGGCTGGTCGAGCCGGCGGCGCTGATCGACCCGCTCGGAGTCCTCGACGACGAGAAGCAGGCGTGAGCGGGGCCGGGCCCGCGATCGAGGCAGCCAACCGTGACGGCCGGGCAGCCCTGGTCGGCTACCTGCCGGCCGGCTTCCCGACGGTGGACGCCTCGATCGAGCTGATCCGGGCGATGGTCGACGCGGGCGTCGACGTCGTCGAGGTCGGCCTGCCCTACTCCGACCCGGTGATGGACGGCCCGACGATCCAGGCCGCCGCCGAGGTCGCCCTGGCGAACGGGGTGCGTACCACCGACGTGTTCCGCGTGGTCGAGTCCGTTGCGAGAATGGCGCCCACCGTCGTGATGACCTACTGGAACCCGGTCGAGCGGTTCGGGGTGGAGAGGTTCTCGGCAGCCTTGGCCTCGGCCGGGGGAGCGGGGCTGGTCACGCCCGACCTGGTCCCGGACGAGGCGGACGAGTGGCTCGCCGCTGCGGACGCCCACGACCTGGACAAGGTCTTTCTCGTGGCCCCGTCGTCGACCAGGACCAGGCTGGAAAGCACCACCGCGGCATGTCGCGGGTTCGTCTACGCCACCGCCGTGATGGGCGTCACCGGAGCGCGCGAGCAGACGAGCGCGGCCGCACCCGAGCTGGTCGAGCGGGTGCACGAGGTCACCGAGCTGCCGGTCGGAGTCGGGCTCGGGGTGTCAGACGGACGACAGGCAGCCGAGGTGGCCGGCTACGCCGACGCGGTCATCGTCGGCAGCGCCCTGGTCCGCTGTGTGCAGCAGGCCGACAGCCCGAGCGCCGCCATCGCCGCGGTGGCCCGCCTGAGCGAGGACCTCGCCCACGGAGTACGCCGGGAACTTTGAGCCGCCACGCAGAGTTGAGACCTTCGATGATCCCGGTCGTACGACGGCGTGCCTACGCCCTGGCGGCGGCGGCCATGCTGTCCGCGGGGTCCCTGCTGGTGGCCGGATGCGCGGCCGGCTCCACCCCGTCCACGATGCCGGACAACCCCGGCGGCGTCGAGATCTCGAACATCAGCGGCAGCCCGTCGCCCTACCTCGGAGCCGAGCCGGCCAAGCCGTACACGATGCCGGACATCACCTTGACCTCGACGGACGGCGACCCCTTCAACCTGGTCAGCGACACCACGACCAAGGTCACACTGGTCTTCTTCGGCTACACCAACTGTCCGGACGTCTGCCCGCTCGTCATGAGCGACCTCACGTCCGCCTACCTACGGCTGCCCACCGACGTCCGCAACGAGACCCAGGTCCTGTTCATCACAACCGATCCGGCGCGGGACACGGGCTCGGTCCTGCGGTCGTACCTCGACCACTACGACAGCAGTTTCATCGGCCTCGATGGGAGCCTCAGCACGATCGTCGCGGCCGCAGACGACCTCGGGGTCGCGATAGAGGGGCGCCAGAAGCTGGCCAGCGGCGGCTACGACGTCGGTCACGGGGCGCAGGTGATCGGCTTCCGGGGCAACTCGGCGCCGGTGATCTGGACGGCCGGAACCTCCGTCGACGACATGGTCAGTGACATCACCGAACTTGCCGGGTGATGAGGGTGCGACCCCGTTCGCACGGTAAGTTGCTGAAGCGATGAACCTTGCCTACCTCCCGAGTCCGAGCCAGGGCGTCTGGCACATCGGGATCTTCCCCATCCGCGGGTACGCCTTGTGCATCATCGCCGGAGTGATCGCGGCGGTGTGGATCGGCGACCGCCGGTGGGTCAAGCGCGGTGGGCAGCACGGCACGGTCGGGGACATCTCTATCTGGGCGGTGCCGTTCGGCCTCGTCGGCGGTCGGGTATACCACGTGATCACCGACCCGGAGCTGTACTTCGAGAAGGGCGAGCACCCGATCTACGCGTTGTATGTCTGGCGCGGCGGCCTGGGCATCTGGGGCGCCATCGCCCTGGGTGCGCTCGGTGCCTACATCGGCTGCCGACGGCGAGGCGTCCCGTTCCGAGCGATGGCCGACGCGCTGGCGCCGGGCATCGTGATAGCCCAGGCGATCGGGCGCTGGGGCAACTGGTTCAACCAGGAGCTGTACGGCAAGCCGACGACGCTGCCCTGGGGCCTCAAGATCGACGCTGCGCACCGTGAGACGCTCCCCGCGAACTACCAGCAGTACTCCACCTTCCAGCCCACCTTCCTCTACGAGTCGATCTGGGACCTCGGTGTTGCGGGCGTCGTGATCTGGGCCGACCGCCGGTTCCGGCTCGGCTACGGGCGCGCGTTCGCCCTGTACGTGATGGCCTACACCGCTGGCCGGGCCTGGATCGAGTACCTCCGCATCGACACCGCCAACCACATCTTCGGGGTCCGGCTCAATGTCTGGACCTCGATCGTCTTGTTCATCGCGGCCAGCCTGTACTTCGTCATCGTGGGCCGGCGTCACCCCGGCCGCGAGGTCATCGTCGACCCAAACGGGCCGGACGCGGAGCCGATCGACGCCTCAGCGGCCGGATCGGGCACCGACGACGACCTCGTCGCCGCGAGCAGCGGCGCTCACACCGACGGCTCCGATCCGCCAGGGGACGAGCCCGACGAGCCGCCACCCGACGCCCCTGCCCTGGAGGCGTCCCCGCAGCAGCCACCGAAGGCAAGCCAGCCATGACCACCTCCCCCGCGGACTCGCTCGGGGAGGTCGGCTCCGACGAGATCCGGCACGAGCACGGCGACGTCAGCGGCGGCTGGCTGCGCCCGGCCGTGTTCGGCGCCATGGACGGCCTGGTGTCCAACTTCGCCCTGATCGCGGGTGTCGTCGGCGGCACGTCAGGTGACCACCAGTCCGCGGTCGTGCTGGCCGGGCTGGCCGGCCTTGCCGCCGGAGCCTTCTCGATGGCGGCGGGCGAGTACACCTCGGTGGCAAGCCAGTCGGAGTACACCCGGGCGGAGATCGAGGTCGAGAGGCGCGAGATCCTCGAGCGCCCGGACGCCGAAGAGGCCGAGCTCGCGCAGATGTACGTCGACAGGGGGATCGACATGCACCTGGCTGCCGCGGTGGCCAAGCAGGTACACGCGAACCCCGAGCTCGCCGTCGAGATCCACGCGCGGGAGGAGCTGGGGGTCGATCCCGACAACCTGCCGTCGCCGTACGTCGCGGCGGGCTCGTCATTCGTGTCGTTCGCGGTGGGCGCGGCCCTCCCGATCCTGCCGTACCTGCTCGGAGCGCACTCAATCCTGCCGGCTCTCGTCATCAGTCTGCTGGCACTGTTCGGTTGTGGTGCGCTCGTATCGCGCGTCACCACGCGGTCGTGGTGGTACAGCGGGCTGCGGCAGCTTGCCCTGGGCGGTGCGGCGGCCGGTCTCACGTACCTGATCGGCGCCGTGATCGGTACCGCGGTCGGCTGACCAGTCCGCGCCTGCGCAGGGCGCTGCGGTCCGTCCGGATACCGGCGACGAAACGGGGTCGGCGCAGGCCTGTCGTGTAGGCTCACCGAGCACAGATGCGCCGGGCCATCGTCGTCCTTGCGGCAACTCTCATCGATCCGGCAGGTCGATGGTCAGACGACGGGAGACAGCCCATGAGAGCCGTCCCGCCGCCCCAGGGGCTTTACGACGGGCGTCACGAGCACGATGCCTGCGGGGTGGCCTTCGTGGCCACGCTGACCGGCGTCGCCTCGCACGACATCGTCGCCCAAGCCCTCACCGCCCTTCGCAACCTCGACCACCGAGGCGCCTCGGGCGCCGAGCCTGACTCCGGCGACGGTGCCGGCATCCTGATGCAGGTTCCGGACGCCTTCCTGCGGGCCGTCTGCGACTTCGACCTGCCGCACGCCGGCAGCTACGCCGTCGGTGCCGCCTTCCTGCCCGGCGACGCCGAGGTGGTCACCAAGACCAAGAAGCACATCGCGGACCTGGCGGCGGAGGAGGGCCTGCGCGTCCTCGGCTGGCGCGACATCCCCACCACCCCGGAGCTGCTCGGCAACAGCGCACGCAGCTGCATGCCGACCTTCGCGCACCTCTTCGTGACCTCCGACTCCGGCCACCGGCTCGGGATGGCCCTGGAGCGGATGGCCTTCTGCCTGCGCAAGCGGTCCGAGCACGACACCGGGGTCTACTTCCCGTCCCTGTCGTCGCGCACCCTCGCCTACAAGGGCATGCTGACCACCGACCAGCTGGACACGTTCTTCCCCGATCTCACCGACGAGCGGCTCGCGTCGGCGATGGCGATCGTGCACTCACGCTTCTCGACCAACACGTTCCCGTCGTGGCCGCTGGCGCACCCGTACCGATTCATCGCCCACAACGGCGAGATCAACACCGTCAAGGGCAACCGGAACTGGATGCACGCCCGTGAGTCGCTGCTGTGCAGCGACCTGATCCCTGGCGACCTGAGCCGGTTGTACCCGATCTGCACACCGGACGCCTCGGACTCCGCGTCGTTCGACGAGGTCCTCGAGCTGCTTCACCTCGGCGGCCGGTCGCTCCCGCACTCGGTGCTGATGATGATCCCGGAGGCGTGGGAGAACCATGCCGAGATGCCCCGCTCCCGTAAGGCCTTCTACGAGTTCCACTCCACATTGATGGAGCCCTGGGACGGCCCGGCCTGCGTGGTGTTCACCGACGGCACCCAGATCGGCGCGGTCCTCGACCGCAACGGCCTGCGCCCGTCGCGATACTGGGTCACCGACGACGGATTGGTCGTGCTGGCGTCGGAGGTCGGAGTGCTCGACATCGACCCGGCAACCGTCGTCCGCAAGGGCCGGCTCCAGCCGGGCCGGATGTTCCTCGTGGACCTCGCGGAGAGGCGGATCGTCGAAGACGACGAGATCAAGGACGCGCTGGCGGCCGAGGCGCCGTACGACGAGTGGCTGCACGCCGGTCTGGTGCGCCTGCACAACCGTCCGATCCGTGAGCACGTCGTCCACACCCACGCGTCGGTGACAAGGCGGCAGCAGGTCTTCGGCTACACCGAGGAGGAGCTTCGGGTGCTGCTGTCGCCGATGGCGCGCACGGCCGCAGAGCCGATCGGCTCGATGGGCACCGACAGCCCCATCGCAGCCCTGTCGCAGCGTCCGCGCCTGCTGTTCGACTACTTCAGCCAGCTGTTCGCCCAGGTGACGAACCCGCCGCTGGACGCGATCCGCGAGGAGCTGGTGACCTCGCTGGTCAACACCATCGGGCCGGAGAGCAACCTGTTGGACCCGTCGCCGTCGACCTGTCGGCAGCTGGTGATCCCGTTCCCGGTCATCGACAACGACCAGCTGGCGAAGATCGTCCACATCAACCGGGACGGCGACCTGCCCGGGTACTCCACCTATGTCGTCTCCGGCCTGTACGACGTCGAGGGCGGCGGGCCGGCTCTCGAGACGCGCATCGACGAGATCTGCGCCGAGGTGTCGGGCGCGATCGCCGACGGCGCGCGCATCATCGTGCTGACCGACCGCAACTCCACCGTCGACAAGGCCCCGATCCCGTCACTGCTGCTCGCCGGCGCCGTGCACCACCACCTGGTGCGGGAGAAGACGCGGACCCAGGTCGGTCTGATCGTGGAGGCCGGCGACGTCCGGGAGGTCCATCACGTCGCCCTCCTCGTCGGCTACGGCATCGCGGCGGTCAACCCCTACCTCGCCATGGAGTCCGTCGAGGACCTGGCCCGCCGCCAGGTGCACGTCCTCGACGTGGAGCCCGAGCAGGCGGTCCGCAACCTGGTGAAGGCGCTCGGCAAGGGCGTGCTCAAGGTGATGAGCAAGATGGGCGTCTCGACCGTAGCCTCCTACACCGGCGCGCAGATCTTCGAAGCGGTCGGTCTCTCCCAGGCGCTCGTCGACAGGTACTTCACCGGTACGACGTCCAAGCTCGGCGGTGTCGGGCTCGACGTGATCGCCGACGAGGTCTCCCAGCGGCACCGGTCGGCGTACCCGCTCAACGGCATCCCGCCCGCCCACCGCACCCTCAACGTCGGTGGCGAGTACCAGTGGCGGCGTGAGGGGGAGCCCCACCTGTTCGACCCGGAGACGGTGTTCAGGCTCCAGCACTCGACCTGGGCCGGGCGCTACGACATCTTCAAGCAGTACACCAAGCTGGTCGACGACCAGGCGAACCGGCTGATGACGATTCGGGGGCTCTTCTCGTTCTCCTCCGACCGAGGGCCCGTGCCGCTCGACGAGGTCGAGCCGGTCGAGGCCATCATGCGGCGCTTCTCGACCGGCGCGATGTCGTACGGCTCGATCAGCCTCGAGGCGCACGAGACGCTGGCGATCGCGATGAACCAGATCGGCGCCAAGTCCAACACCGGCGAGGGCGGCGAGGACTCCGACCGGCTTCAGGACCGCCGCCGCCGCAGCGCGATAAAGCAGGTCGCATCCGGTCGGTTCGGGGTCACCAGCGAGTACCTCACGAACGCCGACGACATCCAGATCAAGATGGCGCAGGGGGCCAAGCCCGGTGAGGGCGGTCAGCTGCCCGGGCCGAAGGTCTATCCGTGGGTGGCGAAGACGCGGCACTCCACGCCCGGTGTCGGGCTGATCTCGCCGCCGCCCCACCACGACATCTACTCGATCGAGGACCTCGCGCAGCTGATCCACGACCTCAAGAACGCGAACCCGTCCGCGCGCATCCACGTCAAGCTGGTCTCGGAGGTCGGCGTCGGCACCATCGCTGCGGGGGTGTCGAAGGCGCACGCCGACGTCGTTCTCATCTCCGGCCACGACGGCGGCACCGGCGCCGCGCCGATGACATCGCTGAAGCACGCCGGGGGGCCCTGGGAGCTGGGCCTGGCCGAGACCCAGCAGACGTTGCTGCTCAACGGGCTCCGCGACCGTATCGTCGTCCAGTGCGACGGTCAGCTCAAGACCGGGCGTGACGTCATCGTCGCGGCCTTGCTCGGGGCGGAGGAGTTCGGCTTCGCGTCGGCTCCGCTGGTCGTGTCCGGCTGCATCATGATGCGGGTATGCCACCTGGACACCTGCCCGGTGGGGATCGCCACCCAGAACCCGGTGCTGCGCTCGCGCTACGCCGGCAAGGCGGAGTACGTGGTCAACTTCTTCCGGTTCATCGCCGAGGAGGTGCGCGAGATCCTCGCCGAGCTGGGCTTCCGGCGCCTCGACGAGGCTGTCGGCCACGCCGAGGTGCTCGACACCAGCGCCGCGATCGACCACTGGAAGACCGCCGGGCTCGACTTGACGCCGGTCCTGTACGTCCCTGAGCTGCCCGACGGTGCGTCCCGCCACCAGACGGTCGGCCAGGACCACGGCCTCCACCGCGCCCTCGACAACGAGCTGATCGAGCTGTGCCGACCGGCCATCGACGCCGGGGAGCCGGTCCGGGCCAGGTTGTCGATCCGCAACGTCAACCGCACGGTCGGCACCATGCTCGGCCACGAGGTGACGAAGCAGCACCCGGCGGGCCTGCCACCCGACCTGGTCGACCTGACGTTCGTGGGGTCGGCCGGCCAGTCGTTCGGCGCGTTCCTGCCGCAGGGGATCACCATGCGGCTCGAGGGCGACGCCAACGACTACGTCGGCAAGGGCCTGTCCGGCGGTCGCCTGATCATCCGTCCCGACCGCGACTCCACCTTCGTGGCCGAGGAGCAGATCATCGCCGGCAACGTGATCGCCTACGGTGCCACCTCAGGTGAGATCTTCATCCGCGGCCAGGTCGGCGAGCGGTTCGCCGTCCGTAACTCCGGTGCCTCCCTCGTCGTCGAGGCGGTCGGCGATCACGGCTGCGAGTACATGACGGGCGGGGAGGTCGTGGTGCTCGGCGCCACCGGTCGCAACTTCGCGGCCGGGATGAGCGGTGGCGTCGCCTACGTCCTGGACCTCGACAGCGGCCGCGTCAACCACGAGCTGGTCGAGCTGGGGCCGCTGGACGACGCCAGCGGCGTGCGGGTACGCAGCCTGGTCGCCCGGCACGCCGAGGAGACCGGATCCACAGTGGCTGCCGCGCTGCTCGTCGACTGGCTCTCGTCGCAGCGCCGCTTCACCGAGGTCATGCCGCGCGACTACCGGCGAGTCCTCGATGCCAAGGACGCCGCCGAGCGCGACGGTCTCAGCGAGGACGAGACAACTGCGGCGATGATGGGGGCGCTCAATGGCTGACCCACGCGGCTTCCTCACCACCCCCCGCGCCGTCGCCACCCGCCGCCCCATCGAGGAGCGGGTACACGACTGGCACGAGGTCTACCCCGACGACGCCGGCCGGGTGCTGCTGCCGATCATCGGCAAGCAGGCCGGCCGGTGCATGGACTGCGGCATCCCGTTCTGCCACCAGGGCTGTCCGCTCGGGAACCTGATCCCGGAGTGGAACGACCTCGTCTACCGCGGTGACTTCGAAGACGCCATCGAGCGGCTGCACGCGACCAACAACTTCCCGGAGTTCACCGGCCGGCTCTGCCCGGCGCCGTGCGAGACCTCCTGCGTGCTCGGGATCAACGCCGACCCGGTCACGATCAAGAATGTCGAGGTGACGATCGCGGACCACGCCTGGGACTCGGGCTTCATCCGCGCCGAGCAGGTCGACTGGCTGACCGGGAAGACCGTCGCCGTCGTTGGCTCCGGCCCGGCCGGGCTCGCCACGGCTCAACAGCTCACCAGGGCAGGTCACACCGTGGTCGTCTACGAGCGTTCCGACGCCATCGGCGGGCTGCTGCGCTACGGCATCCCCGAGTTCAAGATGGAGAAGCGGCAGGTCGAGCGCCGGGTCAGGCAGATGAGCAGCGAGGGGACGGTCTTTCGCCGCAACGTCGCCGTCGGCACCGACATCACCGGTACCGACCTGGTCGAGCGGTACGACGCCGTCGTACTCGCCATCGGGTCGACCGTCGGCCGCGACCTCCCCATTCCGGGCCGGGAGCATGTCGGCATCCACCAGGCGATGGAGTACCTTCCACAGGCGAACCGAGTCGCCCTGGGGGAGACCGTGCCCGACCAGATCACCGCCGCTGGCAAGCATGTCGTGGTCATCGGTGGCGGCGACACGGGGGCGGACTGTGTGGGCACCGCACATCGCCAGGGTGCGGCGTCGGTGAGCCAGATCGAGATCATGCCGCGGCCGACCGAGGAGCGATCGACCGCGCACCCGTGGCCGACATACCCGATGATCTACCGGGTGTCCTCGGCTCACGAGGAGGGCGGGGACCGGATCTACGCCGTCTCCACGCAGGAGTTCGTCGCCGACGCGGATGGGCGCGTGCAAGCGCTGCGGCTGCAGGAGGTCGAGATGCGCGACGGGCGCTTCGAGCCGGTGGCGGGGAGCGAGCGGGAGATCCCCGCGGGACTGGTGCTGCTCGCGATGGGTTTCGTCGGCCCCGAACCCGACGGGGTGGTGGCGCAGCTCGACCTCGACCTCGACGCCCGCGGCAACATCGCCCGCGACGACCACTACATGACGTCGCAGCCCGGTGTCTTCGTGGCCGGCGACGCCGGCCGGGGCCAGTCGTTGATCGTGTGGGCGATCGCTGAGGGCCGGTCGGCCGGGGCCAGCGTGGACCGCTATCTCAGCGGGTCCACGAACCTGCCGTCGCCCATCCTGCCCACGGCACGCCCGCTCATGGTGTGACCTATCCGTTCCTCGTCGTTAGGCTGGTTTCGTGCGTAGAGCAAAGATCGTGTGCACCCTGGGGCCTGCCACGTCCACCCCGGACAAGATCCGCGAGCTCGTCGACGCGGGGATGAGTGTCGCTCGGATGAACCTCAGCCACGGCAGCTACGAGGACCACGAGAAGATCTACAAGATGGTCCGGCAGGCCTCCGACGAGTCCGGTCACGCCGTCGCGATCCTGGTCGACCTCCAGGGTCCGAAGATCCGGCTCGGACGCTTCGCCTCAGGCCCGATCCAGCTGAGCGTCGGTGACGAGTTCACCATCACCAACCGCCCGGTCCCCGGTGACCAGCGGGTCTGCTCGACGACCTACCACGGGTTGCCGGGCGACGTCAGCCAGGGCGACACGATCCTGATCGACGACGGCCGGGTCAGCCTCACGGCGACCATGGTCTCGCCGACCGACGTGATCACCAGGGTCGACGTGGCCGGGACGCTGAGCAACAACAAGGGCATCAACCTCCCGGGTGTTGCCGTCAGCGTGCCGGCGATGAGCGATAAGGACGTCGACGACCTCAGGTGGGCCTTGCATCTGCGCGCCGACATGATCGCCTTGTCGTTCGTCCGGTCCGCGAACGACGCGGCCGACGTCCGCGACATCATGGACGAGGAGAAGGCCTGGCTTCCGGTCATCGCCAAGATCGAGAAGCCGCAGGCCATCGACCGGATCGACGAGATCATCGCGGCCTTCGACGGTGTGATGGTGGCGCGCGGCGACCTCGGGGTCGAGATGCCGCTCGAGGACGTTCCGTTCCTGCAGAAGCGGGTGGTCGAGGCGGCCCGCAAGAACGCCAAGCCGGCCATCGTCGCGACCCAGATGCTGGAGTCGATGATCTCATCGCCGCGGCCGACCAGGGCCGAGGCGTCCGACGTCGCCAACGCGGTGCTGGACGGCGCCGACGCCGTGATGCTGTCGGGTGAGACCAGCGTCGGTGCGTTCCCGGTCGAGACCGTCGAGGTGATGGCCAGGATCATCGAGTCGACGGAGGACCACGGCTTGGCGCGGATGGCGGCCATCGACTGGCAGCCACGCACTCGTGGAGGCGTCATCGCCAAGGCTGCCGCCGAGGTCGCGGAGCGGATCGGGGCGAAGTACCTGGTGGCGTTCACGCTGTCGGGCGACACCGCGCGCCGGCTCTCCCGCTACCGCTCGGAGGTACCGATGGTGGCGTTCACCACCGATCCGTCCGTACGGTCCCAGCTGGCCCTGTCGTGGGGGGTGGAGACCTTCCTGGCCCCGGAGGTCGAGCACACCGACGACATGGTGATGCAGGTCGACGAGGCGCTTCTCGACATCGGCCGATGCCGCGAGGGCGACCAGGTCGTCATCGTGGCCGGAAGCCCGCCCGGGATACCTGGCTCGACCAACGCCCTGC
Organism: Propionibacteriales bacterium; assembly: GCA_038239485.1. GTDB lineage: Bacteria > Actinomycetota > Actinomycetes > Propionibacteriales > Nocardioidaceae > DASQEH01. The sequence continues at coordinate 12,392 of JBBSET010000027.1, forward strand.
GCATCCACCGGATGGGTGACGCACGCGGCGGGGCAGCCCCGGCGTACCGGGCGCTGGCTCAGTCCTAGCAGGTTCGGTCAAGCCTCGACCGAGAAGGCGCGGGTCGGCAGGCGCCGCTGCCGACGAGGTGGCCCCGATGCGGTCCCCGGGGGCCGGGGCCGGGAGCAGGCAGGCATGGCCAGTGGAGATCACGCGGTGCCCTGGGTGGGATTCGAACCCACACTGGACGGGTTTTGAGTCCGTTTCCTCTGCCGTTGGGATACCAGGGCGCTCTCGATACCGTACTGGGGTGCAAATCGGTGGCTCAAGGTCTGTCCATATGGGGCGACCGTGGCACGGGTCACGGAGGCCGAACGTTAGCCTTGGACGGTGACTGCCGGCACTGAGACATCACCCCCACGAGTCGTCGTCGCCGAGGACGAGGCGCTGATCCGGCTCGACCTGGTGGAGATGCTCGGCGAGGAGGGCTACCAGGTCGTCGGACAGGCCGGCGACGGCGAGCAGGCCGTCGCGCTGGTCGAGCAGCTGAGGCCCGACCTCGTCGTCATGGACGTGAAGATGCCGAAGCTCGACGGCATCACGGCCGCCTCGCGCATCGCCGCCCAGCGCATCGCCCCCGTCGTCATCTTGACCGCTTTCAGCCAGCGAGACCTGGTCGACCGGGCTCGCGAGGCCGGCGCGATGGCCTATGTCGTCAAGCCGTTCGGGAAGGCCGACCTGGTCCCTGCGATCGAGATGGCGCGATCGCGGTTCGCCGAGATCCAGCAGCTGGAGGCCGAGGTGTCCGACCTGACGGACCGGCTCGAGACGCGCAAGCTGGTCGACCGGGCGAAGGGTGCACTGCAGCAGAACCTGGGCATCAGCGAACCCGACGCTTTTCGGTGGATCCAGAAGACCGCGATGGATCTGCGGCTGTCGATGCGTGAGGTCGCCGAGGGGGTGGTGTCCCACGGGCTCGACGTCTCGAAATGACAACGACCCGCGACCGACTCGCTCCGTAAACCCGTTCGACCCGTTGATTACGCTAAGTTGCTGGTTCAGCAGTACCCCTGCGCCGGCCAGCATTGTCCGGCCGACCACCTCGGATACGGAGCACCCATTGACTCGCCTTACCCGAACCGCGCAGCTGTCCGTCCTGGCGACTGCTTCCGCTCTCGTCTTGGCCTCGTGCGGCAGCAACAACAAAAGTTCCGGCTCGAGCGACACCACTCCCGCATCGACCGCCACATCCTCGTCCAGCGGCACGGCCAGCGCGCCACCCAAGACTGGCAACGGAACGATGACCATCGGTGAGCTTCTGCCGACCACCGGAGACCTTGCCTTCCTCGGTCCTCCCGAGTTCGCCGGTGTGGCTACGGCGGTCAAGGAGATCAACGCCGCTGGAGGAGTCCTCGGCAAGCCGGTGAAGGTCGTCGCCGCGGACTCCGGGGACGGCACCCCGAACATCGCGCCCGCGTCCGTCGACAGGCTCCTCGCTCAGAAGTCGGACGTGATCCTCGGAGCCGCCTCGTCGAGCGTGTCGCTGAGCGTCATCGACAAGATCGTCGGTGCAGGCGTCCTCCAGATCTCACCGGCCAACACCTCGACGGCGTTCGACACCTACGACGACAAGGGGCTCTACTTCCGCACCGCCCCCTCCGACGTCCTGCAAGGCGCGGTGATGTCCAACCTGGTCGTGAGCGACGGCTACAAGAACATTGCGATCCTGGCCCGCCAGGACTCCTACGGCGAAGCACTCGCAGGTCAGGTGGCCAAGGGAATCACCTCCGGCGGCGCCACCGTCGCGGCGAAGGTGCTCTACTCCGCCGACGCGTCGAACTTCACCGCCGAGGTCACCAAGATCGCTGCGAGCAAACCCGACGCCATCGTCTTGATCTCCTTCGCAGAGGCCACGAAGATCATCCCCACCCTGATCGCCAAGGGCATCGGTCCCCAGGACGTGCAGACCTACTTCGTCGACGGCGACACCGCCGACTACTCGAAGAACTTCGACCCGGGCACGTTGAAGGGCGTGAAGGCGACCTACCCGGGGGCCGAGCTGTCGGGTGCATTCAAGAAGCGCATGTTGCAGACCGACCCGAAGCTGACCACCTTCACCTACGGGCCTGAGTCCTACGACGCGACGATGCTGACGGCCCTGGCCGCCGACGCTGCCGGGGACGACTCCGGCGCATCGATCGCCTCGCAGATGCAGGCGGTCTCCGAGGACGGCACCCAATGCACGACATATGCCGTCTGCTCCAAGTTGATCTCACAAGGCAAGAACATCGACTATCAGGGCGTGTCGGGCCCGATCGACTTCAACTCGACCGGGAGTCCGTCGAAGGCCACCATCGGCATCTTCCAATACGGACAGGACAACACGTTCAGTCCCCTGAAGTACGTCACCGGTGTGATCTCGCAGTAGTAGCAAAGGACACGGAGAGCCCCCGGCCGATGGTCAACCCGGCCGGGGGCTCTCCCCGTCTACAAGGCTGTCTGCCAGGTCTGTCTGTGCGTCAGGCCTGCGCCAGCGTCCCGAGGTAGAGCTCGATCACCTTCGGGTCCTTGCTCAGGTCCCTGCCGCTGGCCGTGTAGGCGTTGCGGCCCTGGTCCAGTACATACCCGCGGTCACAGATCTGCAGGCAGCGACGGGCATTCTGCTCGACCATCACAACGGACACCCCGGCGCGATTGATGCGGCGGGTCTGGACGAACACCTCGTCCTGCATGACCGGCGACAGCCCGGCCGACGGCTCGTCGAGGAGCAGCACGGTGGGCTCCATCATCAGCGCCCGGCCCATCGCGACCATCTGACGCTCACCGCCGGACAACGAGCCGGCGCGTTGCCCGCGCCGGTCTCGGAGCGCCGGGAAGAGGCCGGCCACGAAGTCGAACCGTTCCCTGAAGCGCTTGGGCGTCTGATAGCTGCCCATCTCGAGGTTCTCCTCGATGGTGAGGGACGGGAAGACATTGTTGTTCTGCGGCACGAACCCGATCCCGGAGGACACGAGAACGTCTGCTCGCTCGTTGGTGATGTCTCGACCCGACAGGCTCACCGTCCCCGAGCTGATCTTCACCAGGCCGAACAGGGCCTTGAGCAAGGTGGACTTGCCGGCGCCGTTGGGTCCGATGATCCCCACCAGCTCACCAGGCTGGCAGTAGAGGTCCGCGCCGTTGAGGATGTTGACCCCGGGCAGGTAGCCGGCCACGAGATTGTCCGCCCGGAGTACGGCGCCGTCCGCGGCGACCAGGTGCACGTCACGCTCCGGGCTGTTCTCGGCGGTCTCAGGCATGGGGCTCGCCTTCCCTCTGCTCGGCCTCGGCGTCGTCGTCTGCCTCGGCGAGGATTGCTTCCTCGTCCTCGAAGGTGAGGTCGGTGTCGTGGTGGGCACCGAGATAAGCGTCGATGACTCGTTGGTCCCCCATCACCGCCTGGGGCGGTCCCTCGGCGATGATCTTGCCCTGCGCCATCACGATCACCCAGTCGGAGATGTCGCGAACCATGTCCATGTCGTGCTCGACGAAAAGGACGGTCATCCCCTCGTCGCGCAGCGACTTGACATGGCCGAGCAGCGACTGCTTGAGGGCTGGGTTGACGCCGGCCATCGGCTCGTCGAGCATCACCAGGTTCGGCTCGACCATCAGTGAGCGTGCCATCTCGAGCAGCTTTCGTTGGCCGCCAGACAGCGACCCGGCGAAGTCGTCGGCCTTCGCTTCCAGGTTGAAGCGCCTCAGCAGCTCCCTGGCGCGCTGTGTGTTCGCCTTCTCCTGCGAGCGCCACAGCGGCGCGATCATGGCCTGCCAGAGGCTCTCGCCGGCCTGCCCGGTGGCCCCCAGCCGCATGTTCTCCATCACCGTGAGCCGAGACAGCACCTTCGTGAGCTGGAAGGTTCGCACCATCCCCATCCGGGCGACCCGGTAGGCGGACACGCCTTTGAGGCTGGAGCCCTCGAACGACCAGTCTCCCTCGTCGGGCTTGTCGAAGCCGGTGAGCAGGTTGAAGAACGTCGTCTTGCCAGCGCCGTTGGGGCCGATCAACGCGGTGATGACGCCACGCTGAACCTCGACATGCTCGACGTGGACCGCGGTCAGACCTCCGAAGCGGCGCACCACATTGTCGGCGCTCAGGATCGGGTCCGGCTTCGAGACACCGGGCTCGTGGGCGAGGCCGGACAACCGGGCCGCGAACTCGTCCGGGCCCGCTGCCGGGTCGGCGGCGGTTGCGCCTGCAGGGAAGCTCTCAGCGGCCATCGATCGCCAGCTCCCGTCGGTCGCCGAAGATCCCCTGCGGTCGGAAGATCATCAGCAGCATCAGCGCCAGACCCAAGAAGATGAAGCGCATCAGGCTGGCCTGCTGTTGGTTCATGATGGCGGCCGGGATCAGCGGGTGAGCGCCGAGCGTCGCGTCGGAGAAGAAGTTGTCGAGGAAGCTGATGAGGAACCAGAAGATCAGCGCGCCCGCGACGGGGGCGAACACGCGAGCCGCGCCGCCGACCAGCAGAACGGTGTAGGCGTAGAAGGTGATGTCGGTCGCGAAGTTGGTCGGCTGGATCGCGGCGGTCTGCAGGCACGTCATGAACCCGGCGAAGCCGCCGATCACCCCACCGATGACCAGCGACTGCATCTTGTAGGCGTAGACGTTCTTCCCGAGGCTGCGCACGGCGTCCTCGTCCTCACGGATCGCCTTGAGCACGCGGCCCCAGGGACTGCGCATCAGCAGCCAGATGGTGGCGCAGAGCAGCGCGATCAAGACCCAGCCCACGGTCATCACCCAGAAGTCGCTCTGACTCCAGCTGAGACCGAGTAAGCCCTTCGACCCGACGTACGGGTTGAGGTTCTGGAACGTGGCGGTGAACTGCTGGAGCCCGTCCTGGCCGCCGAACTGGTCGTGCAGGCTGGCCGCGCCGACGACGAACCGGATGATCTCCGAGCCGGCGATGGTGACGATAGCGAGGTAGTCCGCCCGCAGCCGCAGTGTCGGGACCCCGAGAAGCAACGCCAGGACGATCGACAGCCCGATACCGATGGCGAGGCCGAGCCAGAAGCTCAGCCCCCAGGTCGCCACCGAGGCGGCGAGGCCGTACCCCGCGATCGCCATGAACCCTGCCTGGCCGAAGTTGAGGAGACCGGTGTATCCGAAGTGGACGTTGAGTCCGATGGCGGCGAGGCACACGACGATCGCGGACGGACCGAGTGCCTGGTCGAGTGCTAGCACGATCTCCTGGTGGTAGTCCATGGTGTCTGTCTCCCTCGTCAGCCGACGCGTTCGGCACGGCCGAGCAGGCCTTGCGGGCGGATGAGGAGCACGACGATCAGCACCGCCAGCGCTCCGGCGAACTTGAGCTCGGCCGGGATGATCAGTGTGGACACCTCGATGAAGATGCCGACGACCAAGCTGCCGAGGATCGCTCCCCAGATCGTCCCGAGGCCCCCGAGGGTGACCGCAGCGAAGACGAGGAGCAAGATCTTGAAACCGAGCTGGTAGTCGAAGCCCTGGGTCATGCCGAGCAGAAAGCCGGACAGCCCGGCCAGGGCCGCGCCACCGATCCAGACGACCGAGATCACCCGGTCGACGTTGATACCGGACGACGACGCCAGCGCCGGGTTGTCCGCCACGGCTCGCGTCGCCTTCCCGATCCTCGTCTTCTGCAGCGCGGTCGTGACCACGAGCAGGACAGCGATCGCGACGACGGTGACGATCGCGCTCTTGGGAGTCAGGTCCACCGGGCCGATGTGCCAAGGCTGAACGGTTGCGAACTGGGTGTAGTTGTGTGTGTCAGCTCCCGCGAAGTACTGGTAGACGTTGCGCAGGAAGATCGACAGCCCGATGCTGACGATCATCATCGCGATCAGGCCGGTGCCGCGATGACGGAGCGGGCGCCAGAGCACGGCATCCTGGGCCCAGCCGAAGGCTCCCGAGACAATCGTCGCCAGGAAGCCGGCGACGATGACCGGCAACCCCCAGCTGGAGTCCATCCCGTAGGCGACGATGGCCCCGAACGTGATCAGCTCACCGTGGGCGAAGTTGGTGAGGCCGGTCGTGCCGAAGATCATCGAGAGCCCGAGCGCGCCGAGGGCCAGCAGCACGCTGAACGTGAACCCGTTCACCAGGTCCTGCAGCGCCTGCTGGTACAGCGGCGTGTCGGCGACCTTGGGTCCGATCGGGAAGGTGAAGGCGAGGTTCGCCTCGATGGTGATCTGCTTGCTCGTCTCGACCTGTTTCGGGTTGGTCAGGGTGGTTCCCGTGGGCAGCGTGCCCTCGTCGATCTTGACCGTGATCGTCGTGCCGAGGTTGTCGGTGGCACTGCCGGGGAGCCGGATCGCGAACGTGCCCGCTGGGGTCGTCGTGTCACTCCCGAGGACCTTGCCGGCGGAGTCGGTCACGGTCACCTTGACGTCCGGCACCGGCTTGCACGGCGAGACGTCGGTGTTGCCGAGCTTCCCGACGACGAAGATGACGCCGTCCTTGGACGGGTAGTGCCCCGGCGGACAGACGTCGGGGGCCGCCGCGTGCGCGGTGCCGGCTAGCCCGAGGACCGCGACCACGGCGACGACGAGCGCCGCTGCCAGCCTGGTGAGGCGGTCTCGCACAGGTGACTCCCTGGGGTCGGCTCGGCCACGGTCGCTGCTTCGGTCAGCGGAGAAGACATGTCGTTGGCTTGCGTTCGGCCACTGCCTTGGCGGGAGCATAGCGAGGTTTCCGGGCCGGATGGGTAAGCGCCAGGCTCACGCAACCAAATCGGAACCTGCGGGTAACAGGGCAGCTGGACGCGGCGCCAAGCCGCTTCAACCTGGTCAGCGCAGCGCCGCGACAAGCTCGGTGATACCGGAGCCGACAAGGACCGTCGCCACATTGACCACCGTGCCGAAACCTCGAAACATCTGGCGCGGTCACCCCTCAGCGGTTGGTCGAACTCGTGGCCGGGTCGGCCCGGGACGGGCGGTGTAAGTCGGTGTGGTGGGTGCACCACGGCGCGGCAATCGGTTGCTAATAATTGCCACGCGGAATGGCGGCTTGCCGTCCGTCCGTCGTAGGGTGGGCGTCACCGCCTGCCGGGATGGAGCCTGATGACCGTTGCATGGTGGCACCGCCAGCTCGGGGGAAACGAGAGGTGGACCGCTTATGACTCGGGGCTCCGTGACCGTCCGCGACGTCGAGGTCGACGATGCCGAGGCACTGCAGGCGATCTGGCTCGACTTCGCGGTTGAGCCGACCCGGGCTACCCGATCCGCACAATCCTCCCTGGACCAGATCCGGCGGGCGATCGGACGGCTCAGGTCGGAGCCGACAGAGCGGTTGTTGATGGCTGTCGTCGACGACACCCCGGTCGGCGTCGCCCATCTGCGCCGGGCGCCACTGTCACCGATCCACGACGAGGAAGCCGTCCACGTTGGCTACCTCCATGTGCTCAGTGGGCATCGTCGGCGAGGGGTGGGCAGGCATCTGCTCGATGCCGCCACGACCTGGGCGGAGGAGAGGGGCAGCACTCACATCGTGGCATCGGTGGCCGCGACGGCGCGCGACGCCAACAGGTTCCTGGCCCGCCTCGGACTCAGCCAGGTCGCCATCGTCCGTGCGGCCAGCGTGGCCCAGCTGCGCAGCAAGCTCACCACCACCGGAGCGAAGACCGCGGCCAGCAACGTCGTCGCGGTCCGTCGGCTGATGCGGAGCTCGCGCCGGGCCCGCTGGGAGTCTCCGGGGCTCAGCGCGCCGCCACATCTGGGCCGGTAGCCTCGACGCTGTCCGGCGTCGGCGGCTGGGCAGGTCGCTTCGGCAGCAGGTTGCAGGTGAGCCGTGCTGTGCAGACCCGCCGGTCCTGGTCGTCGGTGATGACGATCTCATAGCAGGCGACCGTGCGCCCCAGGTGCAGCGGCGTCGCGACCCCGCGAACCAGGCCGGAGGCGACCGCCCTGTGGTGCGTCGCGTTGATGTCGACGCCGACGGCGACGGCGTGGGGGTGGGCATACAGGTTGGCGCCGACGGAGCCGAGACTCTCGGCGAGGACACAGGACGCGCCGCCGTGCAGCAGCCCGAAAGGCTGACGGTTGCCCTCCACCGGCATGGTGCCGACGACGCGCTGCGGACTGGCCTCGGTGATCTCGATGCCGATCCGCTCGTTGATCGTGTCGCCCTGGTTGGGCCAACCGGCCATCACGTCGTCGAGCTGGGTCATGTCGTCTCCTCCACCGAAAGTGTCTGCTGCCAAGACTAGAGTTCCGGTGTGCCTGCCTCTGCTGACACCTCGACCGAGTCCCGGCCCCGGCTGCTGCTGCTCGACGGCCACTCCCTGGCGTACCGCGCCTTCTATGCCCTGCCTGTGGAGAACTTCTCCACCACCACCGGGCAGCCGACCAACGCCGTCTACGGGTTCACGTCGATGCTCATCAACGTCCTGCGTGACGAGGCTCCGACCCATCTGGCGGTCGCGTTCGACGTGTCCCGGAAGACCTTCCGGGCGGCGGAGTATGTCGACTACAAGGCCAACCGGTCGGCCAGCCCGGTCGAGTTCCGCGGCCAGGTGTCCCTGGTCAAAGAGGTATTGACCGCGCTTCGGGTGGCGATGGTCGAGATGGACGGCTTCGAGGCCGACGACGTCATCGCCACCCTGGCCAGCCAGGCGGAGACAGCGGGGTACGACGTGCTGATCTGCTCGGGCGACCGCGACGTGTTCCAGCTGGTCAGCGACGCGGTGACGGTCCTCTACCCGCGGCGCGGTGTCTCGGACCTGGACCGGATGACGCCGGCGGCGGTCTGGGACCGTTACGGCGTACCCCCGCAGAAGTATCCCGACCTGGCGGCCATGGTCGGGGAGTCCAGCGACAACCTGCCGGGAGTCCCCGGCGTCGGTCCGAAGACAGCGGCGAAGTGGATCGCCCAGTTCGGCGACCTCGACCAGATCGTGGCGCGGGTGGACGAGATCTCGGGCAAGGCAGGGGAGTCGCTGCGCACGCATCTGGCCGACGTGATCCGCAACCGCCGCATCAACGAGCTGGTCCGCACCCTCGACCTGCCGCTGACCGTCGACGAGCTCGAGCAAGGGGCCTGGGACCGCGACGAGGTGCACAAGATCTTCGACGGCCTGGAGTTCCGGGTGCTGCGCGATCGGCTCTTCGCGACGCTGTCGGTCGAGGAGCCCGAGATCCGGCCGGCCGCCGAGGTCGACACAATCCGCCTTGGTGCTGGTGAGGTTGCCGGCTGGCTCGCGGAGCACGCCTCGGGCCAGGCGCTGACCGGAGTCCACGTGCACGGGCAGTGGGGCAGCGGCACCGGCCAGGTGCACGCGGTCGCTCTCGGGGCCGCCACCGGCGATGCGGCCTGGGTCGACGCCGTCGACATCGCCGCCGACGACGAGATCGCCCTCGCGGCGTGGCTGGCCGACCCGGCCCGGCACAAGGCGCTGCACGACGCGAAGGGCCCGATGTTGGCGCTGGCCGCCCGGGGGTGGCCACTCGCCGGGCTCGCCTTCGACACCGCCCTGTCGGCGTACCTCTCGCACCCGGATCAGCGGTCCTACGACCTGGCCGATCTCACGCTGCGATACCTGCACCGAGAGCTCAAGGGCAGCGGAGCCCCTCCCGACCAGCTGTCCTTCGACCTCGACGGTGACACCGCGGAGTCCCAGGAGTCGATGCTCGAGGCGCATGCCGTGGTCGACCTGGCCGGCGCCCTGGCGACCGAGCTCGAGGAGCGGGGCGGCAGCGGGCTGCTCGCCGACGTCGAGCTTCCGCTCGTCGACGTGCTGGCGCGAATGGAGCAGTTCGGGATCGCCGTCGACATCGACCACCTGACCTCCCTGGAGGCCCAGTTCGCCGGCCGGGTGAAGCAGGCGGCCGACGACGCGTACGCCGTGATCGGCAAGCAGATCAACCTCGGGTCGCCCAAACAGCTGCAGACGGTGTTGTTCGACGAGCTCGCGATGCCCAAGACCAAGCGCACCAAGACCGGCTACACCACCGACGCCGAGGCGCTGCAGGCGCTGTTCGACAAGACCGGGCACCCGTTCCTCGAGCACATGCTGATCCACCGCGACGCGACCCGGCTCCGCCAGACCGTCGAGGGGCTGCTGAAGACGGTCGCCGATGACGGGCGCATCCACACGACCTTCAACCAGATGATCGCCGCCACCGGGAGGCTGTCGTCGACCGAGCCCAACCTGCAGAACATCCCGATCCGGACCGAGGAGGGCCGGCGGATCCGGGAGGCCTTCATCGTCGACGAGGGCAGCGAGGCGTTGCTGACGGCCGACTACAGCCAGATCGAGATGCGCATCATGGCCGATGTCTCCGACGACACCGGGCTGATCGCGGCCTTCAACTCGGGTGAGGACTTCCACTCGGTGATGGCAGCCCGCGTCTTCGACGTCGACCCTGGCTCGGTGAGCGGAGCCCAGCGGTCCAAGATCAAGGCGATGAACTACGGGCTCGCCTACGGCTTGTCCGCCTACGGGCTGGGCCTGCAGCTGAGGATCGAGCCAGCGGAGGCACGCGGCCTGATGGACGAGTACTTCGAGCGCTTCGGGGGGGTTCGCGCTTATCTGCGCGGCGTCGTCGACGAGGCGAGGCGCACCGGGTTCACCGAGACGATCCTGGGGCGGCGTCGCTACCTACCCGACCTGACCAGCGACAACCGGCAGCGTCGCGAGATGGCCGAGCGGATGGCACTCAATGCGCCCATCCAGGGCTCGGCCGCCGACATCATCAAGGTCGCGATGCTGGGCGTCGATGCCGCCCTCACGGCTGAGGGGCTGGCGTCACGGATGGTCCTCCAGGTGCACGACGAGCTCGTCTTCGAGGTGGTGCCGGGGGAGCGGCAGCCGCTGGAGACGCTTGTACGCCGCGAGATGGCCGCTGCCGCGACGCTCAAGGTGCCGCTGGAAGTGTCAGTCGGGGTGGGACGCACGTGGCATGAGGCTGGTCACTAGCCCGACCCCGAAGGCGATGCTTGCCGCGAGCGCCACGAGCACCCGGACCGAGTCGACGAGAGGTACCGCCACACCCACCAGCACGATCGCCGCGAGCCAGAGCACGATCGCCGAGTGCGCCTGTGCCGCGATGGCGTCGTAGACCAGGATCTGCAGCGCCGCGAAGATCGTTCCCTCGAGCGCGAACAGCCAGGCGACAGGTCCTAGATCGGCGTACTCACTGCCGCCGGCGAAGGTGACGGCGAGGTCCGGCACCACCGCGACCGCGGCGACCACGAGCAGACCTAGGCCCCCCACTGCCAGCAAGGGTCCGATGAAGACCCGCCTGCCTCGCTCGGTCGCCATCGACGGGAAGGCGACCACGAGCACGAAGGTCGGCAGGAAGAGACAGGCCTTGGCCAGGATCGCACCGGCGGCGTAGATGCCGGCGTCGTGCGTGCTGAACAGGTGCCGGGCCAGCAGCACGTCGAGGTTGGTGAAGGCGAAGAAGGCCAGCAGCGTGTGGCCGTTGCGCCATAGCTCGCCGAGCACCGGTGCGTGGTCGCTCACCCCGAAGGCCGGGGCGCGGCAGAAGACAGAGCCGAGCAGGGCGGGTGCCAGGCTCCCCACGGCGACGCCGACCATGGCCGAGCGCAGCGACGGGTCGACGAGCAGCGCCACGGTCCCGCCCAGCACCCGTCCGGCTCCCATGGCGACGTAGATCAGGGCGAGGGGCACCCAGCGCCGCTCGCCCTGGACGATGCCGGCGAAGGCGCCCATCAGGGTCAGCGGGACGGCTGAGGCGCCCACCATGGCGGCGGCGACCCAGTCGTGGAGGTGGAGCAGCCGGTCCAGCACAGGGGCCGCGAGCAGGAACAGCACCCCGAGCCCGATGGCGACACCCCAGGCGTTGCGCAGGACGTCGCGGCTGACACCGGCGAGATGGCGCTCGTCGGCCGTCGCGAGCCTCCTCGCTGCGGTGGCCTGGAGCGTCAGGGAGCCGACATTGGCCACGATCAGGACACCGAGCAGGGCGCTGACGCCGCCGAAGTCCTTGGGGCCGAGCAGGCGAGCCGACAGCAGGGTGAAGAGGTAGGCGAGAGCGTTCATCGCCATCATCCCGATGCCGACGACCGAGTTGGCCCGTGCAGTTCCGGCGGCTGGGGTCACGCTATGGCTGCCCACCGACACCGGCGGCGTCATCGGCCCGCTGTCGCCATCCCCCTCCGACGTCATGCGGCTCAGTCTGCCCGATCGGGCAGCGTCCCCGGCGCTGGTCCGCCTGCGCGTCGCCCCGGTCTCACAGGTCCCGCCGGCGGCGCACGCTGAAGATGGCGGTGCCGGGAAGCAGAGCCCCCCGGATCGGTCCCCAGCCGCCCCAGACCTCGGTGTTCGAGGTTGGCCAGGGCGGTTCGAGCAACCCGACCAGCTCGAGGCCGGCACGGTTGATCGCCGCTACCCAGTCACCGACCGTGTGGTGTGGCTCGACATACGTCGCAGTTCCGTCAGCGTCGACCTCGACGTAGGAGGTCCGGTCGAAGTAGGACCTGATGATCGTCGTCCCGTGCTCGGTCGGGTCGTCGGCGAACATTCGTCGAGCCGGGTGAACGACGGAGAAGACGAAGCGGCCGCCCGGCCGGAGGATCCGGCGGGTCTCGGCAAGGGCCGCCGCGATGTCGACGACGAACGGGAGCGCGCCGAAGGCGGAGCAGGCGAGGTCGAAGGATGCGTCGGGGAAGGGCAGCGCGGTCACCGACGCTGCTGCCACTGGTACCCGCAGCCCGGTATCGAGGTCGATGCGACGGCTGTGCTGGAGCTGACGGACCGAGATGTCGACCCCGACGGGCTCGGCGCCGCGGGTCGTCAGCCACCGTGCGCACTGGCCGGCGCCGCATCCGATGTCAAGCACCCGCCGGCCGGCCACGTCGCCGAGCAGCTGGGCGTCGGCCTCGTCGAGCCCTTCCGGCGACCAGACGAACCCGACGTCGCGGAGGAAGTCGGCGTGGTCCAGCTGGTAGGAGTCTGCCTCGCGGTCCCAGTCGCCGCGGTTGGCGCGCTGGGCCTCGGCGTCGCTCGTGTGGCGGAACTCGGCGCTGGAGGAGCCCATGTCCGAGACGCTACCGGTGCCGTCGCGCCGTGGCGTGGCCCAGCCGGGTCAGGCGTCGTCGGGCAGCGGGGGTCGACCACTTCTGGTCGCACGCGACGCTCGCCGCTGACATCCGCCACCTCCTCGAGGTCGCCGGGCAACCCGCGCCCGCGTCGGCTACAGCTCGGCGAGCTGCGCCAGCGTCGTACCGACCGACGCCGTCACCTTGAGGGTGTAGAGGTGGTCGGCGCGGGTGCGGCCCAGGTTGACGGCCGCCACCGGTTTGCCGAGCCGCGCGGCGGCCGCCGCATGGCGGTAGCCGGAGTGGACCATCAGGCTCGAGCCCACGACCAGCACCGCATCGGACGCCATGAGCGCGGAGGCGGCGCGGGTATGACGCCATGGCGGCACGCTCTCGCCGAAGAACACCACGTCGGGCTTGACCACGCCACCGCAGCGGGGACAGTTCGGGACCACGAAGCTGCCGAAGTCGACCTGGTCCAGGTCGGCGTCGCCGTCGGGAGCGATGGGTGCGTCCAGGTGCACCCAAGACTCGTTCAATGCCTCCAGGTGCTGTTGCCACACGGCCCGGGCCGAGCTGTGCAAGCAGCTCGTACAGGCGACCCGGTCGAGGCGGCCGTGCAGGTCGACCACGCGCTTCGACCCGGCTGCCTGGTGGAGACCGTCGACATTCTGGGTGACGAGCAGGCTGAGTCGCCCCGACTGCTCGAGCTTGGCCAGTGCATGATGGCCGACGTTGGGGGATGCCCCGCCGAAGCTTCGCCAGCCGATCAGGCTCCGGGCCCAGTACCGGGCCCGCATCAGTGGGTCGCGCATGAACGGCATGTACTCCACTGGGGTCTGTCGCTTCCAGGCACCCGTGACATCGCGGTAGTCGGGGATGCCGGACTCGGTGCTGCACCCCGCCCCCGTGAGCACGAACAGCGTCCGGTGCCGCGCCACGAACTCACGCAGGTCGTCGACGTCACCGATCGGCGGATCGGCTGGGGGAGGGGCCTCCCGATGCCGCAGCCGCGGGTACGTCGGGAACGGCTCGGGGGCGGTCGTCATGGCCCTGTCGAGGGTACCCGGACCGTCAGGAGACGGGGGACCCGATCAACAGCCCGACGGCGAACGTCACCGCCACCGCAACGGCTCCGAGAAGCAGTTGACGCGCGCCCGAGTAGACCAGCGGCCTGCCGGTGAGCGCTCCGACGAAGGTCCCCCCTCCCACCAGGGCGACGGCGGTGATCACCATGGCCGTGACCAGGCTGCCGAGGCCGAGCACGTACGGCAATAGTGGCAGCAGCGCTCCGAGCGAGAACGCGACGAGCGACGCCCCGCCGGCCAGGAACGGCGAGGGCAGGTCTTGCGCGTCGACACCGAGCTCCTCGCGCGTGTGGAAGCGCAGCGCCACCGCCGGGTCCTCCGAGACCGCGGCGGCCATTTTGGCGGCGGTCACAGCGTCCGCGCCATAGCCGCGGAACGTCTCCGCGAGCTCGGCCTGCTCAGCGGCCGGGAACTCTGCGTGCATCCGTCGCTCCACCGCGACCTCGGCGTGCACGAGCTCGTTCTGGTTGGTGACTGACACATACTCGCCTGTGCCCATCGAGAAGGCGCCGGCAACGAGCCCGGCCAGGCCGGTCAGCACGATCGCATGGGAAGTGGCGCCGCCGCCTCCGACCCCGGCGATCAGCGCCGCGTTGGTCACGAGTCCGTCCACGGCACCGAACACCGTCGGTCGCAGCCAGCCGCCGGACACGTCCCGGTGCCGATGCGACCAGCCGTTGGCAGTCGCCGCCTGGGTCGCCCGGTTCCCGGCGGCCACCGGGTCGGGTTGTACCGCTGGCGGCAGCTGCACCTCCTCGTCGCTCACGCGGGCCATTGTCCTCGCTACCGATGCCGTCGCCAACTGGATCGTCGGTGTCCCGCTGGGCGCGGCGCCCTGGTGGCTCTGTGGCAAGGTGGAAGGAGGGGCCGGAGCGGCCTTTGACGCCGCACGACAGACCCGGAGCCGAGACCTTGAGTGACGTGAAGATCGGATACGCCGCAGCGCTGGAGCAGTTCGGTCCGGGCGAGATCGTCACGCTTTCCGAGCAGGCCGAGCAGCATGGCTTCGTCGGCACGATGGCGGCCGACCATTTCCAGCCGTGGGTGCCTCAGCAGGGCCAGGCGTCCTATGTCTGGAACGTTCTCAGCGCGCTCGGTCAGCGGACCACCGGCGACCTCGGGCCAGGAGTGACCTGCCCGAGCTTCCGGCACCACCCGGGCATCGTGGCGCAGGCCGCCGCGACCCTGGAGGTGATGTACCCGGGTCGCAGCTGGCTCGGACTCGGGTCGGGGGAGGCGCTCAACGAGCAGGTCTTCGGCGGCTACTGGCCGGAGGCGCCGGAACGGATCCGGATGATGTTCGAGGCGGTCGAGGTCATCCAGAAGCTGTTCACCGGTAAGGACGTGAAGCATGCGGGTGAGTTCTTCAAGCTCCACACCACCAGGCTGTGGACGATGCCTGACACCCCGCCACCGATCCTGATCGCCACTGCCGGGCCGATCACGGCTCGCCGAAGCGGTGCCCGCTGCGACGGCATCATCACTCCTGGGGCGACGTCGGAGAAGGTTGCCGGCGTGCTCGCCAAGTTCGACGAGGGCGCGACGTCGGAGGGCAAGGACCCGGCGACGATGCCCAAGCTGCTCCAGCTCCACCTGTCGTGGGCCGCTGACGACGAGGAGGCCTACACCAACGCGATCACCGAGTGGCCCAACGGTGGGATGAAGTTCGCCAAGCAGGACATCCGCTCGCCGCACGACTTCGCCCAGATGGCCTCGCTCGTGCGCCACGAGGACTTCGAGGGGCGGATGGTCATCTCGTCCGACCCCGACGAGCACCGGGCTGAGATCCAACGCTTCCTCGACCTCGGCATCACCCAGGTCTACCTGCACAACGTCGGCCGCAACCAGACCGAATGGCTGGAGGTCTTCGGCCGCGACGTGCTGCCGAAGCTCCACCGCTAGCCCAACCCGCTAGCCCCGCCCTGCCCCGATCGACCGCCGTAGCCTGGGGCCGTGACGATCCACAGCAGCCACCCCTTCGTACCGCCGGAGTCCGAGCGCGACCCGTTGCGGCGGATGCGAGGGCGCATCGGTGGCGTCGTGTCGCTCTGGACAGCCGGGCCGGCAGGGTCGGCCGACGAGGCGCGGGCCGGCCTTACCGTGTCGTCGTTCATGATCGCCGCGGGGGCGCCTGGCCACATCCTCGCGCTCATCGACGCCGACTCCGCTTTCGCCGATGCGGCACGCGGTACCGGCGTTGCCGTCGTGCAGCTGCTGGAATGGCCACACCAGCGACTGGCCGACGCGTTCGCCGGCCAGTTCCCCGCACCAGGTGGGCCGTTCCGGCTGGCCGACTGGGCCGATACCGCGTGGGGGCCGAGGCTGGCGACTGCAACGACCTGGGCGGGGGTGCGACTCGCGCCGGCACGAGCGCGTGACGTCGGCTGGTCCGAGCTCGTCGACGGGGTCGTCGAGCATGTCGAGATCGGACCGGAAGAAGCTCCGCTGGTACATCGCCGCGGCCGGTACCAGAAGCCTGCCGGCTGACCGCGCCACCCGGCCTGACCCGGCAGCTCCGAGCCAGGGTCAGGCGGCGAGCAGGGCGGTCCGCATCGCCGCGACGTGCTCGGGCTCGGAGCCGCAGCAGGCGCCGATCAGGTCGATGCCCAGCTCTCGTAGCGTCAGTGCATGGCGAGCGAGGTCGTCGGGCGGGACATCGTACTCGAAGTGGTCCCCGACCAGCTGAGGCAGGCCGGCGTTGGACTGGGCGACGAGCAGGATGTCGCCCACCCGCGCCGCCACCAACTCGGCCGCGATGGTCTCCATCTCGGCCGGGCCGCGTCCGCAGTTGGCTCCGACACCGTCGACGCCCAGGGCCGCGAGGGCCTGAACCGCGGCCGTGGGGGAGACCCCCATCATCGTGCGCAGGTTGGTGTCGAAGCTCAGGGTCGCGACGACCGGCAGCTCCGGCGTCACGAAGCGGGCCGCGGCCACAGCTGCCTCCGCCTCGGCCAGGTCGCTCATGGTCTCGATCAGGACCAGGTCGATACCGCCGGCGGCCAGCCCACGCAGCTGCTCCGCGAAGATGTCGCGGGCCTCGGCGTGGGTCAGGGTCCCGAGGGGGGACATCAGCTCACCTGTGGGTCCGAGCCCTCCCGCCACCAGCACGTCGTACCGTCGAGCCACCTCACCTGCGAGACGCGCCGCAGCCTCGCTGAGCTCCTCGACCCGGTCGCCGGCACCTTGCATCTCGAGGCGCGGCCGGGTGCCGCCGAACGAGTTGGTCGTCAAGATGGCCGCGCCAGCCGAGGCGTACTCCTCGTGGATCGCCGTGATCGCCTCCGGGTGGTCGACGTTCCACACCTCGCCGCACCCGCCGCCGTCGAGCCCGCGCTGCTGGAGCAGGGTGCCCATCCCGCCGTCGAACATCACCAGACCACGGCTTGCGAGCAGATCTGCGAGCCTGTTCACGAGCCCCCTCCCGGAGCCTGGGCCTCGGCTATCGCCCCGGCAAGCGTGTCCAGGTAGGCCGCGACGGCCTCGGGCGTCCACTGCGACTCGAGAGCGGTGACCACGTCGTCGGCGACGGCCGAGGGCGCGCCCTCTGCCGCCGTCCACTCGCCCCGGCGCCATCCGGCCAGGTAGTCGTCGCTGGACACGTCGCCGAGGCGCATCGCCGCATCGTCGATCGCCTCTTGGAACCTCGACGGAAGGGGCGACTTGGTCACGTCGGCGCCGTCGCGGACGACGACGAGCGACGGGAGCCGTCGCCAATAGGTGATCTGATACTCAGGCACACCGATGATGGTATCCGCGGCCGGGACGCCTTCCGGGCGTCGTCCAGATGCTGCCGCAGGCCCCAGGGCCACCGCCTGCCGATCCGCCGAACCCGCGCGCCGAACCCGCCCGGCGGCGCACGGCAAGATGACAGCCATGCCTCTGGACTGGTTCGGTACCCCGATGTCACCGCTCGGCGGCGGCTACAGCGGCGAGACCTTCCTGGTGGGTGAGGGAACCGACGGGGTGGTCCTGCGCATCTACCGCCGCAACCCGGACCGGGCGGCGGTCGACGCGAGTCTGCTACGCCTGGTACGCGGCATCATCGCGGTACCCGCCGTGCTCGATGTCCGGGTCGCTACGGACGCCTCGCCAGGGCTGGTGGCAACCGAGCGCCTGCCCGGCGTAGCTCTCGACCGGCTGCTGCGCGACCAGGCCGACAACCTCGACTGGCCGGCGCTTGCGTCCTCGTTGGCCGGCGTGCTCATCTCGCTGTCAGGCGTGCCGTTCCTGCGGCCCGGATTCTTCGCCGACCCGACCTTGTCCGTGTCGGGCGGGGGCATGCCGACGGACCTTGCCGACTGGGTGCAGGAGCTGCGCACCACGACCCGGTTGGCCTCCTGGCCCGACGCCGACTGGCGCGCGCTTCGGGGGCTCGTCGACCAGGCCCAGCTCCTCATCGACGGCGACGGGCCCGAGCTGCCTCCGCGGACGGTGCTCGTCCACAGCGACTTCAACCCCAAGAACCTCCTGGTCGACCCGCTGACCTCGACAGTCACCGGCGTCGTCGACTGGGAGTTCGCCCATGCCGGCTCGGTTTTCACCGACATCGGCAACCTGACCCGGTTCGAGCGCGACGACCGGCTCCTGGCCCCACTGCTCGACGCGTTCACCGCGAACGCACCTGGCCGGCCTGAGCAGCCGTTCGTCAAGGGCCGCGCAGCAGACCTCTGGGCACTCGTGGATCTGGCCGGGCGACCAGCCGGACATCCCGTCGGGGAGCTCGCATCGACCCTGTTGCTGGCACAGGCCCGCTCCGGCGATCTATCGGCCTGGCCGTGGCCGACCCGCCGCGTTGACCCCGTAGGTGAGCACGAAGTATCCTGAGAGACGCGCTATGGGCCTGCAGGACCTCAGACCGAGCAGGCTCGTGCTCGTACTTCTCATCCCCAGGTCAATCGCGGTCCGGGTAGCTCGGTGGGAACGCGATCAAAGGGCCTTTGGCGTGCACTCACGACCACATCCACCCAACGGAGTTCCACATCCTTATGACCAGCAGCATCGAGGCCCCTCCCGCCGTACAGGAGACACCGCAGGTAGCGGTCAACGACATCGGCTCGGCGGAGGACTTCCTCGCCGCGATCGACGCCACCATCAAGTACTTCAACGACGGCGACATCGTCGACGGGATCATCGTCAAGGTGGACCGCGACGAAGTGCTCCTCGACATCGGCTACAAGACCGAGGGCGTCATCCCGTCGCGCGAGCTGTCGATCAAGCACGATGTCGACCCCAGCGACGTCGTCGCCGTTGGTGACAAGGTCGAGGCCCTCGTCCTCCAGAAGGAGGACAAGGAAGGCCGGCTGATCCTGTCGAAGAAGCGCGCGCAGTACGAGCGCGCCTGGGGCACGATCGAGAAGATCAAGGAAGAGGACGGCGTCGTCACCGGCTCGGTGATCGAGGTCGTCAAGGGTGGTCTGATCATCGACATCGGCCTTCGCGGGTTCCTCCCCGCCTCCCTCGTCGAGATGCGCCGGGTCCGCGACCTGCAGCCGTATGTCGGCAAGGAGCTCGAAGCCAAGATCATCGAGCTCGACAAGAACCGCAACAACGTCGTGCTGTCGCGTCGAGCATGGCTCGAGCAGACCCAGTCCGAGGTCCGGCAGAACTTCCTCACCCAGCTCCAGAAGGGCCAGATCCGTCCCGGGGTCGTATCGTCGATCGTCAACTTCGGCGCCTTCGTCGACCTCGGCGGTGTCGACGGCCTGGTGCACGTGTCCGAGCTGTCCTGGAAGCACATCGACCACCCGAGCGAAGTCGTGGAAGTCGGCCAGGAGGTCACCGTCGAGGTCCTCGACGTCGACATGGACCGCGAGCGGGTCTCGCTGTCCCTCAAGGCGACGCAGGAAGACCCGTGGCAGCAGTTCGCACGCACCCACCAGATGGGTCAGATCGTGCCTGGCAAGGTCACCAAGCTGGTTCCGTTCGGTGCGTTCGTGCGCGTCGACGAGGGCATCGAGGGCCTGGTCCACATCTCCGAGCTGGCCGAGCGCCACGTCGAGATCCCCGAGCAGGTCGTGCAGGTCAACGACGACGTGATGGTCAAGATCATCGACATCGACCTCGAGCGGCGCCGCATCTCGCTCTCGCTCAAGCAGGCCAACGAGGGCGTCGACCACACCGCCGACGACTTCGACCCGACCCTGTACGGCATGTCCGCGTCGTACGACGAGGCCGGCAACTACCTGTACCCCGATGGCTTCGACGCCGAGACCGGCGAGTGGCTCGAAGGTTATGACGACCAGAAGGCGGCCTGGGAGCGGCAGTACGCCGAGGCCCATGCCCGCTGGGAGGCTCACAAGGCGCAGGTCCAAGAGGCCCAGCGTGCCGACGTGGAAGCCGGCGAGGCGTCCAGCTACTCGTCGGAGGACAAGCCGGCGGCTGCCGCGGCCAGCAGCCCTGCTGAGGTCGCCGAAGGATCGCTGGCGTCCGACGAGGCGCTCCAGGCGCTCCGCGAGAAGCTCACCGGCGGTCAATGACACCGCGCTGCCGCCCGTCGGCAGCGACCACGCACGGCCCGCGGCCCTCTTCCCATCCGGGAGGGGGGCTGCGGCTCGTCGGGGGCGTGCTCGCGGCCGCTGCGCTGCTGCTGTCCGGCTGTACGTCGACTCCGAGCTCGTCTGGCACAGGCAGCCCGCCTGGCTCGACGGCCCACACGGATCCGACCCGCTGGCTCGTCACCCTGGGGGACAGCTACATCTCCGGGGAAGGCGCGCGCTGGGCGGGCAACACCTCCGGCCATCCCGGCCCGGTAGACGCACTGGGGCCCGGCGCGTACGCGAGCCAAGCGGGTCGCGGGAGCGAATCCGGATGTGACCGAGCCCTGACGTCGGTGGCCGCACTGCGAGGCGGCCCGTTTCGGGGCCGGAACCTGGCCTGCTCCGGCGCGACCGTCGCCTCACACGGAACCGGTCACTCCTTCGTGCCGGGACTGGACTGGTACGACGACGGCAGGGGCCACGTCAGCCAGCTGGTGGCGCTGCGGAGGTTCGCCTCCCACCACGACGTCGGCGACATCGTGGTGTCGATCGGCGGCAACGACTTCGGGTTCGGCTCGGTCCTCGGCTCATGCGTATCTGACTTCGTGTCGGCCGTGGGACGGCCGCACCCGGCGTACTGCAAGGCTGACCCGTCGGTCGTAGACCACTTCAGCCGGGCGAGCGCGGCTGCCGTCACCCGTCGTATCGCGCTCGCACTCGGCCGGGTCGAGCAGGCGATGCGGATGGCTGGTCGCCCCACGACGAGCTATGCCCTGATCGTCGAGACGTACCCCTCCCCGGTCGCGCCGGGCGCGAGGATCCGCTACCCGCAGAACCTGCTGCAGCGGCTGTTCATCGGCGGCTGCCCGGTGTTCGACGCCGACGCGACATGGGCGAACCGTGTCGTGGTCCCCACGATCAATGACGCTGTCACCGACGCCGTGGCGGCCAGCGACCTGCCCAACGTCGCAGAGCTCGACCTGAGGCGGGCCTTCGACGGCCACCGGCTGTGTGAGAAAGGTGCCCATCAGCTGCAACAGACGCGCCTGGACTCGTGGCGCTCGGCAGGTGCGAGGGCGCAGCTCGAGTGGGTCAACGAGCTGTACGTCAAGTCCTCGCCTTGGCGCGCGGTGGAGTCCTTCCACCCGAACTACTGGGGCACACTGGCGGAGCGGCGTTGCGTCCTGTCCGCCGTCCGGGCTCTCCGGGTCCGGTCCGGCGTCTGTCGGGCTGGCACCTTCCGGCAGCGGTGACGCCGACCGCCTTGTGACAGCCGAACCGCGTCATGACGACGGCGACGGGTCAGAAGTGCGGTTTCGCGGCATACGGCGTGCTGGGCAGCGCAGTGGGGGCCCAGTCGCGCGGAAGGCCCGACGAGGAGCGGAGGCCGTAGCCGTCGGCCATGATGATCGAAGCCAACCGCCAGCCGAACCACAGCGCGAAGACCGCTACTGCTGTGATCAGGACAACGATGGTGAGCGTGCTCATACTCACAGTGTGACGCGAAGCGACACGTCACAGTAGTGGCAGAATTGACCTCCTACCTCGATTTTCTGCCAAAGATCTGCCATGCTGGCGACCATGCTGACAAGCGTCGCGGTCCTCGTGTACGACGGAGTGGCGCCTTTCGAGCTCGGCGTGCTGTGTGAGGCGTGGGGCCTCGACCGCAGCGCCCAAGGTGTGCCCACGTTCGACTTCCGCATCTGCGCTCCGCGCAAGGGCCCGGTGCCGACCAGCCTGCCGGGCTTCGGGATCGACGTCGAACACGGCCTCGAGGCACTCGTCGGCGCCGACCTGATCTGCCTCCCGGCAATGCCACGCGACGACAAGGTGCCCCCCGCTGTCCTCGACGCGCTCCGCACCGCCCATGACCGCGGCGCGCGGCTGCTGTCCGTGTGCGCCGGGGCGTTCGTCCTCGGAGAGGCCGGCCTCCTCGACGGGCGCCTCTGCACGACCCACTGGTTGTATGTGGACGAGCTGCAGCGCAGGTTTCCCCTCGCCAACGTGAAGTGCGACGTGCTCTATGTCGACGACGGGTCGGTCATCACGTCGGCCGGCTCAGCGGCGGGACTGGATGCCTGCATCCACCTGATCAGGCAGGAGTTCGGCGCCGGCATCGCGGCGACGGTGGCCAGGCGGATGGTGGTGGCGCCGCACCGCGATGGTGGGCAGGCGCAGTTCATCGAGTCTCCCGTGCCGGTGTTCACGGCCGACACCTTGCAGCCGCTGCTGGAGTGGATGGGGAGCCATCTGCACGAGGACCTGAGCGTCGAGGCGCTGGCCAGGAAGGCGCTGATGGCTCCGCGGACGTTCGCGCGACGGTTCAAGGCCGAGACAGGCACCACGCCGTACCACTGGATCACCAACCAGCGGGTGATGTTGGCCGAGCGGCTCCTCGAGGAGTCCGAGGAGACGGTCGAGCGGATCTCCACCAGGGCGGGCTTCCACAACCCCACCGCGTTCCGTCACCACTTCGCCCGTCTGCGGGGCACCAGCCCGCAGCGCTACCGGCGCAGCTTCAAGGCCTGACAGGACGAGCCCGCCATGACCGAGGACCGTCCCATCTTCGTCCTGCACGAGCACCAGCGCCCACAGCACCACTTCGACCTGCGGCTGGAGGAGGACGGGGTGCTGCGCTCGTGGGCTGTCCCTCGCGGGCTGCCGGTCAGTACACGTGAGAACCGGCTCGCGATCCAGGTGGGCGACCACGATCTCGAGCACGCAGGCTATACCGACGCCGACAAGTCCATCGCCGACAGCGGCTGGTGGCAGGAGCGTGACCGCAACGAGCGGCGAATGGTCTTCACCCTGCACGGCCGGTCCGGCCCTACGAGGTACGCGCTGATCCGGACCGGCACGGACTGGCTGCTGCACCTGACTCGAGACCAGCCCTGAACCGAGGCCGTGTCCGCCGGTGTGCCAGCGCTCGGAGCCCGACGCGCGCCGTTCGCGCCATCCATGTGGAAGGGTTGACTGGATGGTGGACAAGGGGGAGCGGATGCGGCGGATGGCGCTCACAGGCGGAATCGCGGCCGGCAAGTCTGCCGTCAGCGCGATGCTGGTCGACCGCGGCGCGGTGGTGATCGACGCCGACGCGCTGGCGCGGGAGGTGGTCGGCCGGGGTACTCCTGGGCTCGGGGCCATCGTCGACGAGTTCGGGCCCGACATTCTGACGCCGGCTGGAGAGCTGGACCGCCCGGCCCTGGGCCGGTTGGTCTTCGACGACCCGTTGGCCCGCGCGCGGCTGGAGGCGATCATCCACCCCTTGGTCAGAGCCCGGGCCGGCGAGATCGAGGCGGCTGCGGCTGCCGATGCCGTCGTCGTCCACGACATCCCCCTGCTGGTGGAGACCGGTCAGGCGTCGAGCTTCGACACCGTGATCGTGGTCGACGCACCTGTCGAGATCCAGATCCGACGGTTGGCCTCCCAGCGGGCGATGTCACCCGAGCAGGCGCGGAGTCGTATCGACGCCCAGGCCACCAGGGAGCAGCGGCGCGCCGTCGCCGACCACGTGCTGCTCAACGACGGCTCGCTCGACGACCTCACGAGTGCAGTCGACGCGCTCTGGCAACGGCTCACCAGCGCTTCCCCCGGCCGCTAGCTCGTCCGGTTCGCTCAGCGCTGAGCTGCGCGGTTGGCTCAGGCGGCCAGGTCGGGGTCGGCGAGCTTGCGCAGCTGGGCGAGAGCCTCGCGCTCGAGCTGGCGGACCCGCTCGGCCGACACGCCGTGACGGGCTCCGATGTCAGCCAGCTTCTCCTGCCTGCCGTCGACCAGGCCGTACCGCGAACGGATCACGTCGGCAGAGCGTGGGTCGAGCAGCTCGACCAGGTCGTCGAGGCGCCTTCGCGACTCGACATCGAGGAAGGCCGAGTCCGGTCCGGGAGTGGTCTCGCGGGCAACGAGGTCACCGAGCGAGGTGTCGCCGTCGTCGTCGACCGGGGTGTCGAGGCTCACGTGGTCGCGACCCCAGTTGATCAGGTCGAGGACCCGCTCCATCGTCATATCCAGCTCCACCGCGATCTCGGCGGGCTCCGGGTCGCGTCCGAGCTGGCGCTCCAGCGTGCGGCGAGCGGAGCCGATCTGGTTGAGCTCCTCGACGACATGGACAGGAAGGCGGACCACCCTGGCCTGCTGGGCGATGCCTCGGGTGATCGCTTGGCGCACCCACCAGGTGGCGTAGGTGGAGAACTTGTAGCCCTTGGCGTAGTCGAACTTCTCGACCGCCCGGATCAGGCCGGTGTTGCCTTCCTGGACGAGGTCCAGCATCGGCATCGCGGAACGGCCGTACTTGCGGGCGATGGACACCACCAGGCGTAGGTTCGCCTTGACGAAGCGCTGCAGGGCGCGCTGACCGTCCTCGACCAGCCACTCGAGCTCCTGGCGGGTCGCGCGCTTCGGCGCTCCACCCTTGGCGCGGCCGACCTGCCCGGTCGCCAGCAGATGCTCGGCGAACAGGCCGGCCTCGATGGCCTTGGAGAGCTCGACCTCGGTGGCAGCGTCGAGGAGCGGGGTCCGCGCAATTTCGTCGAGGTACATGCCGACGCTGTCGCGCCCCCCGATCGAGCCGGCTCGTGACTCGCTGTTGGTGCGTCGTGTGGTCACGGGATGCTCCTTTCCTGGGCGCTTCAGAGAGCGACGTATACTGAGCAACGCTCACCGAGTGCCACAGATTCCTCAACTCGGCAACTTTTGCGCTCCGCGTCGAACGGAGTACTGAGTAAACGCGCTGGTCGGTCCAGGCAGTTGCCGATCTCAGCAGGTTCTTACGACGGCGCCACGGGCCGCCGAGCGGCTCCCGTCCGGTCGAGGATCCAGGCGTAGTAGTCGGCGGTCTCCCGCCAGGCGTCGTAGCGCCCGCTCGCACCCCCATGGCCGGCGGACATCTCGCACTTCAGCAGGAGCTGGCTGTCGCCGGTGACTGTGGCGCGCAGCCGAGCCACCCACTTTGCGGGTTCGACGTAGTAGACGCGAGTGTCGTTGATCGAAGTGAGGGCATAGATCGCAGGGTAGGGTCGCGCCGCGAGGTTTTCATAGGGCGTGTAGGACTTCATGTAGGCATATACCTCGGCGTCGTGCAGCGGGTCCCCCCACTCGTCCCACTCGATCACGGTCAGCGGCAGCGAGGGGTCGAGGATGGTCGTCAACGCGTCCACGAACGGTACCTGCGCGACGATCGAGCCGAACAGATCCGGCGCGAGGTTGGCGGCCGCGCCCATCAGCAGCCCACCGGCACTGCCCCCGAGACCCACGAGGTGCTCCGGGTCCGTCCAGCCCGTGTCGACGAGGTGCTGCGCGCAGTCGACGTAGTCGAAGAAGGTGTTCTTCTTCGCAAGCAGCTTGCCCTCCTCGTACCAACGTCGGCCCAGCTCGCCACCTCCGCGGATGTGCGCGACGGCATAGACCATGCCGCGGTCGAGCAGAGAGAGCCTGGCGATGCTCATGGCGGGGTCCATGCTGATCTCGTACGATCCGTAGCCGTACAGCAGCAACGGTGAGCCGCTGTTCGGCTCCACGCTTGTATGCCGGATGAGCGACAGTGGCACCCGAGCGCCGTCGCGGGCGGTCACCCACTCGCGTGTCTGAACGTAGTCGGCCGGGTCGTAGCCGCCCAGCACGGGCTGTCGCTTGCGAAGGTGGAGCTCCTCGGTCGCCGGATCGTACTCGTAGACCGTCCGCGGCGTCACCCAGGACGAGTAGCTGAGCCGGACGTACGGCTGGCGCCAGTCGGAGAAGCCGGCGGCGGACGCGGAGAAGAGCTCCTCGCCGAAGTCGATGGCGGACGCTGCCCGGATGCCGCCCTCGGTGAGCAGGAAGACCTGGACCTGCGGCAGGCCGTCCTCACGGAGGTTGACCACCAGGGTGGTCGCGGACACGTCGATGTCTCCCAGCCGGACATCGTCGCGAGGTGGCACCAGGGTATCCAGCTGGTCGATGCCGGTGAGCGAGACCGGCCCGACCCCGAGCGCGAAGTTCACCGCATCCCGGTTGTGCAGCACAAGAAGCCTGTCGGCGCCGCCGATCACGGCGTGCTCGACGTGGTACTCCACGCCGGTCTCCCGCGGCACGAGCACCCGAAAGTCGCCGGTGGGGTCGGTCGCCTCGAGGATCCGGACCTCGCTGGTGATCTTGGAGTGCGACTCGAGCAGCAGGAACCGGTCCGAGGTGGAGCGTCCGATGCCGGTCCAGAAGCGGTCGTCGACCTCGTGGTGGACGAGCGTGTCGCTGGAAGCGTCGGTGCCGACCCTGTGGCGCCAGACCTTGTCGGGCCGCCAGGCGTCGTCGACGGTGCTGTAGAAGACCTGGCTGCCGTCGCCTGACCAGGTGGCCCCGGCCACGGTGTTCTCGATCCGGTCGTCGAGGAGTCGACCCGTGCTGAGATCCTTGAGGTAGACCGTGTACCGCTCGTCGCCCACCAGGTCGGTCGAGTAAGCCAGGAGGCGGCCGTCCAGGGTGACGGCGAAGGCGCCGAGGGAGAAGATGTCGCCGCCGTCGGCAAGGGCGTTGCAGTCGACCAGCACCGCCTCGCCGTCGACGGCGGTACCCGGGGTGAGCGCGGGCGGTGTCCAGTCGTCGGGCTTCGCGGCCGCGCGGCACATGACGGGGTACTGGCTGCCCTCAGCGGTGCGCTGGTAGTACCAGAAGTCACCGCTTCGGCTGGGCACCGACAGGTCCGTCTCCTGCGTGCGGTCCTTGATCTCGGTGAAGAGGGCCTCCCGCAGATCTGCGAGGTGGGCCGTCTGAGCGGCGGTGTAGGCGTTCTCCGCCTCGAGGTAGGCCACCGTGTCGGAGCTGGCCTTGTCGCGCAGCCATTCGTAGTCGTCGACCACGACGTCGCCGTGGTGCTTGCGCGTGGTCGGCCGCTTGGCAGCGACTGGTGGGGCAGGCGCAGAGGAGGCTGCGGCGGCGACGTCGGACGGGCTCAGCGCGGTCATTCGAGGACCCTACCTCCCACCCCCGAGCCCGATGCGTGTCCGGCTGTCACCGTGCACAGCTCGAGCCGGGCGACGCCGTGTCGTTCGTCGCAGCACCCCCCTGGACGGCGTGAGGCGTCGGAGGGCCGGTCGCGCCCGGGCGCGTCTCGGCTGTGCCGGATACGACGACGACGGCCCCAGGGTCTGTGAGGACGCGGCGCCGGAGGTCGGGGTCGTCGGACGCGAACGTTCTGACCGGGCCAGGACCGGTATCGGCGGTCTCGAACCGCACCGTCACGCGTCCGAGTCCGGAGCCCCAGACCCAACCCGGACCAAGGCCGGCGTGCTCGACGTCCATGCCCGGCGCCCAGCCCTGGCCGTGCCGTGGCCGGTACTCGTCGGTCGACGTGCTGGTCTGCGCCTCGTTGGCGTCGAGGTCGTCGCTGTGCTCGTCGAAAAGGTCGTCCTGGACCCAGTCGGCCAGGCCCGTGACCCCCACCCCGACCAGCCGGACACCGGCGGTCGTGTCCAGCTCGGCGAGGAGCGCGTGGGCGAGCCTGCCGACGGACGCTGCCCGGTCGGTGGCACCGGGAAGAGTGGCCGACCGGGTATGGGTCGCGAAGTCGTGCATCCGCACCTTGACGGTGACAGTCCGGCCGGAGAGCCGTGCTGTCCGCAGCCTGGCGCAGACGGTGCGTACGTGCCGGTCGACGATGTTGGCCAGCAGGACCTGGTCGACGATGTCGGCCTCGAACGTGTCCTCGACCGACACCGACTTCGTCTCCCGGTCCGAGACCACCGCCCGGTCGTCGTCGGCCCGGGCGAGAAAGAACAGGCTGGTGCCGTGTGCCTGGCCGAGCACCCGGACCAGCTCGTCGGCGCTGACGCACTCGAGCTCGCCGACGGTATGGACCCCGATGCGCCGCAGCCGCTCGGTCGTCACCGGCCCGACGCCGGGGATCACGCTCACCTTCAGGGGGCGGAGCAGGCCGCGCTCCTCCCCGGGTCCGACGATCACAGCACCGTCCGGCTTGTCGAGCTCACTCGCGATCTTGGCGACCAGCTTCGAGGTGGCGATCCCCACGGACGCGGTCACCCCACCCGTCGCGTCGTACACAGCCCGCTTGATGTCGGCGGCGATCTCCACAAGGCCGTCGACGGACAGGTCGGGTGCGGTAGGCGCCGCCGCCAGGTCGAGGAAGGCCTCGTCGAGCGAGAGCGGCTCGACCAGAGGACTGAGCGCACGCAGCTCGGCCATTACGGCGTTGCTCGTGAGACGGTATGCGTCGAATCGTCCAGAAAGGAAGGCGGCCTGCGGGCAGCGCGACCGGGCCTCCGACATCGACATCGCCGACCGCACCCCGTACCGGCGCGCCTCGTACGACGCCGTGGCGACGACCCCGCGCAGGCCCACCCCGCCGACAACGACGGGTTTCCCGCGCAGCGACGGCTTGTCCCGTTGCTCGACGGCGGCGTAGAACGCGTCCAGGTCGAGGTGCAGGATCGATGCCTGGCTTCTCACCGCCCCATCATGGCCGACCCCTTCGTCCACAGGCACCGGCCTCAGGGTGTCGCGCGGCCCCGTCGCCGAGCAGGCTCCCTGCATGCCCAGACGAGACCGAGACGCCAGACGTGCACCCGACGAGCGGCACACCTCCGTGCTGACCAAGCTCCGGCAGCCGTCGGACGTGGTCGCCATGATCCCTTACGTCGTCGGCTTCATGCCCGCAGACAGCGTGGTCGTCGTCTCGTTGCAAGGGGTCCGGCAGCGGTTCGGCCCCTGCTTCCGGCTCGACCTGGCCGCCAGCGCCGACGACGCGGAGGCGCAGGCCCGATATCTTGCGGAGGTGGTCGGGGGGCACGGCTTCGGGGCCGTTCTGATCGTGGCCTTCTGCGGTGACGTACTGCGGGCCGATGCCGTGGTGCACCCGTTCCTGCGGGAGCTGAGGGAGAGGCGGGTCCGGGTCGTCGAGGCATTGAGAGCCGACGGGCACCGGTGGTGGTCGTACCTGTGCTCGGACCCGGCGTGCTGCAGC
The DNA here is from genome assembly GCA_038239485.1 of Propionibacteriales bacterium. Lineage (GTDB taxonomy): Bacteria > Actinomycetota > Actinomycetes > Propionibacteriales > Nocardioidaceae > DASQEH01. Next base: position 41,894 of record JBBSET010000027.1, read on the forward strand.
CCGGATGGGTCCGCCTACGACTCGGACTCCTCCTGGGTGGCTGCCGAGGCCGTCCTGGCCGGTATGCACCGGGTGCCGGATCGGGACAGCCTGCGGCAGCAGTTCGAGCCGCTGCAAGCCGACGTCCGCGTCGTAGCAGCCGAGTGTGAGCGGTTGCGAAAGGTTCGTGGGACGGCTCATCTGGACATCTCCGGCCTCGACCGGATCATCGAGCGCAACCTGCCCGACCCCGATTCCATGCCGGTGTCCGACATCGCCGAGCTCCTGCTCGCACTGCAGTGGCTGGCGCTGCGAGATGCCGCGTGGAGCCTGATGAGCCGGGCCGACGCGCACCGCCACTTCCTGGTCTGGCGTCGGGTGATGACGGCGGCACCCGACGAGCTGATGGCGCCGGCAGGAAGCCTGGCCGGCTTTGCGGCCTGGCTCGACGGACGCGGCGTCGACGCCCGACACGCAGCCGAGCGGGTCCAGCAGGTCCGGCCCGGCTACTCGATGTGTGGTCTGCTGGTGGACATCCTCGAGGCCACCCTCGATCCCGAGATGTGGAGCGACTTCCCTTTCCTGCGCGACCCTTCGTGATGAGGGCCTAGGGTCGTCGCCCCCGGCCGGCCGGCGTCGAGGCTGGCGTCTACCGGCGTCTCACGGCAGTCTTGTCTCGTTCCGGCGCATCTCGTTCCGGCGCGCATGGAGTCGCCGGGCCGTTCGGTCGGTCGCCTGGATCAAAGGAGGTGCCTCGCGATGGGGCAAGACGTCGAGCGCCGAGAGTTCACCCGAGAGGACCGGACCCGGTATCGCGAGAAGGTGCGCCAGTGTCTGGACGTCTTCGCGCGGATGCTCCGCGAGGCGCGCTTCGACGCCGAGCGGCCGATGACCGGTCTGGAGGTGGAGCTCAACCTCGTCGACGACGCCTTCGACCCGGCTATGAAGAACGCCGAGGCGCTCGAGGCGATCGCCGACCCCGACTTCGTGACCGAGCTGGGCCAGTTCAACCTGGAGATCAACGTTCCTCCCCGGCGCCTCTCGGGTGCCGGGATCACCACCTTCGAGACCGACGTCAGGAAGAGCCTCAATGCGGCGGAGGCGAAGGCCAGCGAGGTAGGGGCGCACATGGTCATGGTGGGGATCTTGCCCACTCTGCGCTCGGAGCACATGCACGCCGAGACGATCTCCGCCAATCCCAGGTACCGGCTGCTCAACGATCAGATCTTCGCGGCGCGGGGCGAGGATCTCGACATCGCCATCCACGGCCAGGAAAGGCTGAGGGTCACCGTCGACAGCATCGTGCCGGAGGCGGCGTGCACGTCGATGCAGCTCCATCTGCAGGTGAGCCCCGAGGACTTCTCGCACTACTGGAACGCCTCGCAGGCCGTCGCCGGCATCCAGCTGGCGGTGGGAGCCAACTCTCCTTTCCTGCTCGGCAAGGAGCTCTGGGCAGAAACGCGGATCGCGCTGTTCGAGCAGGCCACCGACACGCGTAGTGAGGAGCTGAAGGCCCAGGGCGTGAGGCCACGCGTCTGGTTCGGCGAGCGCTGGATCACCTCGATCTTCGATCTGTTCGAGGAGAATGTGAGGTATTTCCCCGCCCTCCTGCCCATCACGGAGGACGAGGACCCGGTCGCCGTCCTCGATGGCGGCGATACGCCGCACCTGGGTGAGCTACGGCTGCACAACGGGACGATCTACCGCTGGAACCGCCCGGTCTACGACGTGGTGCGCGGCGTCCCGCATCTGCGGGTGGAGAACCGGGTGTTGCCGGCCGGTCCGACAGTCGTCGACATGATGGCCAACGCCGCCTTCTACTTCGGTCTGGTCCGCTCGATGGCCGAGGACGAGCGGCCGATCTGGTCCCAGATGTCGTTCAGCGCCGCCGAGGAGAACTTCCACGCCGGAGCTCGTGACGGGATCCAGGCGCAGGTGTACTGGCCGGGCATCGGCACGGTGTCGGCGGCCGAGCTGGTGCTGCGCCGGCTGCTGCCCAGGGCCTACGACGGTTTGGACCGCTGGGGGATGGAGCCAGCGGACCGCGACCGCCTGATGAAGATCGTCGAGCAACGCTGTCTCACCGGTCGAAACGGGTCGACGTGGCAGACCGAGACCTTCCACCGGCTGTTCGACGGCGGGGCGATGGACCGCTTTGACGCGCTGCGCGAGGTCGTTGCGCTCTACTCCCGCCACATGCACGAGAACCTGCCCGTGCACGAGTGGCCCGTTGGCCAGTGACTCAGGTAGCGTTCGACCCTTCACCAGCAGTCGAGGAGGAGCCAGCATGGGCGTCATCGTTGTCGGATATGTGCCGAAGCCTGAGGGACATGCCGCATTGCGGCTTAGCACCGACGAGGCGAAGATGCGCGGCTCGAGCCTGCTGGTCGTCAACTCCCACCGTGGCGGGCGCGAGTTCGAGCCCGACGAGGGTGCAGAGATGGAGTCACAGCTCGACGACGTCCGCAAGCAGCTGGTCGATGCCGGTGTCGAGCACGAGATCCGCCAGCTCGTGCGCGGTCTGGATCCCGCCGAGGACCTGATCAAGGTGGCGAGCGAAGTGTCGGCTGAGCTCATCATCATCGGGCTGCGCAAGAGGTCGCCGGTGGGGAAGCTCATCTTGGGCAGCAACGCTCAGCGCATCTTGCTCGACGCCCCCTGTCCGGTGTTGGCGGTCAAGGCTGACGAGTGACACTGCACATCGCACAGGACGAGGCCGCGGACGAGGTGCTGTCCACCAACCCGTTCGCGTTGCTGGCCGGCATGATGCTGGATCAGCAGGTTCCGATGGAGCGTGCCTTCTCGGGCCCAGCCACCATCCTCGACCGTTTCGGCACCTTGGACCCGGCGGCCATCGCCGACGCCTCGCCTGACGAGTTCGCGGAGATCTGCGCACGGACGCCCGCCGTCCATCGGTTTCCCGGAGCGATGGCGTCGCGGCTGCAGTCGCTGGCCCGAACGATCGTCCAGGCCTACGACGGCGACACCGCCTCGCTCTGGCGGACAGCGGACTCCGGTGACGAGCTGTTGCGCCGGCTCCAGTCGCTGCCCGGGTTCGGACGTCAGAAGGCGCAGATCTTCGTCGCGCTGCTCGGAAAGCAGCTCGACGTACGCCCGGCCGGATGGGTGCCGGCCGCCGGTGCCTACGCCGAGGAGGGCGCCTACCGGTCCGTCGCGGACGTGCGAGATGCCGAGTCGCTCGACAAGGTCCGTGCCTTCAAGAAGGCGCAGAAGCAACAGCAGCGTTCCGCCGCTCAGCCGAACGCCTGAGCCCGTCTGACCACATCGGGAGGCACCGGCACATCGGCTGCGTCTGCTGACGTGACGATCTCGTCGGCGGCCAGCCGCAGCGGGAGAACGCCCGACCAGACGCCTGCGTCGATGTCGGCCTTGTCGTCATTCGAGAAGCCTGTGCGCTGTTTGACCGATGCCTCGTGCAGTGACAACGCGACCACCGCAGTCGCCGCCAGCTCCTTGCGATGGTGTCCGCGAAGGGTGGCTGAGCGGCCGGGGACGACGTGGTCGACGACCAGGTCGAGGGCCCGACGTCGCTCCTCGGGATCGTCGACCAGCCGGCCGACGCCGATGAGTACCGCCGAGCGGTAGTTCATCGAGTGGTGGAACCCGGATCGGGCCAGCACGAGCGCGTCGACCTGTGTCCAGGTGACGCACAGCTCCTGGTCGGGCGCGTCAAGGAGTGAGCGGGCGGCTACCGAACCATGCAGGTAGAGCGTGCCGTCCAGATCCGGGCCGTCGGGATCGACGGCGAAGATCGTGGGGATGACGAGCGGGTGCCCGTCTCGGACCATTCCCACATGACAGATGAGAACCGAGCCGAGAAGGTCAAGGAGCTCCGCCCGGTCCAGGCGGGCCCGGTCGTTGTGACGCCGGATGGTGGTGCGGTCCGAAGGTGACAAGTGACTGGTAGGCACAGAGCAAGTCTTCCAGACGACACCGTGCTTCCACGCTCGCTGACATTGAGTGCTCGCCGGAACGTGTCACAATGGGGACGCGGCATTTGACGTGAACGGGCTTTGCCGTGCCCCTGACCAGTCGACGAGAGGTTGTTCGCTTTGTCGAGCACGTCCCCCCAAGAGTCAGAATCCTCGAACTCGCAGCCCACGATGGCCGCCCCGGCAGTGTTGGCGGCAACGTCGGCAGCGAAGCGCACTACCGTCTCCGCCTCCACGGCGTCGAGCGCGACAGTGGCATCGAACGGGGTTGCGGCCCCGGTCGCGAACAGTGCATCGGCAGGCGCGGCCAAACCGGTCAGAAAGCCGGCGGCCAAGAGGCGGGCCGTACGAGCCGTCCCCCCCGCCACCGCCCCCGCAACGACGACCCCCGCGGTCGCCGCCGACCCGGCCGACCTGGCGAACCTGACGGAGGCAGAGCGCAAGAAGCGCCTCGAAGACGTCGACGACACCGTCTTCGAAAAGGATCTGGCCACCGACCCGACGCTCAAGGAGGACGAGAAGGAGGGTTTCACGCTCTCCGAAGCCGACGAGGCCGACGAGCCCGAGCAGACGGTGACCGTCGCCGGCGCCACCGCCGACCCCGTCAAGGACTACTTGAAGCAGATCGGCAAGGTCCCGCTGCTCAACGCCGAGCAGGAGGTCGATCTGGCCAAGCGCATCGAGGCCGGCCTGTTCTCCGAGGAGAAGCTCGCTCGTGAGACCAAGGTCTCGGCCAAGCTGCTCGACGAGCTCGAGTGGATCGCCGAGGACGGCCACCGAGCCAAGAACCACCTGCTCGAGGCCAACCTCCGCCTGGTCGTATCACTTGCCAAGCGCTACACCGGCCGCGGGATGTTGTTCCTGGACCTGATCCAGGAGGGCAACCTTGGTCTCATCCGTGCGGTTGAGAAGTTCGACTACACGAAGGGCTACAAGTTCTCGACCTATGCGACATGGTGGATCCGCCAGGCGATCACGCGTGCCATGGCCGACCAGGCCCGGACGATCCGCATCCCCGTGCACATGGTCGAGGTGATCAACAAGCTGGCCCGCGTGCAGCGGCAGATGCTTCAGGACCTCGGTCGCGAGCCGACGCCCGAGGAGCTCGCCAAAGAGCTCGATATGACGCCCGAGAAGGTAGTCGAGGTGCAGAAGTACGGGCGTGAACCCATCTCGCTGCACACACCCCTCGGAGAGGACGGCGACTCGGAGTTCGGCGACCTGATCGAGGACTCCGAGGCGATCGTGCCGGCCGACGCCGTCTCGTTCACCTTGCTGCAGGAGCAGCTGCATGCCGTCCTCGACACCCTGTCCGAACGTGAAGCAGGCGTCGTCTCGATGCGCTTCGGTCTCACCGACGGCCAGCCGAAGACACTTGACGAAATCGGCAAGGTGTACGGCGTGACACGTGAGCGGATCCGTCAGATCGAGTCCAAGACGATGTCGAAGCTTCGCCACCCCTCGCGTTCGCAAGTCTTGCGCGACTACCTCGACTGAAGCTGTTCTGCACTGGGTGAAACCTGCAGGTCAGTGCTGGTGTTCGCCCGCGACGGTATCACCGGCGTCAACTCCGTTGCGCCCCTGAATGGCATCCCGAGCTGGGTAAGTGTTGCCTTTGGAGCATCTCCGTCGGAGGCCACACTCAAGGTCGGACATGACGACTCCCGACATCGCCGCCCTTCTGCCGTCGTGGGAGCTGGCGCTCCGCGCCGAGCGGAAGTCGCCTCAGACAATCAAGAGCTACACCACCGGCGTCCAGCAATACTTCGACGGTGCGAGAGCATCGAACTACCCGTCACGCCGGCCACAGCTCGCCCGGTTCACTGATTACGTGCTCGACCACGCCCAGTCTGCGACGGCACGAGCCCGGCAGCTCGCGGTCCGCCGCTTCTCCGCCTGGCTCGTCGACGAGTCCGAGATCCCCACGGATCTCCTGCTCGGAGTCAAGTCGCCCAAGCTGGAGAGCAAAGTCATCGAGCCGCTCACTGACGACCAGATCAAAGCCATGCTCAAGGCCTGCGTCGGAGCCGACACACACGACCGCCGACACGAAGCCCTGCTCAGGCTCATGGTCGAGACGGGGATCAGAGCCGGAGAGGTCGCGGCGTTGCGGACCGCTGACGTCGACCTGAAGGACGAACCGCCGTCGTGCGACGAGGCAAGGGCGGCAGGGGCCGCGTCGCTCCGTTCGGACTCCAGAAGGGCTGGCATCCAGGGCTTCCACTCGCACAAGCTCCGCCACAGAGCCGCACACCGCTGGCCCGCTGCGGGGGGCTCAGAGAGCGGTCTGATGGGCGGCGGACGCGCCGGACACGCTCCCGCGATACACGAAGGCTCAGGCGAGCGCGAGAGCGGCCGACTGGCCTGCAGGCTGAACCTGGGGGACCTGTGAAGAGAACTGAGGTCGTTCGACCTTGATGCGTTCCCGAACCGGGAGCAGTGGCCGAAGGTGGCCGGTGACCCACACCAGTGGACGACTAGTCGCGGCGTGCGGTCGCTGCCTATCGCGAGTTAGCGGGCCTCCACGGAGTTCGGCGCGTAGGACCGCTAAAGCCGGGGCCGATGACCATCGTGCCGGTTGTCTGTAACGCTGACTCGAGCGAGGGCGCAGCGGGTACGCGCTTGCCTGCCTATACCGATGGGGGAGTGAGTCCCGTTTGTCGGGGCGATCGACTCGAGCAAAGGAACAGCCAAGAGCGGCAGCGAGAAGCACGCAACACAAGCCCCAACTTGGCTCAGTCGCGAACGGCTCCGACTGCTAGCTCTGAAGCGGCTTCCAACGTCTCAACGCACCGGCGGATCCCAGATGGCGGACTGCAAACATCGGTCCCGTACGACCGCAGAAGGGCAGATCATCTGTCCTCGCTTACAGGACAATGGTTGGCCCGCCGTCAGGGTTTGGGACTGCGATAAATCAGAGCGAGATTTGTCTTCGATGGTTTTATATCAATGTCGAAAAATCACTTGTTCATACGAGAAAATAGGAAACGACATGGGTCTTTCGGCCCTACCGATCGAGGCCGTCCCGAGCGAGGCTAGCGACGTGGCAATAAGTAGAGTCTGAGTATACATTCCGTTTTAATCCAGTACGAAGAGGTATTATTGTGCGCCGTTTCAGAGCACCTGTTATCGCGGCAGGAGTCGTCGGACTCATGCTTCTCGCCGCCCCGGCCGCGCTCGCGCTGACCAGGATGACCGTTTACAACAACATCCCGAGTCCGCTTCCG
>JBBSET010000028.1:0-48898 GCA_038239485.1 Propionibacteriales bacterium
ACGGATCGTGGTCGCTGCCTCAGAAGGCGCCGACCTGCTGGTCGTCGCACGCGACGGCGACCGGAGCCGACTGGGACCGAGGAGCCTGGGTCACGCCAGCCGGTTCGTGATCGACCACGCGCCCTGCCCGGTCCTGCTCGTCTGGCCCGGGTCAACCCCGGAGATCGCCACCATTCCGCCGCCGCCCGGCCGTCCACCGCCGGACCGTCCACCGCCCCACCATTCGCACCCGGTCTAGCCGGCGACCAGCAGGGCAAGCGACGACGCTACCCGGTCGTACTCGACGCTCACGTCCATGGCCAGCGGTGTCAGGTCTCCGGCGTCACCCTTCGCGAGCTTCTCCTGCTCCCATAGCACGGCGGCCAGGTTGGCGGCGCCCAGCAGTTTGCTCGTCGAGCGCAAGGAGTGAGCGATCGTCGCGACGGTGGCCCGATCTGCGTCGGCGGCAGCCGTCACCAGTCTGGTCACCTGGTCGGCGCTCTCGGTGAGATAGACAGTGATCGCCTCGCTGCGGATCTCTCCGTTCTCGTCCCCCAGGTCCGTCATCAAGGCCGCCAGCACGTCTTCGTCGACCGCTTGTCCGGTGGGGTCTGGTGGGGGAGGCGGCGGGATGTGCAGCGCGGCGGCTTCGTTGCTGCCGGGTTCGCTCCGTTCTGAGCGATGACTGATGAATGCGCCGACCTTGGCCAGCATGGCCTGCAGCTCGTGGGCGCGGACCGGTTTGCTGAGGTAGGCGTCCATCCCGGCGGCGAGGCACGTCTCCTGGTCATCGGCCATGGCGTTCGCCGTCATGGCGACGATGAACGGCTGCTGCCCGGGGGCCAGCTCGGCCCGGATGAGTCGGGTCGCGTCGAGGCCGTCCATCACCGGCATCTGCATATCCATCAGGACGACGTCGAACTCCCTGGTTCTGACGGCATCGACTGCTTCAAGGCCGTTGCCGACGATCTCGACCTGATGGCCGAGCTTGTTCAGCATCAGCTCCCCGACGCGCTGGTTCACCACGTTGTCCTCGGCCAGGAGGATGGCCAGCGGCTGCTGGCCGGCCGGCAACGGCAAGACAGTGCTGGCGAAGCTCAGCTCGGGCCCGAGCGGCATACCGGACAGAACCGCCGCGAGAGTATCGCGAAGCACCACGCTCTTGACCGGCTTGGTGAGGAACGCCGCGAACGACGACTCGAGCCCGTCCGGTCGCCATCCCATCATGGTGAGCATCACCAGCGGCGCGTCGGTGGCGCCTTGAGCCTGGCGCAGGGCGTCCCCGAGCTCGACCCCGTTGATTCCAGGCATCCGCATGTCCAGGAGGGCGACGTCGTACGTCAGCCCGCCGGTGACCAGGGCGAGGGCGTCCTGGGGTCTGCGCGCGGTCGTGCAGATCATACCGAGCCCGGTCAGCTGGAGGTCGAGGATGCGCAGGCTGGTGGCGTTGTCGTCGACGATCAGCACGGACCTGCCGGTCAGCGTGGCCGTGGCCTGACGGGTTCTCTCGCCCACGCGGGGAGCGTCGGGGGTGGGATCGAGGATCGCCAGCAGGGTGAAGGTGGAGCCTCGGGTGGGGGAGCTGACGACCTCGATCCGCCCGCCCATGGCTTCGGCCAGCCGCTGACTGATGGCGAGCCCCAGACCGGTGCCCCCGTACACCCGGGTGGTGGAAGCATCGACCTGGCTGAACGACTTGAAGAGCCGTTCCACCCCGCCTGGGGAGATCCCGATACCGGTGTCGATCACGCTCACCTTCACCTGTAGCCGTCCGTCCTCGGCTGCAGCGGTCGTGACGGTGACGAGCACCTCCCCGTACTCGGTGAACTTGACGGCATTGGACAGCAGGTTGGCGAGGATCTGTCGTAGCCGGAGGGCGTCGCCGGCAACACGCTCGGGGCAGGTGTCGTCCACGTAGCAGACGAGGTCGAGGCCCTTGGCGGCGGCGGCGACGGCCACGACGTCCAGACATCCCTCGACCACATCGCGCAGGTCGAAGGGAGCACCTCCAGCTGGAGCTCGCCGGCTTCGAACTTCGAGTAGTCCAAGATGTCGTTGATGACGCCGAGCAGGGCGTCCCCGCTGGATCGGACCGTCTGGACGAACTCGTGCTGCTGCCGGTTGAGAGGGGTGTCGAGCAGCAGGTCGGTCATCCCGATGACGGCGTTCATGGGCGTCCGGATCTCGTGGCTCATGGTGGAGAGGAAGGTCGACTTCTCCGCCGTCGCGGCCAGCGCCGTGTCGCGTGCCTCGATGAGCTGCTGGTTGGTCCGCTTCTGCTCGGTCACATCCAGCGAGACCCCCCCTGTCGCATACACCGCGCCTGTCGCGTCGCGGAGCGGGAACCTGAAGACGTCGAACCAGTGCCGACCGTCGGCCATGTCGATCCACGCCTCGACGCGGAACGACTCGTGCTGGGCTCGGAGGTCGAACGACTGGATCGTCGGAGCGAGCTCCCCAGCCAATGCGTCATTGGACTGTCCGACGATGTCGCTCGGCCGCAGGCCGAAGGCGCGCTCGAAGGCCGGGTTGACCATCAGGTAGCGGCCGTCCAGGTCCTTGACGTAGATCAGGCAGTGGTTGTTGGCGGTGACGGCCTGCAACATCGCGGCGTTCGCGTCGCGCTCGGACTCTGCCAGCGCTCTCAGCTCGTTGGCATCCCTGAGGGCCTCGAGCCGGGCCACGTGCTCCTTCTCGGCGAAGTCGTCGAAGAGTGGCGCCGACACCAAGATCCCGCCGTAGAGCCGGCGCAACGTCAGATAGTAGACCGCGATGCAGGCCGTGACGACGGCCCACCCGGACGCCCACCAGACATTCATGCCCAGAGAGCTGTCGCCGGACAGCAGGGCATGCATGCCGTGGCCGACTCCGCAGCTGAAGAAGATCGCGAACGTCGCCGTCGCGAGCTTGTTGGCGCGGACGTGGTGAGTCCGCAGCAGCGGGACGAGGATCAAGGCGGCGATCCCGAAGTACGCCACACTGATGGTGGCGTTGCCGAGGACACCCAAGTCCTGCCAGAGACCAGAGCTCATGACCCTCGCGACACCCAGAGCAGCCAGATTCGGTTCCCGAGGAGCGACATATCTCCATCCCCTTCGAAATATGTCTCAATAATTCCTTTTACCCGATAAACTGTAGCCGACTTCCGGGTTTTGCTGCGTGGCACGAGGCGGAAGGGGCGTCCATGGCTGATGCCGACGAGGTCCGACGAATCGCCCTCGCCCTGCCGCATGTCGCGGAGATCGACAGCGACGGCTTCGACTTCCGGGTGGCCGACCGCGGCTTCGTGTGGTCCTATCCCGAGCGGCGACCGGGCGAGCCGCGGGTGATCCGTACGGATATCGCCGTGCTCTTCGTCGGCGATGAGGCCGAGAAGCAGGCTCTCCTGCTCGGCGAGCCTGAGCTGTTCTTCACGACCCACGGGTACGACCGCGTCCCCCTGGTAATGGTGCGCCTGGATGCGGTATCCGTGGACCGTTTGCGTGAGCTGGTCACAGACGCCTGGCGGATGCGAGCGCCGGACGAGATGGCTTGCGACCCTACCGCTGACATCATCCAGGACGCTGTGACCTCTCGGGTGCAGCTGGGTTGACACCCGCACCGGCGGCTAGAGCTCGGTGAGGCGGCGCTGCAACAGCCGCCACTCGGGCTCACCCGCCCTGCTCAGGTGCAGCGCCGCCTGGTACGCCCGCCGGGCCTCGTCATTGCGCCCGAGTCGCCGAAGGAAGTCGGCGCGAGCGGCCGGGAGCAGGTAGTACCCGGCGAGGCCGGCGGCATCCAGGGCCGCCAGGGCCGCCAGCCCGGACTCGTAGCCGTCGCGGAAGCCGACCGCAACCGCCCGGTTCAGGCCGACCACGGGCGATGGCAGGGCCAGAAGCAAGGCGTCGTACAGGCCGCCGACGATGGCCTCCCACGGCGTCTCCTCCGCGCGAGGCGCCGTGGCATGGAAGGCGGCGATCCGGGCCTGCAGCTGGTACGCGCCCGCAGGGAGGCCCGATAGCGCCGCCCGCCGCAGCTGCGTCTGGCCGGACTCGATGAGGGTCGCGTCCCAGCGACTGCGGTCCTGTTCCTCCATCGGCACCAGATCGCCGTGATCGTCGAAGCGGGTGGACCGTCGCGACAGCTGAAGAGTGATCAGCGCCAGCAGACCGTGAGCCTCGTCCTCGCGTGGCATCAGCTCGACCACAAGCCTGGCGAGCCGCAGCGCCTCCACGGCCAGGGCGCCGTCGGGTTGGCCGTACCCGGCGTTGAAGATGAGGTAGAGGACAGCCAGCACCCCGCTCGTGCGCGGAGCCAGCAGGTCGTCCGGGGGCACCCGGTACGGGATACCGGCGTTGGAGATCTTGCGTTTCGTGCGCAGGAGTCGCTGGGACATCGTCGCCTCCGACACGAGAAAGGCACGAGCGATCTCCGCGGTGCTGAGGCCCGCCACCACCTTGAGTGTCAGGGCCACCTGTCCTTCGAGGGCCAGCGCCGGGTGGCAGCAGGTGAAGACCAGCCGCAGCCTGTCATCGGCTCCGGACTGTCGGCGGTGGACCTCACCCGCACCCTTCGCATCCAGGATCGCGCGCTCCTGGAGCTTCGCCCGCTCGGACCGTCGGCGCCGCAGCACGTCGAGCGCCCGATTCCTTGCGACGGTCGTCAGCCAGGCCGCCGGGGATCGGGGCATCCCGTCTCGTGGCCAGCGCACCAGCGCTCGTTCGGCGGCGTCCTGCACGCAGTCCTCGGCCAGGTCCCAGTCGCCAGTGAGCCGGATCAGACTCGCCACCATGGCTGTCCGCTCGGACGCCACGGCGGAGGCGACTGCCTCGGCCGTGGCACCGGCCGTCTGGGAGGTCAATCCTCGTCTGTCCAGAACGGACGGATCTCGAGCTTGCCGCCGTTCGCCTGCGGGTGCCGGGCCGCGATCGCGATCGCTTCGTCGAGGTTGTCGCACTCGAGGATGTCGAAGCCGGCGATCCACTCCTTGGACTCGGTGAACGGACCGTCGGTGACGAGCAGCTTCCCACGGCTGAAACGGACTGTCGTGGCGTCGCTGACCGGGCGCAAGCGGTCGCCGTCGAGACGCTTTCCGCGGCCTTCGACGTCGTCAAGCCACTCCTCTATGGTCAGTTCCTCCTCCATCGGTTGGGCTTCGGCTGCTGCGTCGGGATCGGCGACAATGAACATCATGTACTTCATGGCTTCGTACTCCCTGCTAGATGTGATGACGAAGATACGACGATCGGCGGATGCCTCGATCCGACAGCCCGGACAAGATCGAGCTCAGCCGCCGGTGTCGGCGATGCGAGGGCTCCCGTGACGTTGCCCGGCACCTCAGCACGGCCGTCCTCGAAGCTGGCGCCCGGCATGGTCGCGACGACTCCCACCGACCTGACATCGTGTTCGTTGGCATGTTGGTATCGTGCTGTGGCGCGGTTCATCGTCGGGCCGGAAGGTGTCGGCAAGGGAGCAGCCGCGCCGACGGTCTCGGGCCGGGCAGCGGCGAGCCATCGCGGTTTGCGGGAATGCTGGTGTTCGTCCTGACCGGATGTGGCGACGATCCGCACGTCAGCTGCCTTGGCGTCGTTAGCCAGACCTCGCCCTTCTGCGTGGCTCGACACGATGCCGGGGGCGCCTGCTTGGAGGCCCACGCCGACGTGACCAAAGGATTCCCGGCGGGTGAGTGCGTCCGGATCACCGTCGTTGCGGTGTCCCATGAAGAAGGCACGTTCCAGCTGACCCGGCTCACCAGGTCATCCGCCTCGGGTCATCGGGCTTCCTGCCCGAAGGACTAAGAGGTGCCCCGACCCTGAGGCGACAGCCAGGTGGGCTGGCCGAGGGTGGGCGGAATGAGCCCGTTGTCATCCCCGGGGCTTCCTTGGCGCTACCATTGACAGAACACGGTCGGTCGTAGCGACGCTAGGCGAACGACAACGTCAACTCTGCGGTCTCGACGTGGCCCGACGATATGCCAGTCGGCCACGTGGTCGGCGTTGAACGCGTCAGCGCGCTCGTCGGCTGTTCCGGGCCGAGTCGCGTCGCGGGAGTGTGCATCGTCTCGCTCGACGTCTCGTCACCGGGCTCCGGTCCGATACCCAGGGGCCAGTTCTGCCGCGTCAACCGGCAGCGTGACGGCCGATCACAGGAGGAGTTCTTGGCTCGACGAGGCCAGCGCCGTTCCCCCGGTGCTACCCGCACTGCGCCGCGCCGTCAGCGCGGTGCCGACGATCTCGACAACGACGGCATCATCCCGGTGCTCGCCAGGGCGGTGCGTGAGGTCGAGGCAAAGGCTCAACGGGGCCAGCTCAAGCCCTCCGCACGCACGAAGTTCCAGGTCGTCGCTCTGCTGGTGCGTGAGGAGCGGGCCCGTGTCAAGGGTGACGGCGCCAGCAGCGAGGCACACCGAGCCGAACAGCTGAAGCGGCTGGACGGCGTCGCCACCATCCTCGCCAAAACAGCCGTCCGTGACCCCTCGCTCCTCGCATTGCTGGACGAGGACGCCGTCATCTCGAGCGCGTCCAGATCGCTGCAGCGTGAGATGCAGATCGCCGCTGGTGCCCAGCCGACCGTCGAGGAGTACACGCCCGACTCCGTGCCCGCTGCGGCCGGGACCGAGCGCCAGGTCGTCCCGCAGTCCGTCGTCGCGCGGCAGCTCGCCAGCCCGTTCCTGACCCCCGACTTCTCCTTCGCCGAGACCCGCGAGGCCCGACCTCGCAGGCTGGCCAGCTGGGAGCTGCTCAGTCCGCTGCTCGAGTCGTTCGAGTACGCGCCTGCCGGGGCCTCGGCGTGCATGGACCTGCCCGAGCCGGCCACCATTCGACTTCCCGGTGGTCTGCAGCTGATGCCGCACCAGGCCAAGGTGGTGGCCGCCGCCGCTGCGGGACACCGGACGTTCCTCCTTGCTGACGAGCCGGGTCTCGGCAAGACGGCCGAGGCGCTGCTGGCCGCCCAGACCGCTGGCGCCTATCCGCTGCTCGTCGTCGTACCCAACGTCGTCAAGACCAACTGGGGACGCGAGGCGCAGCTGTGGACACCGAAGCGGCCCGCGACCGTCGTCCACGGCGACGGTGACAGCATCGACGGCTTCGCCGACATCGTCATCGTGAACTACGAGGTCCTCGACCGCCACATCGGCTGGCTCGGCGACCTGGGCTTCCGCGGGATGGTGGTCGACGAGGCGCACTACATCAAGAACAAGAAGTCGCAGCGTTCCCAGCATGTGCTGCAGCTGTCCGAGCGTATCCGGGCACGCACCGCGCGGCCACTGCTGATGGCACTCACAGGGACCCCGTTGATCAACGACATCGACGATTTCCGGGCGATCTGGCAGTTCCTGGGATGGATCGACGAGAAGAGGCCGCGAGCCGAGCTGATGGAGTTGCTCGAGGAGACCGGCCGCACGCCCGCAGACACGGGTTTCTACGCCGCTGCGCGAGCGTGTGTCATCGACATGGGTATCGTCCGGCGCCGAAAGATCGATGTGGCTGCTGACATCCCAGCTCGCCGCATCGCCGACCTCCCGGTCGAGCTCGACGGCGAAGCCGGCCGGTCCATCCGGGCAGCCGAGCAGGCTCTCGCTCGTCGGATGGTGTCGCGGTACGAGCGTGCGCTTGCCACGCGGACGTCCGGGGTCGTCGTCGAGGGGATCGACCACGACCTCGTGCGCCAGGTCGCGGCGTGGCAGCGAGACGACACGTCCTCGGCGAAGAGCGAGGACAACGTCTTCAGCATGATGCGGCGTATCGGCCAGGCGAAGGCGGGCCTCGCGGCCGACTATGCCGCGCAGCTCGCCCGCAACGTCGGCAAGGTGGTCTTCTTCGCCAAGCACGTCGACGTCATGGACGTCGCCGAGGAGACCTTCGCCAGACGTGGTATCCAGTACTCGTCGATCCGCGGCGACCAGACGACGCGGGTCCGGCAGCGCAACATCGACGCCTTCGTGACCGATCCCGATGTCGCGATCGTCGTCTGCTCGCTGACAGCGGCCGGCGTGGGGCTCAACCTTCAGGTGGCCTCCAACGTCGTCCTCTCCGAGCTGTCCTGGACGTACGCCGAGCAGACCCAGGCTATCGACCGCATCCACCGGATCGGCCAGGAGCAGCCGGTCACCGCGTGGCGCATCATCGCCGCTCAGACCATCGACACCAAGATCGCGGAGCTGATCGACAGCAAGGCAGGACTGGCGGCCAGGGCGCTCGACGGTGCCGGCGACGAGGTGTCGTCCTCGGCCGACGTGCAGCTGGAGGCGCTGGTCGCACTGCTCACGAATGCGTTGTCCACGTCGATGTAGCCGACCGCCTACCGCTGCGTCATCGGGCCGCCGTCGCGGCCGTAGGAGACGGCAATGATCTCTGCGACCACGGAAAGGGCGATCTCGCCCGGCGCCTTGCCACCGGTATTGAGACCAGCCGGTACATGGAAGCGGGTCAACGCCTCTTCGGGCACCGATTCGGCGAGAGTGGAGAACACCCGCTCTGCGCGGCGACGGCTTCCCATCATGGCCACATAGCCGGCCTTCCCCTCGAGTGCCAGACGCAGCAGCCGGTCCATGTCCGGGGTGTCGTGATCGCACAGCACGAACGCGTCGGGTGGCTCCAGGGGATGTTCGGCCAGCCACTCGAGCGGCGTCTGGTCGACGCCCTCGTCGGCAAGCAGTGTCGTCCGACGTCCCGCGATCCTGGCGATCTCCGTGACCGCACGACCGATCGGGTTGTCGGTGACGACCACGACAGCGCCCATCTCTGCTGTGTCGTCGGACCAGGGCTGCTCGCGACCTCGGGGGGCTCGACCATCGTCAGTGTCAGTCATAGCGTCGACCCTATGGCCATCATCGCTATGGCCATCATCGGTTGAGGTCGCGTCCTCGAGGTCGTCGGCCTCGGAGCTGCCCCGACCGGTTCGCTCACAGTGCCTTCGGGCATTGCCCCGCCGGTAAGGTCCGAGGGGGCTACTCGGACAACAGGTACACGCGGGAGACGAGCATGGCGCTCCCTCGCGGGTCGCCGTCGGGCGTACCGCCGCCGACGAGTGTGACCTGGTCGCCGTCCGACACGAGCGGCACCCCCGCCTCATCGCCCAGCAAGGCTGCCCCGACCCCGATCGTGTGGGATGGCAAGATGATGACCGGCCTCCGCCCCGAACCTTGGTCCAGCACCAGATCGGTGGGTTCCTCGGCGCAGGCGCGGCGGAGGATGCCGGTGGCTGCCGCCAGCCGCGAGGGTCCCGTGCTTGCTAGGACCAGCCGTTCCATGCCGGTCCCATGTCTCCACCACCTGAGTGGTGGAGAGGGCCTGGAGGCCGGGACTCCGTCTGGCCCGGCCCCGTGGGCCTGGATGACGTCCATCCATCCAGGCTAGGCCCCCGAGCCGCTCAGCGGGGGTCGGTGAGAGGCAGGACCATGGTTGGCTTGGTGATGATGTGGTCGTCGCGTAGCGGCCGCACAGCAGTGCCGATGGCGAAGAACTCGGTCGTGTGGCCACCCCAGGTGTGCGCGAGGTTCTTGATCTCGACGCCGACGATTCCTTCGGCGTCGAGCTGTTCGGCTTCGGCCTGCATCCGCTCCATGGCGAGCTCGCGGGCCTCGTAGAGAGCCTGGGTGAAGCTCTGGATCTCGGTGTTGACCCGGTAGGACGCGATCGTGGTCGCCACGTTTCGGTGCGCGACGTGGTAGACGCAACTGCCCATCACCATGCCGAGTGGCGCGTACCCGGCCTGGATCAGCGTCCAGAAGTCCTGACCGGATAGATCGGACGTGAACGGGATGGACTTGTTGTTACGCCAGGTGCCGCCGGTGGCCGGTGGGGCGTCGCCCTTGACGGCGGTGCCGATGGCGATGAACTCGGCGAGGTTGTGGCCGAACTCCTTGAACTCGATCTCCAGCCGGACGCCGACGATGCCATCCGCCCCGAGGTTGTCCGCCTCGGCCTCCATCCGGGTCATCGCCAGCTCACGGGCGTGGTACATCGCCTGGGACAGCGTGGTCAGCTCCTGGTTGGCCGTCCACCGCCCGACCTGCAAACCGACGTGGTAGATGCTGGAGCCGAGGACCAGACCGAGCGGTCGGAACCCCGCCTCGCGCACCAGCAGGAACTCGTTCACCGACAGGTCGGAGGTGAACAACGGCTTGCGGCCGGCGTCGCCGCCGCGTAGCTCCTCGAGCCGGCGCACAGCTGCATCCGAGAGCATGCGTTCGTCAGCTGTCATCGCTGCCTCCCCGTGAGCGGGATGACGGTCAGCGGCTCCACGCCGGTCCGGGTGGCGAACATGGCCAGCGCCGTGCCGGTGATGACGACGGTCACCTCGGCCAGCGGCGCCGGATGACCGAGGTGCAGGCTCATGGCCGTCATCACGGCACCGTCCGCATGGACCTGCTTCGCGGCCGCGGCGAAGTCCGTCCGGGCCTGGTGCCGACAGGTGTTGACCACCTCGGTATGGGCGTGGACCTCGCCGTTGGCCGCCGACACTCGCTGTTGCCGCCGAGACTCCGCGTCGACCCAGCGGATGGCCATGACCGGGCACGCGAGGTACGAGATGGGCACCCATCCGGCCCGGATCGAGGAGGCCGCCTGCGCGGCCGACAGCGAGGTCGTGAACGGCAGCTTTGCCCGGCTCCGCCCGATAGATCGGATCGCCGAGCCGCTGGCAAGGAAGCTCCACACCGGGAGATCGCCGGATCGGATCTTCGTCCTCGTGATGCGCACGCCGACAACGCCGTCCGCCCCCACGGCACGGGCCTCGCCGACGAGCCGTTTCAGCGCCAGACGGTATCCCGCCTTCATCGCGGTGATGGACGGCGGCGTCCCCACTGCGACAAACGGATGGCTGCTGGTATAGGTGGGAGGGCCGGTGCCGTCGACGTCTCGATGCCAGCGGAACGGCGGCGTCCCTCCACTCGACCACACGGGAACGGCCCCGGCGCTGTAGAAGCCGCCAGACCTGGCGGCATAGGCCACCGCCCCCATCACCTCGCTGACCTGCTCGAACCCGACACCGGACAATGCGGCCGCTGCCTCGACCGACAACAGGCCGCTCCGGACCCGGTGCGCTTGTTCGAGCCGCTCGAGACGGCGCCTGATCCAACGGGGCTGGGTGGTGGGCACATCTCGCACTCTATGTCTCGGTCATGCGTGGAAACCCCTTTTGTATGGATGCGAGGCCACTGAGCTGCTGTGCGCGGAGGCGGCGGACGCGGGAGGCGCGGTGCGAGCCGACGCGGCGATGCTGGGGGTTCGGGGTTGAGGCCCATAGGGTTCCGGATATGAACCCTCTGTCAGGACTCTTCAGCCAAGCGTGGGGAATGTACACGACCCATGCCCGCCATCTGTTGGCCATCGCGTTCGCCGTCTATGTCGTGGCCGCGGTCATCGAGGCCGTACTCGGCCTGCTCGGCGTGGTCGGCCTTCTGCTGGCCGCGATCGTTGGCGTCGTTGCGTCCTTCTTGCTGCAGGCTGCACTCGTCAAGGCGGTCGACGACGTCCGCGACGGCCGGGTCGACATGTCGCTGGCTGAGACGCTGCGGGCCGCGCGACCGGCGGTGGGGCGTGTCGCGGGCGCCTCGATCCTGGCGAGCCTCGCCATCGTCGTGGGCCTGATCCTCCTGATCGTCCCCGGTCTGTACCTGATCACGATCTGGTGCCTGATCGCCCCGGTCCTGGTGCTCGAAGGCGCGACCATCGGGAGCTCCTTCGGGCGGAGCCGGGAGCTGGTCAGAGGATACGGCTGGCAGGTCTTCGTCACCATCGTGCTCGTCTACATCATCTTGATCGTGGCCAATCTGGTGATCGCGATCCTCTTGTCGTGGCTTCCGGGGGTGCTGGCCAACGGCATCAGCGAGCTCGTCTCGGGCACGCTCGTCGCGCCGTTCCTGGCAGTCGTCGTCACGTTGGCGTACTTCCGGCTGCGCCAGGCCCACCTCAGCATCACCGGACACCCCTGAGACGAGTCAGGAGCGGACGTGCACGCGTTCGCCTTGCGGCCCGTAGATCGCCAGTGCCTCGACGGGCTCCGGGCCCTGGTTGCCGACCCAGTGAGGAGTGCGGGTATCGAACTCGACCACTTCGCCCGGCAGGAGTAGCAGGTCGCGAGCACCGAGCAGCAGACGCAGCCGCCCGGAGAGCATGTAGAGCCACTCGTAGCCCTCATGCCGCCGCAGATCCGGGTGCTCGTCGGGGCGGGGCGGCAGGATCAGCTTGAACGCCTGCGGACCGCCAGCTCTCCGGGTCAGCGGCAGGAAGGTTCGGCCGTGCCTGCGCACGGGACGTATCCGGATGCGCGGGTCGCCGGTCTCCGGTGCGTCGACGAGTTCGTCGAGGGCGACCCGGTGGGCCTTCGCCAGCGCAAGCAGCAGCTCCAGTGTCGGCTTGCGCCCACCGGACTCCAGCCGCGACAACGTGCTGACGGAGATACCGGTCTCGGCGGCCAGGTCGGCCAAGGTCGCGCCGCGGTCGAGCCGCAGCTGGCGCAGCCGGGGGCCGACGCGCTGCAGGGCCGCAGTGAGGGAGGCATCGTCGACCATGCCCCCAGTTTGCCAACACAGCAAGGATGTTTGTCAAACCGGTGGTCGACTCCGCAGACTCGTCGACATGAGCGAGACGACAGCACAACCGGGAGCCGAACGGACCTACGACGTCGTGGTGGTCGGGGGAGGTGCGGCGGGGCTCAGCGGCGCGTTGGCACTGGGCAGGTCACGACGGTCGGTGCTGGTGATCGACGCCGGCACCCCGCGCAACGCCTCAGCCGGCCACGTGCACAACTACCTCGGTCGCGAAGGCACGCCCCCGCTGGACCTGCTGGGCATCGGCCGCGCCGAGGTCGCGCAGTACGGCGTCGACGTCTGCCACGGCCGGGTCGACTCGGTACGCCCGTGGGAGCTGCCGGGGACGGGCTTCGTCGTCTCGACCGATGACGGGCGAGAGGTGCTGGGGCGCCGGCTACTGGTCGCCACCGGGGTCTGCGACCTGCTACCCGACGTGGGCGGGCTGGCAGACCGGTGGGGGCGCGACGTGCTGCACTGCCCGTACTGCCACGGTTGGGAGGTCCGCGACCGTGCGATCGCTGTGCTCGCCACGAACCCGATCGCAGCGCACCAGGCGCTGCTCTTCCGGCAGCTCAGCGAAGACGTGGTGGTCGTTCTGGCTGAGGGCGCTCCGCGACCGACCGAGGACGACCTGGAGCGCCTGCAGGCGCGCGGCATTCGGTTCATCGCTGACCCGCCGGTCGAGGTTGTCGTCGAGGACGACGCCCTGTGCGGGCTTCGGCTGCTGTCCGGCGACGAGCTCAGCTGCGACGCTGTCGTCGTCTCGCCGATCTTCCGACCGCAAGCCGGGTTCCTGGCCCCGCTCGGCATCGAACCCGAGCCGCTCGAGGTGGGCGGCACGGTGCTGGGCTCGATCATCGGGTCTGAGCCCACGGGTGCCACCGCGGTGCGGGGGGTCTGGGTTGCCGGCAACGTGAGCGACGCGATGGCCCAGGTCGTGTCGTCGGCAGCCGCCGGGCTGCGGGTGGGCGCCATGCTCAACCTCGACCTCGTCGAGGAGGAGACGCAGGCGGCCGTCGCCTCCCATCGCGCCGACATGGCCGGGTTCTTCGAGCAGCCTGCGTGGGAGGAGCGGTACGCCGGCCGGGACGCGGTCTGGAGCGGCCGGGTCAACCCTCAGCTCGAAGCGGAGGCAGCCGACCTCGAACCGCGGCGCGCGCTCGACGTGGGCAGCGGTGAAGGGGCGGACGCCATCTGGCTGGCCGAACGTGGTTGGACCGTCACCGGTATCGACTTCAGCACGGTCGCGCTGAAGCGGGCAGCCGCGCACGCAGCCGCCGTCGGTGGGCGACCACATCGAGTGGCGTCATCTCGATGTCCGTACGTTCGACCCTGGCAGCGACGGCATCGAGGAGCCGTGGGACCTGGTGTCCTCGCAGTTCATGCACCTGCCCGACGGCGGGATGGTCGACCTGACCCGGCGGCTGGCCGGTGCCGCCGCCCCGGGCGGGACCCTGCTCGTGGTGGGGCACCACCCGCATGACCTCTCGACCGGGTTGCGTCACGGCCAGCCCGACTTCATGTTCACCCCGCTGGACCTGGTGCCGGCGCTCGACCCGCTGACCTGGTACGTCGAGGTGGCCGAGGTCCGCCAGCGAGAGGTCGTTGGTCCGGACGGGACGCAGGTGACAGTTGGCGACTCTGTCCTTCGTGCCCGGCGGCGCTCTTGAGCCGACCCGACGGTCGCTGGCTGGAGCGCAGCGGCGTCGGCGCCGCGATCTCGCGTTGCGTGGGCGAACCTCATCCACAGTGGTCAGACCCACGTCCCGTGCTCACGCGAGCCGCCTGCTCGACAAGGTACTCGCGCTCGCGTGCGTTGTCGGTGCGGGACGCAGCGGCTGCGTAGCAGGTGGCCGCCGCGTCGAGGTCGCCGGTCTCCTCGTACAAGTGTGCGCGGACGGCGTACAGCCGGTGGGAGTCGTGCAGCTCCAGGCCGTCCAACAGCGCGAGTCCCGCGAGAGGCCCGTCCACCATCGCGACCGCGACGGCGCGGTTGAGACGCACGACCGGGTTGCCAGTGAGAGCCTCCAGCCGTGCGTAGGCCTTCGCGATCTGCTCCCAGCGGGTCGAGGCGTGCGAAGCCGCCTCGTCATGGAGGGCGGCGATCGAGGCGAGGAGCTGGTACTCGCCGATTCGGCCGGCTGCGAGCGTCGCGTTGAGCAGCCGCATGCCTTCGCTGATCAGCGTACGGTCCCAGATCGCTCGGTCCTGCCGCGCCAGCGGGACGAGCGCCCCGACGGCGGACGTGCGGGCCGGGCGCCGGGCCTCGGTGAGAAGCATCAGGGCGAGCAGACCCGCGACCTCTGGATCGTGTGGGGCCTGGGCGTGCAACATCCGGGCCAGCCGGATCGCCTCGCTCGAGAGGTTGACACGCGATAGGTCCGGACCACTCGAGGAGGTGTAGCCCTCGTTGAAGAGCAGGTACACGACCTCGCATACCGAGCGAAGGCGTGAGGTCGGATCGGCGGGCAGCTCGAATCGGCGGCCGCGCAGCCCTGCCTTGGCCCGGCTGATGCGCTGCGCCATCGTCGTGACGGGGACGAGGTAGGCCGCGGCGATCTCGCGGGTGGTGAGACCCGCGACCGCCCGCAGCGTCAGCGGGATCGACAGCGTCGGGGTCAGCGCGTCATCGCAGCAGAGGAACAGCATGACCAGGGTGTCATCCGACGAGGGCGCCGTCTCGTGCTGGTGGACCGAGAGTGACGCGGCGAGCTCCTCGCGTCGTCGGCGCGCATCCGTACGGCGATAGTGGTCGACCACCCGACGAGAGGCCACCCTGATCAGCCACGACAAGGGTCTGTCGGGCAGGCCGGTCGGCCATTCCAGGGCCGCGGTGACGAGTGCCTCCTGGACCGCGTCCTCCGCATCGGCGAAGTCGCCGTAGCGGCGGGCGACCGCGCCGAGGGCCTGGGGCGCGAGCTCGCGGAGCAGGCTCTCGACGTCGCCCTCGGTCACACTTCGGGGTCGGGCGCGCCCATGACCTGGCGTACCTCGATCTGCTGCTGGATGGCGACACCGCCAGGGCCGGGAGCCGCAGACGAGCGAGCGGCGATCTCGAGCGCGCGGTCGAGGCTGTCAACGTCCACCAGGCGATAGCCCGCCAGCAGCTCCTTCGACTCCGGGTAGGGACCGTCGACGATCTTGGGCGGGTTGACGCCGTCGGACACCACGAACTTCGCAACATCGGGTCCCGCCAGGCCCTGCGCGTCGACAAGCTCGCCGCTGTCCAGAAGCTCAGCGTTGAGAGCGTGCTGGAAGTCGATGTGTGCTCTCACGTCGTCCGGCGACCACTCGGTCATGGGCAGGCAATCCTCGAGCTCGACGCCTCCGTAGGCCTGCAGGAGCATGTATCGCATGCTGTCATCCTCTCTCGAACCGGGCCTTTCTGGCCGGTCTTCACCCCAAGGTCGAAGCTGACGCGACGTACTCGACACACCGTGCGTATGCCAAGGACGCCGTCGCCAGTGCCGGTGCCGCTCAGCAGGCCGCCGAGACCCTGGCCATGCGGTGGCTGGCAGAAGCGGTCATCAACCTCGGACGCGCGGTTCAGGAGATCGCGAAGGCACAAGTCACCGATGCCCCGATTGATCGCGCCCAGCGCGACTGAGATATCTGCTTGGCGAAAGCTGATTCGGCTCCCAACCATGAGGGCGCGGGCACACTGACCCGGCGGTCCTGCGACCCACCAGGTCGTCGCCGCAATCCGCTGATCCGGCTTGTGCAACCTAAGGGTTGCAATTCGGTCAGAGATGTGCAACTCTGTGGTTGCACACATACTCTATGACCGAGGAGCCATCATGCAGGACACCATCGAACGCAGCATTGCCATCACCGCACCCCTCGAGCGGGTCTGGGATCTTGTCACCGAACCCGGGTGGTGGGTGCCGACGGACGAGCCCGTCCAGGTCGACCGCACTCCTGGCGCCGTCGTCGTTCGCGAGTCGGAGAAGTGGGGACGTTTCCCGGTCGAGGTCGTCGACCTGCAGCCGATGTCCTACGCGGCCTTCCGATGGTCGAGCACGTTCCCGGGCAGCGACCTGACCCCAGCACGCACCACCTTGATCGAGTTCACCCTCACACCGACTGACGACGGAGTGGCTGTCGCTGTCGTCGAGAGCGGCTTCGCGAAGCTGGACGCCCCTGACGAGCTCAAGACCCAGAGCCTCGGGTCCAACTCCGACGGTTGGATCCAGGAGCTGGACTCGCTTCGTACCCGGGCGGAAGCCTGAGCCATTCCCGACATGAGCATCGAGACCGTCCTCGGAGCGCTGGCCGACCCGATGCGGCGCCACGTGCTGGAGGCGCTGGCAGTCCGTCCGGCGGCCAGCGCCTCGGCCTTGGCCCGCGAACTCCCGGTCAGCCGCCAGATGGTGCTCAAACACCTGGGTGTGCTGCAGGAGTCCGGACTCGTCACCTCCGCGCGGGCGGGACGCGAGGTGCTGTTCCAGGTACGGAGCGCACCCCTGACCGAGACCGCCGACTGGCTGTCGTCCCTCGCGGCACAGTGGGACTCGCGGCTGGCCGATCTGAAGGCCCGCGCCGAACAGCTGGATCGACACCCACACCCGTAGGTGAAGCCACTGAAGCCGCCATGAACGAACCGGTCAGCACCGACAGCCCGCTCAGCCTCATCGAACCAGGGCTTCGGCCACCCGATGCCGGCTAGCGCGGTCGGGCGGCTCTAGTGTGCTCGCCATGGCGGATCGTGCCCATCCCGGAGTCGACGCGTACATCGCGGGGCTGCCTGCGTGGCAGCAGCACATCTGTCAGCAGCTACGCGAGATCGTCTGGGCCGCCGACCCGGAGATCGAGGAGACCGTCAAGCGATCCGTCCAGCCCTACTTCGTCCTCGACGGCAACGTCTGTGCCCTGCTCGCCACGAAGGACCACATCAACCTCTTCCTCTACGACCCGACGGTCCCCGACCCGGCGGGCATCATCAACCAGGGGCACGGCAATGCGACCGCGCGGACCGTCCAGGTCTACGAGGACGGTGCGATGAACCGCCCAGCGCTGATCGACCTCATCCGGTCTGTCGTCGCCAACAACCGTGCCGGCGGGTGGCGGCGACTGGGCAGCCGCTAGCCGGCAGCGCCCCGCCAGCCGGTCAGGAGAGCCCGACGATCGTGCCGTCGTCGAGCAGGTCGATGCGGGAGGCGGCCGGTGTGGCCGGCAGGCCCGGCATCGTCATCTCGTCGCCGCAGACGAGCGCCACGAAGCCCGCGCCGGCGGAGAGCCGTACCTCGCGCACGTGCAGGTCGTGGCCGGTCGGCGCCCCGCGCAAGGTCGCGTCGGTCGAGAAGGAGTACTGGGTCTTGGCCACGCAGACCGGCAGCCTGCCGTAACCGTCGGCCTCGAGGCGGTCGAGTCGGCGTTTCGCCTTCCCGTCCCAGGTGACGCTGGAGGCGCCGTACAGCCGGTGTGCGAGCGTCTCGGCCTTCTCCTTCAGCGGGATCTCGTCGGGGTAGGTGAAGGCGAAGGTCGACGGGTCGGACTCCTCGAGCAGGTCGAGGACACCTTTGGCCAAGTCGCTCGCGCCTGCGCCTCCGTCGACGAAGTGCGTGGCCGGGTAGGCGTGAACGCCTAAGGCATCGACGAGCTCGACCACCCGGGCGACTTCGGCGTCGATGTCGGCCGGGAACCGGTTGAGGGCGACCACGCACCCGATGCCGTACACCTCGCGCACGTTGCGCAGGTGCCGAGCCAGGTTCTCGATGCCCCGCTCGATGGCGCTCAGGTTCACCTGCCCGAGGTCTGCTACCTCGACGCCGCCGTGGTACTTCAGCGCCCTGACCGTGGCCACCACGACTGCTGCGTCCGGGCGCAGGCCGGACTTGCGGCACTTGATGTCGACGAACTTCTCTGCACCTAGGTCGGCCCCGAAGCCAGCCTCGGTGACGACGTAGTCAGCCAGTCGCAGTGCGGCGCGGGTCGCGATCACCGAGCTGCAGCCGTGAGCGATGTTGGCGAACGGGCCGCCGTGTACGAAGGCCGGCGCGTGCTCCAGGGTCTGCACGAGGTTGGGCGCGAGCGCGTCGCGGAGCAGTACCGCCATCGCCCCGTGCGCGTCGAGCTCGCGGGCTGTGACCGGCTTCTTGGCCCGGGTGTACCCGACCACGATGTCGCCGATCCGGCGCTTGAGGTCGGCCCAGGACTCGGTCAGGCAGAAGATGGCCATCAGCTCGGACGCGACCACGATGTCGAACCCGTCCTCGCGCGGATAGCCGTTGGAGAGGCCGCCGAGCCCGACGATCACGTCGCGCAAAGCCCGGTCGTTGAGGTCGAGCACGCGTTTCCAGTCGACCGAGCGGACGTCGATGTCGAGCGCGTTGCCATGATGGATGTGGTTGTCGATCAGCGCCGCCAGCAGGTTGTTGGCCGCTCCGATCGCGGCGAAGTCACCCGTGAAGTGCAGGTTGATGTCGGTCATCGGCACCACCTGCGACCAGCCACCGCCCGCCGCGCCGCCCTTCATACCGAAGACCGGACCCATCGACGGCTCGCGCAGGCATGCCATCGAGCGGAGTCCCAGCCCTCGGAGCGCGTCGGTGAGCCCGACAGTTGTCGTCGTCTTGCCCTCGCCGGCGGGCGTCGGCGACAGCGCCGTCATCAAGATCAGCTTGCCGAGCGGCCGGTCGTCCAAGGACTGCACGTACCCGAGGTCGACCTTGGCCTTGAAGTGGCCGTACGGCACGAGGTGCGCGGGGTCGATCCCCAACTCGTCTTGTGCGACCTGGATGATCGGGTGCAGATCGGCGGCGTTGGCGATCTCGATGTCGGACAGCATTCAGGCCCTTTCCTTGGTGACGCCCATGCGCCGGTGCAGACCCGACCGCTCATCGGACTCGGGGAGGGTGCGCAGGTTGGACTCGACATTCATCCGCGCGATGGCGGACCCGGCCCGCGCCGCCTCACCGGCCGCCACCAGGTCCGCCAGCAGCCCGGGCCTCGCGGCGGGTCGCAGCCGGTCGATCAGCACGAGCACCTCGATAGCGGTCTCCACCACGCCCGCCTGCGGCTCTGCAGCACCCAGGAGCGCCGCGTCGATCGCGAACCGGCGCGACTGGTCCTCGCCGGGAGCGCTGCGGGGGAGCGCCCACGCAGCGGCGACGGCGCCGAACGCCCGTTCGTCGTCGACGGCCAGCTGCTGGGCCCGCGCGACGAGCCGCTCAGCCTGCTCGACCAGTGGCTGATCCTCGCAGTAGCGGGCCACCATCGCCACGAGGGCCGCGGCCTGGGCCGTGCACAGGGCCGCGACGGAGCCGCCCGCCGGCGTCGGGGTCCGTGCCGCGAGACGGTCCAGAAAGTCCGTGACCGTCCCGGCGTTCGCGTGCGCGTCGAGAACCACGGCCCCACGCTAGCTGCTGGTGCCGCCCGACGGCAGCGACGACGGCTACCGCGCGCTCGGCAATCGTCCTGCCGGTCGCGAAATTTGCAAGACGCTGCGAAGCTGGTCGCGTCGAGTCAGGCGAAATCCTCCGGACTGAGTCCGTCGGGATGCCCGCTGGGCCACTGCACCAGCTCGATACGGTACCCGTCGGGACCAACGAGCCATGACGTCTGCGGACCATGCGGGCCGCCAGGTTGCTGCGCGGCGCCGGCGCTCAGTCCCGACTGCGAGAGGGAGTCGATGGTCGAGGCAAGATCGTCGACCTGGACGACCAGATGGCTGAAGCCTGAGCCCACGTCGACGGAACCGTCCGCTGGGCGGTGCACGAGCTCGAGGGTCCCGACGGTCTCCTCGGGGAACTTGAGCACGGTGAGGCTGCAACCACCGCCGAGATCGACGCGGCCGACCTGGTCGTACCCGAGAGCGGCATAGAACGCCAGAGAGGCGGCGAGGTCGGTGACACGGTAGGCGGTGTGCAGCGTCTTCATCCGGCTCACGATAACCCCGTCCTCAAGCCCCTGGCGCCGGGCGGTCCGGCCCAACGCGGAAGGCCCAAGCGGCGCCTCACCTGGGAGACGCAGGGCGGTCGGGCCACCTCGTGGCTGACCGCCAGGCGCCGGCGGTGTTCGGGTCGTAGTAGCGCGTGAGCCCACATCCCGTGGCAACGGCATGACGTAGTGGTGGGCCGCCCCAACGAGGGTAGCCACTGACCAACAGGCGGGTGCCGACGCCGTAGCTTCGCCCGGCGAGTGGGTACTCCGACATCCTCACACGGGGGCCTGGCGGACCCATGTCCACGGTGACCGTTGCCTCGATTCCGCCGCGGAACCACTCGTTCACGGCGAATGTCACGGCCTCGTCACCGAACCTCGGGTGCTCCCGCATCCTCGTCACCGTGCCGTCGAAGGCGAAGGGTTCATCAGCCACCTGGCGAGGACTGTACGAATGGGCGCAGCTCGCGAGTTCGTTGCCCGGAAGCGCCCCCGAGAGATGGGGCCGCGTATCTCTCGGTGCTGGCTGGGCCGCTAGTGCCGGGACATCCGAGTCTCGATCACTCAGCAGGCCGCCACCGGCAACGGAGGCGACGGCCACGACGACGGCAGCCGCAGCGGTAACGGCGACAATGCGGGTTCGGCGCCGCTGCCGAGCACGGGCTTGGACGGCTCCGAAGTCGGGGACTGATTCAGGTACCCGGCTCTCCACGTAGTCGCTGAGCAGCTCGTCGAGATCAGTCATGATCAAATGCCTCCTCGGCATCGCGCAGCAGTGGGGCGAGCGCCGCGCGGGCGCGGGCAAGGCGTGACTTGACCGTTCCCACCGGGATGTGGAGCTCGTGAGCAACCGCCTCGACGGACATGTCCAGCCAGCCTTCCGGACTCTCTTAGGAGTGGACAGCGTCCCAGTGGTCGAGCAGCTTGACGAACGCGTCCTGGGCCACCTCTTCGGCGTCACTGCGAGATCCACCGATCGACGCCAACAGACCGATCAGCGGCGCACAGGTACGGGCATAGAAGGCAGCAAGGTCCTCAGTCATGACGCCGTCCACACCTCGTACACGCAGCAGCGGGGCTCTGGGTTCCATTGCGGCCATCCGCGCACGCATCGACACGCCGTCGACCCCCCTCCGTCGTCTGCTACCTGATGTGGTGGGCTTGAGGCACCTGGGACCACGGCTCGAGCGAGAGAAGAGAGGCAGCTGTGAAGCACATCAACCTCGGGACCCTGGAGGTCTCTCGTATCGGCCTCGGTGCCATGGGCATGTCGGGGGCCTACGGCGCGAGTGACGACGCTGAGTCGATCCGCACGATCCAACGAGCACTCGACCTGGGCGTCACCCTCATCGACACCGCTGAGGTCTACGGGCCGTACCACAACGAGGAGCTGGTCGGGAGAGCCATCGAGGCCCGCCGCGACGAGGTCGTGCTCGCGACCAAGTTCGGCATGATCTCCCACGCGGGCGACGGTCCCGGGAATCTCGACAGCAGCCCCGGCAACGTCCGCACCGCGCTCGAGGGTTCGCTCAAGCGACTCCGGACCGACCACATCGACCTCTACTACCAGCACCGGGTGGACCCGGACACCCCGATCGAAGAGACCGTCGGCGCCCTGGCGGACCTTGTCACTGAGGGAAAGATCCGCCATATCGGACTCTCGGAGGCCTGGGTAGGCACCATCCGCCGAGCCAACGTGGTGCACCCCATCACCGCGCTGCAGTCGGAGTACTCGCTGTGGACACGGGACCCGGAGGGGGAGGTGCTGCCGGTACTGCGTGAGCTCGGTATCGGGTTCGTCCCGTACTCCCCGCTGGGACGCGGGTTCCTCACCGGCGAGCTCCGCTCGGTGGTGGACTTCGACGACGGCGACTTCCGCACGACCAACCCACGCTTCGTCGGGGAGAACTTCAAGCACAACCTGAGCCTCGTCGACGAGGTGCGCCAGATCGCCACCGAGGTGGGAGCGACACCTGCCCAGGTCGCCCTCGCCTGGCTGCTCGCCCAGGGGGACGACATCGCGCCCATCCCGGGGACCAAGCGGGTGTCTCGACTCGAGGAGAACGTCGCCGCCGACGGTCTCGAGCTCACGGCCGAGCAGCTCGACACGCTGTCCCACGTGACGGCACCGGCCGGCGACCATCACAGCGAGGCACAGATGAAGTGGCTCGACCGCTGACGGCAGACGGTCCCGGGGCAGCCGAGTCGTGTCCGAGCAGTCGCGTGCAGTCGGGCCGGGCGACGGCTACGGCTGCTCGACCACCATCAATGTGTGGCCGGTAGGGTCACGGAACCAGAACATCGGCGGCACCGGGTCACCCATCCGCGAGACCTCGGCATCGACGTCGACCCCGTTCGCCCTCATCTCGGCGTGCGTCGCGTCGATGTCGTCCGTGGTCAGCGTGATCCCGGTCTGCGTCGGCGTGACGTCGCCGTCCGCCGGAGGCGCCAGCGCGATGCCGGTCGTCCCCTCCGGCGGGTAGACCTCCACCCAGCGGTAGCTGCCGCCGAAGGACGTATCGGTCCGCTTCTCAAATCCGAGCGACTCGTAGAACTCGATCGCGCGGTCCTGCTCGAGGGTGGGGACGCACACCAGGTTGATGGTGCGGATCCGGGTCGTCGTGACGGGCATCGGGTACCTCCTGAGGTCGTGGTAGCCAGGCATCGGTAAAGACTCGGCGCCGGACGAAGACTCATCGCTCGACGGTGGGCCCGCCCGCCCGATCAGTCCACGCAGAGACAGAAGGGGTGCCCGGCGGGGTCGAGGAACACCCGGAAGGTCGTCCCGGGCTGGTGCTCATGCTTGGTCGCGCCGAGAGCGAGCACCGCCGCCTCCGCGGCCTCCATGTCCTCGACCATGACGTCGAGATGCATCTGTTGAGGCACCTCCTGGCCCGGCCAGACGGGCGGAGTGTAGGCCTCCACCTGCTGGAACGAGATGCACTGGCTGTCGTCCGACCGGATCTCGGCCCAGTCGGGGGAGACCTTGACCTTCCAGTCCAACATCAAGCCGTAGAAGCTCGCGATGGCGCCAGGATCGGGACAGTCGATGACGAACCCGGGGTAGCGTGCGATAGCCATGGCGACACGGTATCGGCCATTGTGGACGATTCGCGTCCGGATCACGTCAGGGCACCCTGAATCGCGCTGGCACCCTCTCACTTTGTAGCCGGACCGTCGGAAGCGTCGTGCCGGTGGGCGGCGGGTCCGATCCCCCCATCGGGAATTCCGCGCACAACGGATCCACGACGCAGTCGGTCTACAGCCTCGACCGGCTCTGGCCCAACGCTCGGACGATCTCGACGCACAACCCGACCTTCCTCAAGGGCCTCCCGCGATCGGAGACCACGAGGTCGACGGCGCCGAGTTCCCGGCCAGTGCCTACTTCTGATCGTCGACTCTCCAAGAAAGGTACAGACATGACATCGGTCGGACTGCTCTTCGCAGGAGCAGCACTGTTCATCAACGGTCTGTCGTTCCTCGGCAAGATCGACGCCAAGAGTGCCGGCGTCTCCAACCTGTTCGTCTGGAGCCCTGCAGACGGCGATCCCTTCTATCTGATCGCGACCGCCAAGACCCCGACGACATCCTCGGCGCAGCCGGGTCCTCCTGTTCGGCTTCACCTATCTCTATGTCGGCATCGGCAACCTCGCCGGCTTCGAGCCCGAGAGACTGGGGTGGTACTCGGCCTGGGTCGCGATGCTGGCCGTGAGCTTCGGACTGACGAACATCATCCGCTTCAACGACACTCCCACCGGGCTGCTGCTCGGCGACTGGGGGAACGTGCCGACCTGGGCTGTGCTCGTGAGCATCGTGGCCACGGGAGCCGTGTTGGTGCCCATCGTGACCAGGCGTCAGGTGGAGAGCCCGGCGGCGTCGGCACCGGCGCGGGTTCCGGTCCCAGCCTCTGGGTGACCCGCAGCTGGGGCAGCCCCGCCGTTACCGCGCTCGGACGGCGTCGACCAGACCGGTCGGCGCCGCTCGTCCTGCCAAGGCTCCCTCAACCTGGGTCGAGGTCTGTGCGGGAGCTCCGCATGCGTGGCCTACCGTGAAGGCATGGGCGCATTCGTCTTCACCGGCGTGCTCCTGCCGGAGGGCACGTCCGGCGAGATGGTCGTGGGTCAGGGTGAGCGGACACCGCTGCCTGGGTCGTACGCCGTCACCGGTCTGGTCGACGCGCACTGCCACGTCACGGTCGACGTCGACCGCAACCACCTGCCTTTCCTGTCGGACCGCGACTTCGCCGATCGTCGCGTTGCCGAGCTGGCCCACGACGGGGTGGCGTTGATCCGAGACGTGGGCGGGGTCAGCGAGATCACGCTCGACTATGCGCGGAGCCCGTGGCCCGGCCTGCCGGTCGTCCTGACCGCTGGTCGATTCCACTCGTGCCGAGATCGCTACTTCCCCCGCATGTACACACCGACCGACGCAGATGATCTCGTGGACTCCATCAGGGCCGAGATCGCCAGCGGGGCAACCTGGGTCAAGATCATCACCGACTTCCCACAAGTGGCTCAAGGTGTGCCGCAGCCAGGTACGGTGGCGCGGACCTACGACGATGCGACCCTCGCGCGTGCCGTCGAGGCGGCGCATACGGCGGGTGCCCGGGTCGCCGCTCACTGCACCCTCCCGGCCTCGGAGCTGGTGGCGATGGGGGTCGACTCGCTGGAGCACGGGAACGGCGTGACCGAGGCGGACCTGATGAACCTTGGGGCACGCGGCGGCGCGTGGACACCCACGATCGGCGTGGTGATGGGTCCCGTGCCGCTGGATGCCGCGCCGCAACACGTCGCCCGGATCGCGGCCGCCGGCGAGCACTACCGGCATCACCTTCCGTACGCTCTCGAGGCGGGCGTCACGCTGATGGCCGGCTCTGACGCAGCAGTGACGGTCGCCGAGGACCTGCGGATGATGACCGAGTACGGGCTGACGCCGACGCAGGCCATCTCAGCGGCGACGGTGGCGGCACGGCGGTTCCTCGGCGTCGATGCAAGCGACGACCTGGTCACGTACGACGCCGATCCCCGCGAGGATCCAGGCGTGATGTCGTCCCCCGCTGCCGTGGTGATTCGTGGGCAGCGGGTGCGATGACAGCTCAACCATCAACCCTGGCCGCGCCGGAAGGAACCCCGCCCCCGACAAGCTCAGCGATAGCGGAAGCCATCCATGAACCGCCGGAAGAGCCCGCCCTTCATGGGGAGGGCCGGCGTGGGAGGCGGTGCGGTGCGTCGCAGCGTGGCGATGGGCTGGTCATAGTCGGTACGCACGATCGCGTCGATGATCTGGTCCTCGGTATAGTCTCCCGACCCTTCGATCACGGGGACGAAACCCACCAGAACTCCGTTGCGCATCACCTGCGCCTCGAGTTCAGCTGTGCCATCGGAGTCCCAGGTCGCCTCTCGGCCGTCGCGGAGCCGGATCAGCACACCGAACTGGCTGACACCCACACGCGCCAGATCGGCATCCGTGCCACGCTCGCGCAACGCGTCGACGACGCGGCGCGCCTTGTTCTCGTCCATGCCTTCCGAGCCTACCTACCCAGCGGCACCCGGCCGAGCAGGTCAGCGCGTCGATCGGTCTCGGTCGCCTCAGACATGCAGCACAACCGCAGGTCAGCGCGGTGTCCGAGGGGGCGCCGCCGCTTGGAACATGGTCATCCCTCGCAGGTGCTGATGTCGTACGCGGAGTACGGGCGCCTCACTGGCAGCGCGATCAACCTGGTGGAGTGGCTGGCGCTGGACGACGATGTCGACCTGGAGCACGAGCCCCTCGAGATCGGTCTGCAGGTACCGGACCTGTGAGGTACTTGCTCGACACGAAGGTTGTCAGTCAGCTGCGGCGACCACAAGCCGCTGATTCGGTGCGCGGGTGGATCCGGGCGCAGCCGGTTGCCACGCTGGCGATCAGCGTCATAACGGTGATGGAGGTCGAGATCGGGGTCCGCCGCCTGGAGCGACGCGATCCGGCCCAGGGTGAACTGCCGCCCACGCTTCTCCAGCGCGCCGCAAACTGTCTTCGGCCGAACGTTACTCTCGGACCGGCCGAGCGGCGCAAGCGACTGCGCAGAGCGACCTGCGTCCTATCGGCCCAGAAAGGACGCGTCGCAGAGGTCGCCGCACCACCGGGACATGCGTAGAGGAATCGGTCATGATGCATTCACGAATCTGACCCCGTATATGGATGCACTGGCATTTGGTGGGCCCACCGGCTGATGCGCAACCCGACCGTCCGTCCGATCAGAGGAGGGGGTTGTCCTCCGGAGTGGAATCGGGAACGCTGGGTGGCATGAGCGCGCTGAAGAAGACCCTGATGAGCAAGGGCAATGCAACTCACGTGGCGCTGTACCGTCGCACGGGAGGTCGTCACTTCAACCGAATCAAGGGCCTGCCGGTAGGCCTGATCACCCTGCCTGGGAGGAAGACGCGAACCCTGCGCACCACTCCGATCGTCTACTTCGAGCGCGCTGGCAGTTGGCTGGTGGTGGGTAGCGCCGGCGGCGCCGAGGCCGACCCGCAGTGGTTCCAGAACTTGCGCATGACCGCCCGGGCGACGCTCGAGATTGGTGATCAAAGGCACGAGGTCTCCGTGCACACCATCGAGGGCGAGGAACGGGACGCGCTGTGGGCGTGGATAGTCGAAAAGGCGCCGTTCTTCGACGGCTACCGGAAGAAGTCAGGTCGCACGATCCCGATTGCGGCGCTCACCCCGACGACCCAAATGTGACACCGGCGGCAGTAGGTCGATCGGCGTCGTCATCCCCTTCAAGGCTCTTCATTACTTGAGGTGGGGACCTGATCTGGCCGAGTGATGGCCAGCACCCCGGCGACTGTCTATGTCCGCGAGGATGAGGTACTCGCACCGCTGGACCGCTGGCTGGCCACGGTGTTCGACCCCCAACAGATCGACGAGACGGCAGCGGCGATGGAAGCCGGTATCGACCCTGACGTCGTCGGGAAGTGTCGTGACCCCCGAGGCACAGCCAGCGAAGGCATGTGCGCATGTGCGTGTCCGAGGGGGGACACCGCCGCTTGGCGCACGGGAGTTCAGCGCGGATCTTGCCTTACGGACTGCGGTAGTGATGTAGGTACACTACCTACGGCCGATTGCATGTGACGGAGCTCAGCGCACGCGAGTTCAACCGTGACATCAGTGCGGCCAAGCGGGCTGCTGATCTGTAGGCGGTCGTGATCACCGGTCACGGTCATCCCTCGCATGTGCTGCTGTCGTAAGCGAAGTACGAGCGCCTCACTGGCAGCGCGATCAACCTGGTGGAGTGGCTGGCGCTGGACGACGATGTCGACCTGGCGCACGAGCCGCTCGAGATCGGTCTGCAGTACGGGACCTGTGAGGTACTTGCTCGACACGAATGTTGTCAGTGAGCTGCGGCGACCACGCGCGGTCGATGCGGTGCGCGGTTGGATCCGGGCGCAGGATGTCCCCGATTCCGGCCCGGAGCGGGACACGCCGATCGCTGCGACCGCGATCATTCACGGTCTGACGGTGGCGACACGCAACGTCACGGACTTCGCGACCACCGGGGTTCCGCTGCTTGACCGTGGGCGATGTGACTCCAAGAAGGACGAATCACTAATCCGGAGGTGATGCGGCACCGTCGCGCCCAACGTCTCCAGCCTGACTCACACGGTCTTCGGCCGAACGTCCGTCTCGGACGGGCCAAGCGGTGGAAGCGCCTGCCCAGAGCACCCGCGTCCTATCGGCCCAGATAGACGCGGCCCCGTACTAGGCCGCCGTCCCGCGCCGAAGGGTCCGTAGGGGTACGCGGCGGCGGCGGTGGCGTTGGTCAGCCGGTCCATGGCGTCGACGTCGAGGTGCAGGTCGGCCGCGGTAAGGCTGGGGTGCAGCTGTGTGACGTGTCTGCGCCCACGATGGCGGCGACCACGCCGGGTCGGTTGATGACCCAGCTGAGCGCGACCTGCGCGGGTGTCGCGTCGACCTCTTTCGAGGCCTGGCGGATCGCGTCGACCGCTGACCAGGTCGCGTCGTCATGCTCGTAGTTCGATGACGGGTAGTCGTACAGTGGGTCACCCTGTCCGGCGCGGGTGTCGGCCGAGCGGGGCTGGTCGGGATCGTACTTCCCGGTCAGGAAACCGCTGGCCAGCGGCGACCACGCCAGGATGCCGAGCCCGTTGTCGCGGGCGGCGGGGATCATCTCCAGCTCCGTCTGCCGGATCGCAAGGTTGTGCTGGGCTCGGAGGGTCACCCGGAGCATACGGTCGCGATCAGGCGCGCTGGGCGGGGTTGGCGGCCTGGTAGTGCTCGTCGGCGACGGGCTCGAGCCAGATGGTGCCGTCGCCGCCGTTGGCGCCTTCGAGGATGGAGAGGTGGCACATCATGTTGTCGGCGGTGCCGCATGCCAGTGCTCTTCGCCGGCCGGGGTCCACACGGTGTCGTCGAGGCGGATGGGATGACGGTGCCGTCGCGGTTGCCGACCAGGCCGATGCCATCGGTGCAGTACAGCGCTTGGCCGACCGCGTGGGAGTGCCAGTTGCTTCGGGCGCCGGGCGTTAGCCTGATCAGCCCCACACCGAGACGGACCGGTTCTCCACCGCGGACGACCTGGTTGACGTACACCTCACCGGTGAAGTTGGCCGCCGGTGCCTTGGCGGTGGGGGTTGACGGGCTTCAGTTCCGTTTTCTGGGCTCCTTCAGGGCATGACGGCACGAGCCGCGTTCACGGCGGATGCCGGGGACCTGAGACACCTGTAGCCGGAGCGGTTCGCGAGCTCAAGGAGGAGACCGGCCTGATCGCCGCAGAGTCGGTTCTGTCCCGCGGGGCCAGAAACTGCGGGGCCAGAAACTGACAGGGCCCAAACATTTTGGTCGTGTGCGATCAGTCCATGGGCTGATATCTTCTGTCTCAGCGCAGCGAGACGATGATTTTATGACATCGCTCGGAGGTCGTAGCCGAAGGGTCTTCTCATGCACGCGTTGCTCGACAAGTTGGGGCAGATGGCCGCGCGGCGCCCATGGGTGGTCATCGGCGTCTGGGTCGTCATCTTGGTTGCCGTCGTCGGGCTGCGGAACCAGTTCGGTGGCACCTACGCGAACAACTACACCGTGCCCGGAAGTGAGTCGTCGACGGGGTTGGATGTTCTCGACGCCAGCTTCCCGGCCAAGAGCGGCTACTCAGGCAGCATCGTCTTCCACGCCGACAAGGGAAGCGTCTCCGCCTACACGGCCGAGGTCTCGTCGTCCGTGGACGCGGTCGGCAAGCTCGACCACGTCGTGTCCGCCACCAACCCGCTCGACAACCCGCAGGCCGGTGGGGTCTCGAAGGATGGCACCACCATCAACGCCCCGGTGTCGTTCGACGTCGTTCCGGCATCGCTTGACCAGTCGTACCTGGACCAACTCGACGCTGCTGTTGCGCCGGCGCGCAAGGCGGGCCTTGAGGTTGAGTATGGCGGCGGCGCCGGCCAGATCGCCCAGCAGGCCCACGACAGTACGTCGGAGGTCATTGGGCTCGTGCTGGCGCTCGCCCTGCTGCTGGTCATGTTCGGGTCGCTCGTCGCGGCAGTGCTGCCGTTGGTGGCCGCCGTGTTCAGCGTCGCCACCGGGCTGAGCCTGATCGGGCTGCTCGCCGCGGTGTTGACGTTTCCCACAACGGCTCCCACTGTCGCGACCCTGCTCGGGCTCGGGGTTGCCATCGACTATGGGCTGTTCCTGGTCGCGCGGCACCGAGAGCAGCTCGATGACGGCATGACGGTGGTCGAGTCCTCGGGTCGCTCCGCGTCCACGTCCGGCGCCGCAGTGGTCGTGGCCGGCGGGACCGTCGTCATCGCGATCCTGGGCCTGTACGTCTCCGGCGTCCCGTTCGTGGGGGCGCTCGGGCTGTCGTCGGCGCTTGTGGTCGCGGTCACGATCGCTGCGGCGCTTACCCTCGTCCCGGCCTTCTTGGGACTGGCGCAGCAGATGGTCAGGTCGCGCGAGGAACGCAGGACCGCCCGTCACGACGATCCCGCCTCCCTGGATCCCGCTGTGCTCGCGCAGGAGCGGGCGGCGCGGGAGGCAGCCCATGAGAACAGCGCCTTCGCCCGCTGGGGACGCCGCGTCAGCGACCAGCCGTGGCCGTGGGCGATCGCCACCGTCATCGTGTTGGCGGTCTTGTCGATTCCACTCCTGTCTATGCGGCTCGGCCAGCTCGACGCGGGCACCGACCCCACGACCGACAGCAGCCGGCGCGCGTACGACCTCATCGCGGAAGGGTTCGGTCCGGGCGCCAACGGCCCCCTCACCGTCGTTGTCAGCTTGCCCAAGCAGTCCAGCAGTGACAACCAGGCGCTGCTCTCGTCGCTGACGTCGCAATTGTCGAAGGTCGTCGATGTCCAAGGTGTCGCCGCGCCGACCGTGAACAGCAGCGGCACCGTCGCCACCATCAACCTGCTACCAAAGACCTCGCCGCAAGACGGCGCGACGCAGACGCTGGTCGACAACATCCGCACCGAGGTCCTAGACAAGCAGACCGAGACCACCTACCTCGTCGGAACCACCGCCGGCTATGTCGACTTCACCGAGCGCGTAAGCCAGCGGATGCCCTGGCTGATCGGCGCGGTGGTGCTGCTCGCACTGCTACTACTGACGGCCGCGTTCCGGTCACTGGCGATCGGCCTCAAGGCCGCAGTGATGAACCTGCTGTCGGTGGGTGCCGCCTACGGAGTCATCGTGGCTGTCTTCCAGTGGGGCTGGGGATCTTCGCTGGTCGGTATCGAGGAGACGGTACCGATTCCGTCGTTCGTCCCGATGCTGATGTTCGCCATCGTGTTCGGCCTGTCGATGGACTATGAGGTGTTTCTGTTGTCGCGGGTGCACGAGGCATGGCTGGCGACCAACGACAGCCATCGCGCGGTGGCGATCGGCATCGGCGCGACGGCGCGCGTGATCACCACCGCAGCGGCGATCATGGTCGTCGTGTTCACCAGCTTCGTGCTGAGCGACGACCCCACCGTCAAGATGCTCGCGGTTGGGATGGCGGTCGCGGTGCTGATCGACGCCACGGTCGTACGCATGATCCTGGTCCCCTCGGTGATGACTCTCCTGGGTCGCCGCGCCTGGTGGATCCCGGCGTGGCTTGACAGGATCACTCCCAACTTCGAGCTGGAAGGCCCCGCGCATCCGGTCGTTCTGTCGAGTGGCCCCACCAGGGTGGCCACCGACCCCGTTGACGTCGAGTCGGCCCAAGCCAGATCGTAGGTCGACCTCGACGCGTGCTTGCGCTTGCCTGACCCAACGATGACAGCGCGCGGGTAACGGGTCGGGTCGGGTTGTCGCCCCGCCCTCTATCTGGTCGAAGCAGACGGGTGAGACCTACCCGACCCGTAAGTGGGCGCTCTACATGGGAAGGTGCACGCCGCCCACGTCGGTTCGGCGCTACGGGTATCGGCGACCCGCGGGAGAGAGCGCAGAGAGCGGTGCTGTGCATGGCGGGCTGCGCTCTTGGTCAAGGGCGGGTTACCGGGTCGGCGTCGGGGGTCACTTGCGCGGCCGCAGGCGGCCCAGCGGTAACGGTGACCCCGCGATCCTCGGCGGCAACAACACCGCGTCAAACACGACGTCGATCGACACGAACTCAGGTGACGGTCTTGCTGACAGTACACCAGCGACCCCGGGCAGGCTCGAGTTCCAGAACCGTAGCGGGATCGTGATAGTCGCTTCGGGACAGAAATTCGTCACCCTGACTGCCGACACCTGACTCTCGCGGGGGTCACAACCGCCAGCATGGTCACGGCGACGGTGCAGCAAACCGGTGGCCTCTTCGTCCAAGGCAGCAGTCCCGGCAGCAGGCTCCTTCAAGATCTACATCAACAAGGCACCCGTCACGTGAGTGACAACGGGGCTGGCTGCCACCTGTCCCCTAGCCGCCCAACCTCGACCCGACTGATATCGGGGTGGGGCATCAGTAAGCGGCCGGTCCCCGGTCGAGGATCGTCACACGGAGCGTGACCAATGCGCGATCGGCTTGCGGGTGGCTCTGGAACACTTCACATTTTCGTTATACGATAAACACGTGGTGACCGAGGAGCAGATTCAACACTGGGCAAACGAAGCGGAAGCCGGCTATGACGTCCGCAAGCTGAAGCGTCGCGGACGCGGTCGTCCGAGTCGTGGAGCCGAGCCGATGCAGGTCGTTGCAGTCCGACTCACCGCCGAAGAGCTGGACTCCCTTGATGCGGCCGCAGTCAAGAACAACATGAGCAGGTCCGAAGCCATTCGCGCTGCACTGTCCCATCTTGGGGCGTGAAGGTTCACCCAGGCGCACTCAAGCACGGCGTGTCGGCCGAGGACGCCATTCAGGCGGCTGAGTGGTCGCTCTGGATCGAACCGCTCGACGATGACGGCCCGCCAGACCGAGAACCGCGACTCGGGTTCGACGCCAACGCGCGGCTGCTGGAATCCGTCGTACTCGTCTTCGCGCGTGCCGACGAGATGGTCATCCACGCCATGCCTGCTCGCAAGAAGTATCTGGACCTTCTGCCCTAGCCACCCGTGGGAGTTGGCCGCGACCGCCGGTCTACCGCAGTCACGTGCGTCTCGATAGCGGATCGGCTTGCGGCGTGGGCGATCACGGGGGCCGCGTGAATGCGTTGGAGCCGAGGTCAGGGCTGGCGGCACGTCAATCGGCAAACACCGCCCAGCAGATGTCGTTGCGCCGGACTTGATCGTCGAGCACGAGTTCTCGAACCTGCCCCGGAAGCTGTTGATGCTGCCACTCGCGCTCCATCCGGCCGGCTTCAGTGTTGCCTGGATCAGCATCCTGGGCGGCCTTGATGGCGTAGGCGGCAGCGCCGAGGTCGTGCTCGGGCACATGTCCTACACAGGCCGCCTGACCTGCAGCATAGGCCGCGAAACGTGCGGCTCCTCGAAGGCGTCGAGCCGCCGCCATGGCGTTGCCTCCTAGCGCCCGACACTGCATCATCTGCTTGCGACCGTCGGCCCACGCCCGGGCCGCCTCGATCGCCTGACGCGGGCGATGGTCTACCGACACCTCCTCCTCGAAGAGATGCAGCACGTGCCCAGCACAAGCGGCTGCCCAGAGGGCCAGCAGCTGGTGATCAGCCTCGGTGAGCGTCCCGCCGCGACGGATCGTGACCAAGCGTTGATCACGGACGCCGGGCAAGATCACGCGATCAGCATGCCAGCCCCCAACACCGCCACATGCCGTCGCCACGTCAACACACGTTCGGCCCGCGGTACGCTGCGACGCGCCGGTGAAAGAGGCGCGTCAGTTGGTCGAGCTGTTTGGGGGACCGTACGCTCGCGAGCATGGTCGCTCGGATCGGCAACGTCGCCTTCGACTGCGTGGACGTATTGTGCACCGCCCGCTTCTGGTCGGTCGTCCTGAGTCGGCCACTCGATGACGGGAGCAACGCCGACTTCGCCACAATCGGCGGAGCCGACGGCGAGCGGGCTGAACCCGCTTGGTATTTCAATAAAGTCGCCGACACCAAGCGCGCAAAGAACCGAGTCCACCTCGACTTGGTTGACTCTGACCCCTCAGCTATCGACAAGTTGGTCACGCTGGGCGCGAAAGTCGTTGCCAATCACGCCTTGAGCGCCCATCGGTGGACGGTCATGCAAGATCCCGAGGGCAATGAGTTCTGCGTCGCGGACAAGAGTTACACCAGATAAGCCC
Source organism: Propionibacteriales bacterium (assembly GCA_038239485.1). GTDB lineage: Bacteria > Actinomycetota > Actinomycetes > Propionibacteriales > Nocardioidaceae > DASQEH01. Next base: position 34,029 of record JBBSET010000028.1, read on the forward strand.
CCCCCTACGCCGTCTGCGCAGCGCCACCGGCCCGACTCCACCAGCGGATCCCGCATTGGTCACGCTCCGCTTGACGATCCCTTGCGGAAATCCGCAAATCATCGCGGCGACCCTTAACGATAGGGTCGAGGTCGTCCGGTTGTCGTTCGGTATACGGGACGCCGGGCGCGTCGTGAGGACCCACGCTCATGCCGACATGCGCACGGTTTGTGGACTAGCGGGTGGCCACCTGCACGGCGCTAACGATGCTCGACAGGCTGGCCGCGTGGGCCAACTTCACGTCTGCGAGATCGCGCGGCCGGAACCATCGACGGTCGTCGTCACCGTTGTCACCAACTCGCCCTCGATCGCGCTGTCACTGAGGCGCTCGTCGTGGGGGAGGAAGGCGCTCTTGGCGGCGTTGATGGTGCTCGTCAGGTGTGGCGTTGACAGGTTCCCGTCCCAACGCAGCACGAGGCCGTCGCGCACATGAGCCGCGATGGGATCGGAGTCTGGGCGACCATGGCCGCAGGCTACCGATTCGGTGAACGCGTCGGCCTGTGGTCGCGCTCCGCCCGGGATGGTCGCGGGACGCGCTCCGGACGGGATTGATATCCAGGTGACTGGCCCGGGTACGGTCGTCGTCATGGCAACCCAGGACCCGGGCTCCACGACGATCAAGCCACTGACCCCGGACACGTGGAACCTCTTCGCAGCGCTGGTGGAGCGACACAACGGCATCTTCGGCGGGTGCTGGTGCGTGAAGTTCCATCCCGAGCGAGCCGACCGCGTGCCGGGCTACAACGGCAACCGGGCGTTCAAGAAATGCATGGTGGAGGAGGGCATCGCCCACGCGGCGCTGGTCGTGCGCGACGGCGAGGACGGCGAGGAGGCGATTGCCTGGGCGGAGTATGGAACCCCGGCAGAGCTGCCCGACATCCACCACAGCAAGCAGTACCTCCAGGAGCAGGACCTCGAGCCCGACTACCGGATCACCTGCATCTTCGTCGACAAGCGGTTCCGCCAACAAGGTCTGGTGACCGTCGCCCTGGAGGGTGCGCTCGCGCTGATCGCGCGGGCGGGCGGCGGCATCGTCGAGGGCTACCCCCACATCCCGGGAGAACGGCGGCTGTCCTCGTCGTTCCTCTACAACGGCACGAAGGCCGTCTACGAGCGCGCCGGCTTCGACTTCATCCGGCCCAAGGGACTGAAGAACACGGTGATGCGCCGAAGCGTGGCCCCCTCGCGTGAGTAGCCGGAACCCCGAGGGGTTCAACCTGCTGCCGGAATGCGTCGCAGCGCCGTTGCCGCAAGCGGATCCAGCACTGATCATGGGATCGTTGTCATCGGGCGCGCTCCAGATGGAAGCGCGCCCCACCGGCCGAGGGCTGCTGGCTGGCTTGACCGCTGATCCGCACTACCGGCTGGCGTCACATATCCGCTGGTGCGCACAGCGGTGCGGTAGCACTATGGGGATGAACAGGCCCACTACATACCAAGACCTGTTGACCCGCACCCGAGCCCTCATCGCGACCAGCGATCGAGTTCCCGTCGTCGGGATCAGCGGGCACGGAGGCTCCGGCAAGTCGACCCTGTCTGAACGGCTCGGCTCCGACCTGGGACTCACCCCGGATCAAATCGTCCCCACCGACTGCCTTTACGCCACTGCGTGCGGCCCGGACGCGGGGATGTGGGAGCAGCACGACTGGTCGATGCTCGAGATGCTCGTGAAGGACGTCCGCCGGGTTCCTGCGCCCGACCGGCTCCGGTACGGGTATCGCTGGTGGAGTGGCCGGACCGGTGTCGAGGACCAACCCCTGCCCCGGGTCCTGATCATCGAGGGAATCCGGTTGTTCCACGAGCGCACCCGCGACTGGTTCGATCTCGCAGTTTGGATCGACATGGACCCCATGTCCGCGGGTGCCCGGGCGAAGGCGCGCAACGTTCTCCAGGGCGACGACCAGAGCGAGCTGGACCTTTGGGACACGAAGTGGATCCCGGAGGGCCAACAGTACGTCGCGGAGGTAGGCCCAGTCCACCTAGCCGACTTGATACTGCCAGCAGGGTGACCGCGCAGGCCCGTCGCCGCCCTGGCGTGCCCACCGTCGTCCACGGGGACTTTGGCGCCAAACGCCCAGATCTCGTCGCACAATCCGGCGCCGCTGACAGAGGTCTGTCCCACGTGAGGAACCCGTTTCGGTTACCGATCCCCAAGGGGACTGCTCGCCAGCAAAGCGCCCATTCCGCCGCCAATGCCCGTCAACCGTTCGCACACAGATGAGGGCTCTCGATCCGTAGTCGTGCCACGCGTGGCGGCGCGGGATTTAGCTCGCGCGGGCAATGGTGAAGCTCGCCTGCCGCTGGTCGCTGACGGGCGCACCTCGCGGTGACCTAGAAGCGAGGGATCAGGCGTCGGATTCGATGGCGAAAATGTTGCCATCGGGGTCCTCGAACCACGCTATGCGTCCACCGCCAGCCCTGACGGTGACGCCATCGACATCATGATCAAGCTCGTCGTAGCGAACGAACTCGACACCGTTGGCAGCAAGATCGTCCACGACGTGCTTGATGTCATCAACGTGCCACGTGGCCACCGTCGCCTCCGAGCCCGCCGCAGTTGTCTGATACACGACCAGGCCCGGGCCACCGCCCGAGCCGTAGATGCGGCCCCCGTCGGCGATCTTCGCGCTCGGCCCCGACTTCAACACGGGCAGGCCGAGCTTGCCCTCATAGAAGTCGACGGCGCGGTGGATGTCCGACACGGGAACCTGAGCTCGCACTGGAAAGTCGCTCAACGCCATGACCCTTAACTTACTGTTTGACGAGATGGCGTGACAGCAACCGCATTTCGATTAGGAACGTCGAGGTGCGATCACGGTGGCCAGCCACGGACCGGGGCTCCCAGCGCAGCCGACTCCTCGCCGCCATTTCTCGCGCAGCCGGTCCCGCCCGCACGACCCCTGTTTGAGGGACCAGATCTGGCGACGTGTGAATAGCTGATACCTCGGGACAGCGTTCTGGCATCATCACCTGCACTTCACCCGACAACATTATGGGCCAAGCCATGACCGTCGGTCTGGTCCAGCTGCCGGATGTTTGATGCGGTCGTTCTGCAAGGCCTCTCGCCAGTGTTAGCGCTACGGGCTGGCAGTAGATAGACCTGCACACGTAGCTCACCGGCGCTCGATAACCCGGGCGCAGAGCAGGCCTACCGCAACTTCGCGACCATCAAAGACGACTCTCGCACCCGCCCAGGTTCCTGCGCTGGCTCACGTTCAACGACGGACCACACGGGTAGGCGCTCGGCATGTGGCGTACGCCTGACGACGTGACGGCTCTCATCGCCGGGTCGGCCCACCAGGCAATGGTTCGCGAACAGTGGAAGCGCTCCTTCGAGCACAGCCAGTTCGCAGGTGTCTGGGCCGCGCACGCGGTCCGCCGCCGGATGCTGTATTGCCAGCAGTGCGGCATCGCCACAGCCGTCCCCACCGCCATCTGATCATCACGCCCGGTCGAGGTTGGGCGGCTAGAGGACAGGAGGCAGCCAGCCCCCTGGTCACTCACGGGACTTCTCGAATCATCCCCATCTCCCCCCCAGAGGCTCACACACGGGTCTAGTTGGGGACGAGGTAGGCGACCTTCACGGTGGCGGGTGAGACGGGCGCCTTGTTGATGTAGATCTTGAAGGAGCCTGCTGCCGGGACTGCTGCCTGGACGAAGAACCCACCGGTTTGCTGGACTGTCGCCGTGACCATGCTGGTGGCCGTGACCCCCGTGAGAGTCACGGTGACGAATTTCTGTCCCGAAGCGATTTTGACGATCCCGCTGCGGTTCTGGAACTGGAGTTTGCCGGTGGTGCGAAGCGCGACACCGGTGCCGTCGGCGTTGTCGGCCAGGACCGCGACTCCCCCGTTGGTAGCCCGTCCGGCAACACCGTAACCCCCGTAGTTGTTTTCTCCGTAGACACCGCTCGCGATGGGCGAGAACGTAAACCCATAGGCCCCGTTCCCATTCGAGGACACTCCTGCGACACCGTTGCCGCCGCCGCCGTTTTGTCCGGACACGCCCGCGTAACTTGAATTAGGGTCACTGGTGTACCCCTCAAAACCGTCACCTGTGGTCGCGGCGACCTCCGTCCTGTTTGACGCGCTGTTGAAGCTGCCGAGGATCACGGGGTCACCGTTGGCAGCGTCGGCCGCCGTTCCGGTGAGCGCGACAACGATGCCGACGATGATGATCGCGCCGAGGTTTCTCCGGAGGAACCCGTTCGGTGTCGAGATGGCGAGCAAGGCACGGCGGATGGTGGACGGGGTCTTCGGTTCGGTGTTGGACATGTGCTGAGCCTCTTCTTTGGTTGAGGTAGATAGGGACGCTGGTGCCGCGCCGCCAGACGCCCACAACGGGCCATGTGAAGGCCCGAGACGGCGCTCTGGAGAACCAGAATATTCCGAAGGCTCTGTTTTGCGCCCTGGTGCGGGAGGTATTGACCTAAGGCCCCTTGTGGCCAGCACAAGAGTCGGTGTCGTTTCTTTACGACAGGTGAGGACCACGTCTGCTCAGTCCCCGAGCGCGCCGCCCGAATGACTGTCAGCAGGTCGACAAGCCGTGCCGTGACGTACGTGCCCTGTCGGGGCGATCACGCCACTGACTTCAGTAGGTCGGCTGGCACGTCCGGCCGCTCCAGGGCGATGAAGTGCCCGGCGCCCGGAACCTGCGTGAATCCCGCGTCGGGGAGCAGCCGCTGGTTGGCCTGTCGATCTGACTGTCGTGAAGAGTCCTTCTCCCCGTAGATCAGGTCGATGGGCGCGCTGACCTCGGTGTAGCGGGGACGAGCCGCGATGAGACTGGGGAGGTTGCCGTACACGGCGCGCGCGACGGTGGAGTAGCCCGGCCGGCGACCGACCTTGAGCAATTCGTCCACGTAGTCAGCCTTCAGTGCGGACTTGTCGCCGAGGCCGGCACGGAGCACGGCGCGCATGACGGGCTTGGGCTCCACTTTGGCGATCATGGGACCGACACCAGGCGCAAGGACGCTGGCGACGATGAGGCGAGCAAGCAGCCCGGACCTGGCCATCCCGCCGGCGTAGTCGTAGGTGTTGACCGCCACGACCCGCCGAACTCGCTCGGGGAGGTCGGCCGCTGTGGTGAGAGCAAGGGTGGCCCCCCTGGACTCGCCGAACAGTGTCACGTCGCGCAGGTCGAGCTAGGTCATGAGTTCCTTAGGCGGGTTTGCGCTTATCACCCCCGAGCCGGCGCAGGGTCGGGCTGGCCGACTTCTCAACCTACTGATGCTGGGAATGCGAACGACGCCCCCGGCCTAGTCGATGTCGCAAGCTGACGATCCCCTCATCACCCGTTCCGTATGCCCGGCCTGAGATGACAACCGAGCCAGCGGGCCGTGCCGCACCCGCTAGCCGGATGGGGATCGGCTACCGGGACACAGGCCTCGCAGCATAGCCGGCCCCAGCCGCCCCGCCTGGGCCGTCGTTGCGCCGGGCGGCGAGGATGGCCGAATGCAAGATCGCCCTCCTCTGCGACTGGCGCTGATCGACCGGCACAACTGGAGAGCGGCACTAGCCGTACAAGTGGCCCCTGATCAGCTCAGGTACGTCGCTGGTCATCAGCCCGTCGCCCTGGTCATCCTCGCGAAGGCGTATGTCAGGCCGGGAGACCTCGATTGGGAGCCGCTCGCGGTCAACGCGGGAGCCTCGGTGGTTGGAGTCGTTGTCCTCGCTCACGCGAGCATGTACACCGAACTGCTTCACCTGGCCGTTGACGTGGCGCAGCAAGGGCGAGGAGTTGGGTCGGCGGCGGTGGAACTGCTTGTCGCACACATAGTCGAGACCCGGCCGGACGTCGAGACTGTTCTGCTTACGGTGCACCCCGAGAACGAACGTGCGCAGCGCCTTTACCGCGGCCGGGGGTTCTTGCCCAACGGGGACGTGCGGGACGGCGAGCCCATCTGGTCGCTGAACCTCAAGCGAAAGTAGGTTCCACTACACGCACCCCGCGGCACCGAAGGTGGGTGCCGTTGGCCACACCTCGATGCGACACCGTTTCGCTAGTCGTTCGGCAATCGGGTCGTTCGGCGGATGGCAAATTGCGACTGGGCATGCCGGGAGTGGGATGAGCACGCGTGGCGTGTCGTAACGTCGGTCTGTGCCCGAAGGCAGAGACACACTCCACTTCGTCGCAGTGTCGCTCGACTGTGCCGACCCCGCGGGCTTGGCCGCGTTCTACCTCGACTTACTCGGCGGGGAGTTGCTCTGGCAGAACGCGGGTAGCGCGGGCGTGCGGGTTCCCGGAGTCACACGTGTTGCGCAGCGGGTCACTCCCTACGTTCCACCTGCTTGGCCTGGCGCATCGGTCGTCCATCTCGATCTGTCGGCCGGCCTCGGACGTCGACGAGTCGTCGGCAAGAGCCGTGAGCCTGGGCGCTGTCGAGGTCGATCCGCAACCTGACGTTCGATGGCGCGTGCTTCTCGACCCTGCCGGGCACCCGTTCTGCATTACGACGATTGCGGCTGACTAAACCCACGCGGGACCGATGCGAGCGACATCCGAACATGCCGCGTAGCGTGCGCTCGGCGACGCGCGTTTCTGCCGCGATCCGCTCACGCCGAAATTTGGGACGTCGGGAAGGGGCCCACTCGTTCGTGCAGCCCGCTGCCCCGGAGCGCGTCCCGCGCGACCATGGGTCGAGGGTGACGCCGGCGCGGCCCCGCTGGCAGTATCCGCTTGGAGAACAGTCGAAGAACTTCGGAGGGACCGTGACCAACGCCGGAATGTGCGTCCTGTCGGGGCCTCCGTGCTCAGGCAAGTCCACGGTCACGAGGTTGTTGGCTGCCAGGCCCCTCCCATCGCTTGGTCCGTTCCGGCTCATCGAGGTCGACGCCCTCTTCGACCTGCTGTTCCCTCATTCAGCCCGAGGCCGTGTAGACCGGATGTTCGCCTACGATGCGGCGCATCTCTTGGCTCGCCGGTTCCTAGAACGCGGAGATTCGGTCATGCTCGAGTGCACCTACGCCCGGCGCGAGCAGCGTGCCAGCCTCATCGAAGCGCTAGGAGACACCTCGGCGCCCCTGTGGGTCGTCGAGTTCTTCGTGACCCCCGATGAGGCCGTCCGCCGCTTCCGAGAACGGCACCAGGACACCGACCTGGACGATGAACTGGTGCGCGAGCGCGCGGGGTCCTTTCCCTACTCCGACCAGGCCTTTTGCGTGGCTTCTTCGCCGGCCGAGCCCGAGCGAGACGCACAAGACGTCTGCGACTGGTTGGAGCGTCGGCCCCGATCATCCGTGTATGACCCGTGGACTCAGGCTGGCAGAGACTGGTAGCGGCGTCGCTGCCCAGAACGCAGATGTCGCGATTCGCGCGGACGTCCCGTCCCGATCGCGGATCGTTCACCGGGAACGTCTCGGGCGGTCGGGGGTGGACACGACCCTGTCGTGAGGATCGGGCGGTGGCGCGCCGGGATGGCTGTGAAGCACGTCTTCGGTGCCGTCGGTGTCGTCGGTGCCGAGCTGGCACGCTTTTACGGTGCGAGCTCGGTCAGGGTGTCGGCCTGCCGATGCACCAACTTCCAGTCGGCGTCCTCCAGCCGAAAGATCATAACGACCCGCAGAGCCCCGGTGATTACTCCCCGCTTGTTCGTAAGGTCGGACTCGAAGTGTTCGAGCTCGAATACATAGCCGATATCGGTTCCGGCTATGACAGTCACCTCCTCGAAAGTGCAGTTGCGGCCGCCGGCGAAGCCGCTCGCGGCCTGATCCAGACCTGCTTCGACCTGCTGCCAGCCTCGTCGGAATCCGCCGGCCGGGTTGGCGAGGGTGATGTCGTCGCGTCGCGACCACAGGTCTTTCTCCGGTTCCGGGTCGCCTCCGAGAAGGGCCGCCACTGCGTGTTGTGTCCGTACGACGGTGGCGATGAAGTCCGGTGTGACGAGTTTTGACATGGCGCTCCGTTCAGGGAGGAGGAGCCGGTCGTGGGACCGGACGGCAATTGCCTGAAGTGTTGTATGCGGGCGGGCGGCGGCCAGGTACCCGGGATCTGGCTGCCGCCCATTCGGTGCGGAGAAGTCGGCCGTAACCGCTGATCGTCTGCGCGGTATTCGTGACTGTCAATATTTCGAAGAGCAGCGCCTGGTTGGCTCCAACGACTATCCGCCTGGTGCGGCGCTCGAGCTCGTCGAGGGCTTCCGCGGTGCGGAACCCGGTGCCGGCAAGGAACACCGCTTCGGCGCGGTCCGAAACGTGCAACACCACCGATTGCACAATTTGCTCGGTGGTTACACGGGCTGGATCGCTGGGCAGGCTCTCGGCCCTGGACACCCAGGCGTCGAAGCCGTGGTCGCGGAAGTAACTGACGCCGAGGGCATCGAACGCGTCGTCGAACCACGGTGGATGGATGAGCTGGACGCGCTGAACTGCGCAGGCCCGCAGGCTCGCGACGGCTGCCGCGCCGCTAGCCACGACGGGTGTATCGCACTGCTGGGCGATGCGCTCGACGAGCGCGGTCTCGGCCCGTCGACCGAGAACGTAGCTGGAGGTTGTCGACGCATGGGCGATCACATCGATCGAGCGATTCCGAAAGTTCGCAGTGGCTAGGTCGATCACGGCGGGCATGGACAGCGCGCGCAACCCAGCGACGGTCGACGCGCTCGGCTGAGGGGTCCTCACTGACGCCTGTGGCGGCGCTTTCGTTCGCGCGGTGAGGGTGAGAACGTGCCCGCGCGAAAGGGCGGGCAGCTCAACCTCGGGCCCGGGGGCCGTGTGGGGAGTCACCACGCCGACCGTGAGCTGTTCGCCGTGCATGATCGGGTCAACCATCTTCGTCTTCCGGCTTCTGAAGGTCGGAGCGCGTCAGCGCGTCGGGGTGTCCACTGGGCCGCTGCGCCAGCTCGAGATGATACCCGTCGGGGTCGGTCACCCAGGCGGTCCAGAAATCGTTAGAGCTGTCAGGCGATGTCCGGGCTGCGGCGCCTAGAGGAGGACTGTGGCCCCGAACGCCACGCGGTAGAACTCGACAGCGGTCGCACCCTTGTCGCCCACAGCTCGGGTTGCACGGACGTCGGCATCGCGGGGCCGCCTAATCACGTCGTGGAGCACTGGCTGGCGAGGATGGCAGGTCGACGGCCGTTCGCAACAGAGCCGTCCGGAATCTGGGGTCACGCGTGCATGGGCGGGAGGAAGCCCGTGGCCGAGCGTATGTGGTCGGTGACGCCGGCAAACGGCGGCTACGAGGACTCGTTCGATGATTCGCACCGCTGGCCGATCAGTGGGCGACTTCAGCCTCCGAGCGCAGGACACAGAACTCGTTGCCTTCCGGGTCGGCGAGAACCACCCAGCCCGTACCGTTCGTCTCGCGAAGGTCGGCGACTTGCGTGGCGCCGTGGGCCAAGAGCACCGCGAGTTCATCGTCACGGGTGCCTTCACGTGGACGTAGGTCCAGGTGAACACGATTCTTGCCGCACCGCTGCTTCGTCTCGGCAGCGTCGGGCACCTCGATGAACAGCAGCCGATGATCGGTATCGGGATCACTGATCATGCACTGCTCGTGGCCGGGCTCGTTGGGATCGTCGTCGATATCGGTGTAGCCGAGCACGGGCTTCCACCACTGCGAGAGCGCAAAAGCATTGGCACAGTCAATGGTGGTATGGGAGACAAAAGCGGCCATACGCGAAGCATGTGCGCCAGTCAGTGCCGCCGCAACCTCTTTCTTCGCTGCTCCACGGACCGGAGCGCCGGCGGCTTGAGGATGGTCGGGCGGGAGCCATCCATCGTCGCGACGTCAAGGCAACGCATGCCGGCGATCGACGGCGGCCACGGCAGCCGCTTGGCTGTGGGCCGCAGATCCCCAGCCGCCGGGAGTGAAAATCCCCGGCGCGACCTCGATCGTGTGCCACCAGTCGAGCTCGGCGACCCGCGCCCGCACAACCCGTCGACGTGAGCGTGGAGGCCGACGCGCTGACTTACCAGGAAAGCGCGTCGCGGGTGGTGACGATGGATCCGCACACGCTAGAAGAGGTCCTCGCCTCCATCGAGCAGCTCGGCGCCGTCTGCGGCCTGGAGACCGCTGCTCGCGAGTTGGTCGTCGCAGCGCCGTGCGGCTTCGACCTATCAGCGTGCGAGGCCCAGGCCAGGGAGCTCATTGCCGCGGGTCGGGTTCCGGGGGGCATACCGGTATGGGCGGTCGACGCGAACGCCTCCTTCGCCCGCCCAGGTCCACGGCTTGTCGAGGGCGTTGAAGTGCTAGCCGCAATCCTGCACCCCGACGTTCTTGGCCCCCGGATCCGCAGTACTCCGCTCAAGTCCGCTGACGACACCAATCGGTGGTCTCACACCGTCCGACGAGCAGTCGACGTGCAGGAGTCAGGCTGACCCTTCCCAGTTCACTATCGGTGATCGGAGCGGGGAGGTTGATCGAACGGATCCGGGATGAGGTCGAGGTTGATCTGGGCTTTCAGATAAGTAGAACGAGCTGGAGGTCGGGCGTGTCGGTCACTGTTTGGCCTGGGGGTCGTCGTGATGCGCTGCTGCTGCTCCTGATCGGAACTCCACGCTGGCAGCTCTCGACCCGATGTCCAGAACGGCCACCGGGGACGGGTCTCGTTCGGCCCACATAGCTGCCGCGTCCTCGGCTGCCACCAGGGCGACAAGAGGCTTGCCGTGGCGGGTGATCAGCACCCGCTCTCCGCCGTACCCGACCTTGTTGATCAGCTCGGAGAAGTCAGCCCGGGCAGCCGACACTGACACTTCGATCGTCATGCACGGATGATACATCTGTACAACATGTACAAATGTTGCCAGACTCGGCGGATGCGCGTCCCCTCGGTCCGACCAACCCCGTTCGCCTGGCTGTGGGCATCTACCACCAGCGGCGCGCTTGCCGAGGGCATCTCCTTGTCGGTCCTGCCGCTACTGATCAGCACTCTGACGCGTGACCCGGTTCTCGTGTCTACCCTCCAGGTGGCCGCGGCGATCCCGTGGCTGGCGTTCGGACTCCAGGCCGGGGCCCTCGCCGACAGGTGGAACAGGACCCGCGTGCTGCTGCTCTCCGACCTCGCCCGCGCCGTGGTCGCCGCGCTGCTCGCGGTGACCGTCCTGGTCGACATGGTCTCCATCGCGGTGCTGCTCGGCTTCGCGTTCCTCTCCTCGATCGCCACCGTGATGTACAGCTCCGCCGACGGAGCGCTGTTGCCGTCCCTGGTCAGCAGCCAGGAGTTGACCCAAGCCAACGGCCGCCTCAAGACCGGCACCACTGTCACGGGCAACATCATCGGGCCGAGCCTTGGCAGCACCCTGTTCGCCCTGGGTCACGCCGTGCCAGTGCTCACCCAGGCCGCCTCATTTGCGTCCTCGGTCGCGTTCCTGCGAGGCCTTCCGAGACCGGTCGAGACCCCTGAGCCCAGCGGCCTGCGACTGCGTCACGAGATCGCCGAAGGGCTCGCGCATGTCCGCCGCGACCGAACCCTGCTGACACTGGCTGGAACCAGCACGCTGGAGGGCATCGCCACCTGGATGCTGATGGCCATACTGGTGCTCTATTCCCTCGAGGTCCTCAACGCCGCCAGCGCCGCCTACGGAATCCTCTTCACCGCATACGCCGCCGGCAGCCTAGCCGGCGCCGCACTCACCGGGCGCATCGCCGCACAACTCAACACCAAGACCTCCATGACCGTGGCCGCACTGCTGTGCGGGACCAGCCTATTCATCATGGCGGCGACCAGCTCCTTCGTTGTCGCGGCTACAGCCATGGCTCTGCTCGGGTTCGCCGCCATGGTGCTCGGCATCATTGCAGTCTCCGAGCGACAACGACGCGTCCCGGACCGTCTGCTCGGCCGCGTCTCAGGAGTCTTCAACGTCCTCAACGTCGGCACCGCCCCGATCGCGGCACCCATCTCCGGTCTCATTGCCAGCCACTGGGGACTCCCCATCGCCATCACCGTCTGCGGCGCCACCTTCTGCCTCGCGGCCCTCCTCATCAACATCGGCTTGAAGACCCCATACCCAGAACCCATCGCCTGACAGCAGACGACGAACCGCCGCTGCATACAACACCAACCCCGACACCCACAGCACACCTCGAGATTCCCCAACAGGACATCGGCCGAGCCCGTCCACAACCAGTCCACCGCGACAATCGACCAGTGCGTTCAGATCAGGATCCGCCCCCGGGACGCCTCCGACACGTCCGTGCATGGGTGGCTATCTCAGCCCGTCAAGCTCGGACCGGGTCGGAAGTGTTCCCAGCCGTCGCAGAACGGAGACCCCCAGGCCGCGACGATCGCCTCGACCTCGAGACAGGTCACCAGAGTCGCGTCGGCAGTCGCAGCGTCAAGTGCCCCCTGCTCGACGGCAATCGCGAGCTCGTCCTCGTCTTTGCGGACGACGGTGCGGTCAGGCTCCACCCAGAGATCCAAGACATGGTCGCTGGTGTAGGTGGAGAACGCGTCGCGCAGATGTGGACGCTCGAAGTTCACATACCACCCGCTGAAGGTCCCACCGTCGGCAGCGAACATGGCCCACGCCGACCATGCCCGACCGGCGGGAACAACCCGCACCTGGTCGTACAGCGCGTGCAGCCCCGGACTCGCAACGACGGGGGCGGTGAACAGCGTCCCCGGGTCAGCCCGCTTGTCCAGGCCGTCGGCACGGACAAGCCTGATGACTGGTGTGCCGACGCTGAGCCAGACGACAAGGACATCGGGATCGTCGCGCACCACAGTGACGGGATTGGCGAAATGAGGCTCGCGCAGATCCTGGACGAGCTTCCCGGTTCCGAGCGGCCCACTTCCCTCGCGCCACACCACCTGCGTTCCCTCGACCCAAAACGGCGGTTGACCGGTAGGTCGACGCCCGGACAAGGTCATCCGCAGACGATATACAGCATCTATCGCTCGGCGGGTTGAGCAGAAGCGGTGGGTCCAGTGCCCGTTCGGGGATCCTGTTGCGGTAATCGTCACCACCGACCACGCGTCGTCAAGACGTGGCTGATGGCCCTTCGACTGTCAAGCAAGGGCCCTACCGCTACCGTGGCCGCAAGCCCGCTGACCGCAGAGACGTGCAGATGTATAGGCCGGTAGGGCCCGCCGTCAACCTAGGAGGACGAATGCCACAACCGGTCGTGCACTTCGAGGTCATAGGTAAAGATCCGACGCGGCTCCAAAAGTACTTCGGCGATCTCTTCGGCTGGGAATTCGACGTACCCTCGCCCGTGTCGCAGGAAGTATCGGAACCGGCGAGCTACGGGTTTCTAGACCTGGTCACATCCGAAGACGGGACCGGAATCCGCGGCGGCATCGGAGGCGGAGCAGGCTATGCGAGCCACGCCATCTTCTACGTGGGCGTCCCGAACGTCGAAGCGGCGTTGCAGCGGGCCGAGAAGCTCGGGGGAAAACGGGTACTGGGCCCAGCCACGTCTCCGAATGGCCTAGTGGTTGGGCACTTCACCGACCCCGAAGGCACCCTGATGGGCGTCGCTGGAGTCGCTTGTCAGGTTCCGTAAATCGATCGCCTACCGGACCGGCATGGGGGAGGATTGCCGCGTAAGTGAGGCGTTGGAGCGGGCGCTGAGCAGGCGCTCAGACGTCCGGATTGATCAGAGTAGGGATTGCGGTGCGTCTGCCCAGTTACCCGCGGGCGGACGTCGTTGAAGCGCTGCTGCGGCACTTGGACGCGATTGGCTCCGAGGGGTCCGGGGTCCTGGGCTACGACGAACAGGGGTGGCTGTGGAGCAGCAGTCAATTCCAGCAGCGCCCCAAACGCGAAGCCGCGATCCCTCCCGCCCCCCCGTCGTAAGTGTCAAGATTCACCATGGGTTTCTACCGAAACGCGGTGTTCCCGCACGTGATGAACAAGCTCATGGACAACGAGACCACGCGCGAGATCAGGACACGTGTCTGCGGCGACCTCGCGGGGGATGTGGTGGAGATCGGTTTCGGCACCGGGCTCAACCTTCCCCACCTGCCGGCGACCGTCACCCGTCTGAGGGCTGTGGATCCTTCAGAGCAGGGCGCGAAGATCGCGGCTGCTCGAATCGCCGCCTCCACGGTGGCAGTTGACTTGGCCGGCTTGGACGGCCAAGCCCTCCCGTTTGCTGACGAGTCCGCGGACGCCGTGCTCTGCACGTGGGCGCTCTGCAGCATTCCGGACGCCGTCGCGGCTGTGCGTGAGGTCAGCCGGGTACTGCGCTCCGGAGGTGCCCTTCACTTCGTCGAACACGGCAAGGCTCCAGACGAGCGGGTGCGGCGATGGCAGAACCGGCTCAACCCCCTGCAGCAACGGGTAGCATGCGGGTGCAACCTCAACCGCGACATCCCCGCCCTCATCGAGGCGGGCGGACTCCGCATCGACCGCCTCGACACCTACTACAGCAAGGGCGAGCCGCAGACATTCGGAGCCACCTACGAGGGCACCGCTACACCGGTCTGACCGTCTCGCTCCATGGCTGACCCAGTGATGACGGATCGCGTAGGGACCGGTCCGGGCTAACACGCGGCAGATCGGCTCCCACCCGTCAGCGGGCTGCCACTCAACGAGACGCTCGGGTCCGATCTCGGCGCGAACCTGCGTGAGGCGCCGTTCGTAACCTGCCATCACCTCGGCGGGATTGTCCGGGTCGGAGAAGACGCCGTCGAACATTGCGCGGAACAGCGGCACCATCGGGTCGGCGTCGTCGTCCATTGCCAGCAGGTCGAGAACGGAGTGTCGACCCCAGCGGCGTACCCAGCCAGGAACTCGTCCCAGACCGGCGGTTGGCCCTGGATCGCTGCCACCCAGGTGGCGGCGTGTTCGGGATGCGCGAAGGCCTCGCTCATGTGGTAGATCGGGGCGTCGAGCAGGTACCGGAGCGCCTCGCGCAGGGAGGAGGTGCCTGTTCGGGGGAGGCCA
>JBBSET010000029.1:0-48571 GCA_038239485.1 Propionibacteriales bacterium
CCACCGGCCAAGGCAGGACACGATGGACGATGCGGTGGAAGCCCGCACTCAACGCGTTCGCGATCACCTTCGCCGACCGCTGGCCAGCAGCAGAAACCTACTAATGAAAACCGCCAGAAACACCCTTGCTGTTACAGACCCTCGGGCGATCCGCTGGCAGCGCGGCCCTCGAGGCATGCTGCTGAGGGTCCGTAAGCGGGCGCATGGGTGCACTTTGGCTCCCGAGCGGGGTGGACACGAACTGACCGTCTTGGAGGTGAGCAGCTCACGTGGTCGTTCGGGACGGTGGAAGCCAACGACGGGTTGCCGGCCGTAGCCGCGGCTTCCCGCTCGTCGACGTTGTGGTCGCCGTGGTCACGTCGGGTTGGCTCAGGCGTTGGTGAGGCGCTCGACGACGGGAGCGAAGGCGTCGGCGTACTCGGCGCTGACCGTGATGTAGGACAGGCCGTAGCGGTCGCGGCGGCGCTGCAGTTCGTCGGCGGCCGCTGTGGGGTCGGCGGGCAAGATGGTCAGGGAGTCATGGGCGCGCAGGGTCGGTAGGTCGGCGCCGATCTGTGCGGTCAGGTAGTCGGGCGGATGGTCGCCGACGACGAAGATGCTGCCGGCCAACTCGATCTCGGTGACTCGATCGCGGACCTGTGCGTGCAGGTCGGTGACCATGTCGGCGACGGTGTCGCGGCTGGTGAGCGGACCGATGGCCAGGGTGACGGTGTCGGCGTGTTCGGCGGCGAAGGCCCGGGCTTTGGGGCCGCCAGCGGCGAGCACGACCGGGGTGTGTCGGTCGGGCCCGTCCAGCTCACGCAGCGCGGTGATCGTGTCGCCGACCTGGGCGAGCCGGGCCGCGGTCGTGCCGAACGGTAACCCGAGTTGGGCGGCGGACCGCCGTGTTTCGCGGCGGCCGGTGCCGATCCCCATTTCAAATCGCCCAGCAGTGAGCACGCTGAGGCTGTGCGCCTCCCACGCGGTCGCCCGTGGTGGGCGCAGCGGGGCGGCGTACACCCAGGTGCCGATCCGTAGTCCGGGTGTTGCGGCGGCCGCCGCGGCCAGGGCTGGGCCGGGTGCGAGCAGGTGCAGCCCGTCGGGCATCAGAAGGGTGGCGTATCCGTGGTCGGCGATCCGCCGTGCGGTAGCCAGCCACTGCTTCGGGCCGCGCTGCGGGGTTGCGACGACACCGAACCGGAACGGATGCCCAGCCAGCGCGCTCACCGGCGACCGTCCGGAGAGCTCGGGCCACTCTTGGTGGGGGTCGGATGCCAGCGTACGATCCCGAACCCGCGCTCGATTGCCTGCCGCAGCGGCTCGGGCTCCAGGTGCCCGTCTCCCGTACGGGGCAGCGGCACGAACCGCGCGGCGGCCGGATTGGCCGCCGCAATCGCGTCAAGCAATGCCTCGACCTGCGTCGGGTCGCTGACGACCTCGGGAATCGCACTGATGTCGCGACCCTTGATCCGCAGTAGTACCGGCCGGCCATCGAGCAGGTTTGCCGTCCACCGTCCACCGCCCGGGGTCAGCAGCACCTGTCCGTCACGCACGTAGCTCACCGGCTGCCGGTAGTGCTTTCCCGTGCGCCGACCGGTTAGGTACGCCAGCATCAGCCGGCCACCCAGCGGGGTCGGAAACGGCGCCGACAGCACCAGCCGCATCGGCGCGTTCACGACCCTCATCATTTGCGCTAAGCGGCGTCCTCGCCGCTGCAGCTCACCGCTATTCGCCTTCGCGTTCGACATTTCCCTGCGCTCCTTCCATCCCACATGCTGCGCCGCCCACATTGGCGACCAGCTGATCCAGCAGCTGCGCGAGGTGGGCTTTCTCCGCGGCCGGCACCCCGCGGGTCAACCGGCGGTTGAACGACACCGCCGCCTCGCGCAACACCTCGAACAATCGCTGCCCTGCCGGCGTCAAGGTGACCACGTGGATCCGCCGGTTCGCTGCATTCCGCGTGCGGGTGATCAGCCCGTCGCGCTCCATCGCGTTCAAGTGATGGGTCAACGTCGCCTCCCCGATTCCCACCGCGGCTGCCAGCTCCCGCTGATTGGCCGGCCGTCGGACCATCAGATTCAGCAGTACCAACCACACCGGCAGCGAACCACCAGCCGTCCCCAGCTCATCGTCGAACGCCTGACCCACGATGCGTGCGGCCTGGCTCAGATGCAGCCCAATCGGAAGCGACCTCGTATCCATGACCTGAGCCTATCCTTTGATGTCAAATGCTACGCCATCGAAGGATAGGGTGGCACTGACCGGGCCCCTCAGCATCTCCGCGCGGCGCCTCAGTGCACTCCACCGCCGGGTACTTACCTACGTCGAGACGCCAGCTGACCACCTCGTGATCGTGGGACGTCGGCTCGTGTGTCACCGGCTGCTGTCTACTGCGATCCATGCGGATCCTGTGTGGGCGCAGCCCCTAGGGCTGGTGTGTCATTCTGCCTGGGTCGAGGTCCTCATCGGGTGCCCGCGGCGGCTCAGGCAAGCATCTCCTCGACCGCGATCCGGGCCGCCGAGGGGCAGCCCTTGGTGAAACCGTAGAACGGTCCGAAGTCTCGGGTAGCGGCGAACCCGGTCACGAACAGCCCGGGCAGCGTGGTCTCGAAGCCCGGTGAGAGGCTGGGAAACCCGTCGACGACGGAGACCCGGTCGACCACCCCAGCCAGATACGGCACCGCAGCCAGGTTGGCGCGGTACCCGGAGGCGAAGACCACGTGGTCGACCACCACCGTCTCCCCGTCGGAGAGCTTGAGCGAGACCGGGCCGCCCCCGGGTGACTCGACCGATGTCACCTCGGTCCGCGGATGCGACGCGACCACATTGGGCCGCAGCCGGGGCACCAGCCAGTCCTCAAGCGTGAGCCGGCCCACCTGCCAGAACTCCATGGCGATCGACTGTTGGTCGACCAGCGAGAGCCCGCGCCACCAGCCACGCTGCGCGAGCGTCTGATCGACGTAGCGGTCGACAAAAGCCCATCTGGCCTTGGCGAAGGCGGGCGTCTCGTGACGGTGAATTACGTCCACCCGTTCGGCGCCGTGGTCGCACAGCAGTGCGGCCCACTCATAGGCACTTTGACGGCCGCCGATGATCGCCACTCGGGCACTCGCGAGGTCCTCGAAGTCGACCAGTTCGCTGGTGTGGGCCCTGCGGGCGGAGGGTACGTCGACGTACCAGTCCGGCAGCGCTACGAAGTGGGCTATCCCTGGCGCGGCGAGCACCTTGTCCGCGGTGATCGTCGTCCCGTCGCACATGGCGGCCGTGAAGTGATCGTGCGGCTTGGTCAGCGACTCGACCATGATGGACTCGACCGTGAGCTTCTTGCGCTCGCGGAACCAGTCAGTGTGGTCAAGGAAGACTCCGATCGGGATCGGGTCGTGCTCGGCCGGATCCAGCCCCCGGTCCTCGAAGTAGGCCTCGAAGGTGTGGACGCCGCTGGCGTCGAGGTGCCAGTCGGGGCCGGACCGCAGATACATGTCCGCGGGCATCTGGTCGCGCCAGAAAGACATCGGGCGCCCTACGATCCTGGTGGAGACCCCGCGGTCTTGGGCGAAGGCAGCCGCGGCGTAGGCGTAGGGCCCGGCGCCGACAACGAGCAGCTCGACGTCCGTCACGTCCGTAGTCTCGGCCCAATCGGCCATCCAGGGGAAGGGCGGCAAGCTACTTCGCCCTGAAAAATCGGGGCGCGGCGGTGCGTGATCGCGCATCGCCATCGGTACAGGACCACTCCCATCCGCTCGTTTGCGGCATGGTCGAAGGCTTGACGCGTGGGGCCACGGCGGACACAATTTGACGGCCGCCGCATGACGTCACGTCGGTCGTGTCACCTGGTGTCGCCAATCGACGTCCCAGTCAGGCCGATTGGATCGAGCCGCTATGTCCGTGATCAACGCCACCGCAGTCCAGGGTCTCGACGCCGCCACTTTTGACCAGCTCGTGACCCAGCTCGATCCATCGCTGCAGGCAGCGCTAGGCATTCGTAGCCACCTGGGGTATCCGTGTGAGTCCGGCTGGACGGTGGTTGGGGTGTGCGACAGCGAAGAGCAGCTCCCGAGGTTATTCGACGCGAACGTGAAACCGGGCCTCCCGCCGACCGTCGTGGACCTGTCCAACGTGGTGTCCGTCCGAGGCGACTGATGAGCGCCATCTCCGTCGTCACGCCTGGTCAGGGCGAGACACTGGCCGCCGGCCCGATGACCCTGCGGATCCTCGAGAACGGCAAGTTGACCGGACACCGGCTCGGCCTGGTCGAGATCACCGTCCCACCCGGCGTGGACGGGCCACCACAACATATTCATCGTGAGCACGACGAGACGTTCTATGTGATCTCCGGTGCACCGACGTTCATTTGCGGTTCCGATGTATTCACCGCGCAGGTCGGCACGCTGGTCACGGCGCCGCCAGGAGCGCCGCACACGTTCGGCAATCCGGCTGACTCCCCGGCAGTCATCTTGTGCACGGTTACGCCGGACCTATATCTCGACTACTTCCGCGAACTCGCCCGGCTTCCAAAATCGCCCGGCGGCCTGGACCCCGCCGCTGTCGCCGAAATCATGAAGCGCTACGCCACCGAGGTTCTCCCTCGAAAGTAGGCATTCAAGTCTTCGACCGAGGCGACCGCGCCGAGGTGGATGGTCAGGCGTTCGACTATGCCGAACCAGTGGAGGCGGGTTCGAGAGGTCGGGTGGCGCTGTGGATGGGGTACTGCGTGAACTCCTTGTCGGAACGTCGGTTGCCGGGTCAGGCAGACACGGGTTCGGGCTGGCCGTGTCCTTCGGCGGGGGCGTCTTCGGCGGTTAGGGGTTTGGCGATGTTCTCCAATGATTCACCTTCTGCGTGGACGCCGAGGAAGATCGCCACGATGCCACCGGCGATCATCAATGCTGCTCCGAGGTAGTAACCCGTGGCGATGTCGCTGATGGTGTTGGCCTTGTCGAGCAGCTTGCCGAAGTAGTACGGCCCGGTGATGCCGCCGGCCGCGGTGCCGATCGCATAGAAGAACGCGATGCACAGCGCCCGGGTCTCCATCGGGAAGACCTCACTGGCAGTGAGGTAAGCCGCGCTGGCACCCGCCGAGGCGAAGAAGAACATCACCATGGCGGCGATGGTCAGTGACATGGCACTGAAGCTGCCCAGCCTGAGCCCGATGACGAACATGATGACGCCGGACACGATGTAGGTGCCGGAGATCATCCGTACCCGTCCGACCGTGTCGAAGAGGGGTGACAGCACCAGGGCTCCGACCAGGTTGGCTGCGGCGACCATGGCGAGGTAGTAGCCGGGCTGCGTGACTCCCAGGAAGGTGCTGATCGAGTCGCCGTACGTGAAGTAGAACGCGTTGTAGAGGAAGGCTTGACCGACGAACAGTGAGAAGCACAGGATCGTGCGTTTGGGGTAGAGCGTGAACACGGTCTTGGCGATCGTGGGGATCCCGATCGTCTTGCGCTGACGGATCGTGATGGTTTCTGAGACGCCCGGAAGCTCCTTGCCGGTTTGTTCGGTGATCGTGGTCTCGATGTCACGGACGATCGTGTCGCCCTCGTCCTCGCGACCATGGATGAACAACCAGCGGGGGCTCTCCGGCACATACCGGCGCACGACGAGAACTAGGAGCGCCAAGATGACGCCGAGACCGAACGCGAACCGCCATCCGAGCTCTTGGTTGTGGATGACGTTCGGGTCGAGCAGCGGAATCGTCAGCAGCGAGCCGGCGGCGGCGCCGACCCAGAACGACCCGTTGATCGCGATGTCGATGCGGCCGCGATACTTCGCGGGGATCAACTCGTCGATCGCGGAGTTGATGGCGGCATACTCACCGCCGATGCCCATGCCGGTGACGAAGCGGGCGGCGAAGTACCACGTCGCGCTCATCGAGAGGCCGGTGGCTGCCGTGGCAAGGGTGTAGAGGCCGAGGGTGATCATGAACAGCTTCTTGCGGCCGAACCGGTCGGTGAGCTGCCCGAAGAAGAGGGCGCCGACGCAGGCGCCGGCGACGTAGACCGAGCCGGCATTCGCGACGTCACCGCTGCTCAGCCCGAGGCCGTGGACCGGGTCCTCGAGCACCGTCGACAGTGATCCGACGATCGTGACCTCGAGACCGTCGAGGATCCACACGGTCCCGAGCCCGATGACGATGATCCAATGCCACCGTGCCCACGGAAGCCGGTCCATCCGAGCCGGTATGTCAGTAGTGATGCGACCAATTTCCACATCGGATGCCATCCGAGTTCTCCGTTCTCGATTCGAGACACGCACACGAACCCCGGGACCCCCGGGTCCATCTTCGGCAGCGTAATCCGGTGCGGACAAGGCCGCACCTCATGCACAGCGGCTACGCCACGACGCGATGTCTGGGCAGACGCTCCCAGGTCCGGCTGCCGTGTTCTGACGCCCCTGTCGCATCGGTGATTCGGGCGGACTGCTGACGGTTTCCCATGACATCGTCATCGACCTCGGCGTGGCCGGTTCCCCGTCGATTACATGACCATCTATCGGATTCGTCCCGAGTCGGTCTAAGCGGCGGAACGGGGGTCTACCCGTCTGACGGCTTACGTGTCGCCCGGGTGTCTGGCCGGTTGAGCGGGCGGGTTACATTCTCCGATACATGGTCGCTGTGGGGTGACGTTGTCCCCTGGCGACATCCATTCATTATCGCTGTTCCGGGAGGAAGCTCATCGTGACGAAGGCCATCTCGCCGCCGGTTGTCGTCGTGACCGGGGCCAGTGCCGGTATCGGCCGGGCGGTGGCTCGCTCGTTCGCTCAGCGTGGTGCGACCGTCGCCCTTCTCGCCCGCGGGCAAGCGGGCCTCGAGGGCGCTGCCGACGATGTCCGGCGGGCAGGCGGCACCCCCCTCGTCATCGCGACGGACATGGCCGACCACGAGGCCGTGTTCGGGGCCGCCCGCCGGGTCGAGGAGGAGGCGGGACCGATTGACGTGTGGGTCAATGTCGCCTTCACCTCGGTCTTCGCTCCGTTCGAGGAGATCCGGCCGGAAGAGTACAAGCGTGTCACTGAGGTCAGCTACCTCGGTTATGTCTACGCGACGATGGCGGCGTTGCAGTACATGCGTCCCCGTGACCGGGGCGTCATCGTGCAGGTGGGATCGGCGCTGGCCTACCGTGGGATTCCGCTCCAGTCGGCGTACTGCGGCGCCAAACACGCAATCCAGGGATTCCACGAGTCGCTGCGCTGCGAGCTTCTGCATGACAAGAGCAACGTGCACGTGACGATGGTGCAGATGCCGGCCGTGAACACTCCCCAGTTCTCCTGGGTCTTGTCGCGGCTGCCGCGCCACGCCCAGCCGGTGGCACCTATCTACCAGCCTGAAATCGCCGCGAAAGCGGTGCTGTATGCCGCCGACCATCCGAAACGCCGGGAGTACTGGGTGGGAGCGAGCACCGTGGGGACTCTGATGGCCAACGCTGTGGCTCCCGGTTTGCTGGACCGCTACCTCGCCCGGACTGGCTTCTCGGGTCAACAGACCGACGAGCCCAAGGATCCGGACCAGCCCGTCAACCTGTGGGAGCCCGTCGACGGCGCGGGTGGCGACGACTTCGGCGCCCATGGCGTCTTCGACGAAACCTCCCACGAGCGGGCTCCCCAACTGTGGGCGTCTCAGCACCACGGCTTGGTCGCCGCCGCCGGTGGGGTGGCCGCGGTAGTCGCCAGTTCGTTGTGGGCCCGCCGGTCCCAGCGGTGATGCACCGGCGCGACGCCATGCTTGCTGGGCGAGTCATCGGCGCTTCGAGTCTCGCGCTCGGTTTGGTGATGATGGCCCGACCGGAGCGGGCCTCGCGGATAGTGTCAGGCGCTCGCAGGGTACCCGACGGTTGGGTTCGACTGCTCGGAGCCCGCTATCTCGCCCAAGGCGCGATACAGCTTTCTCGGCCCCGGCCCGCTGTCATGGCCGGCTCCGTTGTCGTGGACGGCCTGCATGCTCTCAGCATGTTCGCTCTGGCCGCTGTCCGTAGCGACTACCGCCGACCGGCTCTGATCAGCGCCATCACGGCCAGTGCCGGCGCGACGGCTGATGCGCTGACAGCACGGAACGGGCCAGGGCCAGCTCAGTGAGCGGCTTCGGCGTTGACGACACGCACGGGGTACTTCCGCCGCATGTCCTGCGCGAGTACGTCCTCCTCGCCGACGGTGAACGAGGAGCAGTTCTTGGCCCACACGGCGAGATCGTCTGGATGTGCGTGCCTCGCTGGGACAGCGACGCTGTCTTCAGCTCACTGATCGGGGGCCGCGGCGGCTACGCGATAACCCCGACAGAGCACCACGTCTGGGGCGGCTACTACGAACCGGGCAGCCTGATCTGGCGCAGCAGATGGGTCACGACCTCGGGTGTCATCGAGTGCCGTGAGGCGCTCGCATACCCCGCAGATTCCCAGCGTGTCGTGCTGCTGCGCCGAGTCGTAGCCGTCGAGGGCGACGCTCACGTCCGCGTGACGCTCGAACCGCGCGGCCAGTACGGCGCCCGGGTCGCCTCCGGGCTCTCCCGCGAGGAGGGGGTCTGGACGGCCCGCACCGCGGATCTGCAGGTGCGCTGGACCGGAGGCGACACTGCGACGGTGACGACCATGTCCCGGCAGCAGCGCAGCCTGGCGATGGACCTGACGATTCCTGCTGGGCGCAGCCATGATTTCGTCCTCGAGATCAGTGACGGACAGCTTCCTGACGACGTCGTCGATGCCTCAGCCACATGGGCCGCCACCGAGGCGGCGTGGGCGGCGTCTGTACCTGATCTGACCGACTGCCTCAACCCCTCCGACACCCGACACAGTTACGCGGTGCTGCGTGGCATGACCAGCGTGAGTGGAGCGATGGTGGCAGCAGCGACCACCAGCCTCCCTGAGCGCGCCGAGGCGGGCCGCAACTACGACTACCGCTACGCCTGGATCCGGGACCAGTGCTACGCCGGCCAGGCGGTTGCCGCTCTGGGCGCGCATGACCTGCTGGACGACGCCGTCCGTTTCGTTGGGGCCCGACTGCTCGAGCACGGTGACCGGTTGGTACCTGCCTACACCACAGTAGGTGGGCCAGTGCCGGACCAGCGGCAGCTGAACCTCCCCGGATACCCAGGCGGGGCTGACATCGTCGGCAACTGGGTCAACCGACAGTTCCAGCTGGATGCCTTCGGTGAGTGCCTGCTCCTTTTCGCGGCGGCCGCCAGCCTGGACCGGCTCGACACCGACGGCTGGCGGGCGGCACATGCGGCCGCCGATGCGATAGCCAGTCGATGGACCGAACCCGACGCCGGGATCTGGGAGATCGACAACCAACCATGGACACACAGTCGACTGACCTGCGCGGCAGGGCTGCGAGCCATCGCCGCGGCGCACCCGTCCAGCGGTGACGCAGTCGACTGGCTCAGCCTCGCAGACCGGATAGTCGCCGATACCTCCACACACGCTCTGAACCCCCAGACCGGGAGCTGGCAACGCTCGCCGGACGACTCAGGGGTGGACGGTGCACTGCTGCTGGCAGGACTGCGCGGCGCGGTACCACGAACCGACCCCCGGACGCTCGCCACCCTCGACGCCTACACACGTGACCTCACCGTCCACGGCTACGCCTACCGCTTCCGCCAAGACGACCGGCCCCTCGGCCAGGCTGAGGGAGCCTTCCAGTTCTGTGGGTTCCTGATGGCACTGGCCACCCATCAACAGGGCGACATCCTGACCGCTCACGGCTGGTACGAGCGCAGCCGTGCTGCCTGCGGGCCGCCGCAGCTGTACTGCGAGGAGTATGACGTCGCTGAACACCAGATGCGTGGCAACTTCCCCCAAGCGTTCGTCCACGCCCTCATCATCGAAGCCGCCGCCCGGCTAGCATGAATCCTGCCGACGGCAGCTTAGGCGTGTCCCGTATTGGGTTGTCGGCAATGTCGCGGCAGACCGCCCGCTGGCGGACGTAGCCCATCGGGAGCGGTGAATGGCAGGGTCTGGTGTACGCATGCCACGTCGCGAAGCTGCGTGGCCCAGCCAAGGGGCTGGTTCCAGCGCCGACAGTCTGCTAGTGAGCCGTCCGGCGGCGACCGAGAGGCCGACGGCGTTTGACTGGCCCGCGCCGTGGTCATCGGCCGGTGGAGCGGTGCTTCCAACTGGACTGATCGGCGAGCCAGGAGGCGATGGTCGGCAGGACAAGGTCGAGCCGGTCGAGCATCCCTGTGTGATCGAGTCCGGGCACGGAGTGGTATTCGACGCCATGTGAGGCCAGGTCGCGTCCAAGGTCGTCAGGGGACAGCAGTGAGGACAAGACCGCGTCCCGCTCGCCCCACCAGGCTCTGACTGGGCAGTCGACCTTGGCCAGCGCTGCGTGGGGTAGGCGGCCGACGTCGTCCCAGAACGCGACAGTGGCTTCAGGGTCGTAGGCCGCTACCATCTCCGTCCAAGTCTCCGGGTCCTGGCGCGCCACTACATTGCGCTCGCGCGCCCGTTGCGCCATGCCGGTGAGGTCGGCAGTGAGCGGGAAGCCGCCACAGGCGACGGCGGTGACGCGTGGGTTGCCAACGGCCAGTCGGGCGGCCATAGCCCCGTTCATGGAGTAGCCGAACGTCGCATATTGCCAAATCCCCACGTGATCCAGAACGCGCCGGATGTCAGCGACGAATCGCATCCCGTGATACGAGCCCGGCCGAGTGCTCGGCCCAAAACCCCGTGGTGCCACGATCACCACCCGGAACCGGTCAGTCAGCGCCGACAGGTCGATCTCGGACCAGTCGACGTTGAGCCTCGGCACCACCACCGCCGGACCATCGCCCTCGGTCGACCACCAGATCCCGTCGAGCTTCGCCACCGTCCCAACCTAAGGCCGACGCGAGATCCTCGCCGCCAGCCGATGGGAGGGCAACGCCGGGAGTCTGTCACGGTTGGTGACGCGCGCGCGTCGACCGATATAGGTGATCTGCCGGTGCGAGAACCCCCCATCACGGCGAGGGTCGCCAGTGTCAGCAACGCTCGAATCTGGGGCCGAGCGACGCCGTCAGCGACGGTGTTCTGCCGGCCGGAGCGACCCCCATCACATTCCCCGTCAAGTTCACGTCTCTGTGTAGACACCTCTCGGGTCGAGCGATCGACCATGTGCGGGGCCTGGATCCGGGGTCATGGTCGCCTTGTTGGGCACCTGATCCTCAGCAGCGGGCAGCACCAGGCTGAAGCTCGCGCCGAGGCCGAACCCGCTGGTCACGGTGACGCGGCCGCCATGTGCCGTAGCCACGGCTTGAACGATCGAGAGGCCGAGTCCGTTGCCTGCACCAGCACGGTTCTGGCCTGACTCGAGTCGCATGGATCGGTCGAAGATTCGCTCCTGGTCGTTGGCGGCGATGCCTTTCCCGACGTCGGACACCTCGATCACGACCGAGTGGCCGCGGGAGGTGGCAGAGAGCTGGATCGCGTCGCCGGCCGATGTGTTGCCGACGGCATTCTCGACGAGCGCGTCGACTGCGAGGATCAGTCGGTCAGGGTCACCCATCACGTACGCCTCACTGAAGGCGGCTACGGACCATTCGCGGTCGATGGGCCGCCAGCGCTGTGCGACGCCGGTGATGAGCGACTGCATATCGACCAGTGACCGGCTCGCAACTCCCTGGTCCTTGGCCGCGGCCAGTGCGAGCAAGCGATCTGACAGCCTCCTCAGGCGGTCCAGCTCCTCGACGACGACGTGAATGTCGTCGGCCGTCGTTCCCGCCCGCAGAGCCTTCGCGACCAGCTCGGCGTGGCCAAGGGCAATCGTGATGGGCGTCCGAAGCTCATGGGAGGCGTCTGCGACGAATTGCCGTTGCCTCTCGAGTAGCTGCAGGTTGTCCTCTGCAAGGCGCTCAAGGGACTGCATCGCCACGAGCCGTCGACGCGCGTGCCAGACCATGGCGAGGAACATCGCCGCCATGAGCGGAACCTCGGTGAACTCGCCGGGTAGCTGATCGCCGATGAAGACGTCCCTGGCGATGAGCGTGCCGGTCATGAGGCACACCACTGACAGAACCACCCATGTTGCCGGCAGAGACCACACGCGAAAGCCGTAGACGATGGTCAGGCTCACCCAGATGAAGTGGAAAGGGACGGTCTCCCATCCTGGGTAGGCCACGATCGCCGCAAGGTTGATGACGCTGAACAATGCCCACGCGACATCGACGGTGCCGCCGGCATAGGGCCAGCGCTGTGAGCTACTCCACAGCAACGCGATACCCCTCCTTGCGGACGGTCTCCACGACCTCGTCACCCAGCTTGGATCGCAGCCGCCCGACGAACACCTCGACGACATTGGAGCCCGGGTCGAAGTGGAGGCCCCACACGGACGACAGGAGGCGTTCTCTCGACAGGGGTGTCCCGGGATGGCGAGCCAACTCCCGGAGAAGCAGAAACTCCCGCT
Organism: Propionibacteriales bacterium; assembly: GCA_038239485.1. GTDB lineage: Bacteria > Actinomycetota > Actinomycetes > Propionibacteriales > Nocardioidaceae > DASQEH01. Next base: position 12,352 of record JBBSET010000029.1, read on the forward strand.
TGGTGAGAAAGACCGGACCTGCACCGCCATCTGCCGTCTGCTGGTCGAGATCGAAGATGATCCGCCCCGCCTCCACGCGCGTCGTGCTCGTCCGTGCCGCGGCCCGAAGCTGAGCCTGCACACGGGCGAGCAGCTCTTCGAAGAAGAAGGGCTTTGCGAGGAAGTCGCTGGCACCCATGGTCAAGCACCGGACCTTTGAGGCAGTGTCGGTGAGGCACGACAAGACGATGACCGGCAGCTCGGGCCGCTCCAGCATCAGCTCAGACAGCACGGAGATACCGTCGACGTCGTCCATGAGGAGATCCAAGATGACGAGGTCGCAGGGCTGGGAGCGCATCAGTTGGAGAGCCTCGGCCCCTCCGAGAGCCACGGACACCTCATAGCCGGCCCCCGCCAGGCCACGTGACACAAAGCGAGCGATACGCTCCTCATCGTCAACGACGAGGATCCGTTGGTGCCCGGTAGGGGCTGGTGCGGTTCGAGAGTGACTCAACACGCCTCCTCGAACGAAGGGTAGGTTCACATCGCCGCTGTGGCTAGTGCTTCTTCCCGTTGGTTCTTCGGGGCACAGGTCCAGGCGGGAGCGAAGCCACCGTGCGGTGGCTGGTGCTCTTTGTGACGGTCTTGTTAGGTTCCGCTTGCGCCCCTGCTGGGGGTTTAGTGTCCGATCCGGGGGATGGTCGCCACTGAGCCGGCACAAGAGGGAGATCGGACATGCGTCGAGTGGTCGGATGCATCGGCACGGTCCTTGCGGGCGCCCTCGTCGTGGTGGGTCTCGGGTGGTTGCTGCACCAGCAGCCCGCCCCTGCCCAGGGAGCGGCCGTGGTCACACGTGGATCCGTGACCACCCCCCAGGGCAACGTGCCTCATGTCTTCATCCACCTGTCGACCTACCCCGACAGCATGGCTGGCGAGCACGGCGCCGGAGGCGGGTCCCAGCCGGACTGGGTTAGCTATGGGCCAACCACCGGCCTCGTCGTGCCCGCCCATGCCCTGGTCACAGTCACGATCGACCAGTACGACAGTGGAGGGGAAGTCACCAACCACTACTTCGCAGCAGTCCATGGGACTGTCGGCGGGACTGAGACAGTCAACGGACAGACGGTCACGAAGGTGAACCCGAACAAGATCGGGCACACCTTCACGCTGCACGGCGCCCCGACCGCCCAGTCCCCGATCTTCGTCAGTGCGCCGTTGCCGGCGGTCGCCGATGATGCTACCCCGGCGCCCGGGAGCGACTACCCGAAACCCAATGTCGTCACGTTCTCGTTCATGACCGAGAGTGCAGGCAAGTACGTCTGGAACTGTGAGTTTCCGTGCGGTGACGGCTACTACGCCAAGTTCGGCGGTCCGATGTCGACTCGCGGATACATGTCAGGAACGTTGACGGTCACCTGAGCGGGTGAGCGTCCTCATCGTCGGCGCAAGCTGGAGGAGGGTTTGTGGCAACGTCGCTTCAGCCTGGCGCGCGCAAACATTGGTGGGCCGCGCGCGAGACCCGAGAGGTCATGATCCTGTGGGGGGTCCTCACGGTCCTCCTCGTCATCTTCTCCCTGACGGTCCCGAGCGCCCTGATGGGCACCCCGGCCTCGAGCACCATGGCGGCTGTCGAGCGGACCTTCACGATCCTGTCCGTCGCGGCATCACCTGTGGCGGCGCTGGTATGGGCCGTCGCGCTCTACAGCCTGCTGCGGTGGCGCCGTAAGGGCGACTGGACCCCGACCGATGATGACGGGGCGGCGATCCGGGAGAGCCGGGGAGCAGTCGCGGCGTGGATAGGCGGATCGTCGCTGTTATGCCTTTTCATCCTGATCTTGGGGCTGGCCGCTCTGCAGGTGGCGGCATCACCCAATCAGAACCCGCGCATAGCACCAGCACAGGCACGCAATCCGCTCGTCGTGGAGGTGACCGGTGAGCAGTGGGTATGGACGTTCCACTATCCCGCGAACGGAGGTGTGGAATCGGACCAGCTGTACCTCCCGGTCAACAGGGCGGTCGTCTTCAAGGTGACCTCCGACGACGTCATCCACTCGTTCTGGGTGGTGGAGATGGGCATCAAAGTCGACGCCAACCCCGGGGAGATCACGACAACGCAAACTGTCCCGACTCGACTCGGCGTGTACAACGTCCGATGCGCCGAGCTGTGCGGCCTGCTGCACGCCGACATGGAGACAACGGCGCACGTGGTCACCACTCGGCAGTTCGCCGCCTGGGTCAAGGCGAACCAGCCGAACAAGCCGAGCCTTGGATGAGGACGACTGAGCTGACAGGCCTGCTCAGCGACGAGGCGCCGACCTATGCAAGGAGGGCGACATGAACATGGTGGACACCGCCGAGGTGCGGCGCGTGGCCGAGCCTCCCGCCGGTGGCGTGATGCGGCGGCTGAACGTCGGCACCGGGATCGCCGGTGGGATCGTGCTGGCGTTGGTGGGACACTGGCTCGCCACCTCGCTGATCTCGGCCAATCCTGACGAGGCGACCAGCGGGGTCAACGTCACCAATCAGGTCCTCATCATCACGATGGCCTGTTGGGCCATTGGCTTCATGGCTGGCCTCGGTGCATTCGTCGGTCCCATCCGCTGGGTGCTCGGCCACGACATCTCCCACGCGGACGAAGCCTTCCTCGCCGGCGAGGACCAAGGTGTGTGGCGCTACTTCCGCTTCACCACCGACCACAAGGTGGTCGGCATCCAGTACCTGGTCCTGACGATGGTCATGCTCGGTGTGGGCGGCTCGATGGCGATGCTCATCCGGACCAACCTGATCACGTCGAACTCAGGATTCCTGGGTCCGCAGGCGTACAACTCCCTGGTCGGCCTGCATGGGCTCACGATGATTCTGGCCACCATCATCATGGTGACCGGCCCCTTCGGTAACTTCATCGTCCCGTTGATGATCGGGGCAAAGGACATGGCCTTTCCACGGCTCAACGCCCTCAGCCTATGGCTGCTGGTCGCCATGTTGCCGGTCCTGTACTCGGCGGCTTTCCTCGGCGGCATCCCCACCGGGTGGACGGGTTACACCCCGTTGGCGGATCAGGGCCCTGGCGGCGTCGACTCCTATCTCGTGGCGGTCGTCATCTTCGCCATCTCCACAGCAGTTGCGGGTATGAACATCACGACCACCGTGTTGTCGATGCGCGCGCGCGGCATGACGTGGAACCGGACGCCGATCTTCGTGTACGGAGTCGTCTCGAGCGTTGGGCTCGCCATCCCGGCGTTCCCTATGTTCATGACGGCCGAGGTGCTGCTCGGAGTCGACCGTGGGCTCGGCGGCAACTTCTATGTCGCCTCTGCCGGCGGCCAGCCCTGGCTCTATCAGAACTTGTTCTGGCTCATGGGTCACCCGGAGGTCTACGTCATCGTCCTGCCCGCCGTCGTCGCTCTGATGGAGCTGACGGCGGTGTTCTGCCGGAAGCCGCTGTTCAGCTTCAACGCGGCGGTGCTCTCCATCTTGGGGATCGTCGGCTTGAGCGTCATGGTGTGGGCGCACCACATGTTCACGTCAGGGTGGGCCACAGCTCTGAACGGGTCGTTCATGCTCACCACCGAGTTGATCTCGGTGCCCACCGGTGGGTTGTTCCTGGTGATCGTCGGAACGATCTGGCGGGGGCGGATCTGGACGACGCTGCCCATGATGTCGACCTACGCGATGTTGTGGAACTTCATCATCGGCGGCGTCACGGGGATCTATCTGTCCGATGTACCGCTGGACTACGCGCTGCACGGGTCGATGTTCGTCACGGCGCATTTCCACTACACCTTAATGGGGGCCGGCCTGACCGGTGCCATCGGTGCCTTGGCGTACTGGTTCCCGAAGATGACCGGACGGATGCTGGACAAGACTCTCGGGTTCGTGTCGTTCTGGTTCGTCCAGATCGGTTTCAACGTCACCTTCCTCGGCATGTTCATGGTCGGCATGGAAGGTCAGCCGCGCCGAGTCGAGCACTACGACAGCACCGTCGCCACCGGGAACTTCATCTCCACGATGGGTGCGTACACCATCGGCGTGGGGATGCTCGTGCTCCTTTACGCCGTGGTGAGCTCGTGGCGGAACGGCGACCGGGCACCGATGAATCCGTGGGGAGCCAAGACCCTGGAGTGGACCGTGCCGAACCCGATCCCGCTCGAGAACTTCCCTGTGCTACCGGTGGTGACGGAGGACGCCTACGGGTACGGAACGCCTGAAGTGAGACCGAAGGAACCCGATCCCACCCCTGAGCAGGTTCCGGTACCGGTGGGAGCGCACATCGACTCAGGCAGTTCGGAGCCTGCGGAGGGCGCCGATCAGACGATCGCGGGCTCCGGCAGCTCGAGCACGGGAACGGCCACGATATGACCACGCACCCCCTCGCCGCGGCACATCCACCAGAAGCCGCAGAGATCATCGGGCGGCGGTGGATGACGGGAGCCGGACTCCTGATCGTCGCGGACGCGTCGTTCGTTGCTGCCCTGTCCTTCACCTACCTCTACCTGCGGGCAGTGAACACCGAGGGCGAGTTCCACCCGCCCAAGTCAGCCACGGCGTCGCTGTGGTGGCCATGGGTCATCACAGCCTGCATGATCGCCGGCTATGCCGCCTACCGCAGCGGACTGGGTCGGGCCCAACAGGCGGTGGGCTCGCGCTTTGCCGCAAGCGCCACTCTTGGTGTGCTCATCATGACTGTGGCCCTGGTGTTGAACATCCTGCAGATGGCAACATTCCCGTTCGCCATCAAGGACAACGCCTACGCGTCCGCAGTCTTCGTCATCGCGGCTGGGAATGTCTTCCATCTGCTGATCACGCTGTTCACCGGCATAGGTGCCGCCAATCGGGTCCGCCGCGGGCTCACCCAGGGGCCACAGATCTGGTCCCTGCGTATCGTGGGCGTCTGGTGGGCCTGGGTCTGTGTTGCCTCGGCCATCGGGGCATTGACCGTCACGATGGCTAACGGAATCGTGAGATGAGTTGGGGTTGGGCGACGAAACGGCTGCGCGAGTCAGTCGGCTGGATCGACGCCATGGACCTGTTCACGCCGCTCGACGTCGGTCAAGTACTGCCGCCAGGCCGCCAAACCTGGATCATCGGCGAGATCCGGCTGCTGGGCTCCCGGGACTGGACCGCTGGGCCTGGAGGCTTCGGCGTTCGTGATCATCTGCCACCAGATGTAGGTTCCGACGACCGCGAATGCCGGCCATTCGAAGGTGTATACCCAGGCGATCGTGTGGCCCGCACGAGCCCGAGACAGCTCGAACAGCCCAGCGAAGGTGCACAGGGCAATCCCGATCAGCAGCGGCACGTGGAAGCGCAGGGCACTCAGCGAGAACGGGTCGACGCGCTTGACACTGCTCATGTCGCGAAGCCGCCTCGCGGCGGCTCGTGGGCGGCCGTGATGGATCGCGCCACGGCCCGGTCGACGCGGTGCGAGAGCCGCTCCTCGGCCTGCAGCCAACGCAGGCCCAGCAGGCAGAACCAGACAGCTCCCAAGATCATCGTCGAGGACCACATCAGGGCACCGCTGAGCTGTTGGTCCAGCAGCGGAGCGGGGCCGAACGGCCGCTGCACGTGAGCATAGAACGGGTATCTCAGCTGGGGGGCGGCGTAGATGAAGAAACCGAGAAGTGCCATCGGAACCATCATCGTGAACACCGACAGTGCCCGCACTCCGTGGGAGATGTGGCGCCGAACCGGGGTCGCGGCGAGCAGGGGGTAGAAGTAGAGCAGAGCGCTCGCGACGTACAGCGGATGCTCGACGAAGTCGTGGGCCACCGGATGTCTGAGAGCGAAGTCGTAGACGCTAGGTATGTGGCTGACGAACATCACGGTCATGAAGACCAGCCAGCCGATGACTGGATGAGCGAGGATGTCCGCCGCCCGGCTGCGGAGGACCGGGTTGATCCAGCGCCTGCGAAACGTGCGCGGCGCCGTGCGCAAGATGAGCAGCACCGGGTTACCCAGGACGAGCAACGGCGCCGCGACCATGACCAGCAGGATGTGCTGCGTCATGTGGGCATAGAAGAACACATCGTCGAAATAGCCGGGAGGCCCCAGGATCGCCAGCCAGGCGGTGGCGAGGCCGGCGAGGAAGCAGGATACGTGCGCACGGGGCCACGGCTGCGACGGTTGCAGCCGGTTGACACGCGCGGTCGCAGCGACGTACGCGGCCGCCGCCATCAGCAGGGTGATCGCAGGAAGCGGCGTCCATGCCCAGCCCCTCAGGAGACCTTCGGCGATCGTCATGTTTGGGAACACTACGCGCCTCGGGCGGTAAGCAACATGGCTAAGCGGACCGTCGGCCTGGTCGTGGCGCTCGGATGTCTCTGGCTGCTGGTTTCGTGCGGGACCGATGCGCCGCGCCGCGTCGCGGCCCCCCCGCCGCTGGTCGGAACGCAGCTCGACAACCCCGTGCCGGTGGCGTTGTTGGACCTACCGCTCACCGACCAGGTAGGCCGACCCGTGACCCTCAGCTCTTTCAAGGGGAAGGTTCTCGTCCTTTCCGACATGATGACCTTGTGTCAAGAGACCTGCGCGATCGGCACGGCCAGCATGCTCCAGGCGGCACGCACGATCGCTGGTGCGGGCTTCGCCGACAAGATCGAGTTCCTGAGCATCACGATCGACCCCGGCCGAGACGACCCTCGCCACCTGGCGGCATATCAGAGGCTCTTCGGCCGACTTCCGAACTGGGAACTGCTGACCGGGTCGCCCGCTGACATCAACGAGCTGTGGGACAAGCTCGGGATCTGGCGACGCACTGTCTCGCTGTCTCGGCCCTATCCGCACGACTGGCTCACCGGTCAGCCGCTGGTTGCCGACATCCAGCACTCCGACGACCTGATCTTCATCGACGCACGGCAGCGATTCCGTTTCGAGATCGACGGACCCGGAAGTGTGCCGTCGGCGAAATCGATCCCAACGCCGCTCCGTGCCTTCATGGATCGGTCGGGTCACCAGAACGTCCGGAGCCCCTCCCCTGGAAGCTGGTCAACCGCGCAGGTACTGGGCGTTGTGCGTTGGCTTCTTGACAGTGGTGGTCAGCAATGACCCCGCTCACCGCGGCGACAGTGCTGCCTCGTGTCCGTCGCATGCTGCCCATATGGTGTGGTGTCCTGGCCGGCGTGCTGATTGCCGCCTCCGGCTGTACCGTCGACTCGAGCGCTCACGGAGCCCGCAACACCGACGGGGTCGGTCTGTACGTCGTACCTGCGAGCCAGCGTCAGGCGGCCCCCAACCTGTCCGGCACCACGCTGTCCGGAGCGCGGTTCGATCTGGCAGACCACCTCGGCCGTCAGGTCATCCTGGTCAACGTCTGGGCGTCGTGGTGCGCACCCTGTCGACAGGAGATGCCGACACTGGCGAAGGCGGCTGACGCCGGAGGCGGCTCCGGGCTTCTTGTCGTAGGGGTTGACGAGAAGGACAGCCCTTCGTCGGCTCGCGCATTCTCGTCCTCGCTCGGCGCCACGTATTCCTCCCTCGTCGACACCCACAGCCAGCTCCTGGCGCAGCTGCCGATGCTCCCGCACGACGCTGTCCCCAGCAGCCTGTTCATCGACGCCGAGGGCAAGGTCGCCGCCGTTGCCATCGGCCCGATCACGTCTGTGCAGCTCACGTCGGTGCTCTCCCGGCTAGGGGTGGCATCGTGACTACGAGCTCCCCCCCGCAGGACGCCCCCCCGGCAAGGGTGATGGTCAGCCCGCTCACGGGCTGGTCGGGATATGCACTCATCGCCGCTTACGTCGGCCTGATGAAGCCGCGCATCATCGAGCTGCTTCTCCTCACGACGGTGCCAGTGATGTTCTTGGCAGCAGGTGGCGTGCCCGAGCTCTGGCCGGTTGTCGCGACCGTCGTCGGGGGCACGCTGTCGGCCGGCAGCGCGAACGCCCTGAACTGTGTGGTGGACGCTGACATCGACCAGCGAATGCGCCGCACCCGGAGTCGTCCGTTGCCTCGCCACCTGGTGTCCAGCGGCGCAGCACTCGTCTTCGGTCTTCTCCTCGGACTTCTGTCGACGCTCGTGCTGGGGCTCACGGTGAACTGGCTGTCGGCATGGCTGGCGCTTGCCGCGAACGTGTTCTACGTCGTGGGTTACACGATGATCCTCAAACGGCGGACAGCACAGAACATCGTCTGGGGCGGTGCCGCAGGATGCTTCCCTGTCTTGATCGGGTGGACTGCGGTTCGTGACGAGCTGTCGTGGTCGCCAGTGGTCCTGTTCTTCGTCGTCTTCTTCTGGACTCCGCCGCACTTCTGGTCACTCGCGATCCGGTACCGCGAGGACTATGCCGCCGCGGACGTGCCGATGCTCCCTTCTGTGGCTCCGATCGGCACCGTCACTCGGCACATCCTCGCGTACTCCTACGTGACGGTGGCAACCTCGATGGTGCTTTGGCCGGTCGCCGGTACCGGCTGGCTCTACCCCTGCGCCGCGGTTGCCTTGGGGGCGGTGTTCCTCACCGAGGCGCACCGCCTCAGAGACCGCTCGCGAGGCGTTGACACGGTCTCCACATTGGCGCCGATGCGCCTCTTCCATGCGTCGAACATGTACCTTTCGCTGCTGTTCCTCGCTGTCGCCGTCGACGCAGTTGTCCATTGACATGTCGAGGCTGCCAGCGGAGATGACCAACGTGGACCGCAAGGACATCTTTCGCGTGTACAGGATGCAGATCATCTGTGGCGTCGGGGCTCTCGTGTCGTACGCGGTCGGGTACCCCCTCGCCATCGTCGGCGGCCTTGCAGTCGGTTGGGCCCTGGTGTCGCTGGGCGGCGTGCTCTTGCTTGCTCTGGGAGTTGTCACGATCCGGCGCATTCACCATTGATCCGCTCTGTACGAGTGGAGGTGGCTGGTCCCGGACCGGCTGGCCGGTCCGTGTTCGTCTCCCGCGAGGTGTGACTCCTGAATCACGTGCACCCGTTCGTGGGTGCTCGTCGCCCTCGTCTTTGTCGGCCCTCTATCTGCTCGAGGCGATGCTGGCCCATCATGTGTGATGAACAGACCCAAGAAGGAGTCTCGTGCCTACCTACGCAGCGAACCTCACAGCGATCCTCGAACGCGAGCCGATGCCGGCCGCTGGCATCGTCGGCACCGAGATCGACTACTCCGTCGGCGACGTCGCCTGCCGCGGGTACCTCGCCCGCCCCGACGACGCTGACTCGCACCCAGGTGTGCTGGTCGTCCACGACTGGCTCGGCGTCACTGACTACGTTCGCATGCGCGCTGAGATGCTGGCGCGCCTGGGGTTCACTGCCTTCGCCGCTGACGTCTACGGTGCGGACATCCGCCCGTCGCCGTCCGAGGCGCCAGCCGTCGCTGGTGGGTTCTACCACGACCGCCCGCTCTTGCGGGAGCGCATCTCCGGCGGCTTCGAGCGCATGCTTGCCGATGCTCACGTTGACCCTGCACGCACCGCGGCGATCGGCTACTGCTTCGGCGGGTCAGCCGCCGTCGAGCTCGCCCGCACTGGGGTCGACCTCAAAGCGGTCGTCAGCTTCCACGGCGGCCTGACGACGGGCCCCGACGGCGAGGCGCAGCACATCCGGGCCAAGCTCCTCGTGCTACGCGGAGCCATCGACCCCGTGGTGCCGGACGACGCAGTGGCCGCATTCCAGGACGAGATGCGCACGGCCCCCGACCTCGACTGGCAGCTGACCACCTACTCCGGCGCCATGCACGCCTTCACCCTTCCCGACGCCGACTCTCCGGAGCACGGTGCCCAGTACAACCCGGTGGCCGAGCGTCGCAGCTGGCGGCAGATGAAGGACTTCCTCGCCGATGTGCTCGCTTGATCCGCACCAGACCCGCCGGCCGTGGCGAGGGACCCGCGAGTGGGCGGACCTGATGTACCGGCCGCCCGCATGACGACCGACGAGGGCATCGGCAGCACGAGCGGCTCTGCGTCGGGCGATGTGGTGCCGTTCCGGGCCGCTGTCGGGGTCTGGTTCGCCATCTCGCTGCAGACCTTCGGCGGACCCGCCGGGCAGATCGCTGTCATGCACCGGATTCTGGTGGACGAGAGGCGCTGGATCGGGCAGCAGCGATTCCTGCATGCCCTCAGCTTCTGCACCCTGCTGCCAGGTCCCGAGGCTCAGCAGCTTGCGATCTACATCGGCTGGCTTCTCAACGGCATTCGCGGCGGGTTGGCGGCCGGGACCCTGTTCGTCCTGCCTGGTGTGGCGGCGCTGCTCGTCTTGTCGGCTCTGTACATCGGGGCGGGCGATACCACCGTGGTGACGGCACTGTTCGCCGGTCTGGCACCGGCGGTCCTGGCCATCGTCGCTCAAGCGGTCTACCGGGTCGGTGGTCGGGCGCTGGGCCATCCTGCGCTGGTGGGGCTGGCCGTCGCCGCGTTCTTGGCCCTGTCGGTCTTCGGTGTCGCATTCCCGACCGTGATCGCCTTGTCAGCGGTGGCTGGATGGGGCCTCGGCCGCTGGGTTCCCGACTCCATGCGCGTCGCAGCGCACCCGACGGGACATGACGGACCCTCCCCACTGATCCCCGACGATGCCCTGCACAACGAGCCACCCAGCACCGCCCACACCATCAAGGTGCTCGCCGTCGGTGTGCTGGCTTGGAGCATCCCGGTCGGGGTCGTCTACGGGTTGACCGGCGCCGACAGCGTGTACACGCAGCAGAGCCTCTTCTTCTCCGGGGCGGCCCTGGTCACATTCGGCGGTGCCTATGCAGTCCTGTCCTACGTCGCCCAGCAGGCCGTCAGTGTGTACGGGTGGCTCGCCCCCGGCGAGATGGTCAAGGGTCTGGCGCTTGCCGAGACGACACCCGGGCCGCTGGTCATGGTGGTTCAGTTCGTTGCTTTCGTCGGTGCCTACCGCGACCCCGGCAGCCTCAACCCGTGGGTGGCGGCCACCCTCGCCGCGCTCCTGACGACGTGGGTCACGTTCGTGCCCTGCTTCGTGTTCATCTTCGTCGGCGCCCCCTACGTCGAGCGGCTCCGCGGCAACCAGAACCTCGCGGCGGCTCTCACCGGGATCACCGCCTCCGTCGTGGGGGTAATCGCCAACTTGGCCGTCTTCTTCGCGCTCCACACGCTGTTCCACCGCACCGACGTCGCCTCGTGGGGGCCGGTCTCGGTGTCGGTGCCACAGCTGGACTCGGTGAGACCGACGGCGGTCGCCATCGCCTTGCTCGCCACATTCCTGCTGTTCCGCGCCAAGTGGCCGGTGGTTCGTACCCTCGGCGTGTGCGCGGCGACCGGGCTCGCCGTCTCCTTGGTGGGTCTCGTCGTCGGCTGACCGTCGTCCCGCGAGGTCGCCAAGGAGCGTCGGCTTCCCTCGAGTGGAAATGTCTCAGCAACAGGTTGGGGTGGCAGCCTCCGCTGCGGCTGAGGTGTCGGCGCCGCAGCAACCAGGACCGGATGCTTCTTCACCCCAGGCGGTCCGGCTGTCGGCCAGGACGGTGTAAACCTCCCACCGTTCCCCGTCGGGGGCGCCCTGGACCCAGAACTTGTCCTGTTTGGCGTAGCAGCACGTTGTGCCGCGCTCGTCGATCGAGGCAAGACCCTCGCCGGCCAGCCGAGCCTGTTCGCTGTCCACGGAGTCGACATCGGCGACTTCGACCCCCAGGTGGTTGAGCGAGCCGCCCCGCCCCGGGTTCTCGAGCAGGACGAGCTTGAGGGGTGGGTCGACGACGGTGAAATTGGCGTAGCCCGGTCGCCGCTTGGCCGGCTGGGTACTGAACAGCTTCGAGTAGAAGTCGACCGCCTCCTCGATGTCGTCGACGTTCATTGCCAGTTGGACTCGACCCATGATGCAACTCCTACATTGATGGCGGTCTATGTCTCCTCGAGGTTGCCAGAGACATAGACGGATGTCAACATAGACGTATGCCTAACTCTTTGCTGGAGCTGACCCCGGTCCAGGTGGCCGCCTGCTGCTCGCCCATGGTGCATGAGCCGCTGAGTATCGAGCAGGCGGAGCGCGTCGCCCCTCTGCTCAAGGCACTGGCCGAACCGGTCCGGTTACGGCTGCTGTCGTTGGTGGCCTCGCATCGCGACGGGGAGGTGTGCGTCTGCGATCTGGCGGGCGCCTTCGAGCTGTCGCAACCCACCATCAGCCATCACCTGAAGGTATTGCACGACAGCGGTCTCCTGGAGCGAACCAAACGCGGGGTCTGGGTCTACTACCGGGTCCGCAGCGAGGCGTTGACCAACCTGGCGGCTCTGATCGCCGGTGCGGCCGGGTGACGGCGGGCGACGGTCAGGTGCCGACGGTGCTGTTCGTCTGCGTCCACAATGCCGGACGTTCGCAGATGGCCGCCGGCTACCTCAGCGAACTCGCGGGCGGCCGCGTCAAGGTCCTCTCCGCGGGGTCAGAACCCGCGGACCAGCTCAACCCGGTCGCGGTGTCTGCCATGGCCGAGGACGGCGTCGATATCCTCGGCGCGGTTCCTAAGGTCCTGAGGACTGAGGCGGTTCACGAATCCGATGTGGTGATCACCATGGGTTGCCGCGACACCTGTCCCATCTTCCCAGGGAAGCGGTACGAGGACTGGAGTCTCGACGACCCGGCCGGACAGGATATCGAAGCGGTGCGGCCGATCCGCGACTCCATCAAGGAGCGCGTCAAGCACTTGCTTGCCGAGCTGCTGCCAACGAGCTGACCACCGTCGCGCCCGCCACCGCTCGGGAAGCGGGCTGCACGGAAGGTATGCTGCCGGTAGACATATGCGTATTCGCACCAGTCTGATCGGCTGTGCTGACTCGGGTCCAGTCGCGCGGTGTGGCTCGGGGATCGCCCCGTGAGAGCGGGACCGTTGGGGGTACTGGGCAAGGCGTGAGGTTGCGCACGGTTTCGCCCAATGAGGTCGGCTGGACCCGCCGACGGTCAGGGCGCGGGTTCGTCTACCTCGACAACACCGGCCGACGGCTGGAGCAGGCCGACGTCGTGCGGATCAAGGCTCTGGTGATCCCGCCTGCCTGGCAGGAGGTGTGGATCTGCCCGCGTCCGAACGGGCATCTGCAGGTTGTCGGCACCGACGCCGCGGGCCGCCGCCAGTACATCTACCACCCGGAATGGCGACGACAGCGTGACGAGGCGAAGTTCGACCGTATCCTGACCATGGCGAAGGCGCTCCCGGCGGCACGGATGCGGATCTTCTCCGACCTCGAGAGCGAAGGGCTGTGCAAGGACCGTGTCCGAGCGCTGGCCGTCCGGCTCATCGACGTCGGCTACTTCCGCGTCGGCAGTGACGTGTATGCCGACGAGCATGGCAGCTACGGGCTCACCACGTTGGAGCGGCGCCACGTCCGCAAGAACCGCGACGCGTTGTTGTTCGCCTTCGTCGGCAAGTCCGGCGTCGAGCACGAGATCGTGATCGACGATCCCGACATCTTCCAGATCGTCCAGCAGTTGCGACGACGTCGCGATGGGGGAGACCGGCTGCTGGCGTTCCGCAACGGTCGCGGCTGGAGTCCCTTGCAGGCCGCGGACGTCAACGCCTACCTCCGCGACATCTTCGGCGGCGAGGTGACGGCGAAGGACTTCCGCACCTGGCACGCCACCGTCATCGCCGCCACCAGCCTGGCCGATACCGGCGTCAAGGACACCAGTCCGACCGTTCGCAAGCGCGCGGTCCGCAAGGCGGTTGTCGAGGTAGCCACCTACCTGGGCAACACCCCGACGATCGCGCGGGGGTCCTACATCGACCCTCGCGTGCTCGACCTGTACGAGGACGGCACGACCATCGCCCATGCGCTCCAGCGGGCACCCGGCGAACCGCAGCGACGTCAGGAGCACCTGGAGAGGGCGGTGCTCCGGATGCTCTCGCGCGCCCCGACGTCGGCCCAGCGATCCTCCCGGACCGCGGTGGCCAGATGACCCTCTCGGGTACGACCCGGATCGTCGAGGTGACGCCGCCGTCGCGTTTCGACGCCCAGTGGGCGGCCGAGCTGTCATCGATACCTGCCACGCCGCCGGCCGTGTTCCTCGGCGTGGGATCGGGCGATGTCGTTCTCGTGGTCGGGGCCCATCCCGACGACGAGACGTTCGGTGCCGGGGCCACCATCGCGTCCTTGGTGCAGGCAGGGGTTGAGGTTCACGCGCTCAGTCTCTCGTCGGGCGAGGCCGCTCTGCACCACGTCGACCGCCGGGTGGATGATCTCGCCGCCAGACGTGCGTCCGAGTACGCCGCGGCGTGCCAGGCGCTCGGCATCGGCTCCTCGACGGTTCGCGACTTCCCGGACAGCGGACTGGCCTACGCGCCGCAGGCGCTCTCCGCCGCCGTGGCCGACATCATCCAGCGGGTCCGTCCCGCTCAGGTGCTCACGGTCTGGTGGGGCGACCCGCACCCCGACCATCGAGCGACCGGCGAGGCGGCGGTCGCCGCCGCGAAGGCGGCCGGCTGCCCGGTGAGCGGCTTCGCCGTCTGGGCACCGCATTGGCTCGACCCGGCGGCGGAGCCGGCGTCGGCCCACCGATGCCAGCCGATGCTCGCCGATGAGCGTGCCCGCGCCGCCCGGAAGCGGGCGGTCGACTGCTACCGGAGCCAGACGGAGCCGTTGGCCGCCGACCTGGCCCCGATCCTTCCCGCCGCGTTCGTGGAGTGGACCACCGAGACCCTGGTGCGCGGGTGACCACCGCCAGCCTGCCGGGGATGCAGCCGCCGGACTTCGATGCGATGTACACCGCCGACGCGGACCCCTTCGGCGTGGAGTCGTCGTGGTACGAGCGACGCAAGCTCGCGGTTCTGCTCGCCTCGCTGCCGCGCGAGCGCTACCGAACAGGCTGGGAGCCCGGCTGCGGGCTCGGCATCGCCTCGGTCGCCCTGGCGGGCCGGGTCGAGGCCCTGACGGCGAGTGACTCCTCTCGGGTCGCGGTCGACGCGGCCCGCCGGCGCTGTCGTGGGCTCTCTCACGTCCGCTGTGTCGAGTCGACCCTCCCCGACGTCCCCGTGGACGAGCCCGTCGAACTGATCGTCGTCGCCGAGTTCCTGTACTACATGCCGGACCTCGCCAGCGGCGTCGCGGCGCTCTTCTCCGGCCTGGCGCCGGCCGGCCACCTGGCCATGCTCCACTGGGCCCACCGTCCGCACGACGCCTACGGCTCCGGCCCCGAGATGCATGCCGCCGTGGGGCGAGCGGCCGTGCACCGCGGCGCCACCCGGCTGGTGGAACACCTCGACGAGCACTTCCTGCTCGACATCTACGAGAGGCAGCCGTGACCAGGACCCTGACCGACCTGCTGGCTGCGGTCGACACCGCGAAGCTGCGGTCCTCCCCGGCGCGGATGCGGGCGACCCTGACGGGTGTCGCCGCTCAGGGAACAGCCTGCTGGACCGGACCGTTGCCTACCCTGCTCGAGACCCTGTACGAGGTCGCACGCGTGGACGTCTGCCTCGCGCGCCTGGTCGAAGGCCACGCCGACGCTCTGCGCATCATCGACCAGGCCAGTGGACACGCGCGTGCGGGTGTGTACGGCGTGTGGGCGTCGCGCTCCGCCGGAACCGGCCTCCGGGTCGACCGCCCGGCGGTCGGCAGCGGCGGCGGCGTCAGTCGCGACAGTGTGTCGGCTTGGCGGCTTCACGGTGAGCTGCGGTTCGCTTCCGGCATCGGTCTCATCGACCGAGCCCTGGCCTCAGCGGTCGTCGACGAGGAGCATCACCTGCTCGTCGATATCGACGCCGCGGACGTCGTCGCCGACGAGACCAGCTGGAACACCTGGGCGATGGACGCCTCGCGCTCGCTCACGGTCGACGTCGACACCGTGGCCTCCGAGCAGAGCCAGGTCGGAGACGTCGACTTCTACCTGTCGCGGCCTGGCTTCGCCGTCGGCGGGCTCGCCGTCGCGGCGGTCTGGGCCGGTGGCGCGCGGCAGGTGGTCGACACCGTGGCGGCCAGCCTGCGCCGGTTCCCGACGACGCCCCACCAGCATCGTCGGCTCGGTCTGATGGAGCACAGTGCCTGGGTCGCCGAGCTGGCGGTGTCGTCGACCGGTGCTGGGCTCGACACGCTCGCGCCGGATCTGGCTGCGGCGCTGATCGCGCGGGCGCGGACGGCTGTCGTCCTCGCATGCGACACGGTCCTCGCCGAGGCTCCGCTGATCGTGGGGCCCGGAGGCCTGAGCAGGAACCCCAGGCTGGCTCGCGTACTCGCCGATCTGGGCATCTACGTCCGGCAGCACCATCTCGACAACGAGCTCACCAGGCTCGGGGCCACGACGATCGGCTCCGAAGGGAGCAGCGAGTGACCCACATGCACCGCGTGGTGATCAGCGTGCCGGCGCGCGACGAGGCGGCCGTCATCGACGGCTGTCTGGCGGGACTTCGCGCCACCGTTCGGCACGCCCGGCGCCGAGGGCTCATCGACGACGCCATGGTTGTCGTGGCCGCGCATCGCTGTCGCGACGACACCGCCTCTGTGGCCGCTCGCTGGCTGCGAGACGGCGACCTGGCGGGGGAGGTCCTCGTCGACGATGAGTCTGCATCTGTGGGAATGGCCCGTGACCGGGCTGCCCGCCGCGGACTTGACCTGCTCGACGGCGACGCAGCAGACCGTCGCTGGATCCTCTCCACCGACGCCGACACCGTCGTCGGGGAGGACTGGATCGCAAGGATCCTGCACGTGGCCGACCGCTGCTCCGCTGCCTGCGTCGTCGGCCTGGCCGCTCTGGACGAGTGGCGCGGCAGCGTCGAAGGCCTGGCGGCTTACGACGCCCTGCTGGAGTCCAAGCTGCGGGGCAGTACCGTGGGCGACGAGCACGACCACGTCTACGGGGCCAATCTCGCCGTCCGCGCCGATGCCTACCTCGCTGTCGGCGGCTTCCCACATACTCCGCATGGCGAGGACCAGCAGCTCGTCGACACGCTGGCCGCGGCCGGCTACCCGGTCGCCCGGACGAGAGACGTAAGCGTCACGACGAGCGGACGTACCCTCGGACGCGCCCAGGACGGGCTCGCCGACCTGCTGTGGCGCCTCGACGACGCCATGAGCAGCACCCGACCCGACACCACCCGACCCGACACCCACCCCCGCACCGGCGATCCCGGACCCTCTCCGTATGGGCTCGAGGACGCGGCTAACGTCAGGAGATGACAACGATGACATCCAACGAAGGCAAGTTCACCGTCCCAGGACTGACTCTCGAGGACGGCCACAAGGTCGCCAACGCCCTACAGGACCGCTTGCACGCGCTCAACGACCTCCAGCTGACGTTGAAGCACGCGCACTGGAACGTCGTCGGGCGCGACTTCATCGGGGTGCACGAGATGCTCGACCCTCAGATCGATATCGTGCGTGCCGACGTCGACACCCTCGCGGAGCGGATGGCGACGATGGGGATCGCGCCGCAGGGCACGCCCGGCGCCATCGTCCGCGACCGCTCGTGGGAGGACTACTCGCTCGGGCGCGCGAGCTGTGAGGAGCACCTCGCCGCCCTCGACATCGTCTACGACGGCATCATCTCCGACCACCGCAAGGTGATGGAGATCGTCGGGGAGATCGACCCCGTCACCGAGGACATCCTGATCGGCCAGACAGCCGCGCTGGAGCAGTTCCAGTGGTTCTTGAGGGCTCATCTCGAGACCAACGACGGTGAGATCGAGACGGCGGGGGCGACGACGGAGAAGGGCGCGGCAGAGCAGGTCACGCGCGCACCTGACAGCACCTCCGGCAAGGCCAGCTGAGCTCGGCTCCCCCCAAGACGGTCCGCCCGCTCGAGTGAGGCTCTCGCTCGTGGCGGGCGGCCCCGCTCAGGGGAGGGTCAGGACCTCAGCACCGGTCTCGGTGACAACGAGAGTGTGCTCGAACTGAGCCGTGCGGCGGCGGTCCTTGGTCACCACGGTCCAACCGTCGTCCCAGATGTCCCAGTCGATGGTTCCCAACGTCAGCATCGGCTCGATGGTGAAGGTCATCCCCGTCTCGATGACCGTGTCGAACCGGGGGTCGTCGTAGTGAGGGATGATCAGGCCCGAGTGGAACGACGTGTTGACCCCGTGGCCGGTGAAGTCTGTGACCACGCCGTAGCCGAACCGACGGGCGTAGGACTCGATCACGCGTCCGATGACGTTGATCTGCCGGCCCGGCTTGACGGCCCGGATGGCCCGGCGTAGCGACTCCTCGGTGCGTTCGACCAGCAGGCGGCCCTCCTCGTCGACGTCTCCGCACAGGAACGTCGCGTTGGTATCGCCGTGGACACCGCCGATGTAGGCGGTGATGTCGATGTTGCAGATATCGCCGTCCTCGAGGTGCCGCGAGTCGGGGATGCCGTGACAGATGCACTCGTTGACCGAGGTGCACAGCGACTTCGGGAAGCCCTTGTAGCCCAATGTCGAGGGGTAGGCGCCGTGGTCGCAGAGGAACTCGTGCCCCACCCGGTCGACCTCGTCGGTGGTGACCCCCGGCGCTATCACCGCGGCCGCCGCCTGCATCGCCTGGGCGGCGATCCGGCTGGCGACACGCATCTTCTCCACCACCTCGGGGGTCTGGATGTCGCTTCCGACGTGGGGTCGCGGCCCCGGCCTCCCGACATACTCGGGTCGCTCGATCGTGGATGGCACCGGCCGCAGGGGGGAGATCACCCCAGCCGTCAAGACAGTCACACGGTGAGTGTAGTTTCCGGCACGAATGAGGCACGATGAGCGTGCGAGACTCGGTGAACCGGAGAATTTGGTGGACCGGAGAGTCAGTGGACAGGAGGGAAAGATGGCGGAGCGGTATTACTACTGCGTGAAGCACCAGACGGTCGAAGGTGCCAAGGGTTGCAGCGCTCGTGACCGGCTCGGCCCGTACCCCAGCCGTGAAGAGGCCGAGCGAGCCCTCGAGAAGGTAGCGGAGCGCAACGCCGCCTGGGACAACGACCCGAAGTGGAACGACGACTGACGCCGCCGAACCCCTGCGGCGGACTCTGATGGCGGCCCGCCGGATCGTCTCCCTTGTGCCGTCTCTCACCGAGAGCATCGGGGTCAGCGCACCGGATCTGCTCGTGGGAGTGACCGACTGGTGTACCCATCCTGCGGGGCTTGACGTGCCGCGCGTCGGCGGGACCAAGAACCCGCGTGTGGCCGAGGTGGTTGCTCTGCGACCCGACATCGTGCTCGCCAACAACGAAGAGAATCGCGCTGTCGACCTGGCGGCACTCGCCGCCGCCGGGCTGCGGGTGTGGGTCACCGACTACGAGTCGGTCCCCGCCGCACTCGACGGACTAGACGACCTGCTCGAGGCCGTGGGGATCGGACGCCCGGGATGGCTGAGCGACGCCGAGCGTGCCTGGGCGGCGCCGTGGTCCGGGCGCCGCTGTCGAGCGGTGATCGCAATCTGGCGTCGGCCGTGGATGGCCCTCGGGCGCGACACCTTCGCTGGTGACGTGCTGCGCCGGGTCGGGTTCGACAACGTTCTGGCCGGCAGCCCTGACCGCTACCCTCGCGTGGAGCTCGACACCCTGCCCGACCACGACGTGGCGGTGCTCCCGGACGAGCCCTATGCCTTCACGGCCGCCGACGGGCCTGAGGCATTCGCCGCCCCCGCACGGCTCGTGTCGGGGCGGCACCTCACCTGGTACGGCCCGTCGCTGGCCGAAGCGCGCGACGTGCTCGGACGCCAGCTCTGGCCGTCCTGACGGCCTCGGGCCTGCGGGTCAGAAAGTGTGTTCCGGGCCGGGGAAGGTGCCTGCTGCCACGTCGGCGGCGTACTCCTGCGCGGCTGTGAGCAGTGTGCCGTGCAGGTCGGCGTACTGCTTGACGAAGGTGGCGATCCGGCCCGTCCGCAGGCCGGCCATGTCCTGCCAGACCAGCACCTGTGCGTCGCAGTGAGGGCCGGCCCCGATGCCGACGGTGGGGATGTCGAGGCGCTTGGTGATCTCGGCGGCAACGTCGCCGGTCACCATCTCCAGGACGACCGCGAACGCCCCCGCATCCTGTAGCGAGAGCGCTTCGTCGATGATGCGCTGGCTCGCCTGACCGCGGCCCTGGACCCGGTAGCCCCCGAGCCCGTGCTCGGACTGGGGGGTGAAACCGATGTGCGCCATCACCGGGATACCCGCGGTGGTCAGCAGCTTGACCTGCGGCACCATCGCGAGGCCGCCTTCGAGCTTCACGGCGTGGGCGTCGGCTTCCTTCATGAAGCGCACAGCCGTGTGGAAGGCCTGCTCGGCCGAGGCCTGGTAGGAGCCGAACGGCAGGTCCGCGACGACGAGTGCGCGCCGCACGGAGCGGGTCACCGCGCGCACGAGCGGGATCAGCTCGTCGACAGTGACGGGAAGAGACGTCTCGTTGCCGAAGACGTTGTTGCTGGCTGAGTCGCCGACGAGGAGCACCGGGATCCCTGCCTCGTCGAAGGTCTGGGCGGCGTACTGCTCGTAGGCCGTGAGCATCGCCCACTTCTCGCCGCGTTGTTTCATCTCGTGCAGGTGGTGGGTCCGCACTCGCCTGACAGGTGTGGCCGCTCTGGCGGCGCGTGGGCCGGTGCCGTATGGCGCTGCCGTCTCGTTGGTGTCGCTCATCGATGCCTCACTCACTCACCCTGACACGCGCTCAGGGCCGAGGCTAGCCGCCCCACCCCATCGGGAACACCTCGAACGGAGCAGCCATCGGCGTACCGAGCCTGGTCCCGGTCGCCCGGCCGAACCCCTCCAGGAACTCCGAGGGGTCGAAGTCGGCCCAGCCGAGCCCGTCGATGTACGCCTTGTGGGCGGCGAGCGACGCGACTCCTGCCTCGAAGGTGTCCGTCGTGTCGACGCCGTGGGCTGCCAGCGGCGAGGCCGCCGCCCAGACCTGTCGCACGCCCCCCCATGGCTCGAGCCCGTCGACCAGCTGGTCGCTGAACACCCAACGGTTGCCGGCGTCGCGGACCGCGTCGAGGACGGCCTTTCCCACCGCGATGTGGTCCGCCTGGTTGAGGTTCTGCCCGCCGAAGGTGTCGCGGAAGTTGCCCGTGATCACGATCTCGGGCCGGTGCCGGCGAACGACCTCCGCAATCGCCGCGCGCAGCGGTATGCCGTACTCGAGAACCCCGTCGGGAAAGCCCAGGAACTCGACCGTGTCGACGCCGACCAGTCGCGCCGACTCGATCTGCTCGCCCTGCCGGATGACGCGGCACTCGTCGGGCGGCAGGCCGTCGATCCCGGCCTCGCCACTGGTCACCATCACATACCCGATGTGCTTGCCCTGACCGGTCCAACGCGCGATCGCCGCCGCGGCGCCGAACTCGAGGTCGTCAGGGTGCGCGACGACGGCAATCGCACGCTGCCAGGCCTCGTCGACGGGTTCCAGCGGCGGTGGGGGAGCGGGGGAGTCCATGCGTCCTACCTTCTCGCGCGAACAGCGCGGGTGGCTAGTGGGAGGGGAGCTGCTCGCGCCATCTGTTGGTGATCGGCACCCGGCGGTCCCGCCCGAAGTTGCGCACCGAGATCTTCGGCCCGGTGGGGAACTGACGCCGCTTGTACTCGGCTCGGTCGACGAGCGTGATCACCCGTTCGACGAGTGCGGGCTCGAAACCCATCTCGACGAGCTCCGCCGAGCCCAGGTCCTGCTCGACGTAGGCATCCAGGACGGCGTCCAGCAGCTCGTAGGGCGGCAGCGAGTCGGAGTCCAGCTGCCCGGGGCGCAGCTCCGCGGACGGCGGCTTGGCTATCGCGTTCTCGGGTATCGGCGGCTGCTCGCCATGACGGCGCGCCTCGTCGTTGCGCCAGCGCGACAGCTCCCAGACCAGCGTCTTCGGCACGTCCTTGATCGGCGCGTAGCCGCCCACCGCATCGCCGTAGATGGTCGAGTACCCGGTCGCGAGCTCGCTCTTGTTGCCGCAGGCGAGGACGAGGTGCCCGTGCTGGTTCGACAGGGCCATCCAGATGACGGCACGGATCCTGGCCTGGAGGTTCTCCTCGGCCAGCCCGTCCACCTTGACCGCCTGGCCGAAGGCGCCGACGATACCGGCGATCGGGACCGTGTCGAGGTGAAGACCCGTGCGCCGGGCGAGCTCGGCGGCGTCCGTCCTCGAGTGCTCGGTCGACCACTCACTCGGGTTCGACACACCGTGGACGTTGGCGGCGCCTATGGCGTCACAGGCGATCGCCCCGACGAGGGTGGAGTCGATGCCGCCGGACAGGCCCATCAGCACCGATCGGAACCCGTTCTTCGCGACGTAGTCCCGCAGCCCCGTGACCAGCGCGGTGTAGATCTCGGCGAGGTTGTCCAGCCGGGGGGCGAGCGATGACGGCAGCGGTTCGTACGGAGCGAGCGGCTCGCTCGAGACGATGGTGCGGCGCACCGTGAGGCCGAAGAACTCCTCGTCGGGACCGGGCATCGACGACGTCGCCGCCGCCAGGTCGAGGTCGACCACGAGCAGCTCCGGCAGGAACTGCCCCGCCCGCGCGACCAGCTCGCCGCGCGCGTCCACCACGAGCGAGTCGCCGTCGAAGACGAGCTCGTCCTGCCCTCCGACCAGGTTCACGTACGCCAGCGCACAGACACCCTCCCGGGCCCGGCGCGCACACAGCTCGAGGCGGACGTCATCCTTGTTGCGTTCGTACGGCGACCCGTTCGGCACGATCAGCAGGCCGGCCTCTGCGGCGTCCGCTGCGGCAGACGGACCGTCCTGCCAGAGGTCCTCGCAGATCGCGATGGCGACGTCGACGCCGTGGATCTGGATGACCTGGATCGTGTCGCCGGGCACGAAGTTGCGCATCTCGTCGCCGACCCCGTAGTTCCACAGGTGATGCTTGGCCTGTCGTGCCACGACCTGGCCGCCGTGGATCACGGCGACGCTGTTCTGCGGCATGCCCTTGGGCACTCCGATCCTCGGCGGTACCCGCTGGGCGCGGTCGAGGTATCCGACGACGACGGTCAACCCACCGAGCCCCTCGTCGGCCAGCGTCGCGGCCAGCATCCGGACGGTGTTCCGGGACGCCTGCACGAAGGACGCGCGGAGCGCGAGGTCCTCGACCGGGTACCCCGTCAGGGCCATCTCGGGAAGCACGACGAGATGCGCTCCCCTGGCCGCTGCCTCCCGTACCGAGTCGACGATCAACGCGGCATTGCCCGCCAGATCTCCGACCGTGGGGTTGACCTGGGCCAGGGCCAGCCGAAGTTGGGGCACGCGCCGAGCCTAATGGGTCCCGGTTACCTGATCGTCATCCGCAGACGGCAGGATGGTCGCCATGGGCAAGCAGGAAGACTTCGTGCTACGCGCGCTCGAGGAGCGTGACGTCAGGTTCGTCCGGCTGTGGTTCACCGACGTCCTGGGGTCGCTGAAGTCGGTCGCTGTCGCGCCGGCCGAGCTCGAGGGGGCGTTCACCGAGGGCATCGGGTTCGACGGGTCCGCCATCGAGGGCTTCGCCCGGGTCTACGAGGCGGACATGCTGGCCAAGCCCGACCCGGCCACCTTCCAGCTGCTGCCTTGGCGCGCCGAGGGCCCGGCCACGGCCAGGATGTTCTGCGACATCTTGATGCCCGACGGCTCCCCGTCATACGCCGACCCTCGCTTCGTGCTCAAGCGCACCCTGAGCAGGGCCGCCGACAGCGGCTTCACGTTCTACACCCACCCCGAGATCGAGTTCTTCCTCTTCAAGGACCGGCCCGCCAACGGAGGCGCCCCTGAGCCCGTCGACCGCAGCGGGTACTTCGACCACACCTCGCACAGCGTCGCTCACGACTTCCGTCGCGATGCGATCACGATGCTCGAGTCGATGGGGATCTCGGTCGAGTTCAGCCACCATGAGGGCGGCCCGGGGCAGCAGGAGATCGACCTGCGGTACGCCGACGCCCTGAGCACGGCCGACAACATCATGACCTTCCGAGTGGTCGTCAAGGAGGTCGCCCTCACCCAGGGCGTCTACGCCTCCTTCATGCCCAAGCCGTTCACGGAGTATCCCGGCTCTGGGATGCACACCCATCTGTCGCTCTTCGAGGGCGACCACAACGCCTTCTTCGAGGCCAGCGCCGACTACCACCTGTCGAAGACGGGCCGGGCCTTCATCGCGGGTCTGCTCAAGCACGCGGCGGAGATCACGGCCGTGACAAACCAGTGGGTCAACTCTTACAAGCGACTCGCCGGCGGCGGGGAGGCTCCTGCGTACGTCTGCTGGGGCCACAACAACCGATCCGCCCTTGTCCGCGTGCCGATGTACAAACCCACCAAGGGCAACGCGACCCGGGTGGAGCTCCGCTCGATCGACAGCGCGGCGAACCCCTACCTCGCCTTCGCCGTGACCCTCGCGGCGGGCATGAAGGGCATCGAGGAGAACTACGAGCTGCCCGCGGGGGCAGAGGACGACGTCTGGTCCTTGACCGAGTCCGAGCGGCGGGCGATGGGCATCGCCCCGCTCCCACAGAACCTCAGCGACGCGATCCAGGTGATGGAGCGCTCGGAGCTGGTCGCCGAGACGCTCGGCGAGCATGTCTTCGACTTCTTCCTCCGCAACAAGTTGGCCGAGTGGGAGGAGTACCGTCAGCAGGTCACCGAGTACGAGCGCGCCAGGATGCTCCCGGTCATGTGAGGAGCCCACCCGCGGGGCCCCGCGTTGGTAGCCTCGCACTGTGAGCGAGCCGCGGCTGCTGGTGATCCAGCATGAGGACGACTGCCCCCCGGCCTGGTTCGGCGACGTCTTCACGGCGAGCGGGATCGGGTATGACGTCGTGCTCGCCCATCGCGGCGCCCGCGTCCCGCCCACGATCGACGGTTACGACGGACTGGTCGTCCTGGGCGGCGAGATGGGGGCCAACGACGACCAGACCTGTCCATGGCTGGCGCCCACCAAGATCTTGATCGAGCAGACCGTGAGGACCGGCGGCTGGTTCCTCGGGATCTGCCTGGGCCATCAGCTCGGGGCGGTGGCCCTGGGCGGCGAGGTGGCGGTGAACCCGCAGGGCCAGGCGTTCGGGCTGACACCGATCCGGCTGACGCCCGACGGCCGTCTGGACGACCTGACGGGGGCGGTCCCCGAGGGCTCTCGGAGCATCCAGTGGAACTCCGA
This sequence comes from Propionibacteriales bacterium, assembly GCA_038239485.1. Taxonomy (GTDB): domain Bacteria; phylum Actinomycetota; class Actinomycetes; order Propionibacteriales; family Nocardioidaceae; genus DASQEH01. The sequence continues at coordinate 37,243 of JBBSET010000029.1, forward strand.
CATCGTGTCCACGTTGCCGCCGGGTGCAGTCCGGCTCGCGACGGCACCGGACGGCTCCGTGCAGGCGGCGAGGTTCGCACCGAAGGCCTGGGGCCTGCAGTTCCACCCCGAGGCGTCGCCGACGCTGTTCCGGGAGTGGCTAGCCCTCACCAACGAGCCGCCGTCCGCGACGGCGAGCCAGCTGGCCGCGATCACCGCGGAGATCGACGCCGCCGAGGCCGAGCTGCGACGTGTGGGTGGCGTCCTGGCCCGCCGCTTCTGCGACCTCGTCGCGACGTCGATATCAGTGCCGTGAGCACGGGCCGGGTGACCGCCAATGGACGACTTGCTCGACTGGGATTCTCCGACGTGGTGGCCGCTTCTCTCAACTGGGAGGCGGTCGGGGTGAAGGACGACCCGCTACTCGAACGGGTCGCCGCCGCGGCCGACCCCGACCTCGCGCTGCGGTCGCTCACCCGGCTGATCACGAGCAGCGGACGCGACGCGGAGGACCTGAAGGCGGCTCTCGTCAACGACGCGGAGCTCGGGCGTCGGCTCGCCCTGTTGCTGGGGGCCAGCTCGGCGATGGGGGACCACCTGGCCACGCACCCGGCCGACTGGCGTGAGCTCGAGGACGCCTCGCTCAGGTCCGGCCGGCCGACGGCGGCGAGTCTGACGAACTCGCTCAGCGAGGCCCGGGACCGCAACGACCTGCGGCGCATCTACCGTCGGTTGCTGATGCGGCTGGCTGCGCGTGACCTGAGCCTGGAGCTCCAGCTGGACGACGCGGCAGCAGAGCTCGCCGACCTGGCGGCCGGTGCGGTCGGGGCCGCGCTCCGGCTCGCCCGTGAGGAGGTGGGCGACCGCGCGCAGCAGTGCCGGCTCACCGTCATCGCGATGGGCAAGTGCGGCGGCCGCGAGCTCAACTACGTCAGCGACGTCGACGTGATCTTCGTTGCCGAGCCGGTCGAGGGCGCCGACGAGAACACCGCCCTGCGTGCAGCCACCGCCGTCGCCGCCGCCATGATGCGGATCTGCTCGGACCACACTCGTGAGGGCACCCTGTGGCCGGTCGACGCGGGGCTGCGTCCGGAGGGACGGTCGGGGCCGCTGGTCCGCACCCTCAGCAGCCACGAGGCGTACTACCGCCGCTGGGCCAAGACGTGGGAGTTCCAGGCGCTGCTGAAGGCGCGGCCGATAGCGGGGGACTTCGAGCTCGGCGAGAAGTACATGCAGATGATCCGGCCATATGTCTGGACGGCCGCGGACCGACCGGACTTCGTCTCCGAGGTACGCGCGATGCGTCGCCGCGTGGTCGACAACATCTCCGCCAAGGACATCGAACGCCAGCTGAAGCTCGGGCCGGGTGGCCTGCGCGACATCGAGTTCGCGGTCCAGCTCCTCCAGCTCGTTCACGGCCGGTCCGACCCCGACGTTCGCTCGCCGAACACGCTGCTTGCGCTGGAGGCCCTGACCGCCGGCGGGTACGTCGGCCGGGAGGACGGGGCTGCCCTGGCCGATGCCTACCGGTTCCTCCGGACACTGGAGCACCGGCTGCAGCTCAGCCAGCTCCGGCGCACCCACCTGATGCCGACCGACCCGACCTCGCTGCGCGTGCTGGGCCGCTCGGTCGGCCTGATGTCGGACTCGGCGCGGGCACTCGAGGCGCAGTGGCGCCGCCATACCTTGGAGGTGCGCCGGCTGCACGAGAAGCTGTTCTACCGGCCGCTGCTCGAGGCGGTGGCCGCACTGCCCACTCAACAGGCCCGACTGACGCCGGCAGCCGCTCGCCAACGGCTGGAGGCGCTGGGGTACGCCGACCCGGCGGCAGCGCTGCGTCACCTCGAGGCGCTGACCACGGGGATGTCGCGGCGGGCGGCTATCCAGCGCACGCTGCTGCCGGCGATGCTGGGCTGGTTCGCTGTGGCCCCGGACCCGGACGCCGGCCTGCTCGGGTTCCGAAAGCTCAGCGACAGCCTCGGAGCGAGCCACTGGTACCTCCGGATGCTTCGAGACGAGGGTGCCGCCGCCGAACGGCTCGCCCATCTGCTGGCGACAAGCCGATACGCCACCGACCTGCTGATGCGGGCCCCGGAGGCGACCAGCCTGTTGGCGCACTACGGGGACCTGATGCCCCGGCGCGTCGAAGCCCTGGTTCGCGAGGCCACCAGCTCCGCCGCACGTCACTCCGACCCGATCCAGGCGATCGCCACCGTCCGTGGCCTGCGGCGGAGAGAGCTCTTCCGCGTCGCCGCCGCCGACATCTTCGGGCTTATCGACGTGGATGCCGTCGGCGCTGCCCTCAGCGACATCGCACGCGCAACCTTGGAGGGCGGGCTGGTCGCCGCCGCGGCCGCGATCCGCGCCGAACGGCGAGGTCACCTGCCCACCAGGATCGCGCTGATCGCGCTCGGCAGGCTCGGCGGCGGCGAGATGTCGTACTCGAGCGATGCAGACGTGCTCTTCGTGCACCAGCCCCGCGACGGAGTCGACGAGCGGACCGCGCACGACGTGACCTTCGCGATCGCCACCGAGCTGCGACGGCTTCTCGCGCTGCCTGGGGCCGACCCGCCGCTGATGGTCGACTCGAACCTCCGGCCGGAGGGCAGGCAGGGACCCCTCGTGCGGTCACTGCAGTCCTACCGGGTCTACTACCAGCGATGGTCGAAGGTGTGGGAGGCCCAGGCTCTGCTGCGGGCCCAGCCGATAGCCGGTGACCGAGAGCTGGGCGCTGAGTTCATGGCGATGGCCGGCCCGCTGCGATACCCGGCAGCAGGCCTGTCAGCCGCTGACGTTGCCGAGGTACGGCGGATCAAGGCCAGGGTCGATGCCGAACGGCTCCCACATGGAGCGGACCCGACGACGCACCTCAAACTCGGGCGAGGCGGTCTGGCCGACGTCGAATGGACCGCACAGCTGCTTCAGATGAGGTTCTCGCACGACCACCCGGCGTTGCGGACGACACGCACCATCGAGGCTCTCGACGCGGCCGTGGCCGACGGCCTGCTCGAAGCCGACCAGGCGGGTGCGCTCACGGACGCGTGGCGGTTGGCGAGCCGCATCAGGAACGCGTCGATGCTTGTCCGGGGACGCCCGATGGACTCACTGCCGACGCATCCGCGTGACAGAGTCGGCGTCGCCTACCTGCTGGGCTACGGCAGCGACGACGCGAGCAAGCTCGTCGACGACTACCAGCGGCTCGCTCGTCGGGCCAGCGGGGTGGTCGAGAAAGTCTTCTGGTCCTGACCTGGCACGGTGGTCGGAGCGTCGGCCGACGCTCCCAGAGCCGCTGTCGAGGGGTCGGTGAGGTACGAGGAGGTGGGATGGCGACCGGCCTCACGCAGGCTGGCCTCGTGCAGGCCCTGCTCCAGAGAGCCGGGCTCGTGCAGGATGCGGTCTCGCTCTCTGGGCGTGAGCCCGCCCCACACTCCGTAGGGCTCTTGGACCATCAGGGCGTGTTCGCGACAGCGGGCCAGCACGGGGCACTGCTCGCAGTACCTCTTGGCCTGTAGCTCCCGACGCTGTCGGACCGGACCCCGCTCGGAGTCTGGCGGGAAGAAGACCTCGGGGTCGATACTCCGGCACAGGCCGTCGTACTGCCACTCCCACTTCTCGATGATCGGGGTGGGCAAGCGGCTCAGATTCGCCATCCACAACTCCCTCCAGCGAGGACGGGGTCACGTCCCGCCCGGATCAGCAACTGCTTGTGATGCCGCATGTGAGAAGAGGCGGCCCTCGGTCACCACAACAGAGCCACCAACGCTGCTGGCTCGTGTCGTCCGGATTCGATGTGATCGCCGCTGCCTATCAGTGATGCGACGGGGCTGTACCCAGCCACCAAAGCAGCAAACCATCCGGACCTCCTCCAAGGTCGGACTTTTTTTGGCAGGTGGATTCGATTCAGCAGACGCATGCTAGCCAAGTGACGCGGCCAGCGCCAGAGGTGTCGGCTGCTCTTCCAGCGTCGCCGCGTGTGGTGGGGTGTGGCGTAGAGCCGCAGCTCAGGCCGCTGGTCCCCTCGTCAAGACGACTGTCGCCGAGTGGGTCGCGCCACCCGGAGACGTCCAGCGCACGGTCACCGAGTCGCCCGGATGGTACGACTTCACCACGGTGGACAGGTCACTGGATGATGTCACGGCCTGTCCGTCGATGGCGGTGATCGTGTCTCCGGGAGCCAGTCCGGCCCGGTCGGCGGCGAGGCCTCCTATCACGCCCGCGATCGTCGCGCCCGTCCGGCTGCCCTGAGCCGGCGTGGCGGCGGCGTCGCTCAGCTCGACGCCGAGGAACGCTGGATAGCCGATGGTGATCGTGGCGGATTCGGACCCGCTGTCGATCTTGCTCGCGATGCCCAGCGCTCTCGAGATCGGGATGGCGAAGCCGAGAACCGGAGACTGCCCGCTCGAGGCCGCGGTGTCGATGCCGATCACCGAGTTGTCCGCGTTGTAGAGCGGTCCGCCCGAGTCACCGGACTGGATGTCGGCGGCAATCTTGATCATGCCTGACAGGTGCTCCTTGGCATTGGTCGTCTGGTCCCCGACCGTGATCGACGCATCGGTCGTGCGGACCGTGCCGGCGGCGGCGCTAGGCGTACCTCCGACCCCACCCGCGTTTCCGACGCCCGTGACCTTGTCACCTCTCTGGACGCCGCCCGATGAGTCGACCGTGACGGTGGCCAGGTGAGAGGCGCCCTTCAGCTGAAGCACGGCGATGTCGTCGGTGGAGTCGGTTCCCCGGACCCGGGCGGTGAACACCTTGCCGCTCGAGACGACCACGACACGGATTCTGGTCGAACCATTAACCACGTGGTTGTTGGTCAGGATCTCACCGCGGGGCGTGAGGACCATGCCCGTGCCGGCGGCCTGTGATCCGTCGTTCAGCACGGTGTAGATATCCACCACGCCGACCTGTTGTGCCTTGCTTGCGGACCCCGAGGGGATGGAAAGGTCCCGATACCCCCGGCGCGGGGTCTGCGGCATCGGGGTCCGGCCGGGGAAACCCGGCAGGTACCGCGAGGACCCCGCGGCACCGCGGTCGGCTGCCGACACCTTTGCCGCACTGCCCGAGCTCATCGCGATGCCCGCTCCAACGGCTGCGGCAGCAACGACCCCGGCCACGACGGCGGCGACTGCCCGCTTGGGGTGGCGAGATGGTGGCTGTGCCGGTGGAGTCGCTGCGCCCTGCTGGGGGTGGTCCGACTGCCAGGACTGGATGTCGTCGCTCATGGTCGTCCTCTGTCGTCATTGCGTATCGGGCTATCCCCAAAGTGAACCTTGCCATCAGAAGGGTTGCCTGGCAGTCGGCTGTGGACTTCCTTAGAGAGGACGCCAACGCCGATCGAAGGTAGGCCTGGACCGATCCGGACTTGCGAGCCGTGGGTATGCGGTGCATCGTACGAGAGCCTGCGCCTGGGTGCTGTTCCAGTCACGACGGTTGTCTGCCCGGTAACGTTCCGTAACTGAGGCATCACTGAGAATGATTGTTTATCGGACACTTCGTACTTTCGATCCACTAGTGTGTCCCGTCTAGGCGAAATGTCTGGTTTATACCCGCTGTCAAGGTCCCGCTGACGTCGAGTCCGCTGGCCGACACCAGGAGGATGCAGTGCTTCGACGGACCACCTACCCAGCTGTGGCCATTCTCGTCAGCGCCGCCCTGACCGGCCTGAGCGTCGGAACCGCCGTCGGCGGCCACGCAACCGCCAGTTCTTCGGCCGCCGCGACCCCAGATCGCAGCTCGGGCCCGGCGGGCTCCAACGCCGGCCCGCCCTACACCTATGTCACGGTGCTGAACGGACAGTTCCGGCTGATCCCGCTGAGGGACAAAGGCATGCTCATGCGGACCAAGCACGGGTACCGCTTCCGGACTGGCGGGCAGAGCAGCCATCTCGTCGTGACGCAGGTGGCGGGTGGGCTCAGGTTCGTGGACACCGGCACGAAGTACTTCAAGAAGCTGACGCCTGCCTGTCACCGACGCAAGGTCAGTGTCGGAATCGCGGCCGTGTGCCGCGTCCCGGCGAACATCAGCGTGAGAAGGCCGCTGCTGATCGAGGTCTGGCCACGGCTCGGCCACGATTTCACTGACACCTCGACGCTTCCCGCCACGTTCGCGGTAACCGTGTTGGCCGACGCGGGTAACGACGTGGCCTACCTCGGGGCGGGGCCGGACTTCTTCAACGGAGCCATGGGTAACGACCGTGTGTCGGGCGGCGGCGGCAACGACTGGATCAGGTCAGGGCCGGGAAACGACACCATCGACGGCGGCCCAGGCAACGACTACATCGTCGCGCAGGCGGGTAAGGACAGCGTTCAAGGCGGGACCGGTGACGACCGCGTCGATGGCGGCGACGGTGCTGACCAGCTCTGGGGCAACGCGGGAGCCGACTTCATCCTGTGCGGGAGCGGCATCGATGTCGCCCACAGCGACGCCACCGACAGGATCTTCAACGACTGCGAGTCCGTCCAGGCCGGGCACCACGGATAACTCCTCCCGGGCCGCAGCTGGCAGGCGAGAGTGGCTGCAACGCGATGTCAACATCGTGGTGGCGTCACGCCGGATTAACGGCCGCGGTCGTACCAGTCGAGGACGCGCAGTGCACGCAGGGTGTTCCACCGGCTCGGGCGTCCGTCACCGTCCTCGAAGGCGAACTGGGTCTGGCCCGGGTGGGAGTTCTCGAGCAGCCAGGTGCCGTCCTGCTGCCGCTTGTCACGCACGAGGTCCACGGCCTCTGCAACCCGCCGATCGGGCGCGTCGCCGGTGCGGGCGAAGTGGTCGAGGGTGCGCAGGACGTCGTAGTGCCAGCGCGGTGGCCACGAGAACTGGAGCCAGCCCTCGGCAACCACCTCGCCGGTGCTTCTGCGCCGAAACAGCTGCCGCTTCAGAAGGTACTCCTCGCCCCGTCGACGGGCCTCGGTAACGGCAACTGTGCCCCCCGACTGCTCGTACTCGAGCAGGCCCTCGAGCACACAGATCGTCGAGTCGAATGACGACACCGTCGCGCCGTGCTGGGACCAGCAGTTCCAGCCACCATCCTCGAGCTGGTCGGCAAGCAGACCCGTCACCAGACCCTCGACGTTCGCACCGAAATACGCGCCGACCGCGAGCGTCCGGCCGTTGATACATGCCTCGACCTCGCCGTCGAAGAACGCCTCGCCCTCGTGCTCCCACCGGCAGTTCGCGGCCACCAGCGCAATCGTCTCACGGGCGCCCGTGCTCGCCGGTTCCAGGCCGAGGTCCCGCAGCAGCACCAGGGTGGGCAGCGTCGAGGTCCATGGCTGACCGTGGAGAAGTCCGGCTCGATCCCGGCCTGCCAGTCCTCGAGGATCCTCCGCGGGAAGCACGCGCCGCCGTCCCACTGACCGTCCGGGTCACGCACGGCGAGCAACCGTGCTCCCCAGCCCTCGGTCTCCACCAGCGCCCGCTGCGACGCGACCTCCCCAGCATTAGCCCCGGTCAGGTCGCGCAACACCTGCCAGCAGATGGCCGGATCACCCTGGAGCAACCAGTCCATCATCTCCATGGCCGCGATCGTACGGCCACGCGCCGCCATTTAGCCTGACGGTGGGTCCGTGGGCGGCCGAGCGTTCCGACCGGGACACGTGGTGATCCCTGTCGTCTCTCGGTGTCCTCGAGACGGCGGGGACCGGGTCCTGCGAAACGATGTGCGGTGTCATGCACACTGTGCACCACACCGCACATGCTTCCTCACAACCCCCACCACAGCGCATGCGGTGGTCAGATTGCATGCTCGGCGACGGCACCCGCCATCTCACGCGATCGCAGCGTGTCAGGCTGTTCATCGTCATGGTGGAGATCGGAGCCAGCCGAAAACGACGACGCCACGCCATGATGGTGCGCGCCACTGGTCGCCACCCGCGTTTCCGCCGGGACCTTCCAGCTGGCGCACGCACTGGTACGCAGCCTGCGGCGGGACTCGGCGACGTTACAGTGGCCTCCGTGACCTGGAGCCCTGTGGCGTGACCTCGAGCCCTGGGCGAGGCTGGTGGCCGTCTCGCTGCCGGAGCAGCCGCACCCGCGCTGGCGGGTGCTGCTCGACCCCGCTGGCCACCCCTTCTGCCTGACGCCCGTTCACGCCAGAATCGCTGGGCTGACCCGCGCACCGGCGGCTAGATGTCGTAGTAGAGATCGAACAAAGACTCGTGGTTCCGGGCGTCGTTGGTCGTCGTTGGATTCCGCCGGAAAGTGGCTCTGAGCTGCGCAAACGCGCTAGTGTCGTCGTTGGGCGTCATTGGCTGAAAGCGACCTCGACTGAGAATCTTGCGGACTATTTGCGGACTGCCTTGCTCGCGTCAGGTTCGCCTTTCACGCCGAGTGTGCTCGCGACACGTCGTCGAAAGGGAACTGCCTGCAGAGCTGTCACGCGGTGTTCTGGTTGGAGCGCCCGGCCTTGTCAAGTCCTTTGGAGCGGTGTAGCAGCTGATCCTCGGAGTCGGCCCTGCGAACGGTGCCCCGCATGGGGATCCCCCACCGGCACGCAGTGGGAACGATCCGCAGGCAACTCGCGACCAGCCACCGATCCTGTCGGCAATCGTCTTGCAGCCACGTGCGCAGCTGCCCGATTCCGTACAGGAGGCCAGCAAGAGACGCTTGTGACAGGAACGCGCGAAAGGTTCGGGTGGTGAGACACGCAGTTGGTTGCCAGACTTTGTTCCTTATGTCGGTCTCGGCATTACCTTGGCTGTATGACAGAACCGTCGCAGTACGAGCTTGACGCCTGGAGCGACATCAAGGCGTTCAAAGGACGCGAGGTCTCCCGCCGTATGGGTGAGGTCGGCCAGAAGGTGTTCAACGGCACCACCGCCCTCGGCAATCGCGCCACGAAGTACCTCGAGAATCATCCCGACGCCCAGGCTGCCTTGGAGCGCGGTCAGGGGGTCGCGGCCAAAGGCACCCAGATCGTCAGCGCTGGCGCGCGCGTCGCCAGCGATGCCCTTCCCAGTTGGGCTGGCACTGCAGGAAGTTCGGTGCGGCGAACCATGGGCCGAGTCTCTCGAGCGGGTCTTTCACCGAAGAGGGTGGTGGCACAGCACCGCAAGCGCGGCCACGACGTCTCATTGCTCCGTGACCTTCGCCGGCTCGATCTGCAGGAAATCGATGCTGTGCGTGGACGGACAGCGAGCTGGTTGTACCCGGCCGGAGCTGCGCTGTCCGGGGCAGGCGCGGCGTTCGTGATATCCGGCGGGGAACTGGCCATCGCCGTATCGGGTGGCGTGGCGGCGGCGCCGTCTGGCGCGGCAATCACGGGCGCGTTCGTCGGTGACGCGGCGACCGTTCTCGGTCTAGGGTCCCGCGCGGTGGGCCGCACGGCCTTGCTGTACGGGTATGACCCGGAGTCACCTGCGGAGAAAGTCTTCATCATGTCCGTGGTCAATGCGGGGTCGGCTGTGTCGGCGGGCGCGAAGACGGCCGCGATGGCAGACATCTCGAAGCTCACCCAGGCTCTGGTCCGTGACAAGACATGGAAGGTGCTCAACGAGTCCGTTGTCGCCAAGGTCGCACAAGAGTTCGCGAAGAGGTTCAGCTTCCGCCTGACCAAGCAGGGATTGGGGAAGGTCGTCCCCGCCGCCGGGATCGTTGTCGGCGGCGCGCTCAACTGGGCCACCCTCGAAGGCATCGTGGACGCCGCTGACTTCGCTTATCGGCGACGGTTCCTCCTTGAGAAATACCCCCACTTGAGTGACGGCGACACGTTTAGCACCGTTATCGAGGTCGACGGCGACATTGCAGACGATGACGACGAGGCGATCAGCGTGATCGACCAGATCGCAGAGGCCGGCGGACCCAAAATCGAGTGACGTCGCGACGGCCGTGATGGTTAGAGCATGAGCCACTCAGATCCGCCTGATGTCGGTGATGTCGGTGATGCTAGAGGTGGCCTCGATCGTGTGCCGCAACCCGATCCCCGAACGGAACACCGGGCCGAGGGGCGCCCCATACCGGCCCAGATAGACGCACCCTTCGAAGCCGGGAGTTCCAGGGTGGTGCTCCCCCTCGGTCACGTAGTGGTACCGGGGTCTCGCGCGGCCGGCCTCGCTGCCGGAGGCTGGGCGGACAGCCGGTGCCAGATCCGGCGCAGAGCGTGGCGGTCGGTGGAGGTGGTGGCAGCCAGGAGCGTCCGTCTGAGTGCCTCGTTGTGGGTGGGCCTGGCCGACTTCAATGCGTTGTCGCCTCCGTCTGTGAGCACCGTGAACCACTTGCGACCATCTGCGGGGTCGACCTCACGTCTGACCAGGCCATCTCGCTCGAGCCGGGTCACGAGGTGAGTCGTTCCCGCCGGACTGAGCAGGACCTGCTCGGCGAGCTGCGCCATGCGCAGTCGGTGTTCCGGTGCGTTGAACAGGGTGATCAGGACGTCGAACTCGGTGACCGTCAGATCGTGCTGGCGGCGGAGCTGGGCGTCGAGTTCCTGGAGCACGGAGCGATGGAGCAGCATCACCGATGTCCAGGACTCCCATTCGTCGGGGCTGAGGAACTGGTGGGCGGGTCTTGACACAGCCATGTCCGCGAGTATATTTCCTTTCGTACGAAATTATCAATCTCGGCCGATGAGAGGAGACAGTCATGGCATTCGGAGTCATCCACCACTTCCCCGGGGGTACCCAGGAGAACTACGAGGCATCCATCGCCGCGGTACATCCTGCAGCCGGGCTTCCCGATGGCCAGATCTTTCACGCGGCCGGCCCGTCGGCCGATGGGTGGACCATCGTCGCCGTCCACGAGTCCGAGCAGAGCTGGGAGGCCTTCCGCGACGGCATCTTGATGCCTCGCATGCAGGCCGGGATCGAGGGTGGGTTCCCCACCCCTCCGTCGGAGACCGTGTTCGACGTCACCCACCTCGTCTCGTAGGAGGGGGACCGTCGTGCTCGCCAAGAACCCCGCTTCGGCCGTCCTCGTCTCAACCGACCTCGAACGCAGTCAGCTTTTCTACGAGACGAAGGTCGGACTCACCCTCTCGCCACAGATCATCAAGAACCATCTGCTTTTCGACTGTGGCGACGGCACCACCCTGCTCGTCTACGGGCGCGGCACCGGGAACACCGCCGACCACACCCAGGTGCGCTTCTGGTCGACCGACATCGACCAGGACGTGGCCGATCTCGTCGCGAGCAGCGTCGAGTTCGAGGAATACGACTTCGAGACGTTCAAGACCGTCGACCACATCGTCACCACCCCCGGCATCGGGCGATCTGCCTGGTTCAAGGACCCCGACGGCAACACGATCGCCGTCTTCCAACCCGAGTAGAGGCGCTCCCGGAGAGTCACGGCCAGGCGGAACTCGGAGGTGTCTCCGCGCAAGACGGCACCCGACACCCCGGTCGCTTTCAGCAGCGTC
>JBBSET010000030.1:0-48408 GCA_038239485.1 Propionibacteriales bacterium
GCCGAGGAGCGGGCGATCCTCACCCGTGCACTCACCGGCGACGAGCTGCCTACGCAGCCGTTCTCGACGGTCATCGAGGCTCTCGCGGCTCAGGTGGTTCGTCGCCCGGATGCGGTCGCCGTGGCCCACGGAGAACGCCGTGTCACGTTCGCCGAGCTGGACGACCAGTCACGGGCGATTGCTCTCGCCGTGGGCTCGGACCGACACCCCGTGGCGTTCCTGCTCGAGCCTTCGGCCGACGCCGTCGCCGTCGCACTGGGGATCCTCCGCAGCGGCGCAGCGTATCTGGCCCTCGACCCCTCACACCCACCGGGCAGGTGGAGCGAGCAGCTCGCGATCTCGGAGATACGCACCGTCGTCACCAGCCGGCAGCTGGCCGCCGCGCTGCCTGAGGCCACGCCTACCATGCTGCTCGACGACGTCTACGCTACCGGGAAGCCCGGGTCAGTCGTGCGCAACGCCGGCGCCCCTGCCATGGCGGTCTCCGGACAGTCGACCGACCCGGCCTACCTGATCTTCACCTCCGGGTCGACCGGGCGTCCGAAAGCGGTGGCAGTCACCCACGGCAACGTGCTGGCCTACACGGCGGGCGTCTCCGCACGCCTAGCACTCGACAGCTCTCAGCGCTTCGCGACGGTCACCAGCATGGCGACGGACCTGGGCAATACAGCGATCTTCGGCGCCCTGCTCAACGGCGGCACCCTGGAGATCGTCACGGCCGAAGCCATCGGAGACGGGCCGGCCCTCGAGGCCCTCGTCCGTGACCACACCATCACAGCCCTCAAGATCACTCCCTCGCACCTTCGGGCACTGCTCAGCGCCGATGATGTGCACCTGCCGTTGCAGCTCCTGGTGGTCGGCGGCGAGTCACTCGACAGTCAGCTGGTCCGGCAGGCCCAGCGGTCGGGAGTACGGAGAGTGGTCAACCACTATGGTCCGACCGAGACCACCGTCGGGGTGTTCACTCACGACGTAGCCGAGACCGACACCGAGCCGATCCCCATCGGGCGACCGCTTCCAGGTGTACGGGCACAGGTTCGTGACGCCTCGGGTGTCTTGACTCCGCTCGGCGCCGTGGGCGAGCTCTGGATCGGCGGCGCATCGGTGGCTGCTGGCTATCTCGGCTCGCCGGAGGAGGACGCCACCGCGTTCGCCGCCGACCCTGAGCGTCCGGGCGCCCGGGTCTACCGGACCGGGGACCGTGTCCGAGTCCGACGCGACGGACTTGTCGAGTTCCTCGGACGGAGCGACTCACAGGTCAAGATCCGTGGCTTCCGCGTGGAGCTCGGTGAGATCGAGGCACGGCTCCGCAGCGAGGCGGCTGTCGCCGAGGCTGTCGTCGCGGTCGTCGACGATGTGCTGGCGGCCTACGTCGTCTCATCAGGAACCCCCATCGATGCTGCCTCGGTGCAGGAGCGGTTAGCCGAGCGGCTTCCCCCGTACATGGTCCCGGCCACCATCGTGGTCCTGGCGGAGCTGCCGCGAACGTCGAGCGGCAAGCTGGACCGACGACGTCTGGCGTCACTTCGCGCCGACGAGCCCACAGGCGCCCGGGGCCGCGAGCCGGAAGGCGAGACCGAACGGGATCTGTTGGCGATCTGGCGGCAGATCCTGCCGGCGGCCGAGTTCGGTGTCGAGGACAACTTCTTCAGGATCGGCGGACACTCTCTGCTGGCGACGCGAGTCGTGGCACGCGCGCGCTCGCATTTTCGCATCGAGCTGCCACTGCATACGATCTTCGCGAGTCCGACGGTGGCCGACATGGCCAAGGAGATCGACCGCAGGGGCTCTGTGCCCGACGACGCTCTCGCCGACATGCTTGCCGAGCTGGACCAGCTGAGCGACGACGAGGCAATTCGGCTGTTGCGCTCCGAGTCCTCCGGCCCGGCTGATGACGCCTGACTGGGACGTGCTGAGGGACCGGCCCTGCCCAGCCGTAGCACCCTCTGTCCACCGGACCTGCTCCGCATCGTCGCTGCGCCCCTGGGCTGGCACCGATGCGGAGCTGCTGGCGATCTTCGCCAGCGTCGTAGCCCGCTATACCGGACGAGGCGACGTCGCCGTCGGCTGGTCCGGCGGGGACGGCTGGCGGCGCGTCGCCCTCGTCGTCGACGTCGACCGGCCGATGGGCGATGTGGTTCTTCAGGCAGCCGGTGCCCTGGCCGGTTCCGATCCGGGACCCGTCCCGGCATTCGGGATCGCCTGTCGGCTGCCCGCTACCGTAGACGGGCCTTCTCTGCTGGCTGTCGGCGCGGACGGCACCGTGCGGTATGCCGACAGCTGCTACACCGAAGCCGACGCCACACGCTTCGCTCAGCACCTCACGACGTTCGCCGCCGCCGCGGGTACCGGCGTCCCCGTCGGCCGAATGCCTCTCATGTCCGAACGCGAGCTCACCGACCTCCACGCCGCTGACGCCTCAGCCGGTCACGGTACGGACCTGGTCACGGTGCCGGATCTCATCGAGGCCCAGGTCCGTGCGCGCCCTGCTGCCGTGGCGGTGCGTGGCGCTGGGGGCGACCTCAGCTACAGCTCCCTCTGGGGTCGAAGTGGCCCGGTGGCCCGCCGACTGAAGCCAGGGACCAAGGTCGGGGTGGGGGCCGAGCGCACAACCGACATGGTCGTCGCCTTGGTGGCTGTGCTCAGGGCCGGCTGTGCTTACGTGGCACTCGAGCCGTCATACCCGCTCGCCCGCTTGCGCGAGCTCGTCTCCATAGCCGGGTTGTCGGCCGTGGTCGCGTCCGGCGAAGTCCCCGACCTCGGCGTCGACGTGATGGTCGTAGGGGACGAAGAAGGTGACGGTCCGACCACGGAGCCCCGGCCGTCCGACCTCGCGTATGTCATGTTCACCTCGGGCTCCACGGGCACCCCTAAGGGCGTCATGGTCGAGCACCGCAACGTCGTCAACACGCTTCTGCACATGGGCGAAGATCCAGGACTTGGTCCCGGCGAAACGGCGCTCGGGGTCACCACGGCGGCATTCGACCTGTCCGTGCCCGACCTGTTCCTTCCGCTCACAACGGGCGCCACCCTTGTCGTTGCCAGCGCCGACGACGCGCGCGACGCGAGCCGGCTGGCTGCCCTTATCGAGGCCGTCCAGCCGCACTTCATGCAGGCCACGCCGGCGACCTGGCGGATGCTGTGCGAATCAGGCTGGCCCGGTGCGCACCGCCTTCGAGCCGTATGCGGCGGCGAGGCGTACGACAGCGCCCTGGTACGCGCGCTGATGCCACGAGTAGCCGGCGTATGGAACTTCTACGGCCCGACAGAGACGACGGTATGGTCCGTGAGCACCAGGCTCTCGGCCGACGTGGAGGATCCGATTCCACTCGGCGTCTCGATGCGCGGGACGGCCTGCTACGTGTTGGACGAGCGCGGAGAGCCGGTGCCTCCCGGCGTTCGCGGTGAGCTCCACATCGCCGGGGCCGGCGTCGCACGGGGCTACCTGGGTCGACCAGACCTCACCGAACGCGTGTTCGTTCCTTGTCCGGTCGAGCGAGCGCCGTCACCGATCATGTACCGAACCGGCGATCTGGTCCGAGCCGACAGCGACGGCACTTTGCGGTTCGCCGGCAGACGCGACTTCCAGGTGAAGCTCAACGGCTTTCGCATCGAGCTCGGCGAGGTCGAGACGGTGATAGGAAGGCTCCCGGGCGTCCGCCAGGCTGTCGCTACGCTCCGCGGCGACGATGCTTCTCAGCGCCTGGTGTGCTACGTGACAGGAGTGGGACTCGACGCGACGCAGCTGCGGCGTGCGGCCAGCCTGCTGCTTCCCCCGCAAGCGGTTCCCAACGTGTTCATCATCCTGGCGGCCTTGCCGCTGACCGCGAACGACAAGGTGGACAGGGCGTCGCTTCCGATGCCCGGGTCCGGTATCGGTCAGCCCCCCAGTGGGGTTATCGAGGTTCTCGTCGCAGGCGTCTTCGCCGAGGTGCTCCAGCTTCCCGCCGTCTATGCCGACGACGACCTGTTCGCCCTCGGTGCCGGCTCGCTCGACGTGGGCAGGGTCGCGATCCGGCTCACGGCGGAACTTTCTGTCGACGTCGCGCCAGGTCTGATCTTCCGTAACCCAGTCATCCGCGATCTCGCCCTTGCGCTTCTCGAGCAGCTGCTCGGTAGCGACCCCGATGTGCTGGCTGAGGTGCAGCGCTCGTGAACGACCTGAGCTCCCGGCTCGCCGGGCTATCGGCTGAGAAGCGGGACCTGCTCGAGCGGGCCCTGCTTGCGCGCCGATGGTCTCGTCCCCAGGCGATCGTCGCACGGGACCGATCGCGGGCCAGTCCACTGTCGTCCAGCCAACAGCGGCTGTGGTTCTTCGACCAGCTCGCGCCCGGCGAGCCGACATACAACGCGATCGTCGCCATGTGGGTGATCGGAGAGCTTGACGAGGCCGTTCTGCAGGACGCGGTCCGCGACACGATCCGCCGGCACGAGGTGCTTCGGACCGTCATCAGCTTCGACGATGAGGAACCGTCCCAGGTCGTCCTCGACGACTGGACATTCAGGATCCGCGAGGTGACGTGTGACGCGGACACTGAGGAGGCGCGTGAGGCTCAGGCGATCGCATGGGCCCGTGGCGCGGCCCGAGAGCCCTACGACCTTGCTCACGACCTGACCCTGCGGGTCCTCGTCGTCGACGTCGACCCGGGGCGGAAGCTGCTGGCGTTCCTGGAGCACCACATCTCTTTCGACGGCTGGTCCGACGGGATCTTGTTCGACGAGGTCAGCAGCTACTACACGACGGCCGTGACGTCGGGCCGACCGCCGGATCGCCACCAGCTGCCGATCCAGTTCGCCGACTTCGCCGCCTGGCAACGCGGCCGGGTCGACTCCGGAGAGCTGGCTGGGCAGCTCACCTACTGGAGGCGCGTGCTCGCGGGCGCCCCGGCGACTCTCAACCTGCCGCTCGATCACGACCGGCCGGCACGTCAGACCTTCGACGGGCGCCACCTCGAGCTACCAGTGCGCGACGCGAGCGGACTACGCGCCCTCAGCCTCGATCTCGGCGCCACCGACTTCATGGTCCTGGTAGCGGCGTGGGCCGCGACGCTCTACCGCTGGACCGGGCAGCCGGACATCGTTCTCGGCACCCCGATGGCCAACCGCAACCGGGTCGAGGTCGAGACTCTGATCGGGTTCTTCTCCAATACCATCCCGTTGCGGCTGCACGTCGACGGATCCAGCTCGTTCCGCGATCTGATTCGCCAGGTGACCACGGTCTCGCTGGAGGCCTTCGACAACCAGGACCTCCCGTTCGAGAAGATCGTCGAGGGGGTCGGGCCGCCTCGCGAACCACAGGTGAACCCGCTGTTCCAGGTCAACGTCCGAGTGCACACCGGCGCGGTGCCGGTCCTGGAGCTGCCCGGCGCCCAGGTTCGGCCGGTACATATCGACCTGGGCTTCTCGCGGTTCGACCTCGCCGTCGAGTTCCAGGTCGACGGCCACGAGATCCGCGGTTACCTCGAGTACAACCAGGCGTTGTTCGAGGAGCGCACCGCGCGCACGGTGATGCGGCGCCTTGACATGCTGCTCGAGGGGGCCCTCGAGGACCCCGGCTTGCTCGTGTGGGACTTACCACAACCGCCGGCCGGCAAGACTCGGCGGAGGAGTCGGCCGTGACCTGTCCCACCGTCGGACTACCGGCGACAGGCACCGTCGACGTCTGGGCCTTCGACCTCCGGGAGTGGCAGGACGAGAGTGCGCTTTCGACGCACGAGGACGTCGCCTCGGCCCGCTTCCGGTTCGACCGCGACCGCGTACGGTTCCGTCGCCGTCGGGCTCACTACCGGGCGGCACTGTCTCGTTACGCCGGCACGTCGGCGGCCGCACTGCAGTTCAGCGCCAACGACTTCGGCAAGCCTTCGCTTCCCGGTACGGACGGGCTGTGGTTCAGCGCCTCGTCTCGCGAGGATACGGCCGTGCTCGCGGTGTCCCGGCATCAGGTCGGCATCGACGTCGAGGTGGTCCGCCCGGACCTTGCCGACATGGAGGTAGCCAGGTGCTTGTTCGCGCCCGAGGAGGCCGAGGCGCTCGAGTCCGCGCCAGTCGCGGACTTCTACCGCTGCTGGACACGCAAGGAAGCCTACGTCAAGGCGATCGGGTGCGGTCTGACCTTCCCGCTGGAGTCGTTCGCGGTGGAGACCGGCGCATCCCCGCGGTCGAGGCTGCTGCGATCGTCGCGTCGCCCCGGCGACGTCGAGGCCTGCCGGTTCGTGGACGTCTCACCACCCAGCCAGAACGCCATCATTTCGCTGGTCGTTTTCCGCCACGACCCGAGGATTGCTATGTTTTGCAGAGCCTACGAAGGAGTCGAGGATGACCGGTAGCATCCGACGCGGTCAGCGCCGTCCCATCAGCCTGGAGGAGCCAGACCTGGTCTCGATCGGCTCCCTACCGGCCCGCGAGGGGCAGCTGCCCGCCCTCGTCACTCCGTCACGCCCGGGTGTCGATCTGGCTGCCTGGGGCTCGACTCACCGAGACGATGTCGAAGCGCTGCTCGCGCAGTCCGGGGCGGTCATGTTCCGTGGCTTCGGCATCTCATCCTCTGACATCTTCTCGGCCTCCGCCGGGTCGCTGGTCGACGCGCTCTACGGTGACTACGGTGACCTGCCGCGCGAACAGGACGTCGAGAAGGTCTTCTCGTCGACTCCGTACCCCGCCGACCTCGCGATCCACTTCCACAACGAGAGCTCGCACATGGCCCAGTGGCCGATGCGGATATTCTTCCACTGCGCCATCGCGGCGGAAACCGGTGGCGAGACGCCTCTGCTCGACTGCCGAGAGCTGTTGACGCAGCTAGACCCCCAGGTGGTCGCGGACTTCGAGCGACTCGGGCTCGTCTACATCCGCAACTTCGCCAAGGGCGTCGACGTAGCCTGGACGACGTTCTTCGGGACCACCGACAAGGGCGAGGTCGAACGCCAGTGCGAGTCGACCGGTACCACCTGCGAGTGGCTGAGCGGCGACGAGCTGCGGATCAAACAGAACGCACTGGCCGTTCGTCGCCATCCCGTCTCGGGCGAGCGCACCTTCTTCAACCAGGTGCTGCTCCATCATCCGGCTGGCCTCCCGGCAGACACGCGCGCCGCAATGCGCGAGCTGTACGACGAGGATTCCTTCCCCCGCAACGTCGTCTACGGCGATGGGTCGCCGATCCCCGACTCGGTCATCGAGCACCTGCTGACCACCTACGACGAGCATGCCGTTCGTGTCCCCTGGGAGGCCGGCGACATGATAATGCTCGACAACATGCTGGTGGGTCACGGCCGGGCGCCGTACACCGGCAAGCGCAAGATCTTGGTGGCGATGGCTGACATCCAGGAGGCAGCTGCCTGATCACGCTCAGACGGTGTCACTGCGCTGCCAGGTCGCGCGCACGTGGACGGGCGAGAGTCGCACGACCGCACGGGGTGCCGGGTCGAGGTCTGAGCCTGCAAGGATGAAGCTGGCCACGGGGTGCCACGGGATCACATCGAGATCGTCATGGCTCTCGATGTACAGCCACACGCTGTAATGGCCCCGGGGCAGGGGTACGGCGTCCAGTCGGCAGCGCATCCGGGTTCGCCCCGGATCGAGGGTCAAGGCCGTCGAGACGAGAAAGACGGGAGCCGCCGAACCCTCACTGACGCCGACGTGAAGACGCCCTCGTACTTCCTGCGCGGCGCTGAGATCGGCGACGAACTCGAGCGGACCGTGGGACAGGGGGATTCCCGCGTCCGCGCCGATGACCTTGAAGGACGTGAGCGTCACCACCGAGTCCGGCGACTCATAGGGGCGGTTGCGGTTCGCCTCGACGGACTGGCGGTATGACGACAGCACATCGCGGATCGGTGCGTCGTCGACGAGCAGACCCTCCTTGATCCATAGCCCGCGAGTGCATGTGGCCTCGACTGAGGCGAGGTCGTGGGACACCAGCACGAGCGTCGTGCCTTCTTGCAGGACCTCGCGCATCCGGTCCAGGCAGCGCTCCTGAAACCAGGCGTCGCCGACAGCGAGAACCTCGTCGACGAGCAGCACGTCGGGCCGCAGGAAGGCCGCGATCGCGAATCCCAGCCGCATCTGCATACCCGACGAGTAGTACTTCATCTGCCTGTCGATCGCCTGGCTCAGGTCGGCGAAGTCGACGATGGTGTCGAAGCGTTCGATGATCTCCGAGCGCTTGAGGCCGAGCAGAGCTCCATACATGAAGGTGTTCTCTCGACCGGTCAGCTCAGGATGCATGCCGCCCCGCAGCTCGATGATGGCCCCTACCCGTCCCGCGATCTGCACGGAGCCGGCATACGGGTACATCACCTTGGTCAGAATCTTGAGCAGGGTCGACTTGCCTGCGCCGTTCGAGCCGACGATGCCGACGGACTCACCCGGGTCGATGGTGAAGTCGATGTCGCGCAACACCCAGCGGTGCTTCGACTCGCGATCGGCGAGTCGTCGCGACACTGCGCGCAGCTGGTCGCCGAGGAACGGGCGGGTCCGATCCTTGCGGAACCGCTTCCACACTCTGTCGACGACGACCGTGCCGTTAGATGATGTCGACAATGCCCCGCTCAAGTCTTGAGAAGACGACGACAGCCACGGCCAGCCACACCAGCGAGCTGAAGGCACCTGCGCCCAGGTAGCCCCACTGCGGGTAGTCCCCGAAGAGGATGACGCGGCGGTAGGAGTCGATCAACGGACCCATCGGGTTGCAGAAGCAGTAGACCAGCCGGGACGACGAGGCTATCTGGTCCAGGGAGTAGAAGATCGGGGTCGCGAAGAGGCCGAGCTGGAGGATGACGGGAATGATGTTGCGCAGGTCTCGGACATAGACGATGACGATGGAGACGAGTAGTGCGGCGGCGACGGCGAACACGGCGTTGATGAGCACGAGGAGCGGCGTGAGCCAGATCAGGCCGCTGGGCACGAAGCCGGTGATGACGAACGCCACCACCATCGCGATCACCGAGATCAGCGCGTCCACGCCGGCCAGGAGCACCCCCGCCAACGGGTAGATCTCCCGCGGCGAGTAGATCTTGTTGAGCAACGGCTGGTTCGTGAGCAAGTTCATCCCGCCGGTGCTGACCGAGTTGCTGAAGAACGTCCACGGCAACAAGCCCACGTAGCTCCACAGGACATAGGGAACCCCGTGAGTGTCAGCACGGGCGAAACGCTGGACGAAGACTCCGAAAACGACGACCGTGAGCAGCGGGATCACGAGCGCCCAGGTGACGCCGAGCACCGTCTGCTTGTACCTGGCCGCGAAGTCGCGGCGTGCAAGCGCCCAGACGAGGTCGCGGTGGCGTGCGACCTCGACGACGGCGCTCAGTGCTGACGTCTGGCTCTGACGACGCAGACTCTTCGGAGGTTCTGTGGCGACCAGGCCGACGTCGATCACTGTAGAGCTCTACTCCCTGCGGACGGACGGCGGTCCGCCTGAGCAGCGGGTGCCACGAGAATACCAAGTCGCTGCCAGCCCCGGCGCCATCTCCACCGTTCGCCGGAGCCGAGCAATCGGTCCGTGAGGAGGCGGCGACAGCCGACTCCCCCACGAGCCGACTCGGCGCTCATTTCGCAGTGGTCGACACGAGATGTCCGAACGCGACCAGCCGGTCGTGCTCCTGAAACTGCTCCGAGCTCGTGGTCAGGGTGATCAGCGCCCGGGTGGGGTCGGGTGAGTCGAAGAGCGGCATACCAGGAGGAGCCTCCCTGCGCGGGGCGACAGGCACCGGGTCGATCACCCAGCTTTCCGACAGCGGCACCAGCAGCTTGGCGGGGTTCGTGTCCAACCGGTACGTGTAGAAGGCGTCGGCCGTCTCGACGATGACGCGGTCACCAGGCCGCAGCGCGGACAGGTGCCGGAACGGTTCCCCGTACGTGGTCTGGTGGCCCGCAAGGGCGTAGTTGCCGGCCTGTCCGGGTCCGGCGCCCGGGAAGTGTCCGACCCCGGCGGCCAGATCCTGCCCCCGGACGCCTTCGATGATGGGCACCTGGTAGTCGCGGCCGAACCGAGGGACTCGCAGCACAGCGTCGGCCGTACCGAGCGGCGCGATAGCGGTCTGCGGTCCGAGCACGTCCGTCACGGTCGGGAACTGCCAGCTCGCGCGCAGATCCGACAGGGTGCCGGACTGGTGGTGCGACGCGACGACGCCGCTCCCGACCCGCTCCCATGCCAGGTACCCGAACATGGCGACCCCGGCGACCAGGCACACCAGGCCGGTCGCGAGCACCATCAGGCGCCTGGCCGAACGGCCGAGGCCGAAAGTAGTGTTCATCCGACAGACACTGTAGGCACGCCACCGCCGCGGCACTCAGGTTTCACCGACCCTGAAGGCCGCTATCGCGAGACTGGAGGCACCCGAAGACCATGCACCAGCTGGCCACCCGGCTCCGGGGACTGGGAACCACGATCTTCGCGGAGATGTCGGCGCTGGCCACGCGCACCGGGGCGATCAACCTCGGGCAGGGCTTCCCCGACGTCGACGGGCCGGCCGAGATCGTCGCGGCTGCGGTCGAGGCGCTGCAGACGGGGCGCAACCAGTACCCGCCGGGACTGGGCATCCCCGAGCTCAGACGCGCGATCGCCGCCCACCAGCAGCGCTTCTACGGCCTCACGGTGGACCCCGATACAGAGGTGGTCGTCACCACCGGCGCGACCGAGGCCATTGCGGCCGCCCTGCTCGCCCTGGTCGATCCTGGCGACGAGGTGATCGTCCTCGAGCCTTACTACGACTCGTACGTCGCCTGCATCGCGATGGCCGGCGGTATCCGTGTCCCCGTCACCCTGCGCGCGCCGGACTTCCGGCTCGACATCGACGCGCTGCGGGCGGCGGTCACGTCGCGAACCGCCTTGCTGCTCATCAACACGCCGCACAACCCGACGGGAATAGTGCTGGACGCCGACGAGCTGCAGGCCATCGCCGACGTCGCCTGCGAGCACGACCTCGTCGTCGTGACCGACGAGGTCTACGAGCACCTCACCTACGACGCTCGCGTCCATCGCCCGCTCGCAACCTTCGATGGGATGCAGGACCGGACCCTGGCGATCTCGAGCGGCGGGAAGTCGTTCTCGTTCACCGGGTGGAAGGTCGGCTGGGCGACCGGACCTCCGGAGCTGGTCCGGGCGGTGATGATGGCCAAACAGTTCTTGACCTATGTGTCGGCAGCTCCCCTGCAGCCCGCGATCGCCGCGGCGCTCGGTTCCGCCGACGGGTACTTCACGCAGTTCCGGGCCCGGCTCCAGGCCAAGCGGGACCGGCTGTGCGACGGGCTGCGCGAGATCGGGTTCGGCGTCTACGTGCCAGAGGGCACCTATTTCGCCACGACCGACATCCGGCCCTTGGGGTTCGACGACGGAGTGGACTTCTGCCGGCGGCTCCCGGAGCTCTGCGGCGTGGTCGCTATTCCGCACGAGGTCTTCTACGACGACAAGAGCGCGGGCAGACCCCTCGTCCGTTGGGCGTTCTGCAAGCGCGACGAGATCCTCGACGAGGCCCTCGGCCTGCTCCAGACCATCTCCCGATGACCCGTGGTGCTCAGACGAGCTCGGTGGGAGAGCCAGCTGGTCGCGCGGACTCGGGTCCCGACCCGTGCGTCAGGGAAGGGTGAGCCGGGCAGGCTGGCCTCGATCTTCGCCTGGACTCAACCGAGGCGCGAACAGCGCACAGTCACCAGCGAGATGGCGGCAGCGTCGGCGGGTACGGCCCGGCGCCGGACGTCGGCGGCGCATCGGCGAACCAGGCGCGAGCCGCCTTGGACCACAGCATCAGCAGCGAACCCCCGATATAGAGGGTGACCACCCATCCGGTCGGCCCGGCGAAGAGTGTCAGTGCGGCGACCAGGCCGCCGAGGACGGTCAGGACGAGGCGAGACGAGCGGTGGCGTCGCAGCACATAGATCCCGAGGATGGACGAGGTCACGCCCATCACACCCATCACCATCAAAGCGACCTTGGTCAGCGTACGGGCGTCGGCCAGCGTCAGGCCCAGCTGCGTCGCGTGTGGGTCAGTGACCAGCTGCTTGAGCATGTCCTCCATCTTGTGGCTGTACAGCTGCTGAGCCGCGCCGATGACCAGCACCAGCGCGAGGGCCCCGCCGACCACGGCCTGGGTGCCACCGAACGTGACCTCGCGAGGCCGCGGCGGGCGCTGCGGTGCGGCAGACGTCATCCGGCGGTCACGGTCAGCCGGTCGCGCTCCGGGTCCAGGTCGACCGCAACGACGTCGCCGTCGGACACCGCCCCCGACAGCAGAGCCTTGGCCAGTGCGTCGCCGATGGAGCTCTGCACGAGGCGACGCAGGGGCCGGGCGCCGTACGCGGGGTCGTAGCCGGTGACCGCAAGCCACTCGTGTGCCGCCTCGGAGACCTGCAGGCTGATCCGCCGCGACGACAGCCTGGTCGCCAGATGCTCGATCTGCAGTCCGACGATGCGGCTGAGCTGCTCGGTGTCGAGGGGGTCGAACAGCACCACCTCGTCGAGCCGGTTGAGGAACTCCGGCTTGAACGCCGAACGCACGGCTGACATCACCGCATCGGACTTGTCCCCCTGGTCCAGCAGCGGGTCGACCAGGTACTGCGAGCCGAGGTTGCTGGTGAGCACGAGCAGGGTGTTCCGGAAGTCCACCGTTCGGCCCTGCCCGTCGGTCAGCCGCCCGTCGTCCAGCACCTGCAGCAGGATGTCGAAAACCTCCGGGTGCGCCTTCTCGACCTCGTCGAGGAGGACGACGGCGTACGGCCTGCGCCGGACCGCCTCGGTGAGCTGGCCGCCTTCGTCGTAGCCGACGTAGCCAGGGGGCGCCCCGACCAGCCGCGCCACCGAGTGCTTCTCGGAGTACTCGCTCATGTCGATCCGGATGATCGCGCGCTCGTCATCGAACAGGAAGTCGGCCAGCGCCTTGGCCAGCTCGGTCTTGCCGACGCCGGTCGGCCCGAGGAACAGGAACGACCCGGTCGGGCGGTCAGGGTCGGAGATGCCGGCTCTGGCGCGGCGGACGGCGTCGGACACCGCGGTGACGGCAGTCCGCTGGCCGATCAGCCGGCGGCCGATCTCTGCCTCCATCCGCAGCAGCTTCCCGCTCTCCCCCTCCAGCAGCCGGCCGGTCGGGATACCCGTCCAAGCGGCCACCACCTCGGCGATCTCGTCGGCACCAACCTCCTCGCGGACCATCAGGGTGTCCTGGTCGACGGCCGACTCGGCCTCCTGCGCCCTGGCGAGCTCCTCCTCCATGGCCGGGATCTCCCCGTTGAGCAGCCTGGCCGCGGTCTCCAGGTCGCCGTCACGGTAGGCGATGTCGGCGCGGGTCCGGACCTCGTCGATCCGCTGCTTGAGCTCGCCGACCTGGTTGAGGCTCTCCTTCTCACGCTCCCACTGCGACTCCAGCCCACGCAGCGTCTCCTCGGCGTCGGCGAGCTCGGCGCGGAGCCTGCTCAGCCGGTCCTTGCTGGACTGGTCGCTCTCCTTGGCGAGATGGAACTCCTCCATCTTCAGCCGGTCGACCCCACGCCGGAGCTCGTCGATCTCGACCGGGCTCGAGTCGATCTCCATCCGCAGCCGCGAGGATGCCTCGTCGACGAGGTCGATCGCCTTGTCGGGCAGCTGCCGCCCGGTGATGTAGCGGTCGGACAAGGTTGCGGCCGCGACCAGCGCAGCATCGGCGATCGACACCTTGTGGTGCGCCTCGTAGCGCTCCTTGAGCCCCCGAAGGATCGCGATCGTGTCCTCGACCGACGGCTCGCCGACGAAGACCTGCTGGAACCGTCGCTCGAGGGCGGCGTCCTTCTCGATCTTCTCGCGGTACTCGTTGAGCGTGGTCGCTCCGATCATCCGCAGCTCACCCCGGGCCAGCATCGGCTTGAGCATGTTGCCTGCATCCATGGCGGAGTCACCGGTCGCGCCCGCGCCGACGACGGTGTGCAGCTCGTCGACGAAGGTGATGACCTGGCCCTCGGACTCCTTGATCTCACTCAGCACGGCCTTGAGCCGCTCCTCGAACTCGCCGCGGTACTTCGCGCCGGCAACCATCGCTGCCAGGTCGAGCGACAGCAGCCTGCGGTTGCGCAGTGAGTCCGGGACGTCTCCGGCCACGATCCGCTGCGCCAGCCCCTCGACGACGGCGGTCTTGCCGACGCCGGGCTCGCCGATCAGGACCGGGTTGTTCTTGGTACGCCGAGACAGCACCTGCACCACGCGGCGGATCTCGCTGTCTCGGCCGATGACGGGGTCGAGGGAGCCTTCCCGCGCCTGAGCGGTCAGGTCGACGGCGTACTTCTCCAGGGACTGGTAGGTCGCCTCGGGGTCGCGGCTGGTGACCCGCGCCGAGCCGCGGATCGTCTCGAACGCCCCGGACAACGCCTCAGCGGTGACCCCGGCCTGGTTGAGCAGCTCTTTGGCAGGACCGGCGACAGTCGCCACAGCGACCAGCAGGTGCTCGGTCGAGATGAACTCGTCACCGAGCGACTCGGCCAGCTTCTCCGCTTCCTGCAGTGCGAGGATCGTGCCCCGGCTGTACGAGGGAGCAGTCACGCTGGAACCGGTGGCCGACGGCAGCCGCTTGGCCGCGGCGGAGATGGGGTCGGCCAGGCTCGTCGGGTCGACACCCACTGCCCGGATCAGGCCGCCGGCGATGCCGTCAGGCTGCTCGATCAGGCTGGAGAGCAGGTGGACCGGCTCGACAGCGGGGTTACCGCCCGCCGTCGCCCGCTCGATCGAGGCGCCGATGGCCTCCTGGCTGCGGCTGGTGAACGTGTTGGCGTCCATGGTGTCGTCCTTTGGTACTGGTGCTCGTTGTGGGTATCCGGTCAGGTGCCGGCGGGTCGCGGAGCAGACGGCGGGAAGAGGCCCGGCCGGTAGCGGGTCAAGGCGTCCGCCGCCCGGAGCACAGGGAGGCCCGGCCGGCCCGCCGCGCTGACGGCCTGCAGCAGGTCGGCCTCGAGCTCGGCGACGCGAGCACGCAGGGCCGCCACCTGGTTCTCGAGCACGAGGATGCGACGTACCCCCTCGATCCCGATGCCTGCCCCCGTCAGCTGGGCGACGACCCGCAGCAGCTCGATGTCACGCAGCGAGTAGCGCCGGCCGCCGCCACCGGCCCGGCCGGGACTGACCAGGCCCATCCGGTCGTAGCTGCGCAGGGTCTGCGGATGCATCCCGGACAGCTCCGCGGCGACGCTGATCACGAACACCGGCGCGTCGGGGTTGCCGATGTCGAAGCTGATCCGCGCCTTAGCCACCGGAGCCACCGGCCCGGCCCCCGCGGTTGAGCAGCTCGGCACGCGGGTCATGGCCGTTCGCGGCCGTGCGCAGTGCCTCGATCGCGGCCCTGGACGCGGCGTCCAAGGACTTGGGCGTCTCCACCTCGACGGTGACGAGCAGGTCGCCGTGCGTACCGTCGCGGTGCGGGGCGCCCTTGCCCTTGACGCGGAAGGTCCGTCCGTTGTCGGTCCCGGCCGGGACGCGCAGAGTGACACGCTCGCCCTTGACGGTCGGTACCGCGATGTCGGCCCCGAGTGCGGCCTCGTCGAAGCGCACCGGCACCGTGAGTGTCAGGTTGTCACCCTTGCGACCGAACAGCCGGTGCGGGGAGACGTGCACGGTGACGTAGAGGTCTCCGTTCGGGCCGCTCCGCTCGCCCGGCGCCCCCTTGCCGCGCAGCCTGATCCGCTGGCCGTCCTTGACGCCGGCGGGGATCCGCGCCTGGATGGTGCGGGTCGAGTGACCGCGCCCGGATCCGTGGCAGACGGGGCAGGGGTCGTCGACGACGAGGCCGCGGCCGAGGCATTCGCGACAGGGCTCGGTCATCGCGAAGACGCCGCCCTGGCTCGAGGTCTGCATGCCGGAGCCCTCACAGTTCGGGCAGACGCGCGGCATCGTGCCGGCTTTCGCGCCGGTACCGGAGCAGGCCGGGCAGGCCGCATCGCTCGACAGCTGCATCGAGATGGTCAGCCCCTCGAGTGCCTGGTCGAAGGTGAGCGTGGTCTCCGACTCGACGTCCTGGCCGCGCCGCGGCTGTGCGGAGCGGGTCCGCCCGCCGCCGAAGAGGCCGCCGAACAGGTCTCCTAGCCCGCCGTTGGCGCCGCCCCCGCCGCCGAAGACGTCGCCGTATCCGCCGCCGCCCTGGCCGGGTCGCGGCGCCCGGAAGCCGCCGCCCGCGAAGAGGGCACGCTGCTCGTCGTACTCCTTGCGCTTGTCGGTGTCCGAGAGCACGGAGTACGCCTCGGAGATGGACTTGAAGCGGTCCTCTGCGGCCGCGTCCCCGGGCTTGGCGTCAGGATGGTTGGCACGGGCGAGCTTGCGGTAGGACTTCTTGATGTCGTCGCCTGACGCATCCTTGGACACGCCGAGAACCTGGTAGAAGTCCTTGCTGGCCCAGTCAGCTGGACTCATCTGCCACCTCCCGTCATGTCTTTCGTCCCTCGATCAGTCGATGCTCTGGTCGGGCGTCGTGACCTTGGCCTCGGCGTTCTCGTCATCAGTCTCAGCGTCAGCAGTCTGGCCGGAGTCCTCGCTCGGCTCCGCGACCGCCACCCGGGCTGGCCGGACGATCCGGTCGCCGAGGCGGTAGCCCACCTGGAGCACCACCTGGCACACCGGGCCCGACACGTCGTCGGCGTAGGTGTGCATCAGCGCCTCGTGGATCCGCGGGTCGAACTCGTCGCCGACCTGGCCGAAGGTGACCAGGCCCAGCGAGGTCACGGTGCGCTCGAGCGACTCGGCGACGGCCTTGAAGCCACCGCTGAGCTCGTCGTGCTCGCGCGCCCGCCCGATGTCGTCGAGTACCGGCAGCAGCGAGGTGAGGACGCTGGCAACAGTGGCCTCCCGGGTCGCGAGCCGGTCCCTGTCGACCCTGCGCTTGTAGTTCACGTACTCGGCCTGGAGCCGCTGCAGGTCAGCCGTGCGCTCGGCGAGCTGGGCCTCGATGTCGGATACCGACCCGGGGTCCGGGTCGGCCGCAGCGTCCGCACCGGAGGGGGCCGCCGGGGCCGGCTGGGCGGGAGCCGCGCTGTCGCGCGGCTCCCGTACCTGACCGGTCTCAGGGTCGACGCGCCGCTTGTCGCGGATCACAGGCCCGTCGTGGGGCTCGAGCTCTTCCGTCACTTGCCATCACCGGGTGACTCGTCCGTGGCCTCGTCGACGATCTCCGCGTCCACGATGCCCTCGTCCTCGTCCGCGGCCGCTGTGGTGCCGGCCGAGTCCCCGCCCTCAGCCGAGGCGTTGGCGTACATCGCCGACCCCATCGCCTGACTGGACGTCCCCAGCTTGGCCGCCGCCGCCGAGATGGCGTCGCTGTCCTCGCCCTCGAGAGCCGTCTTGGTGCCGGCGATGTCCGTCTCGACCTGGGTCTTGACGTCCGCCGGGATCTTGTCGGAGTTCTCGCTGAGGAACTTCTCGGTCGAGTAGACCAAGGACTCCGCCTGGTTGCGGATCTCGACGGCCTCCTTGCGCCTGCGGTCCTCGTCGGCGTACTTCTCCGCGTCGGCGATCATCTGGTCGATGTCGCTCTTCGACAGGGCCGACCCACCGGTGATGGTCATCGACTGCTCGCGACCCGTGCCGCGGTCCTTGGCGGACACGTGCACGATGCCGTTGGCGTCGATGTCGAAGGTGACCTCGATCTGCGGGATCCCGCGAGGAGCGGGGGGCAGACCGGTCAGGTCGAAGTTGCCGAGGAGCTGGTTGGACGACGCCATCTCGCGCTCGCCCTGGTAGACCTGGATCATCACCGAGGGCTGGTTGTCGTCAGCGGTGCTGAAGATCTCCGAGCGCTTGGTCGGGATGGTGGTGTTGCGCTCGATCAGCTTGGTCATCACGCCGCCCTTGGTCTCGATACCGAGACTGAGCGGTGTCACGTCGAGCAGCAGGACGTCCTTGACCTCGCCCTTGAGCACGCCGGACTGCAGCGATGCGCCGACAGCGACGACCTCGTCGGGGTTGACTCCCTTGTTGGGCTCCTTGCCACCGGTCAGCTCCTTGACGACCGCACTGACGGCGGGCATCCGGGTGGAGCCGCCCACCAGGATGACGTGGTCGATCTGGTCGACGTTGACACCGGCGTCCTTGATCACCTGCTGGAACGGCTTCTTCGTCCGGTCGAGCAGGTCGGAGGTCAGCTTCTGGAACTCGCTCCGGGTCAGCTTCTCCTCGAAGTGCAGCGGACCGGTCTCGCTCAGCGTGATGTAGGGGAGGTGGATCGTCGTCTCGGAGGAGGCGGACAGCTCGATCTTGGCCTTCTCGGCGGCTTCCTGCAGCCGCTG
Organism: Propionibacteriales bacterium; assembly: GCA_038239485.1. Lineage (GTDB taxonomy): Bacteria > Actinomycetota > Actinomycetes > Propionibacteriales > Nocardioidaceae > DASQEH01. The sequence goes on from JBBSET010000030.1 coordinate 18,220, forward strand.
GCGCGCGATCTTGTCGGCGCCGAGGTCGGTGCCGTGCGCGTTCTTGAAGCGCTCCACCATCCAGTCGACGATCCGGGAGTCCCAGTCGTCGCCACCGAGGTGGTTGTCACCACTGGTGGCCTTGACCTCGACGACACCCTCGCCGATCTCGAGCAGGGACACGTCGAACGTACCGCCCCCGAGGTCGAAGACGAGGATGGTCTGGTCGGACTCCTTGTCGAGCCCGTAGGCCAGGGCGGCCGCGGTCGGCTCGTTGACGATGCGCTGGACCGTGAGCCCGGCGATCTCGCCGGCCTCCTTGGTGGCCTGGCGCTGGGAGTCGTTGAAGTACGCCGGGACGGTGATGACGGCGTCCGTCACCGACTCGCCCAGGTACGACTCCGCGTCCCGCTTGAGCTTCTGCAGGATGAACGCGGAGATCTGCTGCGGCGTGAAGTCCTTGCCGTCGATCTTCTGCGACCAGTCCGTGCCCATGTGACGCTTGACGGACCGGATCGTGCGGTCGACGTTCGTGACCGCTTGGCGCTTGGCGACTTCGCCGACCAGCACCTCGCCGTTCTTGGCGAATGCGACGACCGAGGGGGTCGTGCGGGCACCCTCAGCGTTCGCGATGACGGTGGGCTCTCCACCCTCGAGGACGGCAACGACGGAGTTCGTCGTGCCGAGGTCTATACCGACCGCACGTGCCATTGTGGTCTTACCTTTCTAAGATGAGTCGTTCGGACTCAAGTCTTACCGTAGCGCCCGTCGATCTCAAAAAAGTTGAGTCGATCGAACTCAAGTACCGGTGAGTACAACGCCTCCCGAGGCTGGTTCTTCCGCTCGTGGCCCAGGAGATGGTGTGACCTGCGTCACGGAGGTCGTCACGCCAACCAGCCGGCGGTCCCGTCCTGGCTACGCGACACGTCGCATCCACCCTCGATTCCGCCCCTGGCCCGTCGGGGTTCAGTGCGGTACGGCCCACGCGATAGGCCGGCCGCCGCGGTAGGTCGCAGTCACGAGCGGGACGCCGGGGCGGTACGCGAGGTGGACGTAGGACGGCGCGGCCAGCACGGCGAAGTCCGCTCGTGCACCGACGCCGAGCCGGCCGACATCGAGAAGCCGTAGCGCCGCTGCGCCGCCGGCTGTCGCTGACCACAACGCCTCAGCCGGGGACATCCGCATCTCCCGCACGGCCAGAGCGATACAGAACGGCATCGACGACGTGAAGCAGGACCCGGGGTTGCAGTCGGTCGCGAGGGCGACGGTCACCCCTGACGCCAACAGCGCCCTCGCGTCGGGGTACGTGGAGCGGGTCGAGAACTCAACCCCGGGCAGCAAGGTGGCGACGACCCCGGCGTCGCGCAGGTCGACGATGTCGGTCGAGGTGAGATAGGTGCAGTGGTCCGCCGCCGCAGCCGAGACCTCGCAGGCGATACGGACACCGGGTCCATGGCCCAGCTGGTTCGCGTGGATCCGCGGCAGCAGTCCCACCGACATGCCGGCCCGCAGCACAGCGCGGGCCTGGTCGGCATCGAAGGCACCTCGTTCGCAGAAGACGTCGACCCACCTCGCGTAGGGCTGCGCGGCCGCCAGCATCGGGCCGGTCACGAGCTCGACATACGCCGCCGGATCGCCGGAGAACTCCGCCGGTACGACGTGTGCACCCAGGAACGTCGTCTCGGACGTGAACTGGGCCGCGATGGCCAGGCCGCGGGCCTCGTCGAGGGCTGTCAGGCCGTAGCCGCTCTTGATCTCGACCGTGGTCGTGCCCTGGCGGGCCATCTCGGCCACCAGCCCGGCCACGGTCTGGGTCAGCACCTCGTCGGTCGCCGCCCTGGTCGCGGCCACGGTGGCCCCGATCCCGCCCGCGGAGTACGCCCTGCCCTGCATCCGCGCGGCGAACTCGCCCGAACGGTCGCCGGCGAAGACGAGATGGGAGTGGCTGTCGACGAAGCCCGGTATCACGGCCCCGCCGTTCAGGTCCACCAGCTCGTCGGTGGCTTCGAGGTCGGTACGGCGGCCGACCCAGACGACCGTGCCGTCCGCCACGACGAGGGCGGCGTCGCTCAGCAGCCCCAGCGGGGACTCGTCTCCCAGGGAGGGGTCGTTGGTGGCCAGCTGGGCGATGTCGACGTAGGCGACCGTCGTCATGGTGTCGCCAGTAGCGCCGAGATCGCGCTGTGGAGCGCGCTCCCCACCTGCCGCGGGTCGCGGACGAGCTGTCGACCGCTGGCCACCACGCTGGTGATGTCCGCCGCCGCCGAAGTGAAGACCACCGACTCGGCGCCGTCGCCGCTACCTGCGGTCCGTTGGCTCTGCAGGTCGATGGTCACCAGGTCCGCCCACTGCCCGGTCGCGATCGCTCCGCCGTCGGCAAAGCCGAGCGACCGATGCCCGTCGACGGTGGCGGCCGCGAGCAGCTCGTCGGCGTGCCAGTGTCCGCGCTGTTGGGTGACCAGCCGTTGGTCCATCTCGACGGCCCGCATCTCCTCGGCCATGTCGATCACCGCGTGACTGTCGGTGCCCAGCGTGAGCGTGGCACCAGCTGCATCCAGGGCGCGCGCCGGTCCGACCCCGTCCGCGAGGTCACGCTCGGTCGTCGGGCAGAAGTCCACGAAACACCCGGCCCGTCCGAGCAGTGTGATGTCGTCCTCGGACAGATGGGTGGCGTGCACGGCGGACGTGCGATCGCTGAGCACCCCCGCGTCCGCCAGCACCTTCGTCGGGGTGCGTCCGTAGCGTGCGATGCAGTCGACGTTCTCGGCCAGCTGCTCTGACAGGTGCAGATGCAACGGCGCTCCGGGGCGCGCTGCCGCGACGGTCGCCAGATCGTCCTCGGGGACTGCCCGGACCGAGTGGATCGCGCTGGCGATGACCACGTCCGCGGCGGCGTCGCGATCCAGGTCGACGACCCGCTCGGCCCACCCCACGATGTCGCCGTCGGAGAATCTGAGCTGGACGCCGATTGGCGCGGCCCCGAATCCGGCAGACAGGTAGCAGGTGTCGAGAAGCGTGATCCGAAGGCCGGCGGCGCGCGCGGCGGCGACCAGCGCTCGGCCCATCGCATTGGGATCGTCGTATCGAGCCCCACCGAGGCGATGGTGCAGATAGTGGAACTCGCCGACAGCCGTGATGCCGGCCAGGGCCATCTCCTGGTAGGCCGCGAGAGCGAGCGTGTAGTAGCTGGCCGGGTCGAGCCTCTCCGCCACGGCGTACATCGTGTCCCGCCAGGTCCAGAAGCTCCCGCGTCCGGCCTGCGTGCGCCCCCGCAGGGCGCGATGGAAGGCGTGGCTGTGACAGTTGGCGAAGCCGGGGACCGTGATCCCGCGAAGCGCCACCGCTCCCGATGGCGGCTGCACCGACCGCCAGGTCGAGGAGATGTGCGTCCCCGCGGTCTCGACGACCAGGCCGTCGACCACCCCGGGCCCGCCGACCCAGGCGCGTTCGCACCAATAGGCCGTCACGTCGCCAGCTCGGTCACGACTGCCGCGAGAGCCTCGACGCCGGCCAGGCAGTCCGCTGTCTCGGCGAACTCCTCGGGGGAGTGCGAGATGCCGGTCGGATTGCGCACGAAGACCATGGCGGACGCTATGCCCCCAAGCTGGAGCACACCGGCGTCGTGCCCGGCGCCGGTCGCGATGACCGGTGCGCCACCCAGCAGCTCGGCCAGGCGGCCGGTCAGCGGCGGGTCGAAGTCCACCGTGGGGGTCACCGACTCCGCGGTCACGGTCAGCCGGGTTCCATCGCGGCCGGCGCGCTCGGCGGCCTGACGCTCGATCGTACGGACCAGCTCCTCGACACGCTGCGAGGTCTCGCCGCGGGCGTCGAGCCAGGCCCGAACCCGCTGGGGGATCGCGTTCGTCGCGTTGGGCTCGACATGCAGCCGGCCGAAGGTGGCTCTGGCGGCCGCGAGCCTCGCCTGCTTGTCGGCGGCCAGGGCGGTCATCGCAAACGTCAGCATGGGGTCGTGCCGATCCGCCATCGCGGTGGCACCGGCATGGTTCGGCTCTCCCTCGAAGTCGAACCGCCACCGCCCGTGCGCCCAGCTCGCCGACGCCATCGCCACCGGGCGCCCACGGTCGACGAGGTCCCTTCCCTGCTCGACGTGGAGCTCCACGAAGGTCGCGACGCCGTCGAGGAGAGTGGACGGGCCCAGCTCCGGCTCGAGTCCGGCCGCCGACATCGCGTCGAGAAGGAAGACGCCGTCGCGGTCACGCAGCCCGGCTGCCGTGGCGGGATCGATGCGCCCGGTCGCCAGCCTCGACCCGAGACAGGCGACGCCGAACCGCGAGCCTTCCTCCTCGACGAACATCGCCACACCGACGGGCCGCGACAAGACGGCCCCCCGCTCCCTCAGGCTGTCGATGGCGGCGAACGACGAGATCACCCCGAGCGGCCCGTCGAAAGCACCGCCGTTGTCCACCGAGTCCAGATGCGAGCCCACCAGCACGCCGCCATCCGCCTGCTTCGGGACCGCGGCCGCCGGGTGCCACCACGCCACCGCGTTGCCCTGGCCGTCGACCTCGATGTCGAGCTGACGGCGGGTCGCCTCCTGGACGTACCAGGAGGCGCACTCGCGCTCGGCCGAGGAGTACGGCGAACGGCGGTACCCTCCCGTCGACCTGTCACGCCCGATCGGTAGCAGGTCTCGCCACATCTGCTCGAAGCTCACGACAGCCATCATGGTCCGCGAGGAGCAACACACCTGCGCCGAGGCTCACTTTTCCTTCGCCTTCATCGAGAGGAACGACCCGTCGCGGAAAAAAGCCTCCGACCCCTCGCCGGACGGAGGGGATAGACGAGGATGCCGAGATGGAGTTCCAACGCGTCGTCAACCGCCGCCGGATGGTCCGCAACTACACCGACGAGCCGGTCGACCCGGCGGTCGTCGAGCGGGTGCTGACCAATGCGCTGCATGCGCCGAGCGCGGGATTCAGCCAGGGGTGGGGGTTCCTCCTGCTCGACGACCCGACAAACGTGTCCCGGTTCTGGGCGTGCACCACCGCGGTCGGAGAAGGAGTGGACTCCTGGTCGACAGGCATGCACCGGGCTCCGGTCGTCATCGTGGCCATGTCCTGCAAACGTGCATACCTCGAGAGGTACGCGGCGCCCGACAAGGGCTGGACGGATCTGGACGAGTCCCGCTGGCCGGTCCCCTACTGGGACATCGACACCGGCATGGCCGCGCTGCTCATGCTGCTCACCGTGGCCGACGAGGATCTGGGTGCCTGTTTCTTCGGCATACCCCCGGACATGACCGGAGCGTTCAGGGCCGAGTTCGGGGTTCCGGACGACTACACGCCGATCGGGGCAGTCTCGATCGGCCACCGGGCAGAGGATCGCCCGTCACCGTCGCTTGCCCGCGGCCGACAGTCGCTCGGGAGCGTCGTTCACCGCTCGCACTGGTAGCCCGGCCGCTCCAGCGGCTCGAGATCCGGCGTGACGGGCAATCTTTCTTAGAGCCCAACACCGGGCTAACAGCCCGGATACACTTATCCGTGGCGATATATGACATCTCAGCGGCTCGGCACCTCCTCGTGCGCGGTCCCTTCTCACGAGAGGCAGGCGACGAGAGCTCGTGACTCGGCACCCGACCCACGTGATCTACATCGCCGGTTCCGGCCGCTCCGGCAGCACCCTGGTCGAGCGCACGCTGGGCGACATCCCCGGTTGGGTCAACGTCGGCGAGCTGATCGAGCTCTTCCGCAAGCCGTCGGTCGCCACCGAGCTCTGCGGCTGCGGCCAGCCCTTCGAGGCGTGCGAGTTCTGGTCCGAGGTGGGCAGGCTGGCCTTCGGCTCCTGGTCCTCCGACACACTGCGCCGCATCGGTGAGCTCCAGCGGCTGGTATCCCGCCAGCGATACCTGCCCAGGCTCCTGCTGTCCCGCGAGCGGAGCAGCTCGGCCTTCGTCGACGTCCTGCGCGAGTACGGCTCCTACTACCGCGCGCTGTACGACGCAGTCGCCGAGGTGGCCGGCGCCGACGTCATCGTCGATGCGAGCAAATGGCCCGGCCAGGCGCTGGCGCTCCAGCGGCTCGACTTTCCCATGAGCCTGCTGCACCTCGTCCGCGACCCCCGTGGGGTCGCCTACTCGTGGTCCAAGACGGCCGTGTCACGCCCGCACGGCGGCCAAGGCGCGGTGATGGCGGCGCACGGCGTCGGCGCGACGGCATACCGGTGGGCCGCCTTCCAGACCGAGATCGCCGTGATCAGGCCGACGTTCGACCATGCCACCCGACTGCGCTACGAGGACTTCATCGCCGACCCGCGCGGCCGGCTGACAGCGGTGCTCGACGACCTCGGCCTCGAGCGCTACCGGTCCGGGCTCACGCATGTACACGACGACCGGATCGACCTGTCGCAGTCCCACGGAGTCGCCGGTAACCCGTCCCGCTTCGAGCACGGCGTCGTGGGCCTTCGGGTGGACGAGGCGTGGCGAGCCAGACTCCCCCGCGCAGACCGGACCCTGGTGACGAGTGTCACCGCCCCCTGGCTGGTCCGGTTCGGCTATCCCCTGCTCCCGACCGCCCCCGAGACCTCCACCGCGCCAGTCGAGTCGCCGGAGCCGGCGTCGTGGCCCACGGTGGCAGTCGTGCTTCCCACCCGAGGCCGCCCGGAGCTGCTTCGCGAAGCCGTCGTCTCGGTGCTGGACCAGGACTATGCCGGCGAGATCGACCTGGTCGTCGTGCACGACCAGGAGGAGCCGCATACGGAGCTGAAGGAGCTCGCCTCGGCCGGCCGGACCGTCACCCTGCTCGAGAACACCCACACTCCTGGGCTCGCCGGGGCCCGCAACACCGGCCTCGACTACGCCAGCTCGGGCTTCATCGCCTCCTGCGACGACGACGACTTCTGGGACACCGACAAGCTTCGCCGGCAGATGGTTCGGATGCTGGCCGACGACGACCTGGTCGTCCTCGGTGCCGGCATCCGGCTGCTGATGGGAGAGGACCACGTGGTCGAGTGGCCCGGGAGCTCCTCGGTCGTGACACGCGCCCACCTCCTGGAGAAGCGGCGCAAAGAGCTGCACTCGTCGACGCTGCTCGTGCGGCGTGAGGTCTTCGACGCCGTCGGCGGCTATGACGAGGCGCTCCCGAGCAGCTATGCCGAGGACTACGAGTTCCTGCTGAGGGCGGTCGAGGTCGGCTCGATCGGCGTCATCACCACCCCATTGGCCTCGATCCGCAAGTACAACGCCTCCTGGTTCCGGGAGCGGGCCGAAGTGGTCGCCGAGGCGCTGGAGTACCTGCTCCGGACGCATCCGCAGATCAAGGAGTCACGCAAGGGGCACGCGCGGGTGTTGGGACAGATCGCCTTCGCGCGGTCCACGATGGGACAGCGGGGTGTCGCCCTGCGCATCGCCGCCCAGGCTTTCGGCCGGTGGCCGGTGGCCCCGCACGCAGCCTTGGCCGTGGTGCACAGTGTCACGGGTATCGACCCGCGGATCATGCTCGCGTCGACGAGGAAGGCGGGCCGTGGGATCACCTGAGTCCTGCAGCCCCCTCCTGGTGACAGGCGTCCCCCGCTCAGGCACGACCTGGCTGGCCAGAGGGCTCGCGAGCGACCCCCACACGAGCATGCCCGGGCGTGAGCCGATGAACCCCCGCGGCAGGCAGTTCGCCCTTGGCGGCCGGGTCGACGCATGGGTCCGGCGCGATGCCTTCGGCCCTCGCGAGGCTGCCGTGCTGCGGAGGTGCTACCGCGGCCGCGAGGTGCGCACCCTGAGCCGCTACGGCATCAGGCAGTGGGCCGCGGTCCTGCCGAGGACGCGGATCGTCGTGAAGGACCCGTTCGCCATCTTGTCGCTGGCGGCCATCCATGAGGTCACCGGCGCCCTGCCGGTCGTCGTCTACCGCCACCCGGCGGCTGTTCTTGCGAGCTACCGCCGGATGGGCTGGACGGCTGATACGCGCGAACTGGTGGCCCTAGGGGCACCCGAGCCCGCGGCCGACGGCGATCTCCACGCGATGGCCGCGATGTGGAGCTGGTGCCACCAGATCCTGCTGCAGGACCTTCGCCGGATACCTGGATACGTGGTCGTCTCGCACCAGCACCTGACGGCGGGGGGGCCGTCCGCCTGGTCGACGCTGGGTAGACACCTCGGGTTGGACCTTCCCGTCTCCGGTGAACGGACCAGGCACACTCATCTCACCTCCTGGCTCCGCCCGCGAAAGGACCTGCACGACTTCTCGCGGTCAGCCAGCGATGTGGAGTCGGGATGGCAGCGCCAGCTGGCTGCGGACGAGATCGAAACCATGGAGGGCCTGGTCATGGATGTCTGGAACGAGCTGGAGGCGACCCAGCTGCCCCTTGCCCCCACCAGCGCGACACAGAAGACCGCTCATGACTCGTCTGCCTAACTTCCTCTACATCGGGCCCGACAAGGCCGGCTCCTCGTGGCTGCACGATGTGCTGGCCGAACATCCCGACGTCTTCATGACGCCGGCGAAGGACCTGTACTTCTTCGACCGCTACTTCGACAAGGGAGTGTCCTGGTACGCCCACCATTTCGACAAGGCGGGCAGCCAGCCGGTCGTCGGCGAGGTGTGCCAGGACTACCTCTTCCATCCCTGCGCGGCCGAACGTATCCACGGTGTGCTGCACTCACCACGGTTCATGGTGACGCTGCGGGACCCGGTCGACCGGGCCTTCTCCTCCTATCTGTACATGCTGAAGATGGGCGAGACCCCCGGCACGTTCACCGAGGCACTGGTCGCTCGACCCGAGCTCTTCGAGCACGGTCGCTACGGCAGCGGGCTCGACCGGTTCGCTGACCGCTTCGGGAGCGACAGCATCTACGTCGGGGTCTTCGACGATCTCCAGACAGATCCGCGGGCGTTCATCGCGGACCTCCTGTGCTGGCTCGGTATCGCGCCCTTCGAGCTCACCGAGGACCTGATGGCCACGCGGCTCCCGGCAAGCAAGGCTCGCTCGGAACGGCTGGCCCGGCTGGCGAGGGTGGGTGCCGAATGGACGCGCGAACACAACGGCGCCGAGATCGTCGGCCGCTTCAAGCGCGCCCCGATCGTGCAGAGGCTGCTCTACCGACCGCTGAAGGAGAAGCCGCAGCTTCTCCCTGCCGACATCGCAACGATCCGCTCGGCTCTCGACAAGGAGATGGCGAGGGTCGAGGAGAGGTTCGGCGTCGACCTTCGCCACCGATGGGGCTGGGACCTCGAGCCGGCCGTGGGGACGAGCTCATGAGCGCCGCGACGACGACCCAATTCGTCACCGAGACCGTGCGTCCTCCCGCTCCGCGGCGGACGGCCCTGCGACCAGGGTGGCCGCTGACGCTGCTCTTCGTCTTCTTCCCACTGTGGTGGGTGCTCGGCCTGGGCCACTTCATCTTCTTCATCAGCGCAATCGTGATGGGGCGCGAGCTGCTGAAGCGGCGGCCTGTCTATGCCCCGATGGCCTTCGGGCTGTGGCTGCTCTTCTCCACGGTCGTGATCACCGGCATCCCCATGCTCTGGGTGCAGCCGGCGGGCACGTTGGCCGGCAGCAGCATAGGGCGGCTGCTCCCCTACACGTACCACGCCGTGTGGTACATCTCCATCACCGTGGTCGCCCTCTACGTCCTCAACATGCCCGAGCGCGACCTCTCCTCCCTGCGCATCATGCGCCTGCTGGGCCTGATGTTCATCTATACCGTTGCCGGAGGGTACGCCGGGCTGCTGCTTTCTCATGTCGACTTCCCGTCCCTGATGGAGCTGGTGCTGCCGATAAAGCGGTCCAGCTTCATCGACACCCTGGTCCATCCCTCGCTGGCGACGTCGAGCGAGTTCCTCGGCTACACGCAACCGCGCCCGAGCGCGCCGTTCTCCTTCCCCAACGCGTGGGGGAACAACCTCGGGATGTACCTGCCCTTCTTCGTCGCCACCTGGCTGGGCAGGAGCGCGGGCCGACGCCGTCCCTTCGGCATCCTGATCCTCATCCTGGCTGCGGTGCCCATCGCGTACTCGCTGAACCGTGGCCTGTGGATCGGGCTGTTCGTCGCTGTCGTCGCCCTCTCGGTCAAGCTGGCGACGATGGGCAACTTCCGGGTGCTCCAGATCACGGCTGCCGCCTTGGTGGTCGGAGCGGTGGTCTTCATCTCCACGCCGCTGTACGCGACCGTCGCCCTGCGCGTCAGCACGCCGGACAGCAACCAGCGCCGAGGGACACTCGCGAGCGAGGTCATCTCGAAGACGGTGGAGCTGTCCCCGCTGCTGGGCTACGGAGAGACGCGCGCGGTCTCGGGAAGCTTCGACTCCATCGCCGGTGGCGAGACGCCGAACTGCCACCAGTGCGCGGCTCCCCCACTGGGCACGCAGGGCTTCATGTGGCGGCTCATCTTCACGACCGGACTGCTGGGAACTCTGTTCTTCCTCGGCTACGTCGGGGCTCAGCTGGCCAGGTTCGGCCTCCATCAGGACACCGTTGCGGTGACCTGCTGCATCGTGCTGCTGCTGACCCTGGTCTTCTCCTTCGTGTACGACTCCCTCGAGTCACCGCTCTTCACGGCGATGATCGCCATCGGCCTGCTCAACCGGCGATACGTCCGGCAGTCACAGCTGGCGTCGAGCTCCGAGACCGAGGATGGGCCGTGACCGGCGCGGGTCGGCGGGTGCCGCCTCCCCAGGTGGCCGGGCTGTGGCCCGAGCCGCGGCAGGTCAACGTCAGCCGACGCACCCGGGCCTACCAACGGGGCTACGTCGCCGTGCCCTCGTTGGGCCGCCCACGGGTACTGGTGCCCTTGGGAGTGGGCGGGGCCGACCGGATGCTGACCCGTCACGGGGGAAAACACGCCGAGCGCGCGGCGCGCGCGCTGTGGCGAGCAGCCCATCGCGGCGGCATCCTCCACCTGCTCCCGGTGACGAGGGTCTCGGTGATCGCGGAGCCCGACGGAATCGAGGTCTTCCTGTCTCGCGCCCTCTCACAGCGGGTGCGTTTCGGGGTCCTGCTCGGGCCACCGAGGGCCAACATCAAGCCGGTGCTGCAGATCTTCGACGATTCGGGCGCGACCATCGCCTTCGCCAAGCTGGGTCTCAGCCCGTTGCCGGTGGCGCTGGTCCTGAACGAGGCAGCCGCCCTGGCCCTGGTCGGGCAGCGGCCACGAGAGTCGTTCACCGCGCCGAGGGTGCTGTTCAGCGGTCTCTGGCACGACGTGCCGGTCCTGGTGCAGGAGGCCCTGCCGCTGTCCCAGTCGGGGCTGGCGCCGACAGAGCCGCCCTTCGACGTGATGGCGGAGATCGCGGCAATCACGCCGATCACGAGCCGGCAGCTGGGCGACAGCGACTTTCTCACCGGAATCAGGCCAGCCGCAGGAGCCCGCTGGCACGGCGTGGACACCGGACCGATCGTTGCGTTGTACGAGGCGCTGGCGAGGCCGGCCGAGTGTGCGTTTGGGAGCTGTCATGGCGACTTCGGCCCCTGGAACATGGGGACCGACGGCACCCGCGTCGAAGTGTGGGACTGGGAGCGCTTCGACTCCGACAGCCCTGTCGGCATCGACGCCGCGCACTACCGCGCGCAGGAGGCCTTCGCGGCGCGGATGGAGCCTCGGCTCGCATGGGACGCCATCGTCGGCGACGTGACAGTGCTCTTGACCCGGCTCGGCCTGAACGCCGAGGCTGCCGAACCCGCCGCGAGCTGCTACCTCCTCGCCATCTGCTCCCGTTATCGCCGCGACGCGAGCGACAGTCCCACAGCCACCCTGCGTGATCGGGTGACCTGGTTGACAGCCGTCGCCGGCTTCGCGCTGCGATCCCTCGAGGAGACCGCCGGATGACGACGATCCACAAGCTGATCCCCGCCGCCGTGCGTCGACCGAGCCGTCGGCTCGCGATGACGGCCGGCCAGCTGACGGCTGGAATGCGGACGCCTCCCACGTTCATCGTCGCGGGCGCCCAGCGCTGCGGCACCACATCACTGTTCCGGGCGCTGATCTCCCACCCCAACGTGCTGCGTCCGATCATGCACAAGGGGGTCAACTACTTCGACGTCAACGCGGACAAGGACTGGAGCTGGTACCTCGGCCACTTTCCGCTCGCCGCGTGGGCACGCCGGCAAGCGGCGCCGGGACAGGGCTCGGCAGCCGTCTTCGAGGCCAGCGGCTACTACATGTTCCACCCGCACGCACCACAGCGGATCGCCGAGGCCCTGCCCGACGTCAAGATCGTGGCGATGGTCCGCGACCCGGTCGAGCGCGCGTACTCGGCCTACAAGCACGAGTTCGCCCGCGGCTTCGAGACGGAGACGTTCGAGCGGGCCCTCGCACTCGAGGACAGCAGGATCGCCCCGGAGCTGGCCCGGATGCAGGCCGACCCGCAGTACCAGAGCCAGACGTACCGCCACCAGGCATACCGGAGCCGCGGCCAGTATGGCGAGCAGCTGCGGGTCTTCCTGGACCTCCTCGGGCCCGACAGCGTGCATGTGGTCGACAGCGAGCGGTTCTTCAGCGACGCCGAGGCGGAGTTCACCCGACTGCTCGAGTACCTGGAGCTGCCCGTCGTTCTGCCGGCGACGTTCGGCACCTTCAACGCCCGCCCAGGCTCGCCGCTGCCACCGGACGTCCAGACGGAGCTCCGGCAGCATTTCTCCTCCCACGATGACGCGCTTGCTGGCCTGCTCGGAAGGAAGCTCTCGTGGATGACCTAGACAGCACTTCCTTGCGCCGGCTGCCGCGCGTCCCGACCGTGGGGGGCTATCTCACCCTGGTGTGGATGCATGTCGGCGTCATCACCGTGATGACGATCATCGGTGGGCTGGTCGGCTTCGCCCTCCAGGCGCGCACCCCCACCGCGTTTGTGGCCAGCGCGTCGATCGAGCTTCCGGATGTGCCCACGTCGGTGGACCTACAGCCGGGCGATGCGGCACCCCAGCGCACGACGATCGACTCGACCGCTCAGCTGTTGTTCGCCACCCCCGTCGTGAACCGGGTGGCCGACGTGACCAACCTGACGGCCGACAAAGTACGCCAGGAGCTGAGCGTGTCCGCGTATCCGCTGAGCCGCGTGCTGATCGCGACCTTCCAAGCGCCGAGCGCCGCACTCGCCATCGCCGGAGCCGACGGGGCGGCCAAGGCGCTGATCCACGAGCGCAGGCGCGCGCTGCTCGGCCACCAGCTCCGTCCGGCGGGCCGGCTCAGCTCCCACCTCCTCCGCCTGATCAACAGGGCGAACCGCACGGTCGGGCCGTACAACCCGGTCAGCCGAAGGCTGCACGACCAGGTCGCTCAGATCCAGGCCGTGCGTCAACAGGGTCACACCGAGCACGCCCGCATCGTCGACCGGGCGTCCCCGGCCCGTCCGGTCAGCACGCAGCCAGAGCTCACGATGACGACTGGGGCGTTTCTCGGATTCCTAGGAGGACTGGCCTACGCCTGGTGGCGCCCAGTTCGCCGCGACGCGGTCGCGCGCTGACGGTCTATCGGTCTTCGACAGCACCTCGTCGACGAGGCCGCCGAACCGGCTGACGCTGGACTTCACCCGGGCGAGCGTGACGGTCTCCTCGGGCGCGCCCTCTGCCTTCTCGTCCAGAAGCTGGCTCAGCCGACGGGTGATGGCGTCCATGAACTCACTCTGGGTGGACACGGCCTCCACCACGTCAGCGCGCCCCATCCGGGCCACGAACCGCATCTGGTGGGCGTCGACGTGCTCACCCAGGTCGGGGTTACGCGGCAAGCCGATGGGATGGATACCCACTGCGCGGATCTCACTGATCAGGCCGGGGCCGCCGTGGCTGATCGCCACGTCGGCACGAGCGAGAAGGGCAGCAAGCTCCTCCCGCTCGAAGAAGGCCTGACCTTCAGCCACCTTCGGTGGCTGCGAGCGCCCGTGCTGCACGATGACGTCGATGTCGGGACGGGCCGCTGCCAGGATGTCGCACCATGACACCAGCCGGTCGAACGGATGATGATCGGTGCCGACCAGGCACACGACGACTGGCCGAGAGCTCACAGCAGCTGTCCGATCAGCACGCTGTTGCGGTACAGCGCCCGCTGTTCGTCCCACTGCACGCACATCAGGGTCGTGAACGGCGCACACAGTCGACCGGTCAGGGTGGCTGAGTCGATCCGGTCGTACACCTCGATGTACGCCGTCGGGATCCGCAGCAGCCACGCGAAGATGAAGAACGGGAGGGCGACTCCGGCTCCGGTCGAGACGATCAGGTCGGGCTTGACCGACCGGACCGTCCGCCAGGCGAGGGCTGCGTTCCTGAGCAGGTTGGGGATGTGGCGAGTCGTCGGTCCATGCGCCCAGATCGTGACCTCGTCACGCAGGAGAGAGGTCGCATCCGGGGTGTCGAAAGTTACCCAGGTGCGCTCATGATCGACCCACCAAGGGCGTAAAGCCCATAGTTGCGCCAGATGCCCACCGCTGGAACCCACGAGCATGACGCTGCGCTGTTGCATCTTCTCCGCCCGGTCCCTTCAATAACATCCCCATTGACTGCTGCGATGCTACTCTTTTGGGGTGGATCTCGGAGGGTTTCAGGACAAACGGTCGAACAGACTACGTGATTCCCTGCGCTACAACTGGGTGATCGTAGTACTATGTATGGCTCTTGGAGTGGTGGCTGGTCTGGCACTTGCCGGCGCAAAGCCGGTTACGTACAGTTCGGCGACAACACTTTTAGTGAATCAAATACCCGGTAACCCGTATACCCCCGACTCGAACAGCTCTGACACGCTCGCGATGCTGCAGACCGAAGCGGTTGCCGTCACCTCCCAAGACGTCCTCCAGAAGGTCGAGGCCAACGTCGGGTCGGCTGTCACGGCTGTCGGCCTTCGTCAGAACACCTCGGTCGCTGTCCCACCGAACACCCAGGCCCTCCAGATCAGCTACACCAGCAAGAACAGCCAGCTCTCGACGCAGGTGGTCAACTCGATCGCCACCGCGTACCTGGCCGCCCGTCAGGCGCAGGCCACGGCGATCATCTCATCCCAGGTCGCCAACCTCACGACTCAGCTCACCAGCGCCCGCACGGCGCTGAAACGGGCGAACGTCACGCACGACCCCAACGCGTCCTCGATCCGTGCCTCGATCATCGACCTCCAGAGCCGGATCGCGACCGCGCGGGCGCAGCCCACCAACCCCGGCCAGGTACTCACACCGGGATCAGTCCCGAGCGGCTCACCGACGAGCCACCTGGTGATCTTCGCCATCGCTGGGCTGATCCTCGGCACCCTCGTCGGCCTCGCGGCGGCGGCGTGGCGTGAGCGGCGCAAGGACCTGGTCAGGTCGATCGACGACCTCGACGAGTACCCTCTGGGCGCACCCGTCACCGCGGTCAACGGCAAGGAGCTGGACAACCGCTCTCTGCGGCAGCTCCGGATGCGGCTGTCACCTCAGACCGACAGCCAGGTCGTCGCCCTGGTGGGCACGTTGCCCGGGGAGTCGCTGAGGTTCGGGGTGCTGCTCGGCAGCTCCTTCGTGGGTGGCGACACGGCGGTGGCCCTCATCGACGGCACCGGGACTGATCCCGGCCACCACGACCCGCTGGGGTTCGACGACAAGCCGGGCCTCGCGGAGTCACTGATCGCGGACACACCGCCGACGTGCTACACGGTGGAGAAGAACTTCGACTACCTGCCGGCCGGCCAGGATCCCGACTCGGCCTCGGAGTATCTTGTGGACCCGTACGCCCGGGCCATCCTCAAAGGCGTAGCCGACGACCACGACCTGACCATGATCGCGTGCATGCCGCTCGAGACCATCGAGGGCGAGGCGTTGGCGCGCTCCGCGGGAGGCGTGGTCCTGCTGGTTCAGCTCAACAAGACGACCCACCATGCGTTCAGCCTTACCCTGAGAACCCTCAAGAGCCAAGGCTTCGCGCTCCTCGGAGTGTTCGTCCTGCCGATCAAGCTGTGACTCAGCCGTCTCCGGCGTCCTTCGCCGGAGATCCGATGCGGCAGATCGCGCGAGGCAGCCTGCTGAGCGGTATCGGCGCCCTCGCAGCCGCGTTCGGGGGGGTCGGACTCACTCTCGTCGTCACCCGCTCCTTCGTTCCGGCGCTGGCCGGGACGTTCTTCGCCGGGACGGCGTTCTTCCTCATCGTCGGTTCGCTGGCGCAGCTCGGCACTGACGTGGGGCTGGTCCGCTACGTGTCGGCCCAGTCGGCCACCGGGCAGGACCGGCTCGTCCAGACGCTGCGCGTCGCGCTGATCCCAGTGCTCGGTGCCTCGACCGTCTGCGCTGTGCTGATGTATCTCCTGGCGCCGAAGCTCTCCTCCTGGATCGGGAACCCCTCGGTCTTCGTCCAGACCACCTCGATCCTGCGGGCGCTCGCGTTCTTCGTCCCGGTGGTGTCCCTTTACACCTCTCTCCTCGCGGCCACGCGAGGACGGGGAAGCATGCGCGCCACCGTGGCCATCGACGCGCTCTTCCGCACCGTGGCGCAGCCGGTGCTCCTGGGCGCGACCATCCTCCTGGACTGGAGCCCAGCTGCGGCAGCGGTCGCCTGGGCGATCCCCTACGCGGTAGGGGTCGCGGTATGTGCCGTCATCCTGTGGCGCCGGGCGGGACGGTCCGGCCGGAGCCCCGAGGGCGCCGGCCACGAAACGGCGCCGGGTACGCGTGCGGACCGCGCCGGCTTCGCCCGGGACTTCTGGGGCTTCACCGCGGCTCGGGCCGTGTCCGGTGCGATCATCATGATCTGGCGTCGCTTCGACGTGCTGCTCGTCGCGGCGATCTCCGGCCCGGCCGACGCGGCCATCTACACCGCCGCAACCCGCTTCCTCGTCGTCGGCAGCCTGGCGATCCAGGCGGTGCAGATGACCGTGAGCCCCCAGCTGAGCCGGATGTTCGCCCAGAACGACGTGCCCGGCGCTCGCAAGATCTACTCCACCTCGACGCTGTGGACGATGACATTCGCCTGGCCGATGTACATCGTGTCCGCCTCGGCAGTGAGTCTCGTGATCCCCGTCTTCGGGTCGCGTTACGCAGCCGGCGCGAACTGTGTCATCGTGTTGTCGGCCTCGATGCTGGTGGCTACCGCGTGCGGGAGCGTGGACGCAGTCCTGCTGATGTCGGGCAAGAGTCTGGTGAGCCTGGCCAACGCTGCCCTCACCCTCGGCGTGAACGTCGGGCTCGACCTGCTCCTCATTCCGAGGTTCGGCATCCTGGGCGCCGCGACCGGATGGGCGGTGTCCATCGCCCTGCGCAACGTGCTGGCGCTGATCCAGATCAACACGATGATGGGGATGTGGCCGTTCACGCGCCACTCGGCATCTGTCGTGGCGGCGTCCATCGCGTGCTTCGCCGTGGTGCCCGGCCTGCTCTCCTGGGGGGCGGCACCGAACCGGTGGCTGCTCCTCAGCCTTGCCCTCGGGACCTGTGCGTACATCGCCTGGGCCTACCAGGACCGCAAGTCGCTCCAGCTCGACACGTTCGTCGGATCGCTGCGACGACGAAACCAGCGATGAGCCCACAACGCCGCCCGCGTCCGCACATTCTGTTCTCGTTCTCGCACGAGCCTGAGGGGACTGCTTCCCGGAGACTCGGAAATCCACGTCTGTTCCATCGCCGCTGGAATATCAGTTCGCACTTTTTCGGGATCACGCAGCGATCCGCGTTACGCGCTGAATAGCATCCGGGCGACGCCTACATCGACAATGGGGCCAGTGCCGCCTACGACTGGTACAAGTGCAGCGGGCAAATGGCTCTCTCTCTAGAACCGTGCCGCTTCGACACCGGCATTCGCCAAGGCCCATCACAGGTCTTGCGCGCCGAATGGGCGAGCCAGTCGAGTCTTCTCCTACCAGACCCCGACGCCTCGGATCAGGTGCCATTGGAAGCTGAATTCGCCGGGCGATTTCCGGTCCTTCGCGTCGACGGGGCAGGACCGGAAGAATTTCTGTGGCTCGAAGGCGTCGGCGGGTGACGCGCCGTGCGGATGTGGGCGACATCCTTTGACTGCAGCAGCTGGGAGAATACGGGGAAGGTCTCGGCATCGAGCTCCCACGTCCCGTCGCGCGTATTGCGGTTCGAGTTGAAGTAGGCCATCGCCACAACGTTCCCGTGGACAGCGTCGTCGAACGCGTCCTGCATCCACCCGGCCGCGCGTCCGGGCTGTGCCGGGTCGGTGCGGCATCCGTACTCACCGACCAGGATCGGCCGGCCTGCGGCTTCATGCTCGGCCAGCGCCAGCCGCTCCGAGAATGGCTGCCATGGCTTTCCATTGGTCGGCGACCACGGGTTGTACAGGTCGAGTCCGTAGATCGCGGCCCGTTCGACATTCCACTCCTGCGGTTCTCGAGATGAGCTGGGGTTGAACGACCAGGAGCTGAGGACCGGGACCACTCGAATGTTGTTGCCAGCCATCGCAGCGCGGGCCAGCGCGGCGTCCTGCATCGCCACGTAGTCCGCTGGGGTGCCGTAGGTGGCAGTGTCGTCTTCCGGTTCGTGGTGAACGATCAGGAACACCGGTCCCGGAAGCCGGCTCAAGGGCTCGACCAAGGCGTCCAGCCACGACGTGTTGGCGGCCGTTGCCGCCCAGCTGCCAGGTGGCTTGATGGAGACGAGGGGTGCCCGGCCGGCGTGGATGTCGTTGCCTGCCTGGGTGACCAGCTCAGCCTCCGACCCGGCTTCGAAGAACGACCGATAGCAGGACAGCGTCGAACCGAGCCGGGCCTCGAAGGAGTCCAGCCGGTCTGGTGGCGTTGCCGCCCCGTAGAACACCTTCCTGGTGGTGACGGGGAGCGTGGAGAGTCCGGAGCTGGCGGGAGGTGTGGCGGAGCTACGAGGATCTCCTCCACAGGCCCCCAGCACCGCGCCGCCTGCGAGGGCGAAGAAGGTTCGCCGCGTCAGTGGGAATGGACGTCGGCGGACCATCGTGCGTCTCGACATCTGCCGCTCTGGCTCCCCGCTCCACATGAGGGAAATTCTCCCACGGAGCCGACATATCCAGCCTCGCTTCTCGGCCGAGTCTCAGCCAGACGCTACGAGACCTCGTGGCCGTAGCGGAGGAACCTACACCGGTGGCGACACCCTGCAGTCGGTGGCGGTGGCCGGATCCACCGTCTGCGTGCCGGACTCTGGTGGCGAGCGACGGCACCTGGACCGAGGGTGAGTCCTGTCGCACCATGCCTTCATGCCGCAGACGCCGTAGGCGCGCCGGTCAGCCACGCATCGGGATGGCCACGTCGCGCTCCGCTGCCACCTCGTCGGCCCGGTCGTATCCTGCGTCGACATGCCTGATGACACCCATCCCGGGGTCATTGGTCAGCACCCGCTCGGCCTTGCGCGCCGCCAGCTCCGTGCCGTCCACGACGACGACCTGACCGGCGTGGATCGAACGGCCGATGCCGACACCGCCGCCGTGGTGGATCGAGACCCAGGTTGCTCCGGAAGCCACGTTCACCATCGCGTTGAGCAACGGCCAGTCCGCGATGGCGTCCGAGCCGTCGAGCATGGACTCGGTCTCCCGGTAGGGCGACGCGACGGAGCCGCAGTCGAGGTGGTCCCGCCCGATCGCCAGCGGCGCCTGCAGCTCGCCGGACGCCACCATGGCGTTGAACCGCAGTCCCGCCAGATGCCGCTCGCCGTACCCGAGCCAGCAGATCCGCGCGGGCAGCCCCTGGAAGGCGACCCGTTCGCCCGCCTTCGTGATCCAGCGCCTCAGTTTCTCGTCGTCGGGGAACAGCTCGAGGATCGCCCGATCGGTCGCGGCGATGTCTCGTGGGTCGCCCGAAAGCGCCGCCCACCGGAATGGGCCCTTGCCCTCGCAGAAGAGCGGCCGGATGTAGGCCGGCACGAAACCCGGGTAGTCGAACGCCCGCGAGTAGCCCCCGAGCCTGGCCTCCGCGCGCAGCGAGTTGCCATAGTCGAAGACCTCGGCGCCCGCGTCCATGAACCCGACCATCGCCTCGCAGTGGCGCGCCATCGACTCGCGCGCACGCTCGGTGAAGTCGGCTGGATCTTTCTGGCGCGCGGCGATCCAGTCGTCGTAGTCGACGCCGGACGGCAGATACATCAACGGGTCGTGTGCCGACGTCTGATCGGTGACGATGTCGATGGGGGCGGCCATTCTGAGCAGCTCGGGCACCATGTCCGCGGCGTTGCCCAAGACACCGACCGACAGCGGTCGGCGAGCGTCTCGGGCCTCGACCGCCAGCTCGAGGGCGTGCATCAGCGAGTCGGCCCGGACGTCGAGGTAGCCGTGCTCGATCCGGCGCCTGATCCGGGTGTCGTCGCACTCGATGCAGATGCAGACGCCGTCGTTCATCGTGACGGCGAGCGGCTGCGCTCCTCCCATCCCGCCCAGCCCGGCTGTCAGTGTGATCGATCCGGCGAGTGACTCGTCGCCGGCGCGCCCTGAGCCGTCGGCCGCGGCGAAGGCGGCACGCTTGGCGGCGATGGCGGCGAAGGTCTCGTAGGTCCCCTGAAGGATCCCCTGGGTGCCGATGTAGATCCAGGAGCCTGCCGTCATCTGGCCGTACATCGTCAGGCCGAGCGCCTCCAGCCGCCTGAACTCCTCCCAGTTGGCCCATTCCGGGACGAGGTTGGAGTTGGCGATGAGCACCCGCGGAGCCCATTCGTGGGTCCGCATGATGCCGACGGGTCGGCCGCTCTGGACGAGCAGCGTCTCGTCGAGGTCGAGGTCGATCAGCGATCTGACGATCGCGTCGTAGGACGGCCAGTCCCGCGCGGCCTTTCCCGAGCCGCCGTAGACGACCAGCTCCTCGGGATGCTCGGCCACCTCGGGGTCGAGGTTGTTCATCAGCATCCGCATCGGCGCCTCGGTCTGCCACGACTTCGCGGTCAGCGTGGTGCCACGGGCGGCTCGAACGAGGTGGGATGTCATCGGTGCGTTCCTTCCGGATGGGTCTGTCGGGGCGGTGTTCCAGGTCAGTGCGGTGGCTGTTCAGAGCAGCGGGGCGACCAGGACGGACTCGGCGGCTCGGACCAGCTCGCCGGAGAGGACCAGCTCCACTGTCGCCTCGATCTCGACCGATAGGTGGCGGTCGGGTCCGGGGCCGGGCACCCGCCGGCGAAGCGCTGCGATCACGGCCGCCGTCGCAGGAGCGGGAGCCAGCGGTGCGCGCAGGTCGATTCCGCGCGCCGACGTGAGGACCTCGATCGCGAGCACGCGGGAGAAGCCGTCGAGGGAGGTCCGCAGCTTGCGCGCCGACGACCACCCCATCGACACATGGTCCTCCTGCATGGCACTGGACGGAATGGAGTCCACACTCGCCGGGTTGGCGAGCCTCTTCAGCTCCGAGACGATCGCAGCCTGGGTGTACTGCGCGATCATCAGCCCGCTGTCCACTCCGGGGTCGTGAGCGAGGAAGGCTGGGAGGCCGGCGTTGCGGAAGCGGTCGAGGAACCTGTCGGTACGTCGCTCAGCCATGCTCGCGGCGTCGGCGACGGGAATCGCGAGGAAGTCCAGCACGTACGCCAGTGGCGCGCCGTGGAAGTTGCCATTGCTCTCCACCCGACCGTCAGCGAGGACGACGGGGTTGTCGACGGCCGAGGCAAGCTCGCGGTCGGCGACCGTCCCCGCGTACGCCACGGTGTCGCGCGCCGCGCCGAGCACCTGCGGGGCGCACCTCATCGAGTAGGCGTCCTGGACCCGGTTGCAGTCCGGTCCGCGATGGCTAGCCACGATGTCCGAGCCGGCCAAGATGGCTCGCAGGTTCGCCGCTGAGTCGGCTTGGCCGGGGTGCGGCCGCAGGGCTTGGAGATCAGCGGCGAAGACGCGGTCGGTGCCGAGCAGGCCCTCCACCGACATCGCTGCGGCGATGTCGGCGACCTTGAGCAGCATCCTCAGGTCGTGCAGGGCAAGGACGAGCATCCCCAGCATTCCGTCGGTGCCGTTGATCAGCGCCAACCCTTCCTTGGCTGCGAGCTGGACAGGTGCGATGCCGGCTTCGGCCAGGACGTCGGCCGTCGCCCGGCGGTGGTCCAGGGAGTCACGGACGTCGCCCTCGCCGATCAAGGTCAGCGCGCAGTGGGCAAGTGGGGCGAGGTCGCCGGAGCAGCCCAGGCTCCCGAACTCGTGCACGACCGGCGTGATACCGGCAGACAGGATGGCCGCCATCGTCTGGGCCGTCTCCAGCCGGATACCGGTGTGACCGGTCGCCAGGGTCGACAGCCGCAGCAGCATCAGCGCCCGAACCACCTCGCGCTCGACCTCCGGGCCGGAGCCGGCTGCATGCGAGCGGACGAGGGATCGCTGCAGCCGGGCTCGCAGGTCGACGGGGATGTGCCTGGTCGCCAGCGCGCCGAACCCGGTGGAGATGCCGTAGGCCGGCAGCTCGGAGTCGCCGAGCACGTCGACGACGACGCGGGAGCGCTTGATCGCGTCGGCAGCCTCGGCGGTGAGCTCGACGGCTGCGCCCCCGCGTGCCACCGCTACGACGTCGGACTGGCTCAGCGGCCCGGTGCCGACGGCGATGGTATGCCTCATGCCTCCATTGGACTCCCGTCGGCAGCCGCGGGGACAGGCCCGCCCCGCAGCCTCAGTCTGGTATGCCAGACTAAGGGGACCGACGAGAGGTATCCGATGTCGAGTCGCCAGGCGCCGGCAGCGACCCGCGCGCTCAGGGTGCTGCGCTACCTGGCCAGCCGGCCGGAGCCATCGACCCTGGACGCGATCGCGCGTTCACTCGCTATTCCTCGGTCGTCGGCCTACCACCTGATCAACGCCATGATCGACGAAGGGTTCGTCGCCCCGCTGCGAGACGAGCATCGCTTCGGCCTCGGCGTCGCCGCTTTCGAGGTCGGCAGCGGGTACACCCGGCAGGCTCCGCTGCAGCGGCTTGCGCGTCGCCCGCTGGCGGATCTGGTCGACGCTGTGGGCGAGTCGGCACACCTCGTGGTGCTGCACGGACGAGATGTGCTCTACGTCCTCGAGGAGCGCGCAGCGGGTCGGCCGCCGCTGGTCAGCGAGGTCGGAGTGCGGCTTCCCTCCCAGGTGACGGCGAGCGGGCGGGCGATGCTGGCCCGACTGTCACACCCCCAGCTGCGGGCCCTGTTCGGCGACCAGGACGCCTTCGTGTCACGCTTCGACTCCGGACCCACGACCTTGTCCCAGCTCAACTCGCTCCTCGTCGGCGTACGCCGACGCGGGCACGCGACCGAGGACGGCGAGGTCACCCCCGGCCTCGCCTCGATCGCGTTCGCCCTTACCGACCACGCGGGATACCCGGTCGCCGCGGTGGCAGTGACATTCAGCGCCGCAGACCCCGTCGATCGTGGCGACATCGTGCGCAGGACAGCCCGGACGGTCGTCACGTTGACCCGACGGCTGGGTGGCCGGTAGGCGTAGCTCCATAACGACGTCACCTGACGTCAGGGCCGACTGGGAAGCGGTGCCCGAATGCGGGCGAGTCCTGTCTACCGTTCGTCTACACAGCCCCTGGTCAGCCATTTTTCGATTAATTCACTATGGTGTTGACTTGACATCATAGTGGTGTCACACTCTCCTCATGGACATCACGCAGTTC
Source organism: Propionibacteriales bacterium (assembly GCA_038239485.1). Classification (GTDB taxonomy): domain Bacteria; phylum Actinomycetota; class Actinomycetes; order Propionibacteriales; family Nocardioidaceae; genus DASQEH01. The sequence goes on from JBBSET010000030.1 coordinate 41,633, forward strand.
GTGGAGGCGCTCAGGAGGGACCTCAGCGCCGCAGCGCAGGCGGGTGGCGACGAGATCCGAGCCGCCGCCGAGCGGCTCGCTCTCGCGCTCGATCCCGCCGTCCGGCTCACACTCATGGACGCCCTGTCCCAGGCGGCGTCGGAGATCACCAACGAGCTCCAGGGCACCTCGGTCGAGGTTCGCCTGAAGGGGCGCGAGCCCGTTTTCGTGGTCGTCGGCGAGGCGGCGCATCAGCCTGCAGGGCACGACGCCGACGACGGCAGCGACCCGGCCGACGACGTCGACTTCGAGTCCGAGGACGACACCGTTGCGCGTATCACGCTCCGGCTCCCCGAGTCGCTCAAGTCAAGGGCAGAGGAGCTCGCGGCCAGTCGCGGCCAGTCGCTGAACACCTGGCTGGTCAACGCGGCGCGCAGCTCGGCCACGTTCAACATCAGCATCAGCTCGACCCCGATGGGCCCAGGCGCCCCCGGACGTAACCGTTCATCCAGCAAGCGCATCCAAGGATGGGTGCGATGACCTCGGAGGCAACCATGCACACGTTCAGTACGCCCAACCCTGTCCGGCTCCGCGTCGAGGTCTGGCAGGGCCGGGTCAGCGTCGAGGCTGCGGACACCGACACGACCACCGTCGACCTCAGGCCTCTGCACGGCAGCTCAGCCGCCCAGGACCTGATCGACAACGCCCGGGTCGAGCAGCGAGGCGACGAGATCATCGTCCAGATGCCTCGCGGCAAGGGTGGCCTCTTCCGCGCCCGAGGAGAGGTCGAGGCACTGATCCGCGTCCCGTCCGGCAGCAGCGCCAAGATCGAGACGGCATCCGCGGATATCGAGACCGTTGGCGAACTCGGCAACCTCGACGTCATCAGCGGCTCTGGCGACGTGTCGATCGAGTCCGCGGCGGAGGCGACCGTCAAGTCCGGCTCCGGCGACGTCACCGTCGACCGGGTCACCGGGTCGTGTGACGTCAAGTCCGGGTCGGCCGATGTCCGCATCGGCTCCATCGGGCGAGACGCCGACATCGTGGCTGGCTCCGGCGACGTCGTCATCGACAGCGTCGCGACCACCCTCAAGGTGAAGACCGGGTCCGGCGACGTCGTGGTCCGATCCACAGGGGACTCGGTCGACGCGATGGCCGGTTCCGGTGACCTGCTGCTCAAACGGGTCGACCACGGGAAGGTCAAGGTCAAGACCGGCTCGGGCGATATCGCGATCGGTGTCGCCACAGGCACCGCGGCCTACCTCGACATCATGACCGTCACCGGCGATGTGAAGTCCGATCTAGACGCCTCCGACACGCCCTCCGGCGAGGACCTCACCGCTGAGATCAGCATCCAGTCAGGGAGTGGCGATGTGGTCCTTCAGCGCGCCTGAGCGGCTACCGCGCATCCCCGCTCCGAGTCCACTCGACGGCCGGGAGCGCGTGGCCGAACGAAGCAAGAATCGTCAAGCCCCGTCCACCGCCCCCCGACAAGACTGTTCAGAGCCCACCACGACATCTCCCCGGGAGGAGAACCCCTTATGAACATGAACGACAGCATCGCCCGTCAGATCATCGAGGAGCGCGTCGCAAACCGCGCGTCAACCCGGATGCCGACCCACCCCAGGACCGCCAAGCTCCTTCGCAGACTCGCCGCGAAGGCCGAGGGCACCACCTAGACGCCCAACCACCCGCACTGCACATGACAGGGCGGGAGTCGCTCCCCCTAAAGAGCGGCTCCCGCCCTGCCGTTTGTGCTGCTGGAGACTTAACGAGTCACCTGGCGTAAATGTCACGCCCGCGCAGCGCAGGATTTTCTCGTCACTGTTCCCGTGGAAAGGCCGTCTTTGTCGGACTGGTGTGACTTCGGGAGGTTGCCAGCGATCAGATCCTGGTCCGATGAAAGTCCTTGAACGAGCGAGACTGGGTAGGTCCACGTTGGCCTTGGTAGCGAGACCCGTAAGCCGCGCTCCCGTAGGCGTTCTCGGCCGGCGAGGACAGTCGGAAGAAGCAGAACTGGCCGATCTTCATCCCTGGCCAGAGCTTGATCGGGAGTGTCGCCACGTTCGACAGCTCGAGCGTCAGATGGCCGGAGAATCCCGGGTCGATGAACCCCGCAGTCGAGTGGGTGAGCAGGCCCAACCGGCCGAGCGACGACTTGCCCTCCAGACGCGCGGCGATATCGTCCGGGAGCGTGACCACCTCGTAAGTGGAGCCGAGGACGAACTCTCCCGGGTGCAGGATGAACGGCTCGTCACCAGCGGGCTCGACCGGCCGGGTGAGCTCGGGTTGGTCCTCTGCCGGGTCGATGTGCGGATAGCGATGGTTCTCGAACACCCGGAAGTATCTGTCGAGGCGGATGTCGACGCTGGAGGGCTGGACCATCTCGGGATCGAAAGGCTCCAAGACGATCCGCTCCCGATCGATCTCGGCCCGAATGTCGCGGTCGCTGAGCAGCACCTGCCGAGACTACCGAACCACGCTCGGATCATGGCCCTCAGCCGGCGGAGATGAGAGCCACCCCCGCCATCGTGACGACGACGCCGGCGATCTGGACTCGCCTCAGCCGTTCGTCCAGGACGACCCGGGCCAGCAGGACCGTCACGACCGGGAAGAGCGCACTCAGCACGCTGGTGATGCTGACATACCCCTTGGTGGTCGCGATTCCGAACGTCAGGTTGGCGCCGAGGTCACCGGCAGCAACGCCGAGGACCCAGAGGTAGTCGTTCGGCCGCATGCCTCCCGTCGTACGCCTCACGAGGGCCGCGGCGGCGAAGGCGAGCACGACAGTTGCCCGCATCGCCCACAGAGTGAGCAACGGGCTGTCCTCGGAGCCGTGTGCCATCAGGACGAAGAAGCCGCCGAAGAAGAACCCGGCCAAGGTCGCGACGATGACAGGCCCGGGCGACGCGCCGCCGCTGAACTCGGGCCCACTCGTCAGCACCACGCCGATGATCGCCACCACGATGCCGGTGACGGTCACACGGCTTGGCGACTCGCCGGAGAGGATCCCCACCGCCACGGGGATGACGACCCCGAGCGACGTCACCGGAGCCACCACGCCCATGGTGCCGTTGGCCAGCGCGTAGTAGTAGCAGATCAGGCCGAAGGAACCCGAACCACCGGCGGCGATCCCCCAGGGAAGCCACCCGTACGGCCCGTGCCAGCCTCCGCTGAGGATCACCGCGGCCGTCGACAGGACCAACCCGAATGTCGCGCTCCAGCCGACGATGACCATCACCGGCTTGCGCTTGCTGATCAGCCCACCGGCGAAGTCCGAGGCACCCCACATCAGGCTGGAGAGCAGCGACAAGAAGATGGCCACCGCTGGACCCTATCCAGCGAGCAGGAGAGCCGACCCGGAGCCCGCGCACCTGGCGGTAGTATCGTCGTCGCTCGTCGCGGTTACAGCCGTGGCGACGTGCGGGTGTAGTTCAATGGTAGAACATCAGCTTCCCAAGCTGACAGTGCGAGTTCGATTCTCGTCACCCGCTCCCCTCTGCGCCGCGCTCATCCCTCGCAGGTGTCGATGCAGCCCACACCTGGCTGCTCCACGAGAGAGCCCCTCCCGCCTCTATCCGGTGACCAGTCGCTGACGAAGACCACACATAGGCTTCTCACAGGAAGATCCCATCAAACGTGGAGGCTGCCGCAGGAGACTGGCGGTGTCGCTCGACCACAGGAGGGATCACGCATGACGACCACTGCTCCAAGCATCGTGAGACCGCCTTCCGGCGGTTGGAACGACCTCGATCTTGGCCGGCGAGCCCGCGTTGACGCCTCAGTGCGCATGGTCGCCGTGGCGGTGCTATGGCTGAGCCTTCTTCTGGTCACCTACTGGTGGGTGGGAGACGGCGGTGTTCAGGGGCTGAGCTCATGGGCGAGAGGACTGACGTCGGTGGGGCGGCTGTCTGGTCTGGTGGCACCCGTCCTCCTCCTCGCCCAGGTCGTCTTGATGGCACGCGTGCCCGCACTGGAGCACGCATTCGGTCAGGACCGCCTCGCACTCCTGCACAGACTCGTCGGGTTCACCTCCTTCAACCTGATGCTTGTCCATATCGTGACGATCACGTGGGGATATGCCTCCGGCGACCTGCTGAGGACACCGGTCATGCTGTGGCAGCTCACCGTGAACTACCCGGGCATGCTGCTGGCTGACGCCGGCACGGTGTGCCTGTTCATGGTCGTGTTCACCAGTGTCAAAGCTGCCCGGCGACGCCTGCGGTACGAGTCGTGGCACCTGCTCCACCTTTACGCGTACCTGGGTGTCGGACTGGCTCTCCCCCACCAGCTCTGGACGGGTCAGCAGTTCATCGACTCCAGCGCCAAGACGGTGTTCTGGTGGACCGCGTGGGGGCTGGCTGTTGCTGCGGTGCTGGTGTGGCGGGTCGGGCAGCCGCTGTGGCTGAACCTTCGTCACCAGTTGCGCGTGACCGCCGTTGTCGCGGAGGGCAAGGGCATCTGGTCGGTGTACCTGACCGGCAGGCGCCTGGACCGGCTGCGGGTAGAGGCGGGTCAGTTCCTGTCGTGGAGGTTCCTGGGTCCGGGCTGGACGAGGACGCACCCCTTCTCCCTGTCCGCCGTCCCCACGTCCGACAGCCTGCGGATCACCGTCCAGGGAGTCGGCGACGGCAGTACTACCACTCGAGGGCTCAAACCCGGCACGCGTGCCGTGGTGGAAGGTCCGTTCGGTCGCCTCAGCGCGCGACCGCGGACCCGTCCCAAGGTGGCCCTGATCGGCGCCGGGGTCGGGGTCACACCGCTGCGTGCACTTGCCGAAGGCCTGAGCTACGCCCCTGGCGAGGCGATCTGGGTCGAGCGTTTCACCCGTCGACCACTGTTTGCCTCCGAGGTCGACATGCTGGCCCGTGAGCGGGGGCTCCAGGTGCTACGCCTGCCCGGCCACCGCCGCCACCAGGACTCCTGGTTGGGGAGCGGCATCGGGGGCATGAACGACGTCACGGCGCTTCGTCACTGGATCCCGGACATCGCTGAGCGAGACGTATATCTGTGCGGCCCGGAGCCCTGGACCGACCTGGTGCAGGGCACTCTGGCCGCCGCGGGTCTCCGACCTGACCACATCCACCTCGAGACCTTCGCGTGGTGACCTGGTGAGACGAATAGTTCTGTGGCTGCTCAGCACGATCTCCTGCCTTGTGCTGCTCTTCGGCTACCACATGTCGACCTCGGGCCCGCTGGCCACCAGCGCTTCATCGGCCATCCTGTCAGGTACGACGCAGAGCTTCACCAGCTCGAACGGGACCAGACGTAGCTCCAGAAGCGGCTCCGGGTCGACCAAGACGAGCAGCTCCGGGTCGAGGCCGTCGAAGACGACCAACGTCACCGGTTCGGTGGCCGACACGCAGTGGGGGCCGGTGCAGGTCGAGCTCACCGTGCACGGGTCCCGCATCAGCAAAGTGACCGTCGTGCAGTATCCGACCGGGCAGTCCCTGGACCTGCAGATCAACGGCTACGCCCTACCGATCCTGACCAAGGAGACCATCTCCGCCCAGAGCGCCAAGATCGACATGGTCAGCGGTGCCACCATCACCAGCACCGGCTACATCCAGTCCTTGCAGAGCGCCCTCGACCAGGCCGGACTATGAGCGCCGACGTGGTCGACGCCGCGTCCTCACCTCGAATCGCTAGCATGACCACGCCCTGGCCGACCCCGACCTGGCCTGTTCACCGCAGGGTGGAGCACCTGATGGGGATGCCGATCAGTCTCGCCTTTCGAGGCCGGTTCGCGGGGCACGATCGTGGCGAGGCCGCGTGGCAGGAGGCGCTGGAGATCCTTCACCACATCGACCGCACTTTCAGCACCTACCGTCCCGACTCGATGATCTCCCGGCTCGACCGGGCCGAACTCCGCGTGGACGACTGCCCGCCCGATGTGATCGAGGTGCTGGAGCTCGCAGAACGTGCAAGACAGCAGTCCGCCGGAGCTTTCGACATCCGCAGGCGGGGGCTCGACGGTGATGTGCACCTCGACCCCAGCGGTGTCGTCAAGGGATGGGCGGTGGAACGCGCGGCGCGAGCCCTCGAGAAGCTCCCTGACACCGACTTCTGTATCGCCGCCGGTGGCGACATGGTCTGCCGCACCAAACTCCCCTCCGCACCGGCGTGGCGAATCGGCATCGAAGACCCCAACGACCCCGACCGGGTCCTCGCTGTCGTCCCCATCCACAACGGAGCCATCGCCACCTCCGGTCTGTCGCGCCGCGGCTCCCACATCGTCGACGCGCGGACCGGACATACCCCGACCGCGCTCGCGTCGGTCACCGTCATCGGGCCATGCCTGACCTGGGCCGACATCGACGCCACGGCCGCCTTCGCGCTCGGCGCGGACGCCGCGCGATGGCTCCAGGGCCGTGAGGGCCGGCAGGGACTCGTCGTCTGGTCGGACGGGACGCCCGAACATGTCGGTGCCGGTACCAGCGCCCCTTGACCAGCACGACGGGGGGTTCACCCGAGGATGGGCCGGGGCTGGCCGGCTCTCCGGCTGGGTTCATGCCGTCCGGTCACTTCGCTGCTGGCGTCTCGGGTGCTGCGATCTCGTTTTCGCCACGGATGGCGCTCAGAGCCAGCGCCGCGCCAGCCGGCACGAGGACGAGCGCCGGGAGCTGGTAGCGCCAGGTGAACTCGGTCGTCATGTCGGGCACGAGCAGCAGCAGAGTCCCCGACAGCGTCAGCAGAAGGCAGAGCGGTCGACTCGGCGACACACGCGCCCGCCTGAACCCGAAGCCACCCAGCAAGCCCATCACAAGGCAGCCCAACAGCAGCGGTCCCGGCAGATA
>JBBSET010000031.1:0-48405 GCA_038239485.1 Propionibacteriales bacterium
CCGCCCGGCGAGACCGAGCGGCTGCCGCCGCGGCAGACTCAGCCTCCCGTGCCGCGCGACGGATCGCCCGGGCTCTCATAAATGTCGGACCCAGTTGCGCAGCACTTCGGCTCCCGCGTCGCCGGACTTCTCCGGATGGAACTGGGTCGCGACCAGTGGCCCGTTCTCCACCGCGGCGACGAACCGGTCGGCCTCGTGCGTCGTCCACGTCACAAGGGGGGCGCGCAGGATCGGGCTGGCGATGAGGTCCCAACGGCGGACGGCGTAGGAGTGCACGAAGTAGAAGCGCTCCGTCTCGACGCCGGCGAACAGCTCAGACCCTGCCGGCACCGCGACGGTGTTCCACCCGATGTGCGGCACCACGGCGGCGTCCAGCAGCTCCACGGTGCCGGGCCACTCCCCGCACCCCTCGGTCTCCACTCCGTGCTCGACGCCGCGCTCGAAGAGCACCTGGTGACCGACACAGATGCCGAAGACCGGGCGCCCGCCGGCCAGCCTCCTGCCGATGATCTCCGGACCCCGGACCTCGTGCAGGCCTTTCATGCAGGCCCCGAAGGCGCCGACCCCCGGTACGACGAGACCGTCCGTCCCCATTGCCTCGTCATAGTCCGAGGTCACGGTCACATCGGCGCCGGCTCGGACGAGGGCCCGCTCGGCCGAGCGGAGGTTACCCGAGCCGTAGTCGAAGAGCACGACCCGGCGGCTTCTCACAGGCTGCCCTTCGTGCTCGGCACCCCGCCCTCACGGGGGTCGAGCTGGACCGCGTCGCGAAGCGCCCTGGCCAGCGCCTTGAACTGCGCCTCCACGATGTGGTGCGGGTCGCGCCCGGCCAGTACCCGCACATGCAGGGCGATGGACGCGTGCGCGCTGAGGGACTCGAACACGTGCCTGGTGAGGGAGCCGACGTACGAGCCCCCGATGACGACGTACGCCTGGCCCTCCGGCTCACCGACATGAACACAGTAGGGTCGGCCGGACACGTCCACCGCGCACTGCACCAGCGCCTCGTCGAGCGGGACCAGTGAGTCGCCGAACCGCCGGATGCCGGACTTGTCGCCGAGCGCCTCTCGGAGCGCCTCCCCGACGACGATCGCCACGTCCTCGACGGTGTGATGGGCGTCGACCTGGACGTCGCCGGCGGCGGCAACGGTCAGGTCGAACAGGGCGTGCCGGGCCAGCGAGCCGAGCATGTGGTCGTAGAAGCCGACACCGGTGGCGATGTCGGCGCGCCCGCTGCCGTCGAGGTCGAGCTCGACGAGCACCTTCGACTCCTTCGTCGCCCGCTCGATCCTGGCGGCTCGGGTCATCGGGGTCCCTCCTGGTCGAGCACGCTGCTCAACGCATCGGCGAACGAGTCCATCTCGGCGGCGGTGCCGATCGACACCCGCAGCCAGCCGTCGGGGCCGACCTCGCGGATCAGGACCCCGTGGTCCAGTACACCCTGCCAGACTGCGTGCCTGTCGGCGAATGTGCCGAAGAGGACGAAGTTGGCGTCGGAGTCGGCGACGCGCAGACCCTGGTCGCGGAGCCAGTCGACGGTCAGGTCGCGCTGCTTTCGCAGGTCGGCCACCCTGGCCAGCAGCTCGTCTGCGTTGGCCAGCGCCGCCCTCGCCACGGACTGGGTCACCGAGGACAGGTGGTAGGGCAGCCGGACGACGCGAAGCACGTCCACCAGCTCGGCCGTCGAGGCGAGGTATCCGACCCGGCCGCCGGCGAACGCGAACGCCTTCGACATCGTCCGGGTCACGGCGAGGTTGGGGTAGCAGTCGAGCAGGCTGAGCGCCGACGGGGTGCCCTCGCGCCGGAACTCCGCGTACGCCTCGTCGACGACGACCACCGCGTCGGGCGCGCCCTCGCAGAGTGCCCGGATCGTGTCGAGCGCGACGGCCGTGCCCGTCGGGTTGTTCGGCGAGGCGATGAAGACGACGCTCGGCCTCTCGGCGCGGATCGTCTCGAGCGCCGCCTCGACCTCGACCTCGAAAGCCTCAGAGCGCTGGCCGGCGACCCACCTGGTGGACGTCGCCCGGGCGTACTCCGGGTACATCGAGTACGTCGGGGCGAACGACAGGGCGGTCCGCCCGGGGCCGCCGAACGCCTGGAGCAGCTGCAGCATGATCTCGTTGGACCCGTTCGCGGCCCAGACCCGGTCGACCGTGAGCCCATGGCCGAGGTAGTCGGCAAGGTTGCTGCGCAGGGCGCTCGCCTCCCGGTCCGGGTAGCGGTTGAGCTCAGCCGCGACCGTGGCGACGGAGTCGGTGATGGCCCGGACCATTCGCTCGGACGGGCCGTAGGGGTTCTCGTTCGTATTCAGCCGGACGGCGACGTCGAGCTGGGGCGCCCCGTAAGGCTGCGCCCCTACAAGCTCCGGCCGTACCGGCAGCGCGGCTGGACCGGTCATCGCAGTCCGAGGCGCACCCGGACGGCGTCACCGTGGGCCGGCAGGTCCTCCGCGTCCGCCAGCGCCAGCACGTGGGCCGAGACCGCGCGCAGCGCCTCCTCGGAGTAGTCGACGAGCTGGACCGTCTTGAGGAATGTCCGGACCGACAGCCCCGACGAGTGGCAGGCGCATCCGCCTGTCGGCAGAACGTGGTTCGAGCCGGCGCAGTAGTCGCCGAGCGACACCGGTGCATACGGTCCTACGAAGACGGCGCCGGCGTTGCGGATCCGTCCGGCCCGCTCGGCGGCGTCGCCGGTGTGGATCTCCAGGTGCTCGGCGGCGTACCCGTTCGCCACTGCTTCAGCCTGGTCAAGGTCGTCGACGAGGACGATGGCCGACTGCCTGCCGGAGAGCGCGGCGGTGACCCGCTCGACGTGCTTGGTGCCGGCGACCTGACGGTCCAGCTCCCGCTCCACGGCCGCAGCCAGCTCCTCGGAGTCGGTCACCAGGATGCTCGCCGCTGCCGGGTCGTGCTCGGCCTGGCTGATCAGGTCGGCAGCGACGTACACCGGGTCCGCGCTGTCGTCGGCCACGATCATGATCTCGGTGGTCCCGGCCTCGGAGTCGATCCCCACCAGGCCGCGGAGCAGCCGCTTCGCGGCCACCCCGTAGACGTTCGCCGGGCCAGTCACCAGGTCGACCGGCTCGCAGCCCCCGTCGGCGTCGTCGTAGCCGTAGGCGAACATCGCGATCGCGCCGGCGCCACCGGCGGCGTACACCTCGTCGACGCCGAGCAGGGCGCACGCCGCGAGTATCGTGGGGTGGGGCAGGCCGCCATGCTCGAGCAGGGCAGGGCTCGCCAGCGCGATGGAGCCGACCCCCGCGACCTGGGCGGGTACGACGTTCATGACGACAGACGAGACGAGCGGCGCCTTGCTCGCGGGCACGTAGAGACCGACACGGCCGACGGGTACCTGACGCTGGGTGACCCTGCCGCCAGCCGCCAGGTCGGTGCTCGCCGTCAGGGGCAGCTCCGCGGAGCAGGTCGCGCGCAACCTGGCCGCCGACTCCTGCAGACTGGCTCGGACCTCAGGGTCGAGGCTGACCAGAGCGGCCGCCAGGGCCGAGGCCGGCACCCTGACCTGCGTGGTCTCGACGTGCTCGAACCTCGATGTCTGCCGGAGCAGGGCGGGCTTGCCCTCCCGGCGGACGTCGTCGATGAGCGGTCGAGCGACGTCGGCGGCTGCGTCGACGTCGAATTCCGCGCGCGGAACCAGGTCGCGGTAGTCGATCCGCCGGCCGGGCTCCTGCCGCCCCCTGATGTCGATCGTGCTGATCATGGGCCAAGTCTAGAAGTCGGGTCGCCGGGACCTGCGACGGTCTCAGGAGGGCACCCGTGTAGGTGCCGGGTGTTAGGTTCGGAGCGTGAGCGAGCCGCTTCCGTTGTTCCCCCTCAACACCGTGCTGTTCCCCGGGATCGTGATGCCGCTCTACATCTTCGAGGACCGGTACCGGGCGCTCGTCCGAGACCTGATCGCGCTGCCGCCGAACTCCGCCCGCGAGTTCGGGGTGGTGGCGATCAAGGTGGGTTACGAGGTCGGGGAGCGCGGGGTGCACACCATCCAGCGGACAGGGTGTGCGGCCTTGGTGACCGATGTGACGGCCAACCCGGACGGGTCGTTCGAGATCGTCGTGGTCGGGCGCCGGCGGTTCCACGTGGAGAGCCTCGACCCGTCGCGGGACTACTTGCGTGCCGCGGTGAACTGGCTGCCGGACAGCCCCGGCGGGCGCTCGGCGGACGACCTCGCCCGCGCCGCGACCGTCGCCGGAAACCTCTTCAACGTCTACCGGTCGACGATAGAGCAGATGCGCGGCGACGACGTCCTCGAAGGCGACTCACCGACCGACCCCGTCGACCTGTCGTACACGCTGGCGGCCGCGTTGGTGCTGACGCTGGCCGAGCGGCAGACGCTGCTGGAGGCGCCCGACGTGATGACGCGACTCAGGCTCGGGACTGCCATGATGCGGTCGGAGATCCGCGCCATCACAGCCGTTCCGTCGCTGCCGGCCACCTCTTTGCTCCGCACCCAGTGGTCGGCCAACTGATCGCCTGACGGGCCGACACCGGGGCCGGGCCTGCGGCAGCCGGCCTCAGTCGTCGACCGACACCTCGGTCGTGGTGACGGTGTAGCTCCCGTCGGTCTCGGACGAGACCCCGATGGCCCGCAGCGCCTTGAGATTGTCGATGACCTCCTGGGTCGCCGCCGAGGTCGAGTCGGGGATCGCGGCGATGACCTGTGGCTCGATGGCGTCCCAGTCGAAGAACAGCACGAACTCCTTGCTCGAGGCGTCCTGGATGACCGACCGGAACGCCGCAGAGTCGCCGAGCGTCCCGTCCATCCCGGCGAGCGACGAGGCATACGAGTCGTTGGTGGCGATCGACATCCCGTCGGCCGAGTCCGCCTTGGACAGCGTCAGCGGCTGCCCGGTCTGGTCCTGGATCAGGCTGGTGATCTTGTCGTACAGCGCGCTCAGCTTCGCCGGGTCGCCGCTCAGCCTGACCCCCGCGTTGAGCTGGCTCGCATCACCGCTCTGCAGGCTGCCCGCGCTCAGGCCGTTGCTGTCCAGGGAGAAGAGGATGTTGTCACCGAGAAGCGTCTCCAGGTCATCGGGCAACGTCAGCCCGGTCCGCGTCTCGAAGTCGGAGATCTGCTGGTCGACGTCGAGACCGTCGGAGGTCATCGTGTTCTTGATGGTGTCCCAGGAGGCCTTCAGGCGCTCCGAGCCCCCTGCCTCGGACATGGCGAAGACCGTCGAGTCGGGGAGGTCGACGATCTGGTTGTCGTGATGGCTGATGTCCGGGGTGTTGCCGAAAACACTGGCCGCGATCTCGACGTGGTCGCTGGCGAACCGGAATGTCGCCGCCGCACGCTGGTACTCACTCGCCAGCGAGCTCAGCTGGTCCTGGGTGACGCCGCTGCCGGCCGCGCGGTCCCCGTAGGCGTCGATGACAGCGTGAACGTCGACCCACATCGTCGCGACCCCGAGGTCTCCGATCGAGTCCATGTCGTCGGTGAAGCTCGTGTTGTCGGCCAGCGAGGACGATGACGCCTGCTTGGCGTACGTGTCGGCCAGGCCTTGGGTCTCGGCAAGCAGGACATACCCGTGCTCGAACGCGTACCCGAAGGTGGTCCCGGCCGTCTTGTCGCCGCACGAGGAAAGGGCGGACAGTCCTGTCTTCGCCTTCGCCTCGTCAGAGATCGCGACGGCGATCACCGCGTTGGGGTCGTCGCCCTGGGTTGCTCCCGGCATCAGGGCCAGCCCGAACTTCTCGCCCAGCCAGGGCTTGACGGTGTCGTCGTAGCTGACGCCGGTGCAACCAGCGGAGTCGATCGCCTTCTGGAAGACGGTCGCGCGGATGTCGGCGTTCGCATTGGTGAGGCCGGAGTTCTGGCGAAAGGCCGGAAAGTGGTCCAGGAACCGGAGCGCCGCTATCTTCTGTTCGGCCGAGGGGTCAGCGTCGACGCCGACGTAGAACAACGCTCCGGAGGGCAGCGCCTCGGCGGCCTGCGGCCCCGCCGTGAAGAGATGCAGTGGGTCGGCCTTGTAGAAGGCGAACGCTCCGCCACCAAGCAGGACGGCGAGCACGGTCGTGAGGACGAGGATCTTCGGGCCCCGCCCCCGAGGGGGTGGCGGCTGCCCGTACATCGGCTGGGTGGGGGGCGGACCCGCGTACATCGGCTGGGTGGACGGTGATCGCCACGGGGGGTCGCTCGGTGCGGCTGGCGGCGGTGGCGTGCTGGACATCGAGACCCCTGGTTGGACGGCTGTTGCGCGTGAGGCTACGCGGCCAGAGGATCTATTTGGGGTTGTTTGTCCGGATCGGCCACCAGAAGATGGCCAGGCACGCCCCCACCATGCCCCCGATCGGCCAGCCGAGATACACGACCGGGCTGCCGATACTGAGATCGCTCGTGATCTGGGCGCCGAGGGCGGCTGTCTTGGCCTGCTCCTCGGCGTCCGGGCCGAACACCGAGACACCGAGGTAGGCGGTCAGAGCCACGGCGACGGCGCACATGACGATCACGGCGACGACGGTGACGACCCCGCGGCGCTGACCGCGCCAGCCGACCACCAGGCCTGCGACCAGGCCGAAGGCAACCCCGACCACGAGGAACCACAAGGTGACCTCGGCCTGCTGGTTCAGCTGGACCTCACCCAGGAACACGCCCTGCTTGGTCAGCTCCGCAGTGGGGGGGTTGGCGATCTTGGTCCAGACGAACGCCGCCGGCACGGACAGGACCGCGCCGAGCAGCGCCGATACCAGCACGAACCGACACGTGTCCCGCCAGGTCAGCGAGGGTAGGGAGGGCTCCGCGGCGGCCGACGACCCGAAGCCGGCGCCGGAGCCGTACAACCCGATGCTGGGCGGTTGCGGGCCGGGGATGTCGGAGTTCACCACGCGGGAATTCTATGTCGGGCCGACCGAGCGGCTAGGACGCCCGACCCCGTCGGCCGACCGTGCGGCTCATCGCGCCGGAAGGGAAGCTCACGACGCGGACAGGCAGGCTGGTCCGAGCAAGGCCTTCAGGTCCGCCATCAGGGCGGGTGACGGCGCAACCCGGAGCCGTTGGTCGAGCTTCATCACGATCGTGCGTCCTGCCGACTGCAGCCTGAGATGGACCTCCGCGACACCAGGATGGGTGGCCAGCACGTCCTTGAGCTGCCCGACCACCGCAGGCGTGACCCGCGCCGCCGGGAGCGAGATGATGACCGGGCCGTCGGACGACCCCCTGGTCAGGTCCGGGACGGTGAGCTCCAGGGCGGTGAGCTCCACCTCTTCGTCGCGACCACGCTTGGTGCGCCCCTTGACGAGGACCACCGAGTCCTCGATCAGCAGGGTGCCCCATTGCTGGTAGTTGCCGGGGAAGACCATCACGTTGACCGCGCCCTCGAGGTCCTCGACGGCCACCACGGCGTAGACATCGCCCTTCCTGGTGGTCTTGCGGACGACCGAGGTGATCAGGCCCGCGATCGTGACGATGCTGCCCTCAGGCCGGTCCTCCTCGGTGACGAGCTGCCCGATGGTCACGTCGCTGGCGCGGGCCAGCACATGCTCGAGCCCGGTCAGCGGGTGGTCGGAGACGTAGAGCCCCAGCATGTCGCGTTCGTAGGCCAGCAGGGTCCGCTTGTCCCATTCGCCCAGGTCGGGCACCTGGACCGAGACGGCCTCGAAGCTGTCGTCCTCCAGCTCGCCGAACAGCGAGTCCTGCCCGATCGCCTCGTTGCGCTTGAGGTCGATGTACTGGTCGGCGGCGTGGTCATGGATGGCCACGAGGGACCGGCGAGAGTACCCCAGCGAGTCGAACGCACCGGCCTTGCACAGCGACTCCAGCACCCGCTTGTTGCAGACGATCATCGGCACCTTGGTCATGAAGTCGCCGAAGTCTGCGAAGCGGCCCTTCGACGTGCGCGCCTCGAGCAGCCCGGTGACGACGTTGTGGCCGACGTTGCGGATCGCCGCCAGCCCGAACCGGATGTCGGTCCCGACGGGGGTGAAGTCGTCGGCGGACTCGTTGACGTCCGGCGGAAGCACCTTGATGCCCATCCGGCGGCACTCGTTGAGGTAGACGGCCGACTTGTCCTTGTCGTCGCGGACACTGGTGAGCAGGGCCGCCATGTACTCGGCCGGGTAGCGCGCCTTCAGGTACGCCGTCCAGTAGGACACGACGGCGTAGCCCGCCCCGTGGCTCTTGTTGAAGCCGTAGTCGCAGAACGGCAGCAGGGTGTCCCACAGCGCCTTGACCGCTGCTCGGGAGTATCCGCGCTCGGCCATCCCGCCGGAGAACGACTCGTACTGCTGCTCCAGCTCGGCCTTCTTCTTCTTGCCCATGGCCCGACGGAGCAGGTCTGCGCTGGCCAGCGAGTATCCCGCCACCCGCTGTGCCAGCGCCATCACCTGCTCCTGGTAGACCACCAGACCGTGGGTCTCGCCCAGCACCTCGGCCAGCGGCTCAGCGAGCTCGTGGTGGATCGGGACGACCTGCTGGCGGTGGTTCTTGCGGTCCGCGTAGTCGTTGTGCGCGTTGGTGGCCATCGGGCCCGGCCGGTAGAGCGCGAGGACGGCGGTGATGTCGTCGAAGCAGTCGGGCCTCATGGAGCGCAGCAGCGAGCGCATGGCGGTGCCGTCGAGCTGGAAGACGCCCAGGGTGTCACCGCGTCCTAGCAGCTCATAGGTGGCAGGGTCGTCGAACGTCAGGGCCTCGACCTCGATCCGCTCGCCGCGGTTGGCCTCGATGTTGTCGAGGGCGTCGGAGATCACGGTGAGGTTGCGCAGTCCGAGGAAGTCCATCTTCAGTAGCCCGAGCGCCTCGCAGGTCGGGTAGTCGAACTGGGTGATCGTGGCGCCGTCCTGCTCACGCCGCATGATCGGGATGTTGTCGATCAGCGGCGCGTTGGACATGATCATCGCACAGGCGTGAACGCCCCACTGACGCTTCAGACCTTCCAGACCACGGGCGGTGTCGACGATCCTGCGGACGTCCGCGTCGCCTTCGTACAAGGCCCGGAACTCGGTGGCCTCGCCATACCGTTTGTGGCTGGGATCGAAGATGTCGTTGACCGGGATGTCCTTGCCCATCACCGGTGCGGGCATTGCCTTGGTGATCCGCTCACCCATGGCAAAGGGGTAGCCGAGCACGCGCGAGGAGTCCTTGACGGCCTGCTTGGCCTTGATGGTGCCATAGGTGACGACCTGGGCGACCCTGTCCTCGCCGTACTTGGCGTTGACGTAGCGGATCACCTCACCGCGCCGGCGCTCGTCGAAGTCGATGTCGATGTCGGGCATCGAGATCCGCTCCGGGTTCAGGAACCGCTCGAACAGCAGACCGTGCTCGAGCGGGTCCAGCTCCGTGATCCCCATGGCGTACGCCACCAGCGAGCCGGTCGCCGAACCGCGACCCGGGCCGACCCGGATCCCGTTGGCCCGAGCCCATCCGATGCAGTCGGCGGTGACGAGGAAGTAGCCGGGGAACCCCATCTGCAAGATGACGCTCACCTCGAAGTCCGCCCTGCTGCGGACCTCACCGGTGACGCCGCCGGGGTATCTCGTCTCGAGCCCCGTCTCGACCATCTTGACGAACCACGTCTCCTCGGTCTCCTCGGCGGGGACGGGGAATCGGGGCATCAGGTTGCGGCCCTCGGCGAAGGAGACCTGGCAGCGCTCGGCGATCAGCAAGGTGTTGTCGCAGGCCTCGGGGAAGTCTCGCCAGATGTCGCGCATCTCGTCGGGGCTCTTGAGGTAGTAGCCGTCGCCATCGAGCTTGAACCTGTCGGGGTCGTTCATGGTCGAGCCGGACTGCACACAGAGCAGTGCCTCGTGGCTGGCGGCGTCCTCGCGCCTGGTGTAGTGCAGGTCGTTGGTGGCGACGAGGGGCAGGGACAGCTCCTTGGCCAGCCGAAGCAGGTTCGCGCGGACCCTGCTCTCGATGCTCAGACCGTGGTCCATCAGCTCCAGGAAGTAGTTGTCGGCGCCGAAGATGTCGCGAAAGTCCGAGGCGGCCTGGCGCGCTGCGTCATAGTTGCCGAGCCGAAGCTGCGTCTGGACCTCGCCGGACGGGCAGCCGGTGGTCGCGATGAGCCCGGCAGAGTACTGCTCGAGCAGCTCGCGGTCCATCCGCGGCTTGTAGTACTGACCCTCGATGGAGGCCCGCGACGACAGCGTGAAGAGGTTGTGCATGCCTTCCGTGGACGACGCCAGCAAGGTGGCGTGGGTGTAGGCGCCGCCTCCTGAGACGTCGTCGCTGCCGCCGTTGCCCCACCTGACCCGCCGGCGCTCGAACCGGCTGGTGCCCGGCGTCACGTAGGCCTCGACCCCGATGATCGGCTTGACCCCGCGCGCTCGGGCGGCGCTGTAGAACTCGTAGGCGCCGAACATGTTGCCGTGGTCGGTGATGGCCAGCGCCGGCATGCCCATCCGGACGGTCTCGTCGAGCAGCTCGCCGACGCGAGCGGCGCCGTCGAGCATGGAGAACTCCGTGTGCACGTGGAGGTGCACGAACGACGCGCTGCTCGACATGGTCGGGGGGCTCTCCTCTCAGTGGGCCGCGGCGTCCGTGATCGGACGGCAGCGTCGCCCTGCGGCGTCGTCGACCGGCCGCGACAGTGGGGATCGCGGCGGGTATCCGGGGAAGGTGTCACAGCCTACGCCGCCAAAGATGGCGCCGAGCTCCGACACTCCCCGATCCTGGGCGGCGCGCCGAAGGAGATTCTTGGCCGGCGGCCGGCGGCCGGGGAGTCCGGGCGGCCGGGAGATCAGTCGGCGAGCCGGATGACGTCGAGGGCGTGGTCGAGGTCGGCGGGGTACGGCGACTGGAACTCGACCCACTCGTCGGTGTCAGGGTGGGTGAACCCGAGCCGGACGGCATGCAGCCACTGCCGCTCGAGCCCCACCCGCCGAGCCAGCACGGGGTCCGCGCCATAGGTGAGGTCACCAACGCAGGGGTGGTGGAGCGCGCTCATGTGCACCCTGATCTGGTGGGTACGCCCGGTCTCGAGCTTGATCTCCAGCAAGGAGGCGAACCGGTGCGCCTCGAGCGTCTCGTAGTGCGTGACGCTGTGCCTGCCGTCGGAGCGGACCACGAACTTGTAGTCGTGCTTGGTGTGACGGGCGATCGGGGCGTCGACGGTCCCCCGGAACGGGTCCAGGTGGCCCTGCACGAGTGCGTGGTAGGTCTTGTCGACGGTGCGGGCCTTGAAGGCACGCTTGAGCACGGAGTACGCGTGCTCGGACTTGGCCACGACCATCAGCCCGCTGGTGCCGACGTCCAGGCGCTGGACCACGCCGCGCCGCTCGGGAACACCCGACGTGGAGATGCGGAAGCCGGCGCCGGCGAGGTGGCCGAGCACGGTCGGGCCGGTCCAGCCGACGCTGGGGTGGGCCGCAACTCCGACCGGCTTGTCCACCACTACGAACGCGTCGTCGTCGTACACGATGCCGAGGCCGGCGACCATCTCCGGCACCACCTCGGCCGCGGGTACGGCCATCGGGATGGCCACCTCGAGGAAGGCGCCCTCCTCGACCCGGTCCGATTTCGCAGGCGACACCCCGTCGATCGTGACGCCGCCGGCGGCCACGATCTCGGCCGCCTTGGTGCGCGACAGGCCGAACATCCGGGAGATCGCGGCGTCCACCCGCTCACCCGCGAGACCCTCGGGTACGTAGAGGACCTTCAGCGGGCGATCGGAGCTCATGGGATGTCCGCGGCGCTACCGTCGCCGTCGCCCCGGGCGCGGTCGGCTCCAGCACTGCGCTCGCCGTCGATCGACCCGTCGAGCCGGACACCGCGCAGGCTGAGCACGACGAACAGCACCGCGGCGATCGATATCGACGAGTCTGCGACGTTGAAGATGGGCCAATGCGGCACCTCCAAGAAGTCGACGACGTGGCCGTGGAAGGGCGAGGGTGCCCGGAGGAGCCGATCGGTGACGTTGCCCAGCGCCCCACCCAGCACGAGTCCGAGGGCCACGGCCCAGCCAACGCTTCCGAGGCGCCGGGCCATCCGGATACACACGGCGACCACCGCCAGCGCGACGAGCGTCAGCACGAACGTGTAGCTGGTCCCGGTACTGAAGGCCGCGCCGGCGTTGTGGCTCAGGTCGAGCCGGAACAGGCTGCCGACGACGTCCTTGGGCTGCCCCTCGGTCAAGGAGTGCTCAGCCCACCACTTGGTGACCTGGTCGAGCATGTAGGCGGTGACCGCGACGCCCGCCCAGACGGCCAGCGTGCGCCGGCTCGAGACCCTGGTGGACGGCCGCGATGTGTCGCTCAGCGGCGCTCCTGGCGTTGTTTGCATTCCATGCACAGTGTGGCACGGGGGAATGCCTGCAACCGCATCTTGCCGATGGGGCGGCTGCATGACTCGCAGATGCCGTACGTGCCCGCGTCGACGCGCTGGATGGCCAGCTCGACCAGCTCCAGGTTGGCGCGGGCGTTCTTGGCCATCGACATCTCGTGGTCGCGCTCGAACGTGTTGGACCCGACGTCGGCCTGGTCGTTGCCGGCTCCCTCGCCGCCTTCACGAAGCAGGTGACCGATCTCGGTCTCGGCGGCGGCGATCTCGGAGCGCAGCCGCTCCACGTCGGCCTCCAGGGTCGAGCGAACCTCGTCGACCTCGTCCGGCGTCCAGGGATCTTCTCCCTCCCGGACCTCCAGCTGGTCGGCGACGTTGCCTACGGCGGTAGCCGTCTTCTTGGCAGCCATGTGACTCTCCTGACGACCTTGTGCCCCATGTCTTGAGGTGCGGAGAGGATAGGCCGATATTTGCCCGAGGCCAAATGTCTCGTCAGGCGGCCGTCGCCGCCTGCGGCCGGCGTGACTCTCACGCAGAGTGGCTGACTCACTACAAATCACCTATGTCGGTCATCCGCTGCGAAAGTCGGGCCCCGGAGAGGGGAGACTGACCAGGTGCCTACCTACCCGGTGATCCCACCCGCGGTCGACCTGCCTCTCCTCGAGCACGAGATCCTCGCCTTCTGGCGGGACAACGACACCTTCGCGCAGTCGTTGCGCGACCGGGCAGACGCCCCGCGCTGGACGTTCTACGAAGGGCCGCCGACCGCCAACGGAAAGCCCGGCGCGCACCATGTCGAGGCCCGGGTCTTCAAGGACGTCTTTCCGCGCTTCAAGACGATGCAAGGGTTCCGTGTGGACCGCAAAGCGGGCTGGGACTGCCAGGGCCTGCATGTGGAGGTGGGCGTCGAGAAGGAGCTCGGCCTGTCCGGCAAGCGGCAGATCGAGGCGTACGGCATCGCGGAGTTCAACGCCAGGTGCCGCGAGTCGGTCCAGCGGTCGACGGCCGACTTCGTGGCCATGACGGAGCGGATGGCATACTGGGTCGACAACGCCGCTGCCTACCGCACCATGGACGCCTCCTACATCGAGAGCGTCTGGTGGTCGCTGAAGCAGATCTTCAGCGTGGGCCTGCTCGACGAGTCGTTCCGAGTCTCGCCGTACTGCCCGCGCTGCGAGACGGCGCTGTCCGACCATGAGCTCGGCCAGCCGGGCGGGTACGAGACCGTGGTCGACCCATCGGTCTACGTCCGGTTCCCGCTCACCTCGGGGCCGCTCGCGGGGCGTGCCGCGCTGCTGGTCTGGACGACGACCCCGTGGACCCTGGTGTCCAACACGGCTGTTGCGGTCAACCCTGGCGTCACGTATCTGGTGGCCACCGATGGCAACGACACCGTGGTCGTCGCCGAGCCCCTCTTCGAGGCCGTCCTCGGCGAGGGCTGGACGGTCGAGTCGCGTTTGAGCGGCCGCGAGATGGAGCACTGGAGCTACTCTCGACCATTCGACCTGGTCGCCTTCGACGAGCCGGCCCACGTCGTGGTGCTCGCTGACTATGTCACCGTCGAGGACGGCACCGGGCTGGTCCACCAGGCCCCGGCGTTCGGGGCGCCGGACATGGAGGTCGCGCAGGCGTACGGTCTGCCCGTGGTCAACCCGGTCCGCCGCGACGGCCACTTCGACGAGGGCATCGGCTTGGTCGGGGGCCAGTTCTTCAAGCACGCAGACACCGATCTGGTCCGCGACCTCGACTCTCGCGGACTGCTGTTCCGCCACGTCTCCTACGAGCACTCCTACCCGCACTGCTGGCGCTGTCACACCCCGTTGCTCTACTACGCCTTGCCCGCCTGGTACATCCGCACGACGGCGGTCAAGGACGCGCTTCTGCGCGAGAACGAGCGGACGACGTGGTATCCCGGCACGATCAAGTGGGGCAGGTACGGCGACTGGCTCGACAACAACGTCGACTGGTCGCTGTCGCGGACACGGTACTGGGGCACCCCGCTCCCGATCTGGCGCAACGACCTGGACCCGAGCCGGCTGGTCTGCGTCGGGTCGCTCGCCGAGCTCGGTGACCTGGCGGGGCGCAACCTGAGCGCCCTGGATCCACACCGGCCGTTCGTGGACGACGTGACCTTCACCCTGCCGGGCGTGGCGGGGACGTTCCGGCGGGTGGCCGAGGTGATCGACGCCTGGTACGACTCAGGGTCGATGCCGTTCGCCCAGTGGGGGTACCCGCACGCCGAGGGTTCGCAGGCCGCGTTCGAGGTGGCCTTCCCGGCGCAGTTCATCTGCGAGGGGCTGGACCAGACTCGAGGCTGGTTCTACTCCCTGATGGCCGTCAGCACCTTGGTCTTCGACCGGTCGTCGTACGAGAACGTCGTCTGCCTCGGGCTGCTGATCGCAGAGGACGGCCGCAAGATGTCCAAGCACCTGGGCAACATCCTCGAGCCGATGCCGCTGATGGAGCGCCATGGGGCCGACGCGCTGCGCTGGTTCATGGCCGCGTCCGGATCGCCGTGGGCGGCGCGGCGGCTCGGGCACGGGAACCTGCAGGAGATCGTCCGCAAGGTTCTCCTCACCTACTGGAACACCGTGGCGTTCCAGGCGCTCTACGCCAGGGCCAACGGCTGGACTCCGGCAGACGTGGCTCCCGACGTAGCCGGCCGCCCCGCGCTGGACCGCTGGCTGGTCTCAGGACGCAACCGGCTGACCCGCGACGTGACCGCCGCCCTGGAGGTGTTCGACACCCAGCGCGCGGGGCAGCTCCTCGCGGGGTTCGTCGACGACGTGTCCAACTGGTACGTCCGCCGCTCACGACGGCGCTTCTGGGACGGCGACCCGGCGGCGCTGGCCACGCTGCACGAGACGCTGGAAGTGCTCACCCGGCTGCTCGCGCCGCTCGTCCCCTTCGTCACCGAACGGGTCTGGCAGGACCTCGTCCGCACGGTCGACCCGACCGCACCGGACTCCGTCCACCGGGCCGACTGGCCGTCGGCCGACAGCCACCTGGTCGACGACCATCTCGAGGAGGCGATGGCGCTCACGCGACGGCTCGTCGAGCTCGGCCGGGCCGCCCGCGCCGAGGCCAAGGTCAAGACCCGACAGTCGCTCTCGAGAGTCCTGATCCCGACGGCCTCCTACGAACGGCTCGGGGAGGACCTGCGTCGTGAGGTCGCGGCCGAGCTGAACGTCACCGACGTCGAGTCGTTCGCCTCCGCGGGTGACCTGGTCGACTACGTGGCCAAAGCGAACTTCAGGGCGCTGGGAAAGCGCTTCGGCAGCCAGACCCCACAGGTGGCAGCCGCGATCGCGGCCAGCGACGCGACCCGGCTGGCTCGTGACCTGGCGGTGTCGGGGTCGACGACCGTCGCCTTCCAGGGCGAGGTCGAGCTGTCCGCCGAGGAGGTCACGATCTCCGAGCGGCCGCGGGCAGGGTGGTCGGTGATCAACGAGCACGGCGAAACCGTCGCCCTCGACCTGACGTTGACTCCCGAGCTGGTTCGAGCAGGGCTGGCACGCGAGATCATCCGCTTCGTCCAGGAGGCCCGCAAGACTGCCGGGCTCCACGTCGCTGACCGGATCACGCTCGCCTGGTCCGGTCAGGGACCTGCGGCCGAGGCGCTCAGCGAGCACAGCGGGCTGGTCGCCAGCGAGGTGCTGGCGATGGAGCTGACCCATGTCGACTCCGTGCCCGACGGCGTGGTCAGCCCCGAGCTGGGACTGACCTTTGCCGTCAGCAAGCACTGACCAAACGCTGACGAGCCCTCGGCGGGAGGGGTGGATCGGCTAGTCCGGGGGATCCTCGCTCAGCAGCTCCGACAGCCGCCCTGGCGGAGGCGACTCGGTCTCGGGCGGGGGTACGTCGTCGCCCGGCCCGGCGACCGGGGACAGGGGGGTCTCGTCGCCGCCGCCTTCACCGTCCAGGGCTCGCAGCTGGTTCTCGAAGTAGGCCCGCAGCCGGCTGCGATACTCGCGCTCGAAGGACCGCAGCTCCTCGAGCTCGCCAGACAGGGCTTCCTTGTCCGACTCCAACGCTCCCAGCAGGTCCTGCCGCCGTTGCGCCAGCTCCGCCGCCTGGCTGTCCGACTGCGTCTTGGCCTCCGCCTCGAGCCGCTCGGCGGCGGCTCTGGACTCCGCGTCGAGCCGCTCGGCCTTCACCGTGGCCTCACCAAGGATCCTGTCCGCGTCGCCCTGCGCCTCGGCGACGAGCTGATCGGCATTCTGGGCCGCGATCTCCAGCAACCTCGCCGCCGCGCCCGATGCCTCGCCGATCGTGCCCACCCTCGCCGCTACCGGCGCCGACCCGGCGACGGCCTTCACCGGGCTGGTGACGACCCCGTCCGGCGCATCCGCTGACGGCGAAGACGTGTCACCGAGCTTCGACCGGAGGTCGTCGTTCTGGGCGTGCAGCCTGGTGAGCTCGACCTCGACCTCGTCGAGGAACTGGTCGACCTCCCCCATGTCGTACCCCTCGCGGAGTCGGACGGGCGTGAACGTCTTCTTGTGAACGTCCTCGGGTGTCAACGTCATGAGCTCACCTTTTGGTAGTCCTTGGGCCATTCGGCCACCCGGTGGTGGCCGCGGCCATACCGTACTCCAGCGCGGGGACGGCGGGACACTTGATCGCGTCGACCACGCTCGGGCTCGGCGTCAGCCGCTGAGCAGGGTCCTCATGTTCACGTAGCGCAGCACCAGGCACAGCACCAGCACGATCAGGATGGACAAGTCGATGGTGGCAGAGCCCAGCCTGAGCGGCGGGATCATCCGCCGGAGCGCCCGGATGGGCGGGTCGGTGGCCGAGTAGACGATCTCGAGGCCGACGAGGGCGGGCCCGTTCGGCCGCCAGGAGCGAGCGAACACCTGGACCCAGTCGACGACGATGCGCGTCCAGATGAGTAGCAGATAGGTCCACAGGACGATTTCGATGATGCTTCCGACGAGGACCACGAGCCCAGCCTAATCGGCGCCGAGGCCGGTTCCGTGCAGCTCGGCTCGGGTTGAACGAGGCTGTCAACCGAGACTGTGCATCAGCTCCGACGATCAGCTCTGGTTGAAGAAGCCGCCCTCAGCGATGCGCTGCTTGTCCTCCGCGGCGACCGAGACATTCGGCGGCGAGAGCAGGAAGACCTTGCTGGTGACCCGCTCGATCGAGCCGCGCACCGCGAACACCAGGCCGGCTGAGAAGTCGACCAGCCGCTTCGCGTCGCTGTCGTCCATCTCCGACAGGTTCATGATGACCGGGATCCCCTCGCGGAAATGCTCACCGATCGTGCGCGCCTCGTTGTACGTCCGCGGGTGCAGGGTGGTGATCCTGGACAGCTCGGCGACGACGCCAACCGGCTGCCGCCGCTCCGCCAGAGACGAGACGGCTGCGGGATGCTCGTCGCGGACCGCCTTCACGGGTCGCGCGACAGAGCTGCCGGACGGCTGCTGCGGGACGTCGTCGACGTCGTAGTCGTCCTCATAGCGGTCGCTGTCCTCGAGCAGGCCCAGGTAGACCCCAACCTTGCGCATTCCGCCCGCCATGACCTCGATGCCTCCACCTAGCTCGACAATGCCGTCTTGATGATGCCTACCGACTGGAGCTGCCCCAAACAGCAGGGCAAGCCCAGAGCCAGTACTGCGTACGAAGGAACTGTGCAGCGACTCGCCGCCGACATCCGCGACACTACCGGAGCGCCGTGCGCTCACCCAGTACCGCGCTGCCGACACGCACGTGTGTCGCCCCGGCCCTGATGGCCAGCGGGAAGTCCCCGCTCATCCCCGCCGATATCGCTGTCGCCGCGGGGTAGTGGTCCGTCAGCCGCCGGCTCATCCGGACCAGGCTTTCGTACGCAGACCGGGCGTCCCCCTGCTGTGGCGCGACGCCCATCAGGCCCAGCAGCCTCAGCCCCGGCGCATCGTCGACGGCACCCGCGACGTCGTCCAGCTGCTCGTCGGTGACCCCGCCGCGGCCTGACCGCCCGGCCTGGGTGTCCAGGCTGACCTGGACGAAGCAGTCGATGCTCCGGCCGTCCTGCTCGGCGCCCCCGCCGAGGCGTTCGGCCACCCGGACGGAGTCAACGGAGTGCACGACGTCGGCGTAGGCGGCGATACGGGCCGCCTTGTTCGACTGGATCTGCCCGATGAAGTGCCAGCACAGACTCAGGTCGGCGAGCTCGGCGACCTTCTGCTCCGCGTCCTGGTGGCGGTTCTCGCCGATGTTGCGGACACCGAGCCCGTGCAGGAGCCGGATGTCGCTGGTCGGCCAGGTCTTCGTCACCACCACGAGCACGATGTCGTCGCGAGAGCGTCCGGAGGCCTCGGCGGCCGACCCGATCCGCTCCTGCACGGTCCGTAGCCGTAGCTCGAGCTCGTCGCGGCGGGAGTCAGCCATCGTTGCCGCTCCTGAGCACGACCAGGCCCGCCGACCGGCCGGCGCTGGCACCATCGCGACGGTACGAGTACAGGTCGGCCGACTCCCGTGTGCACCGGCTCACGTCGTGGACGACGCAGCCGGACCTGCACAGCTGGGCCGCCACCGCAGCACCCAGGTCGAGGGACGCGGTGCCCCTGGTGGTGCAGGCGAAGGCGGCCGGGCTGGTCGACGCCACCTCTGAGCGCAGCTCGGCCGGGACCTCGTAGCAGCCACCGCAGACGTGTGGTCCGACCCATGCCTCGATCTGCGCGGCTCCGAGACCCGCCATCGCATCGATGGTCGCCTGCACCACCCCGTAGACGACGCCTCGGCGGCCGGCGTGCGCCACACCGACGACTCCTCGGTCGATGTCGGCGAGCACGACGGGGACACAGTCGGCCACGCGGACGCCCAAGGCGACGTCGCGGGCCGTGGTGACCAGCGCGTCGCAGCCGGGCACGACCTCGACGCCGGAGCTGTCGGACATGCGCACGACCTGGACCTTGCGACCGTGCACCTGCCCCATCAGCGTCAGCCGCGACACATCCAGGGCGTGCGCGACCAGCCCCAGGTTCACCGTGAGCATGTCCGGGTCGACCCCACGACGGTCCCCGAGGTCAAGGGAGTCGTACGGGGCCGTGGAGGTCCCACCGTGACGGTCCGTGAAGGCCACCTGGACCGTCCCGGCGTCGCCACGAGTGGCATGCCGGCTGGCGAACACCGACTACTTGAGGAAGTCCGGGACGTCGAGGTCCTCGTTGTCGTCGAACGGGATCGGGCGAGGCTGGCGCTGGGCTGGTGGTGTCTGCGCCGCCGGGGCCTGCTGGTAGCTCTGAGCAGGCTGGTAGCTCGGGGCCGGTCGCTGCGCCGCCGGCTGAGCCTGCTGCTGAGGTTGCGCCGCTTCCGGCTGCGTCTCCCGCCGCAGAGCGGGCTGACTCTGGTCACGGCGTTTGGGCATGCCACCGTCGAAGCCGGCCGCAATCACGGTCACGCGCACCTCGTCGCCGAGCGCGTCGTCGATCACGGCACCGAAGATGATGTTGGCCTCGGCGTGGGCGGCCTGAGACACCAGCGCGGCCGCCTCGTTGATCTCGAACAAGCCGAGGTCGGACCCGCCCGAGATCGACAGCAGCACTCCATGGGCGCCGTCGATCGACGCTTCCAGCAACGGGCTCGACACCGCCATCTCGGCGGCGACGACCGCACGGTCCTCGCCGTTCGCACGGCCGATGCCCATCAGGGCGGACCCGGCGTTGGACATCACCGACTTCACGTCGGCGAAGTCCAGGTTGATCAGGCCGGGGGTGGTGATCAGGTCGGTGATGCCCGAGACGCCCTGCAGGAGCACCTGGTCGGCCTGCTTGAACGCGTCGAGGATGCTCACGCTTCGGTCCGAGATGGACAGCAGTCGGTCGTTGGGGATGACGATGAGAGTGTCGACCTCCTCGCGCAACGAGGCGATCCCCTCCTCTGCCTGGTTCGCTCTGCGCCGGCCCTCGAAGGCGAAGGGGCGGGTGACCACGCCGATCGTGAGCGCTCCGAGCGAGCGGGCGATGCGGGCGACCACCGGCGCCCCACCGGTGCCGGTGCCACCACCCTCGCCAGCGGTCACGAAGACCATGTCGGAGCCCTTCATGACCTCCTCGATCTCCTCGGAGTGGTCGTCGGCGGCCTGCGCACCGACGTCCGGGTTGGCTCCGGCGCCCAACCCGCGGGTGAGCTCCCGGCCGATGTCGAGCTTGACGTCGGCGTCACTCATGAGCAGGGCCTGAGCGTCGGTGTTGATGGCGATGAACTCCACCCCACGAAGCCCGACCTCGATCATCCGGTTGACGGCGTTGACGCCACCGCCACCGATTCCGACAACTTTGATAACCGCTAGATAGTTCTGCGGTGCAGCCACGACGGGTGCCTCTCGAGGAGATTCGGGGGAGCCGTCAGCGACGACCACCTGGACAGGCGGCGCCTTGCGGGCACCGCGGTACAGCTGCAGGGGAAGAGAGCGAATCGCGATCAACCCTGCCCTCAGGTGAGACTCTGTCTCTCACGTTGAGAGTTAGAGCGCTTCATCAGGAGGGCAGTGCTGCCCACGTCGTCGTACCAGAAACCCTAGGTCACCGCGCGCGCGACAGGCAACCGACACGCCAGCGGTGTGCATGATGTTGCTTCTGGGCGTGTCGGACCCTCACCGTGAGGTGGCTGGCTGCTCCGGAACACTGACGTCGTAGATGCGCGCCTTGGTATGGGCCAGCAGCGCTTGTGCAACCTCTACCTTAAGGTGAGACTCTGCCGAGCTACCCCACACCACGCTGGTCTTGTCCTTGAGTCGCAGCGTGATCGAGTCCATCGACGAGGCGGTGAGCCGCTTCGTCTCGGCCAACATCGCCGCCGGGAGCGAACCGACGACGGTGGCGGCCTCGCGGACGGCGTCGGCGCCGGCCTTCCTCGGCACGGCGATCACTGGCACCCCGCGGTCGCGTGCCGGGGTCGTACGGAAGAGCACCCCCTGGTCGTCGAGGACCCACCAGCTCCCATTCCGGTGGATCGCCGCGACCGCTGTCCGTTCCGTGATGGAGATCGACACCGTGTCCGGCCATGACCGCCGGACCGTGACCGACCGGACGGCCGGCAGGGCAGCGACGCGCGCCTGGATCTGGCCGACGTCGAGGCGCACCAGCGGCGTACCGATGGAGACGTCAGCTGCGGCCTGGACGGTCTGAGCAGACAGCGTGCTCTCGCCCACGACCGACACGTGCTGTGCGGCCAGCCAGGACGAGAACAGCACGACCCAGGCTCCGAACCCCGCGAGCGCGACCACCGCAGCCCCGATGAGCATCGGACGAAGCGCCACCAGCTTCGTGGTGAGTCGCCTCCGGTTGAATCTGGACACGGTGTCGCTCGAGCTCATCGAGCTACCTCTCTCTGAGTTCCTCGGATGCCGAGCAGCGCCAACACCACTTCGGCCACATCCGTCACGTCGCCGGCGCCGAGCGTCAGGACCAGGTCGCCGGGACCTGCCCGTTCGGCCGTTCTCTCCCCCGCCAGGCTCCAGGCCGGCTCGAAGACCACGTGGTCGGTGCCGAGCGGCACAGCCCGGCTGACGACGGAGCCGTCCACACCGGGCTCGGGCCCCTCGCGCGCGGCATACACGTCCATCACGACGACCTCGTCGGCGGCGCCGAGGGCGAGACCCATCGCCTCGCCGAAGATCCGGGTACGGCTGAACAGGTGCGGTTGGAAACAGACCACGAGACGCCCGGATCCAGCGATCCCTCGTGCCGCGGCGAGATCGGCGGCGATCTCGGTCGGGTGGTGGGCGTAGCTGTCGAAGACTCTCACACCGGCAGCCTCGCCCCGCAGCTCCATCCGTCGGCCGCTGCCGCGAAAAGACGCCAGCCCGGCCGCCAGGTCGTCGAAGCCGAAGCCGAGCTCCAGCCCCGCCGCGAGCGCGGCGAGGGCGTCCGTGGCGTAGCTGACCCCCGGCACCTGCAGATGGACGGCACCGAGGCGGCTGCCGCCCCGGAAGACGTCGAACTCCGAGCCGGGCCCGGCGAACACCAGGTCCCGAGCCTGCAGGTCGCTGCCGGCGGTCAGTCCGACCCGTACCACGGTGACGTCGTGGTCCTCGGCGACCGTCGCGAGCCGAGCCGCTCCCGGGTCGTCGACAACGCAGACGAGGAAACCCCCGGCGCGCAGCCGGTCGAGGAACTCGTCGAAGACCGCGGCGTACGCCTGGGCGGTCCCGAAGTGGTCGAGATGGTCGGCGTCGATGTTGGTGACGACCGCTCCGAGCGGGGTGTAGACGAGGATGGCTGCGTCGCTCTCGTCACCTTCGACCACGAAGAGGCGGCCGACGCCCGCCGCGGCGTTCAGGCCGGAGGTGTTGAGCGTGGACCCGATGGCGTACGACGGGTCGGCGCCGCAGGCGAGTAGCGCGGTGACCAGCATCGACGTCGTCGTGGTCTTGCCGTGGGTACCGGTCACGACCACGGCGTCACGGCCCAGCAGCACCGCCTGGACCGCCGCAGATCGCGGCCACAGCCGCAGCCCGAGCGCGCGGGCTCGGACCACCTCCGGGTTGGTCTCGGGGATCGCCGTCGACACGACGACCGTGTCGGCGCCCTCGACCTGGTCCGGACGGTGGCCGACGTAGCAGGCGACGCCCAGAGCGCGCAGGGACTCCAGGGCGGCGGAGTCCTTGGCGTCACTGCCGCTCACGTCGACGCCGCGAGCGACCATGATGCGGGCCAGGCCCGACAGCGCCGCCCCTCCGATGCCGACGAAGTGGACCCGGCCGAGCTCCTCTGCGGCCACGATGTCGTCGGGTACGTCGACCTTCACCCGGCGGCCTCGAGCACCATCGAGGCGAGCGCGTCGTCGGCGTCGCCGCGCAGCAGCCCGCGAGCCGCCCGGCTCATCGACGCCAGCAATTCCGGATCGGCCATCAGCGCCACCACGTGCTGGCGTACCCACTGCGGCGTGAAGTCACCGTCGGCGACAACGATCGCCCCCCCGGCAGCGACCACGGCGGCAGCGTTGAGCGCCTGCTCGCCGTTGCCGATCGGGAGCGGCACGAAGACGGCCGGGAGACCGACGGCGGCGGCCTCGGTGACGGAGTTGGCGCCGGACCTGCCGACGGCCAGGTCGGCGGCGGCGTAGGCGAGCTCCATCTCCTCGACGAACGGCACCACGACGTAGGGCGGCGCATCGCCCGGACGCTCGGCCACGTCGACCTGGCCGAGCGGGCCGCTCACATGCAACACCTGGATCCCAGCCGCGCCGAGCTCGCCCGCGGCGGGACCGACCGCGTCGTTGATCCGCCGCGCTCCCTGCGATCCGCCGGTCACGAGCAGCGTCGGCAGCTCAGGGTCCAGGCCGAAGTGCTTGCGGGCCTCCTCCCGACGTGCCGCGCGGTCCAGCATCGAGATCGCCCGCCTGATCGGCAGGCCGATGAACCTGGCGTGGCGCAGCCTCGTCTGCGGGAACGACGTCGCCACGAGCCGGGTGCAGAAGCGGGCGCCGAGGCGGTTGGCGAGACCGGGGAGCGCATTGCCCTCGTGGATGACCAGCGGTACCCGCGCTCGACGCGCCGCTACGTAGGCCGGTGTGCAGACGTATCCTCCGAACCCGACGACGACGTCGGGACACACCCGGTCGATCACCGCACGGGTCGCGACAACCGCGCCGCGCAGGCGACTCGGGACCCTCAGCAGGTCCATCGAGGCCGTGCGGGGAAGCGGCACCGACGGGATCAGCTCGAGGGGGTAGCCCGCCTTGGGGATGACCCGCGTCTCGATGCCCCGCGCGGTGCCCAGGCAGGTGATCTCGGTGCCCGGCGCCAGGCGCAGCAGCGCGTCGGCCGTGGCGATCAACGGTGACGTATGGCCAGCCGTGCCACCCCCGGCCAGGAGTACCCGCATCGGCAGTGACCTAGCGTCCGCGCAGGACGGTCAGCAGGCTTCGGCGCGACCGTCGCCGAGCCCGCAGGGCGGCGTCGGCACCCGGCTCGGTCCGGGCGAACGACAACAGCAGGCCGAGCGAGATCAGGGTGGGGAGCAGGGCCGATCCGCCATAGGAGATCAGCGGCAGCGGTATGCCGATCACCGGGAGCAGGCCGAGCACCATCCCGATGTTGATGATGGCCTGGCCGAGCAGCCACACGACGATCCCGCACGACGCGTAGCGCACGAACGCGTCGGGAGTCCGGCTCGCGATCCGAATGCCCGCGTAGGCGAGGACCACGAACAGGCCCAGCACCACCAGGGTGCCGAACAGCCCGAACTCCTCGCCGATGATGGCGAAGATGTAGTCGGTATAGGCCTCGGGAAGCCCGCCCCACTTCTGGCTGCTCGCTCCGATCCCGCTTCCCCAGATACCGCCTGTCGCGAGGGCGAAGAAGCCGTGGCTGGCCTGCCAGCCGTCGCCGCTGTAGTGGCTGATCGGGTTGAGGAAGCTGGTGAGCCGGGCCACCCGCTCCGGGCTGGTGGTCACCAGACCGAAGGCGAGCAC
Organism: Propionibacteriales bacterium; assembly: GCA_038239485.1. Classification (GTDB taxonomy): domain Bacteria; phylum Actinomycetota; class Actinomycetes; order Propionibacteriales; family Nocardioidaceae; genus DASQEH01. The sequence continues at coordinate 24,634 of JBBSET010000031.1, forward strand.
GGTGATCGAGAGTGCGGAGCCGAGGAAGAGCTTCGCCGGCGCGCCGATCACCCAGAGCAGACCGAGCACGATGGCGAAGAGGACCAGCGCCGTGCCCAGGTCGCCCTGCCCGACCACGAGCGCGACGACCACCGCGCAGACTGGCATCATCGGGATCAGCAGGTGCCGCCACTGGCCCAGAAGCTTGCCCTTGCGGGCGTAGACGTCGGCACACCACAGGACGAGTGCCAGCTTGACGAACTCCGATGGCTGGAGCTGGAACGGTCCCCCGATCGAGAGCCAGTTGCGGTTGCCGTTGACCTGCACGCCGATCGACGGCACGTACGTCAGAGCGACCAGCGCCGCCGAGCCGGCCAGTGCCGGCCAGGACAAGGCCCGCACCAGCCGGAGCGGCAGCCGGGAGGCGACCCAGGCCAGCGGCAGGCCGACCGCCACCCAGATCGCCTGTCGCTCGAAGATCGCGTAGGAGTTGTTGTACTGCTGGAGCGAGTAGACGCTGGACGCGCTCAGCACCATCAGCAGACCCAGTGACATCAACAGGGCGCAGACTCCGAGGACCAGGTGGTACGACGTCAGCGGCCGGTCGAGAGCCTGTTTCGTCGATGCCAGGAAGCCGTCCGAGCCGCCTGCCCTCCAGCGTTCCTCACTCGCGGTCGCCACATCTGCCTTTCCTCACTCGCTGCCGGCCGACCGGGTTCGGCGTCCGACGTAGGTCAGTGGTCTCGCAGTCGCTGGACCGCCGCCACGAAGGCGTCACCTCGGGCGGCATAGTCGGCGAACACGTCCTGCGATGCGCATGCAGGCGCCAGCAACACCGTGTCGCCGGGGGCGGCCAGCGAAGATGCGGCGATGACGGCACGCTCCATCACACCAGTGTCGGTGCCGGGCAGCGAGATCACCGGGACATCCGGTGCGTGTCGCGCCAGAGCCGTCGAGATGAGCTCGCGGTCCGCCCCCAGCAGGACGACGCCGCGAAGCCGGTCGCGCACGGTCGTGACCAGCGCGTCGAAGCTCGCTCCCTTCGCCAGCCCTCCCGCGATCCAGACCGACGAGCCGTACGACAGCAGTGACGCGGCGGCGGCGTGAGGGTTGGTCGCCTTCGAGTCGTCGACGTACCCGACATCGTCGAGGGTGGCGACGAGGGTGATCCGGTGGCGGTCGAGCTCGAACGACTGCAGGCCCCGGCGGACCGCGGGCACCGACACGCCATGTGCTCGCGCCAGCGCCGCCGCGGCCAGGGCGTTGGCGACGTTGTGCGGGGCCTGGGTCGCGACGTCGGAGACCGCGGCGATCTCGGCGGCGTTGCGGTCGCGGCCGTCGATGAAGGCGCGGTCGGCCAGCACCCCGTCGACCACACCCAGCATGCCGATGGCCGGGATCCCCAAGGTGAAGCCGATCGCCCGGCATCCCTCGACCACCTCGGCGTCCTCCACCATGTGCATCGTCAACGGGTCCTCCACGTTGTAGACGCAGGCCCGCTGGCAGCGGTGGTAGATCCTCGCCTTGGCTGCGGAGTAGCCGTCGAAGCCACCGTGCCAGGAGATGTGGTCGGGGTCGACGTTGAGGACGGCAGCCGCCTGAGCGGACAACGACGACAATCCGTGCAGCTGCTGGGACGACAGCTCGACGGCGACGACGTCGAACGGGTCGGGGTTCATCACCACCTCGCACATCGGCAGGCCGACATTGCCACCTGCGACGGCATGCAACCCCTCTGCCCGCAGCATCTGCTCCAGCATCTGGACAGTGGTGGTCTTGCCGTTGGTGCCGGTCACGCACAGCCAGGGCGCCGGCGAGTCCGGGTCGCGCAGCCGCCAGGCCAGCTCGACCTCTCCCCACACCGGTATGCCGCACCCGGCGGCGTCGACGACGATCGTGGCGGTCGGGGTCAGTCCCGGAGAGGTGATGAGGACGTCGGCGTCCGGCGGCAGCGACCCTGTCGCCCCCGAGCCGCGGCGGACGTCGACGCCCAGGATCTCCAGCAGGGTGGCCTTGTCGGTCGAGCGGTCGTCGACCCGGTCGTCGACGACCGTGACACGCGCGCCGAGATGCTGAAGGGCGTCGGCTGCGGCGAAGCCGGATACGCCGAGACCCGCCACCACCGCGTGCACTCGCGGCCAGTCGAAGCGCCGGTCCGCGGTCTCGAGCCCGCCGCCGACCGGATCGGTCATGCGTTCATACCTGCGACACCCATTGAGCGTAGAAGAGCCCCAGCCCGGTGGCGACACAGATCCCGCAGACGATCCAGAACCTGATCACGATGGTGACCTCGGCCCAGCCCAGCAGCTCGAAGTGGTGGTGCAGCGGCGCCATCCGGAACAGCCGCTTGCCCTTGGTCAGCTTGAAATAGCCCACCTGCAGGATGACCGAGAGCGTGATCACCGCGAACAGGCCGCCGAGCACGAGGAGCAGCAGTTCGGTACGCGTCATGATCGCCAACCCGGCCATCGCGCCGCCGAGCGAGAGCGAGCCGGTGTCGCCCATGATGATCTGGGCGGGCGACGCGTTCCACCACAGGAAACCGAAGCAGGCCCCGGTGAGGGCCGCAGTCACCACGGCCAGGTCGAGCGGGTCGCGGATCTCGTTGTAGCACTGCGGCCCCGGCGTTATCTCGCAGAACTGGTTGTTCTGCCAGATCCCGACCAGCGTGTAGGCACCGAACACCATCATCGAGCTGCCGGTGGCGAGCCCGTCGAGGCCGTCGGTCAGGTTCACCGCGTTGCTCGTCCCAGCGACCATGATGAGCACCCAGACGAGGACCAGGATCGTCGGCAGGCGCCAGTCGATCACCCGGACGAACGAGATGGCCGCCGATCCGGGCGTGTTCCCGCGGCTGTCGGGGAACTGGAGGCACAGGAAGCCGAAGACCACGGCGACGAGGGTCTGGCCGGCGATCTTGGCCTTGCTCCGAAGACCGAGGCTGCGTTGTTTGGATATCTTGATGTAGTCGTCCAAGAACCCGACCACGCCGAGGCCGACGAACAAGAACAGCAGCAGCAGCGCGGAGACTGACGGCGCGTCGCCGATGATCAGCTTGGCTCCGAAGTACGCGACCACCACCGCCACCATGATGACCAGGCCTCCCATCGTCGGGGTGCCGCGCTTGGTGTGGTGGGAGGTGGGGCCGTCGTCGCGGATCAGCTGGCCGTAGCCCAGCTTGGTGAGGATCGAGATCGCCCAGCGGGTACCGAGCAGTGTGATGACCAGCCCCAGGCCGCCGGCGAGCAGCAGCGCCTTCACGTCGGCACGTCCTCGTCGAGCAGGGCCATCGCCACCGTCTCCAGCCCCGACGCCCTGGAGGCTTTGACCAGCACCAGGTCGCCCGGCTTCGCCTCGCGGCGCAGGTACGCGGTAGCGGCGGCCTGGTCCTCGACCATCACTGCCTCGCCGTCCCAGCCCGGCTGCTCCGCGGCACCCTGTTGGATCGCGCGTGCCTGCTCCCCGACCACGACCAGCCTCGAGATGCCGAGCCGTGCGACCTGCCGGCCCACCGCCGCATGCTCGGTGTCCGCCGAGGCTCCCAGCTCCCGCATCTCCCCCAGCACCGCGAACGTCCGCCCGGCACCCGGCCGGCGGGCCAAGGACGCCAGCGTCGAGACGGCGGCGCGCATGCTGTCCGGGTTGGCGTTGTACGCGTCGTTGACGACGGTGACGCCCGACGCACTCGTCGTCACCTCCATCCGCCAGTGCGACCGGGTCCGGGCGGCTCCGAGTGCGTCGACCACCTGGTCGAACGACATCCCGCACGCGAACGCGGCCGCGGCCGCGGCAGCCGCGTTGGTCGCCTGGTGTGCCCCTACGAGCGGGAGGGTGAGCCGCCGGCTCGACCCGCGGTACGACAGCGTGAGGCACGGCTGTCCCGCCTGGTCGAGCCGGACGTCCTGATACCGGACGTCCGCCTCGGCTCCGGTCCCGAATGTCAGCACCCTCGCCGGGGTGCGCGTGGCCATGGCGAGGACCAGCGGGTCGTCGGCATTGAGGACGGCCACCCCGGTGGGGGGAAGCGCCTCGACGAGCTCGCCCTTGGCCGTGGCGATGCTCTCGCGCGAGCCGAACTCCCCGATATGGGCCACGCCGACGTTGAGGACCACCGCGACCAGCGGACGCACCATCGAGGCGAGATACCGGATGTGCCCGATCCCGCGGGCGCCCATCTCCGAGACCAGGAACCGGGTGTGCTCGGTAGCTCGCAGGGCGGTCAGCGGCACGCCGATCTCGTTGTTGAGCGATCCGACGGTCGCCACCGTCTCACCGACCCGTTCGAGCAGCTGGCCGAGGAGGTCCTTGCAGCTCGTCTTGCCTTGCGACCCGGTCACCCCGACAACGATCAGGCCGTCAGTCCGGGTGTCGCTCGGCGACCCTGAGACGTTGAGCGGGGAGCTGTTGGGCTGGGAGGTGGCGAGCTGTGTGATGACGTGGTGGGCGAGGAACCCGGCGGCCTCGACCGGGTCGGCGACGACCACGCCGGGAAGCCCGAGCGGCCGCTGTGACACGACGGCGGCCGCGCCGGCTTCGACAGCAGCACGCGCATAGTCGTGCCCGTCGACACGATCCCCCTTGATGGCCAGGTACAGGCCCCCCACCACCGGGTGGCGACTGTCGACGAACGCCTCGGCCGACACCATCGTTTGGGCCGGACCCTCCAGCTGCCCGGCAACGACGCCGGCGATGTCGGCCGTCGTCATCTCGATCACGGTGGGCCTCCCGAGACCAGCCCGGTGAGCACCCGGCGCGCTACCTCACGATCGTCGAAGGGGCTCACTTCACCGTCGACCTCCTGGCCCGTCTCGTGCCCCTTACCGGCGATGAGCACGGTGTCGCCGGCGCGGGCCGACGTGAGCGCCTGCACGATGGCACCCTCTCGGTCGCCTAGCTCGAGCACTCGGTCCCCACGAGACTCACGCGGGATGCCTGCGATGATCTCCGCCCGGATCGCGGCCGGGCTCTCAGTGCGCGGGTTGTCATCGGTCACCACGACGATATCGGCGAGCCTCGACGCGATCTCCCCCATCAGCGGCCGCTTCCCGTGGTCGCGGTCGCCGCCGGCGCCGAGGACGACGACCAGGCGGCCCTTGGTCCCCGGCCGCAGCGCTTCCAGTGCAGCGGTGACGGCGTCCGGTTTGTGCGCGTAGTCCACGACCACCGTGAACGGCTGACCCTGCTCGATCCGCTGCATCCGGCCCGGCACCGCCGGGGCCGATGCTATGCCCGCGGCTGCCGAGTCCAGGTCGACTCCGAGCTCTCCCAGCGCCGCGAGAGCGCCCAGGGCGTTGGCCACGTTGAAGGCGCCAGGCATCTGCACCGACATCAGCACGCTCCTCCCCCCTCGACCCGTCACCTGGAACTCGTCCGTCCCTTCGCGGCCGGACCTCGCTGTGATCGTCCAGTCGGCGTCTCGCCCGGTGGCCGAGAAGGTACGCGTCTCGATCTCCGGATGGTCGAGCAGTCGACGAGCGTACGCGTCGTCGACGTTGACGAGCGCCCGCCTGGCGCGCCGCCGGGTGAAAAGATCCGATTTGGCCGCGAAGTAGTCCTCCATGTCGGCGTGGAAGTCGAGGTGGTCACGACCGAGGTTGGTGAAGACGGCAAGGTCGAAGACCACCGCGTCGACACGGCCCATCACCAGGGCGTGGCTGGAGACCTCGAGCGCGCAGACCTCGACCTGGTGCTCGACCATGACCGCGAAGAGGGCGTGCAGATCGGGAGCCTCCGGGGTGGTCAGTGTGCTGCTGACAGGGGTCCCGTCGACCCAGGTGCCCATCGTCCCGACGACCGCCGAGCGCCGCCCGGCGGCGGCGAGCCCGGCGATCATCAGCTGCGTCGTGGTCGTCTTCCCGTGGGTGCCGGTCACGCCGACCAGGCTCAGTCGCTCTGCGGGATGGCCGTAGATCGCTGCCGCCGCCGAGCCGAGCACGCGGCGTGGCTCCTCGACGATGAGTGCAGGCAGCGGCACGGCCCCTGCCAGGTCGGCGCCGGCCCGGTCTGTCAGGATGGCGACCGCACCGCTGCGTGCAGCGTCGCGGGCGAAGTTGCCGCCATGGGTGCGCGAGCCGGGCAGGGCGGCGTACAGGTCGCCTTCTCGGACTGTGGCCGTACTGAGGCTGACACCGCTCACGGCGGTGGCGGCGTCGCCTCGCAGCATCCCGCCAACCTCGTCTCGCAGATCGGCGAGAGTCAGCGGCCGGCTGGTCGACGGGCGGGCCGAGACCGTCACCGGCTGCTGGTCGGGAGACACAGGGCGAGGCTAGCGACGCTCACCACCACAACGGCAGCGCGGGTTGATGGACGCCCGTCGGCGGCACGCCATACTTCTTCAACGCGGCGGTCATCAGATCCTTGAAGACAGGCGCGGCGACAGCACTCCCGGTCGAGCCCTTGTTCGGCTTCTGCACGACGACGTACACCATGAACCGAGGCGCGTCAGCGGGCGCGAAGCCGGCGAACGAGACCGTCGTCCCGACATAGTGCCCGTTCTTGCCCGGGCGCTGTGCCGTACCCGTCTTGCCGGCCACGTTGTAGCCGGGGATGGCGGCACCGGGAGCGGTGCCCTGAGGGCCGACCACCAGCTCCATCATGCGGGCGACGGCCTTGGCGGCGTGCTCGCTGACGACCCGGTGGGTCGCCGGAGCGGGTGCGGGGGTCACCGTGCCGGAGCTGTCGACGTAGGACTGGATGAGGGACGGCTGGACGTAGACGCCGCCGTTGGCCACGGCGGAGATCGCGGCAGCCATCTGCACGGCGCTGACGCTGAGGCCCTGCCCGAAGGCGATCGTGTCGTGGGTGATGGGCAGCCACTGGTGCGGCGTGGGCAGCAGCCCGGGGCTCTCGCCAGTGAGGCCGACGTTCGTCGGACTGCCCAGCCCGAAGCTTCGCAGGTAGTGGTACCACTGCTTGGTCGGGAAGTGCGTCGATGCGAGCACCGCGCCGATATTGGACGACTTGGCGATCACGCCGGCCGCTGTCAGCCTCCACAGGCCGTGGGTCTCGACGTCGTGGATGGTCGTGCCGTCTCGGGTCAGCTGCGCGGGCACGCTGATCTGGGTGCGGGGGGTCACGTGACCGGCGTCGATGAGGGAGGCGAAGGTGAGGATCTTCTGTACGCTGCCCGGTTCGTACATCTCCCGGAGAGCGCGCGAGCCGTAGTCGGAGGTGGGGTAGTCCTGGAAGTTGTTCGGGTCGAAGGTGGGGTAGTCGGCGAGCGCCAGCAGCTGGCCCGTCTTGACGTCCATCACGATCGCGGTGCCGGAGATTCCGCCGGACTCACGGACCGCCTTCCCCAGCCGAGCCTGGGCGAGGAGCTGGAGGTCCTCGTCGATGGTGAGCCGGACACCAGTGCCCTCCTTGGGCGCGACGATCGTCTCGTTCGCCAGCGGGAGCGGCGTACCGCCGGACATCTGAGTCGTCGCCGAGCCGTCCGTGCCGGTCAGCGTGGAGTTGAGCGACTGCTCGAACCCCGTCAGGCCGGTGTTGTCCGTGCCGACCATCCCGACCAGGTTCGCCGCGACGGTTCCCGCCGGGTAGGTACGCAGGGTGTCCTTTGCGACGTAGACACCGCCCCACCCTCGGCGGTCGAGAAAGTGAACCATCCGGCTCGCCACCTTCTGGTCCAGGTGGCGGGCCAGCTCGACGTTGCGGGTGTTGGGCGCGCGCAGCAGGGACAAGGTGGAGATGTAGTCGATCCCGAGCCGGCGGTGCAGGGCGGTGGCGATCTGGATCGCGTGTCTGCCGATCTGCGTCGGGTCCGCTGTCAGCTTCGCGGCGTCGACCGACTCCGCGAGCGCAACCCCGTTGCGGTCGTAGATCGGCGCTCGTGGCGCCTCCAAGGTGATGGTGCCCGCGTTGGCCTCGATGGCCAGGCGGGCGTAGTCGGGCTCGTCGATGCCTTGCAGCTGGACCAGCCGGGCCGCGAATATCGAGATCACGAATGCGACGACGCAGAAGGCGCTCCAGAGTCGGAACGGCCCGGTGGCGATCTTCAGCGGGCGTCGATCCCGCCGACGCATGAGGCTGCGCCTCGGGCCGCTGGCGGTTGCCCGGACGGGGCGGGGCGTCGAGCCCTTCGGCCGCCGGGTGCTGCCTCCCGCGGGGCGCTTGGCCCCCCTGCTGCTCTCCTGGTCGGATGGCGGCTGGGCCACGAGGACCTTCCCTTCGGCCGGGTGAGTGCAGTGACGACGGTGCGGGCTGTGGTTGAGGAGACAGATGAGTCGACTGTGGTCAGTGAGTCCTCAGTGGCCAGTGTTGCTGAGACTCCTTTGTACCCCGGTCGGCCCGGTACTGCGCGGACCTGGCGATGGTGTCGCCCACTGAGTCCCGGTCTCGCGGGAGCCGCCGACGGTCTCCGGCGGCGGTCAGGCCCCACTCCGCCGTGCAGATCCGTGCGACGAACCGACGGTGTAAGGCCCGTCGTACCCGGTCGCGTGGCCGCCGGCCGGGATCTCGACGACCTTGCGGGCAGCAGTCCGGGTGCCTCTGGACAGTGCACCGAGGTTGACCTTCGCAGCCGGCGTGCCGTTGCTGGTCGCCCCCACGACCTTGCCGCTGTGCAGCTGGATGAATGCCAGGCTGGTGTTCTGCACCATGCCCAGTCGCTCGGCCCGCTTGGCCAGCCGCAGTGGCTGCTGATCGGCGGCGACCGACTTCTCGAGCGCCTGCTGGCGCGCGTCCAGACGGGCCGCTTGGACCTGAAGGGCTCCGGAGGTGTACGCGCCGCGCTCGAGCGACGTGTTCAGCACCAGCAGGCCCACCAGCCCCACCCCGAGGATGATCACCACGAGCAGCACGAACGGCATCCTCGGCGTCCGTGCGGCCGCCTTCGGCACGACGGTCAGCCCCGGGCGCGAGGGGGCGGCGACCGGGCGCAGCGCCCTGGCTCTGGCCTGGCTCAGGTACGTGCTCACGCGACCTCCCGGATACGTTCGGCGGCGCGGACCCGGACCGAGGCCGCGCGGGGGTTGTCGGACAGCTCCGCCTCGGTGGCGCGCTCGGCACCCCGGGTCAGCAGGGCAAGCTGAGGCTGGTAGGCGTCGGGCACCACCGGCAGGTCGGGGGGAGCCGTCGACGTGGCGAGCCTGGTGAGGACCCGCTTGGCCAGCCGGTCCTCCAGCGACTGGTACGACATCACCACGATCCGACCGCCGAGGCACAGCGCCTCCACGGCGGAGGGCAGCGCCCGCTCGAGGACGGCGAGCTCGTCGTTGACCTCGATCCGCAGCGCCTGGAACGTCCGCTTGGCCGGATGGCCGCCGGTACGCCGCGCCGCGGCGGGAATGACGGACCGGATCAGGTCGACCAGGCGGGCGCTGGTGTCGAACGGCCGGGCCTCGCGTTCGCGGACGACGCCGTCGGCGATCCGGCGCGCGAAGCGCTCTTCGCCATAGCGGGTCAGGATCGCTGCCAGCCCCCGCGCGGAGTAGGTGTTGAGCACCTCTGCGGCGGTGATACCGGCGCTGGGGTCCATCCGCATGTCCAGCGGGGCGTCCTGTGCGTAGCTGAAGCCGCGGCCGGTCTCGTCGAGCTGCATCGAGGACACGCCGAGGTCGAACAGCACTCCGTGGACGCAGGGGTGACCGAGGTCCGCGAGCACCCGAGGCAGCTGGTCGTAGACGGCGTGCACGAGGGTGGTGCGCGCGGCGAAGGGCGCGAGCCGGTCGGCGGCCGCCCGGAGTGCGGCCTGGTCGCGGTCCAGTCCGACCAGCCGGGCGTTGCGGCAGCTCGCCAGGATCGCCTCGCTGTGGCCGCCGAGTCCCAGCGTCGCGTCGACAATGACCGATCCCGGCGCCTCGAGAGCAGGCGCCACCAAGGCGACAACGCGGTCAAGGAGGACGGGGACGTGGCGAGGCATGCGGTCAGCCCGCAAGCTTGCTGATCAGGGCCAGGGCGACCACCAGGGCTGCCGACGCGGCGAGCGAGGCACAGACGACAGCAAGGCCGTCCCTCACCTCGTGCCGGACCCGGCGGACCGGTCGCTCGGCCTCAGCTGTCGGGGCTTCCCAGCTCGTCATGATCGACCCTTCGTGGCGCTACGGGAGCGCCGGACGGACGCTGCGGTGGGCGGAGACTGGACGGCGGTGGTTCGTCGGCGGTGGTGGAAGGTGGGGCGCCGGCCTTCGTACGCCCAGGTCCCCGCCCGCTCCTTCGCTGACGTCGCCTGGCACCGGGGAAGGTGTGTCAGCCGACACGAGGGGGCGGTCCGGAGGCCTCGTCGTACGACGGCCGGACGGATCCTGGTCTAGGGAGGCGGGCTGGGGGAGTCCTGTTCGGACCAGTCGGCGAAGGCGGGCTCCTGCTCGGCGCTGTAGGTGGTCCACGAGTCGGCGTCCCAGATCTCGACGTGGTCGAAGGCCCCGATGACGATGCAGTCCCGGCTCAGGCCGGCGTACTCGCGTAGCAGCGGTGGAAGGGTGACGCGGCCCTGCTTGTCAGCGGTCTCGGCCGACGCGCCGGCGAACAGCATCCGCATGAACGCGCGATCGGCCTTGCTGGCGTCGCGGTCCTTGTCCAGGTTCTGCGTGTAGGTCCTGAACTCCGCGCTGGGCCACACGTTCAGACAGCGCTCCTGCCCTCGTGTCACGACCAGTCCCTCCGAGAGCTCGTCGCGGAACTTCGCGGGTAGGAAGATCCGGCCCTTGTCATCGAGTCGAGGGGTGTGCGTGCCAAGAAACATCGGCCGGCTCCCCTCTCGTTCTCCATTGCACGCCACTTTACCCCACCTTCCACCACCGTCAACCTCTTCGCCGCTCAGGAGCCGGTGTGTCGTCTGCAGCCGGCAGTTGTGGAGGTCGCCGAGGGCCCGCTGAGCAGGCCGAAGATGAGGTAACGTCGTTCATCTGGGACCCGCCCGGATCGGCGCTCGGTGGGTAGCCCATGCGCCACCAGCCCTGCGAGGAGACAGATGAGCAGCTTCGACGCCCTGGCTGTCGTGACGAGCCGGGTGAGCGACAACATCGAGCGGGTGATCGAGGGCAAGTCCGACGTCGTCCGGACGGCGATCACGGTGTTGCTAGCCGAGGGGCATCTGCTGATCGAGGACGTGCCGGGGGTGGGCAAGACGATGCTGGCCAAGGCGCTGGCGAGGTCGATCGACTCGACCGTCAAGCGCATCCAGTTCACGCCCGACCTGCTGCCCTCGGACGTCACCGGCGTGTCGATCTACAACCGCGACACCAGGGAGTTCGAGTTCCGACCGGGTGGCGTGTTCGCCAACATCGTCGTCGGCGACGAGATCAACCGGGCGTCGCCGAAGACCCAGTCGGCGCTGCTGGAGTGCATGGAGGAGCGGCAGGTCACGGTCGACGGAACGACGTACGAGCTCAACGCCCCCTTCATGGTGATAGCCACCCAGAACCCCATCGAGATGGAGGGCACGTACCCGCTGCCGGAGGCGCAGCGGGACAGGTTCATGGCCCGGGTGTCGATGGGCTATCCGGTCGCGCGCTCGGAGCTCGCCATGCTCGAGTCACATTCGGCGGCCAACCCGCTGGACGACCTCGACCCCGTGACCGACGCGGCCGAGATCGCGAAGCTCGTCGACATCGTCCGGTCCGTGCACGTGTCGGAGCCGGTGAAGCACTACGCCGTCGACATCACGTCCGCGACCCGCCGATCCCCCGACCTACGTCTGGGCGCCTCCCCTCGGGCCACCCTGCACCTGGTCCGAGCGGCACGGGCCCATGCTGCGCTCAACGGACGCGACTACGTCATCCCCGACGACCTCCAGCTGCTCGCCGCGCCGGTGCTCGCCCACCGCCTCATCACCGGGCTGGAGGCGCAGATGAGCGGACGAACCGCCGAGCAGGTGGTGTCCGCTCTGCTCCGGGCCATCCCGGTGCCCGAGCCGACCTCGTCCGCCGACAGACGCTAGGCGGGCGCTGTGAAGCGGCTGCCGCTGTCGACGCTGACGGTCCGCGGGCGGGCGTTCCTGTCCGCCGGTATCACGAGTGCGGTCTGCGCGGTTCTGCTCGGCCAGAAGGACCTGCTACGGGTCGGCCTGCTGCTCATCGCGCTCCCGGTGGTCACGGTCTGGGTGGCAAACCGCTCCCGCTACCTGCTGTCGTGCCAGCGCGACGTCAAACCGTCGCGGGTCGAAGCCGGCCAGCTTGCCACCGTCACGTTGCGGCTGGAGAATCCGGGGCGACTCCCGACCGGGCTGATGCTGCTGGAGGACCAGGTTCCGTACGTGCTGGGGAGCCGGCCACGCTTCGTGATCGACCAGCTCCGGCCACGGTGGAGCCGCTCGATGACGTACTCCATACGGTCCGAGGTGCGCGGGCGCTTCAGCGTCGGACCGCTGACGGTGCGGCTCAGCGACCCGTTCGGTTTCGTCGAGCTCAACCGGTCGTTCACCAGCCGGGTGACCCTCGTCGTCACGCCGGCGATCACTCAGCTGCCGGCCATCCGGCTGTCGGGTGACTGGACCGGCACCGGCGAGAACCGGCCGCGAGCCTTCGCCTCCGCCGGGACAGAGGACGTGATGGTCCGCGAGTACCGCCTCGGTGACGACCTCCGTCGGATCCACTGGAGATCGACCGCCCGGGCCGACGAGCTGATGGTCCGCCGCGAGGAGCAGCCGCACCAGAGCCGGGCGACGCTCCTGCTCGATACCCGGGCGATGGCGCACCGGGGGGCCGGGCCGGCGTCGTCGTTCGAGTACGCGGTCGCGGCGACCGCCTCGATCGGGGCTCACCTGGCGAGTCGCAAGTTCACCGTGCGCCTGCTCAGTGACGCCGGCGACAAGGCGGACGCCAGCTGGCACGACCGCGGTATCAGCGGGCCGGTCGAGCTCCAGCTGTTCCTGGACTCGCTGGCGGTGGTCCAGACCCGTCAGGCGTCGGAGTTCGCCGGCCGCAACGAGCAGCATTCCAGCGGGCTGGTGGTCGCCGTGCTCGGCGCCGTCTCGCCGACGGACGTCGCCGCGCTGTCGCGGCTTCGCGCCGGTGCGACCAGGGCGCTGGCGATCCTTGTCGACGTGGGGGCCTGGGCTCGCCCGGAGGCGGCCTCGCAACCGCACACGCCGGCGGTCGACGACCAGGCCGACGTCTTGCGCCGTCAAGGCTGGGCCGTGGTCGTGGCCCAGCCCGGCGACCGGCTCCCGATGCTCTGGCACGAGCTGGGCAGGTCCTTGGCGTGGAGCCGCCGTCAGGACTCCGACGGTGTCCTCGCCGCCGAAGGGCCGGCAGCGTGACCGTCGTGCCGCAGCGCCACTTCATCGCCTTCCTCGGCTGGCTCGCAACGGTCGCGATGTCGCTCAGCTTCCTGCCAGCCCTGAGCGACCACCGCTACCTCCCGCTCGGGGCGCTGCTCGCAGCAGTCGTCGTCGGGGCCGGCGCCGCGATGCGAGCGTTGCACATCCCGTCGGTCCTGGTGCTGCCGCTCCAGATCGTCATCCTGCTCGAGACGCTCCAGGTGTCGTTCGGGAGTCATCAGAAGCTCCTGCTGCTGCCGACCCGCGGCACCGCGTCGTCGATCGGCGATGTGGTCAGCGCCGGTTTCGACGTCGCGCAGAAGTACGCGGCCCCCGCGCCGAGCGACGCGGGGCTGATGCTGATGGTGCTGCTCGTGATCGGTCTGGTCGCGGCGGCTGTGGACGGTCTGGCGGTCGGGCTCGGGCGGGTCCCTCTAGCCGGGCTGCCGCTGCTCGCGATGTACACCGTGCCGGTTGCGGCGCTGCCCAACGGCGTGCCATTCGTGACCTTCCTGCCGGGTGCTGCGTGTTTCATCGCCCTGCTGTCCGCCGACGAGCGCGACCGGTTGGCCCACTGGGGGCGGCTGGTGCTGCGCGACGGCTCAGAGCGGGCCCGTGCCGTCGACCTGACCTCGCTACGCGACTCCGGCCGGCGGATCGGGCTGGTGGCGCTGACGGTCGCCGTCATCGTGCCCGTGTTCGTCCCGACCCTGTCCGCGTCCATCCTGGACGGCGACGGGCGTGGAGGCCGCGGGCCGGGAGGCTCGTCGACTCTGAGCTTCAACGACCCCATGGTCAGTCTCGCCCACAGCCTGCAGCGCAACTCCGTCGTGGACCTGATGGACGTGACCGGCGACGTCCCGCCGCAGTACCTGCGACTGACGGTGCTCGACCGGCCCGGCCCGGTTTCGTGGACGGCCGACCCGGTGTCGCTCGCCGACACCCTTGACCTGTCCCGGACTCTTCCCGGGCCCTCAGGTCTGGCGTCGGATGTCGCGACCCACGATCACTCGATGACAGTCGCCCTGAGCGATCACTTCCCCCGCGATAGCTCGTGGCTGCCCGTGCCGTACGACTCTCACTTCATCGGGGCGGGCCCGGACTTTGCGTACGTTCCCGGGTCCCAGACCGTGAGCGTGAGGTCGGCGACCGCCCTCCGCACCCTGACCCCCTACCAGGTCTCTTACAGCGAGGTCGACCCGACCATCGACCAGCTGCGCAACAGCACCGCACCACCCGCGGACGTGATGCGCCTCGACGGCACCGTGCCCGCCGGAGTCCCCTCGATCGTCGGCGACACCGCGCGCGAGGTGACCGCTGGGGCGCAGAACCCGTACGAGCAGGCCCTGCTCCTGCAGAGCTTCTTCCGCGACCACAACGCGTTCACCTATGACGTCAACGCCGCCTACGGCTACGGGTACGACGCCATGAAGAACTTCTTGGTCCAGCGCCGCGGCTTCTGTCAGCATTTCGCGGCGACGATGGCCATGATGGCGCGCACGCTCGGGATCCCGGCACGCGTGGTCGTCGGGTTCCTTCAGAGCGACCATCAGAACGACAACCACCAGTACGTCATCACCTCCCACAACGTGCACGCCTGGCCCGAGCTGTACTTCGGCGGCGTCGGGTGGGTCCGGTTCGAGCCGACTCCCAGCGTCGACGCGCCCTTCCCGGGGTATGCCCCGAGGACCAAGGCTCCGGACCCGGCGTCGTCCTCCGCTCCCACGTCCGGCGTGAACCCGACTGTCGGCGAGCGGCCGACAGCTTCTGTCGCCCCGACCACCACGGGCGGGTCCTCCGGTGGGTCCGGCTTCGCGGGTGCGGTGCCCTCCACCGGCTGGCTTGTACTCCTCGGACTTGTGCTGCTCGCGCTACTGCCCTGGATGCTCCGCGCGGGGGTGCGGCGGTCGAGGCTGACGCGGCCGATGGACATTGCCGAGGCAGCGGAGGTTGCCTGGACCGAGCTCCGTGACCAGATGAGTGACCTCAGGATGCCATGGAGCGGGTCGCTGACCCCCCGCGCGCGCGCTCGGGCCGTCGGCGAGCATCTGGACGGTGACCCGGAGGCTCAGACAGCGCTCCATCGGCTGACCATGAGCGTCGAGCGGGCCCGCTACGCCGGCACGCCTTCCGAGGGCGCGACACCCGCGGCAGATCTGAAGGTGGTCACGAAGGCGCTCACGAATGCCGTCAGCCGTCGCCGCCGGCTCACCGCGGCCCTGTTGCCGGTGAGTCTGCTGCCAGACCTGCGATCCGGTCTGGACCGGGCAACGGCCAGGCTGCATCGCCCCGGAGCACTCGACACCTGAGATACGACACAACGGGTTGAGTTCGCCAAACCCGGCGGGCTCTTGTTCAGCAGGCTATCGGCCAGCGGCCCGTGTCGGAGGTTCCGTCACCAGCGACCCTGGTTTCGCAGCAGCCTTGTGGGCTGGCGGAATCGGGAGGACGGAGGATCAGTACTCGTCGCGGCGGCGACGCCAGCGATCTTCCATCCGGTTCATGAAGCCCGACTGCTTCGGGGCGGCGGCGCGGCCCTTGCCGCGCGCGATCGGATGGACGTTGTCGGCCGCTTCGGCCTCGCCGATCAGCCGGAAATGGGTCAGCGCAACGTAGGCGCCGACCAGCATGAGCACGAACCCACCGACCGCCAGCGCGGTGATCGCCACCACCGCGCCGGTCATCAGCATGGCCAACCCGGCCACGAACCCCAGCGCTCCGAGAATGGTGAGCCGCTTGTGCCGGGAGCGCGCCGAAGAGCCACGCAGGGCCGAGACGAATTTCGGATCTTCGGCCGCCAGCGCTTCTTCCATCTGCTCAAGCAGACGCTGCTCTTCTTCCGAGAGCGGCACCATAGCCTCCAGCGCGAGGGTAACAAGGTCTTCTTTCCGCCAGTCTAAGCACGCCTGCCCAACGAAGAAACCCAAGCAACCAAATTCATGGTTAAGGCGTGTGTGAGGAGGAGAGCGACGACGCGGACCAGGGCCGTTGCGCGACCGGAACCGGGCGGTTCGTCGACGGTGATAGGTGCGTCCGTCACTGGTCCTGCGTCTACGCTGGTCCGACAGTCGGCCTCACCGGAGTCCGATCCGTCATCGGAGCGCCCTCGGGGGCATTGTGGAGGAACAACAGTGAAGAAGCTCGGGGCCGTCTTCGCGGTGGCAGCGATGTTGGGGGCGGGCGCATGGGTGTCGAGCCCGGCGATGGCGGTGACGCCGGCCGGCAGCGTTCACCTCGTCCAGTCGGCGAAGGCCGCGCCCAAGGCACGGTTCAGCATGAAGGACAAGTGGGCCCGGCAGGTCACCAGGTACGGTGACGTCGACGTGGACGCCTACCACCTCGACCACGTCTTCGAGCTGCAGTACCGGTTGAGGTGGGCCGGGGTCTTCCACACCAGCCCGACCGGGCTGTTCGGGAAGATCACCGAGGCCGCTGTCAAGCGCTACCAGCGCCAGGAGGGCCTCAAGGTCACCGGGGTCGCCACCCACATCACCTGGGCCCACCTCATCCACGACACGATCCGGCATCGCGCCGGCATTCCCCACATCTGCAAGACCTCCGGCTGGCATGCCTGCTATGACCGCAAGATCCACCAGGTGACGCTGTGGCACAACGGCGGCATGCGGAACTCGTGGCTGGTCCGCGGTGGCGACCACCAGTACCAGACCCGGGTCGGCAACAGCCAGGTCTACTACCGCGACATCAACCACGTGTCGACCGTCTACGGCACCGCGATGCCCTACTCGCAGTTCTTCGATGGCGGCGAGGCGTACCACGGCTCGCCTTTCATGGTCGACCCGTTCGTCGACCACAGTCACGGCTGCATCAACATGTACATCCAGGACGCTCGCCAGCTCTGGCACCTGACCGCCAGCCACCGGCTGTACGTGTCGGTGTACGGGGGATGGGACTGAGTCCAGCGGGCGCTGCCGGGCTACGGTGGGGCCGGCCCAGCAGTCTCACGCCACCGGGCGCTGGCCGAACGACCCGAGCAGGGTTGCCGGTCGAACCGCCGCGGTCCCGAACCGGCTGACGGCGCGGTCGACGGCCTTCTCGGCGTCCTCCCAGCCGTGGGCGCGCTCACCCAGCATCAGCTGCCGGGTCGCGTTGGCCGCGTCGACGAGGTTCTCGATACGCACCCCCACCAGCCTGATGCGAGCCCGCTGCAGGCCGAGCCTCGTGAAGAGGTCGGCTGCCGTGGAGTAGATCTGCGGTGTCACGTTGGTGGTGTCGCGCAGGGTGCGGGAGCGCGTGATCGTGGTGAAGTCGGAGAACCTGACCTTGAGGGTGACCGTACGCCCGCTGACCCCGGCCGCGCGCATCCTGGCCGCGACCTTCGTCGACAGTCGCAACAGCTCGCGGAGCACGACGGCCGGGTCGTCGGTGTCTCTGCCGAACGTCTCGTCGGAGCCGATGCTGTGCTCCGGCTCGTCGGGCCCGCGGCGGGGAGTGACCCGCCGGTCGTCATCGCCCCACGCGAGCGCATGCAGCCGGGCACCGGCGACCCCGCCCAACGCCTGCTGGAGCACGCGGACGTGGGTATGGGCGAGGTCTCCGACGGTTCGAAGGCCGAGACGATGAAGCTGCTCGGCCGTCTTCTCGCCGACTCCCCACAGCTCCTCGACGTCGAGGGGGTGCAGGAACGCCGTCACCTTGTCGCGCGAGACGACGACAATGCCGTCGGGCTTGGCTCGCCGTGAGGCCAGCTTCGCCAGCTGGGTCGTCGTCGCAATGCCAACGGAGCAGGTGATGCGCTGCTCGTCGCCGATCTTGGCCCGCAGGTACTCCCCGATCTCGACCGGTGAGGCGAACCGCCTGAGCGAGCCGGAGACGTCGAGGAAAGCCTCGTCCATGGACAGCGGCTCGACATGGGGGGTCACACTGCGGAAGGTCTCCATCACGGCCGACGAGACCGCGCTGATCTCTTCGTAGTCGGGCGAGATGACCACGGCCTGGGGGCAGAGCCGTCGTGCCCTGGTCATCGGCATGGCCGAGTGCACACCGTAGCTGCGAGCGGCGTACGTCGCTGACAGGACCACCCCGCGGTGGCCGCCTCCGACGATCACCGGGAGACCCCACACGTCGGGCCGGTCGCGGATCGCCACCGAGGCGAAGAAGGCGTCCATATCGACGTGGATCACATTGCATCCCGCATCGTTGGCGGTCAGGTCGGTCACGGTGCCACCTGCCTGACGACGACGATGTCGGGGGTGAGGTCAAGGTCGGCGTGGCAACGCGAGCAGATGGAGCTGGGTGGCCACCGCCATGAAGTCGGGATGGGTGGCGACGGCTGCCTCGAGCGCCTGCAGGGCGTCGGCCGCACCCGGCTCCGCGTCGACGACCGCACTGCCGATGTGGTCGGAGAAGACCCGGATGCCGCGGACCTCAGTGACCGTGAACCCGGCAGCGTCGAGAAGCGCGTCGAGCTCGCCGCGGGAGAAGCGCCGCGGGACGGGGTCGGACTCCCCCCATCGCCCGTCGGGGTCGTCGAGCAGGACGTGGGCGTCAGCCAGGTGGCCGGCGAGGGCTCGGGTGAACACAGCCGCTGAGCGTTGCGCGGCCAGCACCGACAGCACCCCGTCGGCGACCAGGACGGCAGCAGCGGCTTGTAGTGCCTGGAGGGGCTCGTCGACGACCTCCAGCACCCCGTGGCAGATGACGACATCGGCGCTGGCCGGCCCGACGACGTCGAGCAGGCTTGCCGCGTCACCGAGCAGGCCGTGGACGGAGGCGCTGAGGTGGGCCTCGGCGGCGCGGCGCTCGAGTGACGCGAGCGCATCCGGACTCGGGTCGACCACGGTGACTCGATGTCCGAGAGCCGCGATCTGGACGGCCAACCCGCCGGTGCCGCCGCCCAGGTCGACGACGTGGACATCTCTGGCGGCGCCGACTGCGTCGGATCGAGACTGCAGGACAATGTGCAGGGCGTCCAGAACCACGGCCGTACGGATGACGCTGCGGCGACGCTCCACCACCGACTGCCTCCTCTGCCCGGCGAACGCTGTCCTGACGAACGCTGTCCTGACGAACGCTGTCCTGACGAACGCTGTCCTGACGAACGCTGCCCTGACGAACGCTGCCCCAACCCTAGTGAGTGACCCAGCGGCATCCCGCAGGCCGGGGCGGCCGAGACGACAGCGGTCATCCCGCGCTCCCCGGGCTGCGATGCCAGAGCTTGCGCGGCACCGTCTTGGTGTCCTCCCCGGCCGGGCGGATATCGGCATACGGCGACTGCTTGAACCCACTGGGATGGACCAGCACCCGCCGGCGCCCCATCCCGCCGGCGGTGGGACCGGCGGGACTCTCGTCGTCGGAGTCGCCACCGCCGGGAGACGAGGCCGGATAGCTCGGTGGATGTGCCATCACCGGCCGCGAGGAGCGGCTCTCGGCGGCGCCGTACAACGCGTTGTCGCTGCTGTCGGCGCCGAAGCCCGCCGGGGCGGTCGCCATCGCGTCATGGACACCGGCGACTCCGCCCTGGCGCCAGATGGTGTGCAGGGCGGGCAGCTCCCAGCACCCGGTGGCTCGCAGCGACACCCCCTTCGGCCCGGTCCGCCTCAGCTCGCCCCGCACCACCAGCAGCCACGAGTGGAACACCGTCGCGGCATACGGACCCTGGGCGTCTTCGAAGAAGGTCGCGTCGACCGGGCCGGTGCCGTCGTCGAGGGTCAGGAAGATCACCCGCCGGCCGGACCTGATCGGCGGCGTCTGGGTCGCAACCTTGACCCCCGCCACCAGCAGCTCAGACCTGCTCCGCCGCCGCAGCAGGTCGCGCGACCAGGTGACCTGCAGCTGGTCGAGCATCGGGGCGTAGAAGTCGACGATGTGGTGGCTGACATCGAGGCCGAGGATCTCCAGCTCGGCTCGTACCCGCTCGGCACCGGTCATCTCGGGGAGTCCGGAGGCCTCGGTCAGCGCCGGGGTGTCGCCGAGGTCCAGGGTGAGCTGGACGGCTGTCACGGGTTCCACCGGTGCGGTGGCCCGCGACTGGGCCGCTGCCAGTGTCCACGGGTCGGCGGTCCCGTCGGCGGCCTGCCCACCGATGAGCTGCCCGTCGGTGAAGACGCCGCCGCGAGAGACAAGCCCACGGCGTGGGGACGCCGCCCGCACCGCCCGGTCGGTGGCGCGGCTCCACCGGTCCAGCTCGGACACCTGGAGGAGGAGGTCGCGACGGGTCACGGTACCCCGACGGCGGACCGGTACCGGCGACCCGATGCCATAGACCGAGTCGAGACCGCCGGCGAGGACGAGCCGTTCGGCCACCGGCCGGGACGGTCGGGCCCGCTGCCACAGGTCGGTGAGGGAGTGGAAGGGTCGGGCCGCCAGGATGCGTGCGACCTCGGCCTCACTGATCCCCGAGACATCGGTGAGGGACAGCCGGATGCCGTAGGCACGACCATCGGGCAGGCCTGGCGGAGGAGCCGGCCGAGGCGCCCGGCCCATCACCTCAGGTGGCGGCTCGTCGTAGACCCCGACCTTCTCGATCCGGTAGACGTCGTCGGAGCTGTTGACGTCGAGCGGAAGGACCGCGATGCCGAACTGGCGGGCGTCGTCGAGGATCAGCCGCTTGGGGTACATGCCGGGGTCATGCGTGAGCACCCCGGCCAGGAAGGCGGCGGGGTGATGGGCTTTCAGCCAGGCCGACTGGTAGGTGGGCAGCGCGAAGGCGGCGGCATGGGCCTTGCAGAACCCGAACGACGCGAACGCCTCGAGCACCTCCCAGCACCGCTGCGCAATGGCAAGGGAGTAGCCCAGTCCCAGCACCCGCGGGAAGAACCAGGTCTTGATCGACTTCTTCCCTTCCCGGTCGCCGAGCGCCCTGCGTGCCTCGTCGGCCTCGGCGAGGGTGCACCCGGTGAGGGTGGCGATCATCGCGATCACCTGCTCGTGGAACACCACCACGCCACAGGTCTGGGCGAGCGTCGGAACCAGGTCGGGGTGGAGGTACTTCGGCTCCGACCACCCCTGCCTGGCCCGGAGGAACGGGTTGACCATGTCGCTCTTCACCGGCCCGGGACGGAACAGCGAGATGTCGATGATGATGTCGTCGAAGGTCTCGGGAGCGAACTTGCCGACCAGCTCGCGCTGCCCGGGCGACTCGATCTGGAAGCAGCCGAGGGTCTTCGCGCTCTGGATCAGCGCGTAGGTCGCCGGGTCGTCCCGTGGCGCCTGCTCCTCGTCGTCGATGTCGATCTCGAGGCCGTCGACGCGCTTGACCTCGTCGATCGCGTGCGCCATCGCGGACTGCATCCGGATCCCGAGCACGTCGAGCTTGAGCAGACCGAGATCCTCGACGTCGTCCTTGTCGAACTGGCTCATCGGGAACCCGAGGTAGCTGGCCTCGACCGGGGTCCGGTCGAGCAGGGTGGCGTCGGACAGCAGCACGCCGCACGGATGGACGGCGATGTGGCGCGGAAGCCCGTCGAGCCGCTCGACCAGCTCGAACAGGACGTCGAGATAGTCGGCCCCGAGGCCGGATGCACGCAGCTCCGGCAGCTCACGCAGCGCGGTCCGGGCATCCTTGGCCCGGATGTGCGGGAACGCCTTGGCGATGGAGTCGATCTCGCCGGGCGGCATGCCGAGGGCGGCGCCGACGTCGCGGATCGCGTGGCGGACCCGGTAGGTGTCCATCATCGACACGCAGGCGCACCGGGTACCGGAGTATCGGTCGAGGATGCGCTCGTAGACCTCGGTCCGCCGCGCGGACTCCACGTCGAGGTCGATGTCGGGCAGCGCCTGCCGCAGCGGCGACAAGAATCGCTCCATCACCAGGCCGTAGCGGATCGGGTCGACACCGGAGATGCCGAGCAGGTAGTTGGCGACGCTGCCCGCGCCGGAACCCCGCGCCGCCACCCGCACCCCCATGTCCTTGATCAGGTCGACGACGTCGGCGACCGTGAGGAAGTACGACGCATAGCCGAGCTTGCTGATCACACCGAGCTCGTTGCTGAGCCGGTCACTGGCGGCGCGCTGCTGGTCGGCGCGGTAGAGACGGCCGATGCCGGCTTCGCATCGGGCCCGGAGGATGACATCGCCAGCGGACGGGTCGCCGGTCGTGAGGTTGTGGTCCACGAAGTCCGCCCGGGCGCGCCCGGTGGTGATGCCGAGCTCGGGGAGGTGGACCTCACCGAGCCCGAGATCGATGCGCGGGTCGACGGCACACCGGTCGGCGACGGCACGGGTACGCGCGAGCATCCGGTCGGCCTCACGCTGGTCGAACCCCGCGAAGCGGCAGATCTCGTCGGCGATGTCTGCCATCTCCTTGCCCGACTTCAGGAACCCCTCGGCGTTCGCCCGGTCGAGGTGACGCAGGTCGAGGGGGACCAGGCGGCGGACGGAGTCGAGGATGTCGACCGTGGGGGCGTCGGAACGGTCGGCATACCTGACGGCATTGGTCAGGACCACCTCGACGCCCGACGCGGCAGCGACGCCGGCCATCCGGGCGGCGTGCTGGCTGGATCCCGGACCGTGGCCGCCGACCCGTTGGGACACGACCTCGACCACCAGGCTCGCCGGGCCGGTGATCTCGCGCCACCGGCGTAGCACCTCGCGGGCGAGGTCGTCGCGTCTCAGCGCAGCGGCCTGGCCCAGCTCCGAGGCCGGGCCGAGCAGGACGACGAGGTCGTGGTCGGCGGCAAGGCCCGCGCAGTACTGGCTGATGAGGTCGCCGGTGGAGACGGGGACACCGCGGGCACCCCGCAGGTGGGTGGCGGAGACGAGTCGGCACAGCGTCGCCCACCCGGCCTTGCTGCCGGCGAGCAGGGTCACCCGGGGCAGCGGCCCGGCCTCCGGGTCACGGTAGCTGCCACCCCGTGCGGGGGAGCTCCGAGCGCCTGCCGGCCGGGACCGGTCGGCAGGCGGTCTGATCAGGTCGGACGGCTCGACCGCGAGGTCGACGCCGAGGACAGGCCGGATGCCGTTCCGCATGCACGCCTTCGCGAAGCGGACGGCGCCATAGACCCCGTCACGGTCGGTCAGCGCCAAGGTGTCCATCCCGGCGTCGGCCGCCCGCTGGACGAGGGCATGCGGATGGGACGCGCCATACTTGAGCGAGTAGCCGGAGGCGACATGGAGGTGGACGAAGGGATCCATCGGCTCAGAACCTCCTCGTCAGTCGATACAGCCGACGAGGTGCCACTGCCCGAGCGACCAGTCGAAGGCCAGGTCGAACACGCCCGCGTCCTGCTGGCCTCGCGCCGCCTCGACCCGCCACAGCTCTCGTTCGGCGAGCAGGTCGGCGCACCGGGCCGCGCCGGCCCTGATGTCCTGGTCGGTCACGTCTGCGGCGCCCACTCCCCCGGCGCCAACTCCCCCGAACAGTGCAGAGACCCCCTGCTGCTCCCACCACGCACCGGTCTCGACCCAGTGCGAGATGATGTCACGAACCACCCACAGCCGATGTCGCCACAGGAACTGTGCCGGTGCCTCCTGACCGGACACGAGGCCTTGCCGTACGTCGATCTCCTCGTCGTACCTCCGCATGGCGGCTCCTCGGATGGGATGAGGCAGTCGTTCGAACATATGTTCGAACGACTGCCTCATCCCATCCGAGGAGCCGCCATGCGGAGGTACGACGAGGAGATCGACGTACG
>JBBSET010000032.1:0-44684 GCA_038239485.1 Propionibacteriales bacterium
GAGATGAAGGGCGAAGAGATGCTGGTGCCGCCGACCTCCACGAAGCCCTGATAGCGCCGTGGCAGGAAGGTGTCGTAGACCGCCACGGAGTCGGCCACCGCGGACACGTCCGCGGTTGTTCGCATGCCGCAGGCCTTATCGCTCTGGTAGGCCGGTTTGGCGAAATAGGCCGAGCAGCCGGAGCTGGCATAGCCCCACGCCCGCTCCTTCCAGCCGCGGGCGTTCAGGGCATGACGCAGCACCGTACCGCCGACACTCACCACGGCGGGCGACGACGCCGGGAACTGCGCCTGCTGGTAGCCATAGTCGCCGGTGGCGGCGACGGCGGTGACCCCGGCGACGTTGTAGTGCCGGTTCATCCGGTGGATGTTCGGCGGCTCGGCTCCACCGAAGGAGTGGTTCGTGACGCGGGCCCCGGCCTTTACGGCGGCGTCGTTGGCCGTGTTCAGCGAGTGGTAGCTCGAGCTGTTCCCTTCGGCCAGAATGATGTGGCAGGTCGGGCAGGCGGCCGAGATCATCTCCAGGTCGAGCGCGGCCTCCAAGGCCCAGCCCTGGTCCCGCGGCGGGAAGTTGCGTGTCTCACCCTTCTGGTTGATCTTCGTGAAGCAGCCCGAGGCGACCGTGCAGCGAGGCAGCCCGAACGCGCGCCGGTAGGCGTTCATGTCGGCCGCCGCCGACGGGTAGTCGTACGCGACGACGACCGCCACCGTCTGGCCGGAGGTGGGCACCGTGTTCAGACCGTAGGCGTCGCGCAGGTCGATGGCGTTGTATCCCCGCGGGTCCCCCGACTTCGCCATGGCCTGGCTGCCCCGGCGCTCGATCAGCGCGAAGCAGCGGGCGTGATGGGCCCTCGCCGGCCCGCACGCCCGGGTTGCGCCGTGGGCCTGGCCGAGCCACCGGTGCGGCCGCCTGGCGACGGTGAGCCCCGCGTCGGTGGCCGACGCGGACGACGATGCGACACGTCCCGAGCTGGTTCTGGAGCGGTACGCACGAAGCGCGGTCTCGGTGACGGTGCGACCCTTCGCGTCCTTTGCCGTCACCCGCAGGCTGACATACGGCCGGCCGGCCCTATACGGGTCGGGGTAGCTGACGCGGAAGGAGTTGGTGTCCAGCCTGGTGAGCTTGGCCGGCCGCCAGCCGCCATGGTCGAAGACCGAGTACTCGAAGGTCGCCGACGTGATCCGGGCGGCCTTCGGCCCCAGGTTGTCGAAGTCGAGCCGGTAGTGCTGCCGGCCACTCGGCCCGAAGCCGTGGACGTTGTTGGTCGGCACATAGCTGGGCATGAGCAGTGGGACGACCGCCTTCCCGGCGCGGGAGTCGAACCCCCAGGTGTCGGTCACGTCTGTCGACAGCCGCCAGGTGCCCAGGTTCGGGTGACTGCTCGCCTTCAGGACGTAGTGCCGTCTGCTGGCCGGCAGGTCAAGACGCGGGTAGATGCCGCCCGAGCCCCGCCCATAAGTGCGGCGGCCGCTGTGCAGCGACCAGGAGGCCACCGTGCCGGGGGCCTCGAAGCCCTGCAGCGAGGTCCCCGCCGAGCTGAAGAGCGGCAGGTTACCGCGCAGCAGCCCGTTGGCACGGCAGAGCAGGCAAAGCCGGCCGGTCGCGTTGGCGTTGATGCCCCGCTCGAGGCCGGGCCCCACCGGACCCCGGAGGAAGTTGAGGGGACGGCTGGTACCTGGTGTGTAGGACGTGAAGGGGACGCCCATCTCTGCGAACTCGGGCGGTGAGAAGCGGGTGAATGCATCCGCGATCTGCAGCCAGGTCTTGTCCGATCCGGCCTGCAGCCACAGCGTGCGGCTGCTGCCGAGCGTGATCGGGACGCCCAAGATGAACGCGAACAGGTCGTACTTGGTGAAGGGGTACACGAACAGGTACGACGGACGGCTCGGGCCGTTGGCGAAGTAGCGGTGCGGCACGATGGCGAAGTCGGACCTGCCGTGCCGGATGGCGATCGATGACGGGACCCCGTGGAAGATGTCCTTCGTGTAGACGAGGCGGCCGGTCAGGTCCTGGGTGTGCAGCGCCTTCTTGGTGGTCAAGGTGCCGGAGATCTCGGTCACGAAGCGGCCGTGTGCCAGGTGCGCCGGCACCGGCGACAGCCGGATGTGCCGCAGGCCGCTGACGTCGAGGGACGTCCCGCCGTGGGTGGCGGAGTCGCGCGAGACCGTCGTGTCGAGGGACTCGATGACATTGCCCTTGACCTGGATCGTCGGCGAGACGGTGGCGTCTCGCTCGTCCAGGGTTGCGGTGGTGTCGCCGTTGACCATGAAGTCGGGTTTCGCGACGATCGAGCTGAAGTTGCTGTCGAGCACGGAGTACGGACCGGCCGGCACCTCCAGTCGGACCGAGCCCCCGATAACGAAGGCTGCGGTGTTGAGAAGCCGCCCGTCCTGGACGTTGGTGACGATGGCGAACCCGAACGGTGCCGGCATGCCGTTGCGGCCGAGCAGGTTCAGCGTCAGCGTGTGCAAGACGTATTGCTTCCTGGGGCTGACGGCCGGCGCGGGGAGCGACACCTCGGCGACACCGCGCCAGGAGCGGGTCAGGGGGGGCGAGCCCGCGACAGCGCCGCCCGTCGTGGCGTCAGCGGTGTAGGACCCGCGCGCGACAAGGGTCCCCGAAGGCGTTCTCGACGCGGTGGTCGCATCGACGTGGATGCCGGGGAGGCTGTGCACGGTGGCGTTCTTCGCGAACCTCACCACCAAGGGGACACTGCCGCGCGCCCTCTGGAGCGCGGCGATCCGAGTGATGTCGAAGAGCGAGGGGTCGAGCTGGCTGTACTGGCGGACCGGCAGCTTCGGGACGACGTACGTGTCGCTGCCCGTGGTCGCCGTCTGGACCGGCTTGCCGAGCGACGGTGATCCCGGCAACAGGCTGGCCGTCGTGCGACCGTCGGACCACGTCGACACCTCCATGGCGTCACCGGTGACGAGGCGGACGGCATGGTGATCGACGACGTGCGCCGATGCCTGTGTCGGATGCGACCGGGTAGGAGTGGCAGCGGCCGCCAGCGTAGCGGCCGACGGTGCCGCGAGTGCGGGCCCAGCCGGTGCGGCCGCCGAGCCCGTAGCGAAGGCTGGGCCGGCGGTCAGCATCGACGCGACGAGTGAGCCGATCGCGACGGCCGCCGGGGCGAGCCGGGTGGCGCCCGGCCACCGTGCTCCATGGTTGTGAACGTACGTACGCATGCGAAAGTCCCCCCTGTAAGAAAGCAGGCCCCCTGACCTGCCTCCGCCATTGTGGCTGACTTCCACAGAATGTCTAGGGGCGGGTTCATATCGCGTGCCGAGTGAACCGTTGACGTGCGGCGTCGGGGCCATCACGGTTATGGCATGCAGCATTGGCTGGAGGTCGTCGACCCCGTCACCGCCGTGCTCGGTGGTGGTATCGATTCGCTCGGCGCACCGCTCTGGATCCCGTGGCCGTTGCCTGCCGGCTGGAGCTTCGGGGGCTTGGCCCACGGCGGGATCGACGGGAGCAGCGCAGCGGAGGCGACCGTCTCCTGCTGGTCGGGCGAGGATCCCTTCGGCGACCCCGTCGAGGCGGTACTCGTCTCCGAGGAGGCGGGCGCGGGCGTCGGCAGCCACTTCGCCGGGTTGGCCATCTCCTATCCGACCTCCGGGGTGGGGTTCGGCGCCCCGGACGCCCAGTTCGTCGTCGACGGCCGCGTCGTCTCCGTATGGGCGGTGGAGGCGGTCGAGGACCGGGCTGTCTACGCCGGGGAGGCCGCTGGGCGATGGCTCTGGGTCGTTCTGCACCCCGCGGAGGCGAGCGCTATCGTCGTCCAGCGCCCGAGCCTGGTGGAGGCGCGGGCGCTCGGCGCCGAGCTCGCCCTGCTGCCGCTCGGGGAGCTGTCGCCGAGGCTGCTCCTCACGTGAACGGCTCCGCAATAGGCTGACCGGCGTGCGTATCGACCTGCATACCCACTCCACGGCCTCGGACGGGACTCATCGCCCCGCCGATCTGGTCCGGCTCTCCGCGGAGGCCGGGCTCGACGTCGTGGCACTGACGGACCACGACTCGATGGCCGGCTGGACGGAGGCGTCGGCGGCTGCCGCCGACTTCGAGATCTCCGTCGTCCCGGGTATCGAGATCTCCACCACCACCTCCGGCGCCGCCGTCCACCTGCTCGGATATCTGCTCGACCCGTCGTACCCGCCGCTCGCTACCGAGCTGGCCCTGATCCTGCAGGGGCGCGAGGGCCGGCTGGCCGTGATCGTCGAGCGGCTGAACCTGGCCGGCATCGACATCACCGAGGCGGAGGTACGCCGCCAGGTCGGGGCGGCGCCGGCCATCGGGCGACCGCATGTCGCGGACGTGCTCGTGGCCAAGGGCGTCGTGGCCGACCGCAACGAGGCGTTCGCTACCTGGCTCAGCTGGGGCAGACCGGGTCACGTGCAGCGCTACGCGACCCAGACGGAGACGATGATCCGGCAGGTGACCGAGTCCGGTGGGGTGGCGGTGATAGCCCATCCGTTCGGACGTGGCACGCGCCAGGTCGTCGACATGGAGGGGCTCGCCCGGTTCAGAGCAGCCGGACTCGTCGGTATCGAGGTCGACCACC
The DNA here is from genome assembly GCA_038239485.1 of Propionibacteriales bacterium. GTDB lineage: Bacteria > Actinomycetota > Actinomycetes > Propionibacteriales > Nocardioidaceae > DASQEH01. The sequence continues at coordinate 4,565 of JBBSET010000032.1, forward strand.
AGGACCACAGCGCCGCTGACCGCCGTACTCTGACAGAGATGGCCCAAGAGCTCGGCCTCGTCATGACGGGGTCCAGCGACTTCCACGGTGCGGGGAAGGTGGACCACGAGCTCGGGTGCAATTTGACAGCGCAGCACGAGTACGAGCGGCTCCTCGACGCGGCCGCCCTCCACGCGGCCGCAGCCGGGCGGGAGGTCACAAGCGTCGCCCGGCCGTGACGAGGTAAGGCCCGACCTATCGGAACCGGGCCGCCAGCCGGCTCAGCCCATCCAGATCCTGACCAGGGCGTCTCGCGTCTCCTCGGGCTGCTCCACCGCTGGGGAGTGGGCCGCGTCGGCGATGACGACGCATCGGGTTCCGACCGCGGCCGCGAGCTCCTCCTGCACGTCGTGCGTCCAGGCGTCGTCGCGTTCACCCCTCAACACGGAGACCGGCAGGGCGAGACCCGCGAGAGCAGTGGAGAGGTTTGGGGTGTCGACCAGCAGGCGCGCCATCGATGCCAGGGCAGCGGGGGAGTGGGCCAGGAACCGTCGATGGAGGAAGTCCTCGACCTCCGGAGGGTCGGGCTCGACGCCGTTGGCCCGGTCACGCTCCAAGCCGAACCGCCAGATCGCCTCGAGGCCGACGTCGGCAACGGTGTCGGCGACCTCGAGCAGGTCCTGCCTCTGGCTGCCACCGAAGCCGCCGGGACCCGAGCACATCAAGGTCAGGCTCGCCCAGGTGTCGGGGTGTTCGATCGCTGCCGTCGCGGCGACCAGCCCGCCGAAGGAGTGGCCGACAAGGTGGACCTGCTCTGCGGTGCCGTAGACGGCACCTCGCAGCGCCACCGCATCGGCCGCCAGGCCGCTGAGCGAGAAGTCGTCGTCGGGCTGGGCACCCGTCTCGAACTGACCCCGTTGGTCGAAGGCGGCGGCGTTCCAGCCTGCCGCGGCGAGCAAGGGGAGGATGGCGCCGAAGTCCTCCTTCGAGCCGGTGAAGCCGGGGACGAAGAGAACGTCTCCGCGGGGCAGCGACGTGGCATGCGGCTGGCAGATCAGAGTGGCGAATGTGCCTCGCACGGTCCGCACCTGACCGGGACGCACCGAGGCGTCTGTCGTGAGCTCTCGCTGTCTCATCGGCCCCTCCTGGCGAGCTTCTCGGCCAGACCCAGGGGCGTCACCCGGGCCAGCATCGCCAGACCCTTGTAACGCTTGCTCGGAATCGAGACGGCCCTGCCCCGGCGCAGGTCGCTCAGCGCTTCGCGCACGACGGCGTCGGCGCCCAGCCACATGAAGCTCGGGATGCCGCTCAGGTCGGCGTTCATCCGTTGGTGGAACTCGGTGCGAACGAAACCCGGGCACAGCGCCATCACCCGGACTCCACGGTCGCGGTATCGCACTCCCGCCCACGAGCTGAAGCTGGTCACCCAGGCCTTGTGCGCTGCGTACGTCCCGCGCGGCAGGTAGCCGGCGACGCTCGAGACGTTGACGATATCGCGTGACCCCGCGCCAGCATCGGGCCCAACGCGGCGTGCGTGAGTCGCATGACGGCGCGCACGTGGACGTCCAGGGAGGCCTGCTCCTGCTCGACGTCGTGATCCTCGAACACGTTCGCCATGCCGTACCCGGCGTTGTTGACCACGATGTCGAACGGCTCCGCCTGCAGCCGTGCCTCGACCCGTCGGGTCTCCTCGAGGTCGGACAGGTCGGCAGTGAGGACCTCACAGGAGACGCCATGGTCCGCGGCGAGCAGCTGGCCGAGAGCGGTGAGGCGGGACCCGTCTCGCGAGACCAGGACGAGGTCATGGCCCTCTGCGGCAAGCGCAGCGGCGAAGGAGTGGCCGACTCCGGAGGTCGGTCCGGTGACCAAGGCGACAGGCACCGGCCAACTATCGCACCAGGGGCGCCCGGCCTTGAGCGGTGACTCTGATGAGACACTGGGCGACGATGACTACTGTCCTGGCCGTAGCGAACCAGAAGGGCGGCGTCGCAAAGACGACGACGGTGGCGTCCCTCGGGACGGCGCTGGTCGACCTCGGCAAGCGGGTTCTGCTCGTCGACCTCGACCCGCAGTCCTGCCTGACCTTCTCCCTGGGTATCGACCCCGAGGATGTCGGCGCCTCCATCTATCAGGTTCTGCTCCGCCAGGCCGACGCGGCTGACGTGATCTACACGACCGAGGACGGCCCGGACCTGCTGCCGGCCACCATCGAGCTCGCCGGCGCCGAGGCAGCACTACTGACCAGGCCGGGCCGGGACCACGCCCTGCGCGCAGCGCTCGAGGGTCTGCTGGACAACTATGACTGGATCCTGCTCGACTGCCCTCCGTCGCTCGGCGTGCTCACGGTGGCGGCGCTGTCGGCGGCAGACTCGGTGCTCATCCCCCTGCAGTGCGAGACGCTGTCGCATCGCGGGGTCGGCCAGCTGCTCGACACGGTGCATGACGTCCGCCGCTACACCAACACCAGTCTGGAGGTGCTTGGCGTGCTGCCGACCCTGTTCGACGGTCGGACCAGGCACGCTCGGGCCGTGGTCGAAACGATTGCGACGACCTACGACGTCAAGGTGATCGAGCCCCCGATCCCCAGGTCGATCAGGTTCGCCGAGGCCCCTGCCGCAGGCCGTTCGGTCATACGTACCTCGAAGTCGACACGCGGCGCGCAGGCCTACCGCCAGTTGGCCGAGAATCTGGTGTCGCGCACCTAGGATGTCGAAATGTCCTCGTCGCTGTCGTCCCCGGGCGGCGGGCCGTCGACCCCAAGGCTGCTGGCTGTGGGCGGTGCGGCAGTGATCACCGCGATCGCGCTGGCCGGATCGCTGGGTTTCGGGCCGGGGGCGGTCGCGAAGAGCCCGGCTGCCTCGCATTCCGCGTCGTCGCCTGCTGCGAGCGGCGCCGGTACCTCGTCCCACGCTGGGTCTGGCCAGTGGCTGACGGTCTCCAAGGGTCCCGCGAGCACCGGTCCCGCAAGCACCAGTGCTCCGAGCACGGACTCGCCAGGCACGAGCGCTCCGAGCACGGACTCGCCAGGCACGAGCCCGCCGAGCACGGACTCGCCAGGCACGTCAGCCGGCTCCAGCAGTGCGGCCATGCCTGTTCCGGCGAACTCCGGCAGCGGACGCCGGGCCGTCTTCGACATCAGCGCCCAGCGGGTGTGGCTCGTCGACGCCACCGGGACCGTGCAGCGGACCTACCTCGTCTCGGGCTCGCGCCAGCCGCACCTGCTCAAACCTGCGACGTACACCGTCACAGCGCGCGAGCGAAACGCCATCAGCTACGACTACAAGGACACCATGCACTATATGGTGCGGTTTGCCACCGGTAAGCACTCCCCGATCGGCTTCCACGACATCCCGGTGCGAGACAGCGACCACCGACTGGTGGAGAAGCACAGCCAGCTCGGCACGCCGTTGTCAGCGGGCTGCATCCGCCAGTGGGAGCCCGACGCGAAGGCTATGTGGCGGTTCGCGTCCATCGGTACGACTGTCGTCGTCGTTGCCTGACCCCCGCCCAGCGCACAGCCGGTCCGGCCGACGGCTAACCTTCGGCGGACTTGGCCACCGGTGCGCCGCTGCGTGTGCGCGACCGGCTGCGGGTGCGGCGCCGGCGTTGCCCCGAGCCGGATGTCTGCTCGTCGCCCGCTAGTGAGGGGGACGCCGCGACGGCCTCGCCAGTCGGCGTGGCCGAGGGTTGGCCGGGTGTGGCCTGGCTCGACCGGATACGAGTGCGCTCACGTCCGGCGTCTCCACCGGCCCTCGCCCCGCGGTCACCCTGCGAGGAGCGCCCGCTACCGCGTGATGGTCGTGTCGATGGCTCGGTCCTCGCGACGGGCGTCGGTGGCTTCAGGCGTCCGCGTGCACCAGCGGGGATGCCTTGGTCGTGGAAGAGGTGCTCGCTTGTGGAGTACGTCTCCTGCGGCTCGTCGTACGGCAGGTCGAGCGCCTTGTTGATGATCTTCCACCGGGTGACGTCGGCCCAGTCGACGAAGGTGATCGCCACGCCAGAGGCACCGGCTCGTCCCGTCCGCCCGATCCGGTGGACGTAGTTCTTCTCGTCCTCGGGACAGGTGTAGTTGATGACGTGGGTGACGCCCTCGACATCGATCCCGCGGGCGGCGACGTCGGTGGCGACGAGGATCTCGACCTTGCCCTCGCGGAAGCGTGCCATGGCGCGCTCTCGTGCCACCTGGGCCATGTCGCCGTGGAGGGGCGATGCGGGGAAGCCACGGTCGATGAGGTCCTCGGCCAGCCGCTGGGCCTGCCGCTTGGTCCTGGTGAAGATGATCGTCAACCCGCGGTTGTCGGCCTGGATGATCCGGGCGATGATCTCCGGCTTGTCGAGGTCGTGTGCCTGGTAGACGAACTGCGCCGTCGCCGGTACCGTCAGCGCGTCGGTGTCGGACTCGGCTCGTACGTTGACCGGGTGGCGCATGTGCGTGCGCGCGAGGGTGACGACCTCGCCACGCATGGTCGCCGAGAAGAGCATGGTCTGGCGTAGCTCGGGAGTCTTCGAGATCAGCCGCTCCACGTCGGGCAGGAACCCGAGGTCGAGCATCTCGTCGGCTTCGTCGAGCACGAGCACCTTGACGTGGGACAGGTCGAGGACCCTGCGGGCGGCCAGGTCGAGCAAGCGACCGGGTGTGCCGACGACCACGTCGACACCGCTGGCCAGGGCGTCAAGCTGTGGCTCGTAGGGGACGCCGCCGTACACGGTGATCGTGCGGGTGCCGCGGTGGGCGCCTGCAAGGGTGATGTCGCCGGACACCTGCAGGGCCAGCTCGCGGGTCGGCGCAATCACCAGCGCCTGCGGCTTGCCGGGCGCGACCAGCTCGGGGAAGTCGGGGTCCTTGGGGGCGATGATGCGCTGCAGGACCGGGATCGCGAAGGCCAGTGTCTTGCCGGTCCCGGTCCGCGCCTGGCCGATCAGGTCGGTACCCATCAGGGCGATGGGGAGCGCCATCTCCTGGATGGGGAAAGCGTCGACGATACCCGCGGCGGTGAGCGCCTGGACGATTTCGGGGAGGACCCCGAGCTCTTCGAACGTGGACAGAACAAGTCTCGATTCTTGTCAAAATGGCGCCTCGGCGGTCATCGCTGCGAGGCGTCGTCCTTTACAGTCTATCGGCAGGCGGACGGCGGAGGCGGCTACGCTTCACCTCATGACCGAAGGTGTGTCCGGAGCCGGCGTCGGGGCGACTTCTCCGGGTGCTCCGGGCGCGGCGTTCGACGACCCGGAGTACCGGGTGGCGGTCGTCGATCTGCTGGGTGGTCTGGCCTACTCGGAGCTGACCGCGTTCGAGCGACTGACCGAGGATGCGACCGGAGCCCCGACGCTGTGGGACAAGGCCGCGCTGGCGTCCATGGCCGTCGCTGAGTTCGGCCATTTCGAGCGGCTCCGGGACCGGTTGCTCGACCTGGGGGCCGACCCGTTCGCCGCGATGGAGCCCTTCCACGCCCCCGTCGACGCCTTCCACGCCCATACGGCGCCGTCGGACTGGTTCGAGAGCCTGATCAAGGCCTATGTCGGCGACGGGCTGGCGGCGGACTTCTACCGCGAGATCGCCACCTACCTCGATGCCGGTACCCGCGACCTCATCCTGGCCACGCTCGCCGACACCGGTCAGTCGCAGTTCGCCGTCGATCGGGTCCGGAAGGCGATCGAGGACAACCCGAAGATCGCCGGGCGGCTGGCGTTGTGGGCCCGCCGGCTGATGGGGGAGGCGCTGAGCCAGGCGCAACGTGTGGCCGCTGAGCGGGACGCGCTGTCGGCCCTGTTGGTGGGAGGGGTCGACCGGCCAGGGATGGATCTGGCCGCCATCGCGCGGATGTTCGCCCGGCTCACCGAGACGCATACCGCTCGGATGGCTGCGCTGGGCCTTCAGGCCTGAGCCGGCGGTCGGGCTCGGTGGCTCAGCCGCCTCCGTCAGTGAGCGCACGCTCAGGCGACTCAGCTCAGCTGGCGGCGAAGCCCATCTTGCGGCCGCTGGCGCCGACGACCTCGACGTAGGCGAGCTTCTGCGCGGGTACGTAGACGGTGCGACCCTTGTCGTCGGTCAGGACGAGCAGGCCGTCGTCGTCTGCCAACGCTTTGTTGACGGCTTTCAGCACATCGTCGGCGCTCTGGCTGGATTCGAGGCTGAGCTCGCGGTTGGCGTGCGTCACGCCGATCTTGACCTCCACGGTGAATCCTTCCAGCGTCTGTCGACAGGGGCAGAGGCAAGCCTAGCGAGCCGTTGGTAACCGACAATCACTCCTGCCGCGGGAAGCCTCGGATTCCGCGCCAGGCAAGGCTCGAGATGAGGTGGATCGCCTGGTCCTGCGGCAGCTCGCCCTCGGTGGCGAGCCAGAAGCGGGCACTCACCTGGCTCATACCGACCAGTGCCACGGCCAGCAGTCGCGACGCCTCGGGCGGGAATCCCGTGTCGTCTGCGATCACCTCGGCGATCGCCTCGGCGCAGGCGACCGTGACGCGGTCGACCCGCTCGCGGACCGCCGGCTCACTTGTGAGATCAGACTCGAAGACCAGCCGGAAGGCGCCGCCCGGATCGGCGACATAGGTGTAGAAGGCCTCGGTCGTGGCCGCGACTCGCGCTTTGTTGTCGTCGGTACTCGCCAACGCGGCTCGCACCCCCTGGATGACCTGGTCGCACGCCGTATCCAGCAAGGCGAGGTACAGGTCGAGCTTGCCGGGGAAGTGTTGGTAGAGAACGGGTTTCGAGACCCCGGCCCGCTCCGCGATATCGTCCATCGCGGCCGCGTGATAGCCGTGGACGACGAACACGTCGAGCGCCGACTCCAGTAGCTGGGCCCTGCGCTCCTTGCGCGGCAGCCGGGCGCCGCGTGCGCGTTCGCCGGCGTGCGTGGTCACCAGCGCATCCTATCGGCGAGGCCAGTTGGGCGACCGGATCCTGAAACGGACCGCCAGGGCGGGTGCAGGGTGCGGGATGGGCCAGGCTACGGAAGTGAGGCGGCGTGCTCGTGAATATCGGCGAACAGGTCGCCGTCCTTGCCCAGCCGGTCGACCACGTCGCTCGCCGTGAAGACCAGGTCAGCCGCCTCTGAGGCGTCGGCTACCTCGTCCCACGAGATCGGTGTGGAGATGGTCGGCCGGGCGATCCCGCGAAGCGAGTACGGCGCGATCGTTGTCTTGGCGGCGCTGTTCTGGCTCCAGTCGATGAACACCTTGTTCGTGCGCGCCCGCTTGTCCATCGAGGACAGCACCAAGTCGGGCAGGGCCTTCTCGAGCCGGTCGGCCAGCCTCTTCGCGTACGCGGACGTCTCGGTCGACGGTGCCGGTGCGATCGGCACATAGAGCTGCGCGCCCTTGTTTCCCGACGTCTTCGCGTATGCCGTCAGTCCGTCGGACTCGAGGATGTGGCGTAGTGCCAACGCGACGTTGCAGCAGTCGATGATGTCGGCGGGCGGACCCGGGTCAAGGTCGAAGACAACCAGGTCGGCGTGCTGGGGGGTGCCGTCGGCGTCGACCTTCCACTGTGGGACGTGCATCTCCAGAGCGGCGAGGTTCGCGAGCCAGACGAGGGTCGCGAGCGAGTCGGCCACGACGTACTCCACACCGTCGTCGCCGTGCTCAGCCATGAACGAGGTCCGGACGAAGGTCGGGGTACCTCGGGGGCTGTTCTTCTCGAAGAAGGACGGGGAGGCTGTGCCGTTCGGCCACCGCTTGCGGGTGAGAAGCCGGTCTGCGAGGTGGACGAGGATGGTCTCGGCGACCGCGACGTAGTAGTCGATCACCTCGCCCTTGGTGAAGCCCACCTCGGGGTACAGCACCTTCTCGAGGTTGCTCAGCGACAGCGTCTGGCCACCGACGTCGACCGTGACCTTGCCGCCCTTCGCCATGCCGGACACCTTATGCCGCGATGTGGTCCACATACCGGACACACCGCCGGAGGCTGCGGGCACCGACCAGGGAACATGGAGGGGCCGCTGATGGTTGTAGAGGGGGCGCCGCGACGTTTACCAGCGTGCGTGCGCAACGATCTGTAAGTCTGAGACGAGGAGACGTCCGTGCCACTGCCGCCGCTGGTGGATCCAGCCGATGAGCTGACGATCGACGAGGTACGCCGCTACAGCCGGCACCTGATCATCCCCGATGTGGGGATGACCGGGCAGAAGCGACTGAAGAACGCCAAGGTCCTGGTCATCGGGGCCGGCGGACTGGGCAGCCCGGCGCTGCTGTATCTTGCGGCGGCCGGCGTCGGCACCCTCGGCATCGTCGAGTTCGACGAGGTGGACGAGTCCAACCTGCAGCGCCAGATCATCCATGGCCAGAGCGACATCGGGAAGTCGAAGGCGATCTCCGCCCAGGAGTCGCTGGCCGAGACCAACCCCCTCGTCAACGTCGTCGTCCACAACGAGCGCCTCGACAACGACAACGTGATGGAGATCTTCGCCGACTACGACCTGATCGTCGACGGCACGGACAACTTCGCCACCCGCTACCTGGTCAACGACGCCGCGGTCCTGCTCGGGAAGCCGTACGTCTGGGGCTCGATCTACCGTTTCGACGGCCAGGCGTCGGTCTTCTGGGCCGAGAACGGCCCGTGCTACCGCTGCCTCTACCCCGAGCCGCCCCCGCCGGGGATGGTGCCGTCCTGCGCCGAGGGCGGCGTGCTCGGCGTGCTGTGCGCCTCGATCGGGGCGATCCAGGTCAACGAGTCGATCAAGCTGCTGACCGGTATCGGTGAGCCGCTGCTCGGCAAGCTGATGATCTACGACGCCCTCGAGATGGAGTACCGCAAGCTGTCCGTCCGCAAGGACCCCGACTGCGCGATCTGCGGCGAGAACCGGACCGTCACCGAGCTGATCGACTACGAGGCGTTCTGCGGCGCGATCAGCGACGAGGCCGCCGAGGCTGCTGCCGGGTCGACGATCAGCGTCTCGACGCTCGAGCACTGGATCAAGGAGCGCGACAACGCCGAGCGCGACTTCCTGCTCGTCGATGTCCGCGAGCCCAATGAGTACGAGATCAACAAGATCCCCGGCTCGGTGCTGATCCCCAAAGGCGACTTCCTGACGGGAGCGGCGCTCGAGCAGCTGCCGCAGGACAAGCCCGTGGTGCTCTACTGCAAGACCGGTGTGCGCTCCGCGGAGTCGCTCGCGGTTCTCAAGGGCGCCGGCTTCGCCGACTCGGTGCATGTCGGTGGCGGTGTCTCCGCGTGGGTCAACCAGATCGACCCCTCGCAGCCGTCGTACTAGCGGTTGGCCGTGCGGGCGCCGACGATCGGTGCGGTGAGGGCGTTCCGCGTCAACGAGCGGGCGCTGCTACCGCTGCGAGGCGGGCAGGAGGTGGCGTGGTACGACGGCCGGCTGGTGCTGAAGCCGGTGAGCTTTCCGCCTGAGCACGCCTGGGTATGTGACGTGTACGCCGGCTGGACCGCGTCCGACGTGGTGCGCGTCCCGCAGCCTGTCGAGTCGCTGTACGACGGCTCATGGGTCGCCGAGGGCTGGGGAGCGCATGTCTTCCTGCCTGGTCGCAATGCCGATCTCGCGAGCGAGCTGGCTGTGGTACGAGAAGCGAGCGACACCTTCCACAGCTACGTATCGGGACTGCCGCGGCCGGCGTTCATGGATGAGCGCGACGATCCGTGGAGCTTCGGCGACAAGGTGTCCTTCGAGGCGGTCGAACCAGAGGGAGACGCTGAGACCCTGGGCCTGATCGCGACGCTGCATGCGGCGATGCGACCGATCGGTGCGCGGGACCAGGTGATCCATGGCGACATCCTGACCAATGTCTTGGTCGAACGCCGGATGTCGCCCGCGGTGATCGACTGGCCGCCCTACTTCCGGCCGCTCGGTCTCGCCAACGCCATCGCAGCCACCGACGCGGTCACCTTCCACGGCGCCCCGGTGTCCCTCTTCGACGACTGGGCCGGTCCTGATGACTGGGAACAGCTGCTCGTACGCGCCCTGCTCTACCGGCTTGGCACGACCGGCTGGTTCGCGGCCAGGGGCCGCCTGAGGGGACCACTTCGCACGCATCTCGCGGCGGTCCGCGATGTTGTCGACGCCGTCGTGGCCCGGTCTGAGCCTCGTCGATGACGAGCCCAGCGGAGCGTGAGGAGTACGTCGAGGCCGTGCTGAGTCTCGTCGAGCAGGTCCCGGCCGGGCGAGCGACGACCTACGGTGCGATCGCCGATGCTGTCGGGCGGGGAGGTCCGAGGCAGGTGGGACGGGTGCTGGCAGTCGACGGTGGGGGCGTCCCCTGGTGGCGGGTCGTCCGTGCCGACGGCAGTCTGCCGCCCTCGCACCAGGCTGAGGCCGTCGCGCGCTACCGCGCCGAGTCGATGCCGTTGCGAGGGTCGATGGACGACGCCGCCGCGCTGCGCATAGACCTGAGCCGAGCGATGTGGACACCCCACGACGAGCTGGATCCGCGCGACTGACGGATGCTCGCTCGCCGACCGCAACCGGCCGCGTTGCCTCCCGAGTTTTGTCGGGGGGTTCTGATGGGATGGCTGTATGTCGACGACCTACCGCCTGGAGCAGTCGGCGCGCTCGCTGGAGTCCGCGCCCGACCTCGATCGAGCCCAGCGTGCCGTCGTCGACCACGTCGGAGGGCCTCTGCTCGTGCTGGCCGGGCCGGGCACGGGCAAGACGACCACGCTTGTCGAGTCCGTCGTCGATCGGGTCGAGCACCGAGGTCTCGACCCCGATGCGGTGCTGGTTCTGACATTCAGCCGCAGGGCCGCCGACGATCTGCGCCAGCGCGTGATGCGCCGCCTCGGCCGCACCAGCTCGACTCCGATGAGCTCGACTTTCCACTCCTTCTGCTACGCCCTGCTTCGTCGCTGGCAGCCTGCTGACCTCTATGCGGCGCCGATGCGGCTGCTGAGCGCCCCCGAGCAGGACGTTCGGCTGCGCGACCTGCTCAGGTACTCGCCCGACAGCGACATCGCCGGCTGGCCGGGCGAGCTCGACCGGGCAGTTCGCACGCGTGGGTTCGCGCGTGAGGTCCACGCCGTGCTGTCGAGAGCACGTGAGCTCGGCATGGAGCCGCGCGACCTGGCCAGGGTCGGCGAGCAGGCGGGGCGGCAGGTGTGGGCAGCGGCCGGGGCGTTCATGGAGGAGTACCTCACCGTCCTCGACTTCGAGGGCGCGATCGACTACTCCGAGCTGATCCATCGGGCGGTGCTGCTGGCGGAGTCACCCGAGGTCCAGGCGTCGCTGCGTCGGCAGTTCAGGGCGGTCTTCGTCGACGAGTACCAAGACACCGACCCGAGCCAGGTCAGATTGCTGCGGGCACTTGCCGGCGATGGTCGCGACCTCACCGTCGTCGGCGATCCCGACCAGAGCATCTACGCCTTCCGAGGGGCTGACGTGCGGGGGATCCTGGAGTTTCCCGACCAGTTCAGGCGGGCCGACGGGCGTGCTGGCGACGTCGTCGCCCTCGGTACGACGCGGCGGTTCGGGTGGCGGCTGCTGGCCGCATCGCGACGCATCGCCGCGGGCATCGGCATCAACGGGTCGATCGATCGCCGGCTCTTCGAAGCCTTCCGCAACCCCGTCGCGGAAGCCGGCGATGTCGGTGGCGGCACTGTCGACGTCTTCACCTTCTCGTCGAGCGGGGCGGAGACGGACCACATCGCCGACCTGCTTCGGCGCTCTCATCTGGAGGACGGCGTCCCCTGGGGCCAGATGGCGGTGCTTGTCCGGTCGGGGGTGACCACGATTCCGGGCCTTCGGCGAGCGCTGGTGGCCGGGGGGGTGCCGGTCGAGGTGGCGGCTGACGAGCTTCCCCTTCGAGCGGAGCCGGCGGTCCAGCCCCTGCTCACAGCATTGCGCGGCGCTCTCGACGTTACCGCGATCACGCCCGAGACCGCTCACCAGCTCCTGCTGTCGCCCCTTGTCGACCTCGATGCTGCCGAGCTCCGACGGCTAGGGCGGCTGCTGCGCCGCCGTGACCGAGACAGCGGGTATGGCGAGCAGATGGTCGAGCAGGATGCACCAGACGGGCGCCCTCGTCCTCGCGACGACGTGGCGGCCGGCGAGCCCGGACGGGTCGAGCCTGGCCAGCGAGTCAGCCGGCTGCCCCGGTCGTCTGCTGAGTTGCTTCGACTCGCCCTGGTCGAGCCCGGCTTCCTTACCGGCATCGACGAGGCACTCGCGCGCGGACCGAGACGGCTGGCCGGGCTGCTGGCCAAGGCCCACCGGCTGCTCGCGGACGGCGGCGCGGCCGAGCAGGCGCTGTGGATCCTCTGGGCCGGCACCAGCTGGCCGAGGCGGCTGCGCCGCCAGGTCGAGCGGGGCGCCGTCGCGGCTCGGGCCGCGCATCGTGACCTCGACGCGATGTGTGCGCTGTTCGAGGTCGCCGCCCGCGCGGAGGAGCAGCACGACCACACCGGGGCGCTGGTGTTCCTCGACGAGGTCGAGGCGCAGCAGATACCTGCTGACACGCTGGCCGACCGCGGCGTGCGCGGCGATGCTGTTCGCGTGCTCACCGCGCATCGGTCCAAGGGGCTGGAATGGCGGGTGGTCGTGGTCGCCGGCGTCCAGGAAGGCAGCTGGCCGGATGTCCGTCGCCGCGGCTCGCTCCTCCAGGCCGACCGGTTGGGTAGGGACGGACTGGTCGAGCCCGTCAGCACGGCCGCGATGCTTGCAGAGGAGCGACGCCTCTTCTACGTCGCCGTGACGCGCGCGAGGGAGCGGCTCGTTGTCACCGCAGTGGCCTCGCCAGAAGCCGACGGCGACCAACCGTCCCGCCTGCTCGGGGATCTCGGTCTGCCCATCGTCCGGCGGTCAGGTCGCCCGTCCCGCCAGCTGACGCTGCCAGGGGTGGTGGCTGAGCTTCGGCGGGTCGCGTCCGACGCCAACCTGTCCAAGGCCCTTCGTGGCGCGGCGGCAGCGCGCCTGGCGGCTCTTGCCGACGACGAGGTCGCGGGCCAGCCCGTCGCCGCTAGTGCCGACCCCGCGACCTGGTGGGGCCTGCGAGACCGCACCGACACTGCCATACCTGTCCGCCCTCCTGACGAGCCGCTAGGCCTTTCGGCGAGTGCTCTCGGCGGGATCCTCGACTGCCCGCTCAGGTGGTTCTTGTCCCGTGAGGCCGCGGGGGAGTCGGCTCGGGGTACGTCACTCGGTTTCGGCAGTGTGATCCACGCCCTCGCAGACCACATGGGCAAGAGCGGTGCGGTCAGCGTCGAGGAGCTGCGGGAGCTGCTCGACTCGGTCTGGGACCAGCTCGACTTCGACAGCCCGTGGATCGCTGACCGAGAGCGGATCGAGGCCGACAAGGTCATCGAGCGGTTCGCGAGATGGCACCAAGGCCGACCCGGCCGCACTTACCTGGCCTCGGAAGTGCCGTTCTCGGTCGAGGTCGCACTCCCCGACGGCGACGTCGTCAGTCTGCGCGGCAAGGTCGACCGCGTCGAGCGCGACACCGACGGAAACGTCGTGGTCGTCGACTTCAAGACCAGCAAGAACCCGCCGAGCAACGCCGCCGTGGTCGACGACGCACAGCTCGGGGTCTACCAGCTCGTCGTCGACAGCGGCGGCCTCTCGGAGGTGGCTGGGCCGTCAGTGGCGTCTGGCGGGGCCGAGCTGGTCCAGCTGCGCCACGACTCCTCGGGGTGGCCGAAGGTCCAGGCGCAACCCCGGCCGACGGTGGGCGACGACGGTCGCAGGCCGGTCGAGATCCAGTTGACGACGGCTGCCCAGGCCCTGCGTGCCGAACGGTTCCCGGCCACAGCCAACGGGTACTGCCAGTTCTGCGACTTCGCGGCCATGTGTCCGTCGCGGCGTCGGTCGGGGAGTGTCCTGTGAGCCGGGTGACGGAGACGCGCCAGCCGGGCCGAGGCACCGTCTCGCTCCCGCTCTCGGCCGAGGCGCCTGTGGTCGCCAGCCCGGACGACCTGGGCCGGCTGATGAAGATCGACTTCAGCGCCCAGCAGATCGACGCGATCACAGCTCCGCTGGAGCCTGGTGTGATCGTGGCCGGCGCCGGTTCGGGCAAGACGACAGTGATGGCCGCCCGCGTGGTGTGGCTCGTGGGCACCGGCCGGGTGCGGGCTGACCAGGTACTGGGTCTGACCTTCACCAACAAGGCAGCGGCGGAGCTGCTCGGGCGGGTGCGCTCTTACCTCGGATCGGCCGGCCTGTCGGCGCCTTCCGGTCCCGGCGGTCGGACGCCCGGCCCAACCCGCGCAGACAGCCACCGGGGGATCGAGGCGTCTGCTGCTGATGGCGTTGACGAGATCGCAGAGCCGACCGTGCTCACCTACCATGCCTATGCTGCGAGGCTGCTGGCCGAGCACGGACTGCGCATCGGTCATGAACCGGATACCAAGCTGATCGCGGACGCCTCCAGGTACCAGCTCGCCGCCAGGGCGATCCGTCAGCATCGTGAGCCCGTGGCGCACCTGACGACCTGGGTCGCCAGCAGCGTCTCGGGGTTGCTTGGTCTGGATGCCGAGCTCTGCGAGCATCTGGTGTCCCTCGACTCGCTGCTGGAATTCCAGGCTGCGGAGGCGCCCCTGTGGCGTACGGCCAAGCAGACGAAGGATGTCGCTGCCGTCATCGAGACGTTCGAGAAGCGGCGCGAGCTGGTCGCCTTCGTCCAGAGCTACCGGCGGCTCAAGGCCGAGCTTGGAGTGATGGACTTCTCCGACCAGATGTCCAGGGCTGCCGTCCTGGCCCGGTCCTGCCCCGAGGTCGGTACCGCCGAGCGCGACCGGTTCAGGGTCGTCCTGCTCGACGAGTACCAAGACACCTCTGTCGCCCAGGCCACCCTGCTCACCGCGCTCTACTCCGGCGAAACCGCCGAGCCCGGCCGCGGCCACCCGGTGACGGCGGTCGGCGACCCGTGCCAGGCGATCTATGGCTGGCGAGGCGCCTCGGTCCGCAACATCGACGAGTTCCCCGGCGACTTCCCACTGTCTGACAGTGAGCAGGCACCAGCGGCCGTCGCGGCACCGGCACGAGTGGCGACCCGGTATCCGCTCAGCGTCAACAGGCGGTCCCAGGAGCGCATCCTCGACGTTGCCAACCGTCTCGCCGTCGATCTGTACTCCGCGCACCCAGGCACGGAGCCGTTGCGGGCAGGTCACGACGCCGGCGCAGGGCTCGTTCGTGCGGCGGCCCTGGAGACCCATCAGGACGAGCTCGACTTCCTGGCCAGGGAGGTGCCTCGGGCACACCGGGAGATGGGCCGGCCCAGATGGAGTGAGATCGCCGTGCTGGTGCGGGACAACTCGATGGCCAGCGCCGTCCACGACGCGCTCACGGCGGCTGGAGTCCCGGTCGAGGTGGTCGGCCTGAGCGGCCTGCTCGCCACGCCGGAGGTGGCCGAGGTTCTGGCCACCCTCGATGTCATGCACGATGTGACCGCCAACGCCTCCTTGCTGTCGCTCCTGACGGGGCCCCGGTGGGCCATCGGCGTCAGGGACCTCGCCCTGCTCGGCAAGCGGGCTCGCCATCTGGCCAGACCTGTCGATGTGTCGGAGGCTGCAGGCATCGCCGACGAGCTCGAGCAGGCGGTGGCCGGGGTCGACCCGGCCGACGTCGTCTCGCTGCTCGAAGCGGTGGAGGACCCCGGACCCGGTGCGTACTCCACACAGGCCCGGCAGCGTTTCAGGGCGCTGGCCGCCGAGCTCCGCGGCCTTCGGCGCCACGTCGGGGAGCCGCTGCTGGACCTGGTGCGTCGCGTGATCGACGTGACGGGTCTCGACGTCGAGCTCGCGTCCTCGACGTCGGCGATGTCGGCCGCCCGGCGAGACAACGTCGCCGCCTTCGTCGACGCCGTCGCGTCCTTCGCTGGTATCGACGGCGATGCGTCGTTGTCAGGGCTGCTCGCGTACTTCGAGGCAGAGGAGCAGTACGGCCGTGGCCTCGCCCTCGCCTTACCGACCGAGGCGAACTCAGTGAAGCTGCTCACCGTGCACCGGGCCAAAGGTCTGGAGTGGGATGTCGTGTTCCTGCCGGGCGTGTGCGCCAAGGTCTTCCCGCCGGCCAGAGGACAGGGGCGCTGGCCGACATCGATGGACGAGCTGCCGACCCCGCTGCGCGGTGACGGGTCGGACCTGCCCGGCATTCGCGAGCGCTCGAGCCTCGGCCTCAAGGCATACGTCAGCGACTGTCGCGACAACGACCTGCTGGAGGAACGGCGTCTTGCCTATGTCGCCATGACGCGACCGCGCCGACAGCTCGTCGTGTCCTGCCACTGGTGGGGGCCAGAGCAGAAGCTGCCTCGAGGCCCTTCGGTGTTCATGACCGCGGTCGTCGAAGCGATGTCCGACTGGGGGGCGGCTCCGGAGATCTGGGTCGAGGAGCCGGCCAAGGGCGCCGTGAATCCGGCCAACCGGCTGCTCGCGCGTTACGACTGGCCGGTCGAGGCTGACCTCGACGAGGTCGGGCGTCGACGAGAGGCAGCCGCCCTGGTGGACGGCGCCAGGCTTCAAGGCTGGCGCGAGGCGGCCGCGGTGGCCGACGCCGAGCTCCTGCTCGACGAGCGCGCGCTGGTCGAGCAGTGGGACGCCGAGCTCGCCAGGCTCGTCGACGAGGTGCGCAGCAGCCGGATGGACGAGGTCGTCGTCGCGCTTCCCGCCTCGGTGTCGGCGACGACACTGGTCAGGATCCAGGACGACCCGGACGCGGTGGCCGAGGAGATCGCCCGCCCGATGCCGAAGAAGCCGACGCCCGCGGCGCGGTTCGGCACCCAGTTCCATGCTTGGGTCGAGGCCCGCCTCGGCCAGCAACAGCTGATCGACATCGACGAGCTGCCTGGGCGAGGCGACAGTGGGATCACGTCGGACGCCGAGCTGCGAGAGCTCACCCAGGCGTTCGCAGACGGACCTTTCGGTAGCCGGATTCCGTACCAGGTGGAAGCCCCCTTCGCCCTCACCCTTGGCGGTCAGCTGGTGCGAGGGCGTATCGACGCCGTCTACGAGACCACCGACGGCTTCCTCGTCGTCGACTGGAAGACCGGTCGGTCCCAGACCGCCGACCCGCTCCAGCTCGCGATCTACCGGGTGGCCTGGGCGGAGCTGACCGGGGTCGAGCCCAGCTGTGTCGACGCCGCGTTCTACTACGTCCGCTCCGGCGATGTCGTGCGGTTCGACGACCTGCCGGACCGGTCAAGGCTCGAACGCCTCGTCAACACGGCCGGGACTGCCGCCGAGTCCTAGCTCCGCGCCCTCCGCGGGAGGCTGAGACTGTCCCCTCCCGCGGGAGCACTCCTCGCCCGGTCCGGGTCAGGGAGCCGGTAGCGGCGTCGCCAGCATCGCCGTCAGCGCCAACGCCACCATGGCGTCGAAGCCGTGCTCGCGCTGATCAGTGCTCGCGGACTCACCGGTCAGGACTTGGTCCGACACCGTGCAGATGGCAAGGGCCTGTCGACCGTGGCCCGCGGCCAAGGTGTAAAGGGCGCTGGCCTCCATCTCGACAGCGACCACGCCGTACCGCGTCATCCGGCTGAGCAGCTCGGGACGGTCCGCATAGAACGAGTCGCCGGAGAAGATGCCGCCGACGGTGACTGGCTGGCTGGTTGCCTCGGCGGCGTCCACGGCCGCCCGAAGAAGCGCGAAGTCCGCGGTGGGCGCGTAGTCCAGACCCTCGAACCTGATCCGGTTCATCGCGGAGTCCGTCGAGGCGCTGAGCGCGAGCACCACGTCGCCCACCTCCAACGACGGCGTCAGCCCTCCGCAGGTGCCGACGCGGACCAGTTGCTGCGCGTCGAACTCGCGGATCAGTTCGGTGACGTAGATGGACAGAGAGGGCTGACCCATACCGGTCCCCTGCACCGAGACCGGCACCGCGCGGTACGTGCCCGTGAAGCCGAGCATGTTGCGGACGGTCGAGTGCGGGCGCACGTCGTCGAGGAAGCGCTCCGCTATCCACTGCGCCCGGAGCGGGTCGCCGGGAAGCAGGACTCGTGGGGCGATGTCGCCAGGCTCGGCCGCGATATGGGTACTCACAACCGGCGATCCTGCCAGACCCGGACACGGTCAGTAGGGTCGAGACCATGCTGCATGGACCTCTCCCGGCCTACTCGTTCTCGGTCGACGGTCATAACCGACTGGGAGAGCGACGCTCGGACCCCGAGTTCATCGAGCAGGCGTGGCGCGATGATGGCACCCGCGTTCTGGTGATGCGGAAGCTCGCACTCGAGCTCGAGCCTGGAGAACCGGCGCTGCGACTCGTGCCACCGGCTGACGCTCCGGACGGGCGTCGGATGCTGCTCGGAGCCGTCGGCGACACCGTGTACTTCCTGGTCGTCGTGGACCCGGACTTGCCTGGGACAGGTGGCGAGTTCGGCGACCTGCGCGGTCTCGCCACCCGGCTGGACCCGACCGAGGCGGGGCTGGCGGTCCATGCGGTGTCGTTGGCGGGCTGGCACGAGCGGCATCCCATCTGCTCGGTCTGCGGTACGCCGACCGAGATCGTCGAGGCCGGCGCCTCACGGGTCTGCCCGAACTGCTCGACCCAGCATTTCCCCCGGACCGACCCCGCCGTGATCATGCTGGTGACGGACAGCCGTGACCGTTGCCTGCTCGGCCACAACGCCGCGCGCGACGCACCCTGGTATTCCACGCTTGCCGGATTCGTCGAGCCGGGCGAGACGCTCGAGAACGCGGTCCGCCGTGAGGTGCTGGAAGAAACCGGGATCGTCGTAGGCGAGGTGCGCTACGCCGCCAGCCAGCCGTGGCCGTTCCCGTCGAGCCTGATGCTGGCCTTCTTCGGTGCTGCGTCGACGACCGACATCGAGGTGGACGGCAATGAGATAACGAACGCCCGCTGGTTCACCCGCGAGGAGCTGGCTCGTGACATCGGCTCGGGTGACGTCGTGATCCCACCCCTGATGTCGATCGCGGGTGCCCTCATCACGGCGTGGTACGGACCTGACCTACCGGGCCCTGCTCTCCCCGTTTCCCGCTGACCCGGTGTCCCCGGCATTTACGTCACCGCCATCAACGTCAGCTCGCGAGCTTGGCCTTGACCTGGGCGACGCTCGGGTTGGTGAGGCTGGTCCCGTCGGCGAAGATCAGCGTCGGCACGGTCTGGTTCCCGTTGTTCGCGGTCTCGACCAGCTCGGCGGCCCCTGGCTCCTGCTCGATGTCGACCTCGGCGAAGCTGATGCCCTCGCGCTCGAGCTGGCCCTTGAGCCGGTGGCAGTATCCACACCACGGGGTCGAGTAGAGGGTGAACTGGTCTGACATCGAGAACTGTCCCTTCAGGCGTTTAGGCTGTCGAGGACTGCAACACCGGACCGGGGTCAAGCCTTCCCGGCGCCAGGTCTGCTGGCATCCGTTTCGTCACTTTGTCGCCGAGGAGATCGCACGTGGCCGACGCCGACCTGCTGCTCGAGGGTCTCGATCCCGAGCAGCGCGAGGTCGCGCAAGCCGTGGAAGGCCCGGTCAGGGTGCTGGCCGGAGCCGGCACCGGCAAGACACGAGCGATCACGCACCGCATCGCGTACGGCGTGGCGACCGGGGTGGTGTCGCCCAACGAGGTCCTCGCCGTCACCTTCACCACGCGTGCCGCGGGGGAGCTGCGCCACCGGCTTGGCCGGCTTGGCGCGGCCGGCGTGCAGGCCCGCACCTTCCACTCGGCGGCGCTTCGGCAGGCCAGGTACTTCTGGCCGCAGGTCTTCGGCGGTGAGCTTCCCAACCTGGCCACCTCGAAGCTCTCCTTCCTCGGCGAGGCGGTCAGCCGCAACAGGCTGAAGGCCGGGGTGTCGGACCTGCGAGACCTTGCCAGCGAGATCGAGTGGGCAAAGGTCTCCAATGTCCGGCCCGACGACTACCCCTCCGTCGCAGCCGGGGCGGACCGGGCGGTGGAAGGATATGACGCGGTCACGGTCGGCCGGGTGTACTCGGCCTACGAGGAGGTCAAGCGGGCCCGCAACCGGATCGACATGGAGGATGTGCTGCTGTGCGCCGCCGCCGTGCTGTCCGAGGACGAGCGGGTCGCTGCGGCGGTGCGCAAGCAGTACCGGTGGTTCGTCGTGGACGAGTTCCAAGACGTCAGCCCGATCCAGTCGACGCTTCTCGACCTGTGGCTCGGCGGCCGTGACGAGGTGTGCGTCGTGGGCGACCCGGCACAGACCATCTACTCCTTCGCCGGGGCCAGCGCGGACCACCTGCTCGGCTTCGCGCGCAGGTTCGCGGGCACGACGACGATCACACTGAGGCGGAACTACCGTTCGACGCCGGAGATCATCGAGACCGCCAACGCCGTGATGGCGCGGCAGTCCGGCTCCGGCGCGGTGGCACTGCGACCGGTCCGCGGGGGCGGGGCTCGGGTGGGCTTCACCGGCTACCCGGACGAGGTCGGAGAGGCTGCATCCGTCGCAGTCGCCATCAAGCAGGCTGTCGTCTCGGGGACCCCTCCCGCGCACATCGCTGTGCTGTTTCGGATCAACGCCCAGTCGCAGGCACTGGAGGAGGCGCTGGCAGAGCGGGGTGTCCCCTTCGTGGTGCGAGGGATCGAGCGGTTCTTCGACCGTCCCGAGGTCAAGCAGGCGATCGCGCTGCTCAGGGGAAGCGCTCGTGCGGGCGAAGTCGACTCCGGTGACCTGGTGGGTGACGTGACAGCGGTGCTCAGCACGATGGGCTGGTCCGACGTGGCTCCGGCTGGACGGGGTAGCGCCCGCGACCGCTGGGAGAGCCTGCATGCGCTGCTGTCGGTCGCAGCGGAGCTGACGGCTGTCGAGCCTGCTGCGACCATGGCCGCTTTCGTCGCTGAGCTGCAGCGCCGCGCTGAGGTCCAGCACGCGCCGGTTGCCGACGGCGTCACGCTCGCCACCCTGCACACCGCCAAGGGGCTCGAGTGGCCGGTCGTCTTCCTGATCGGCATGCACGAGGGCACGATGCCGATCGTGTATGCCGACACTCCTGCGGCGGTCGAGGAGGAGCGCAGGCTGCTGTACGTCGGAATCACGCGCGCCCAGGATCACCTGCACGTGTCGTGGTCCGCCGCCCGGACACCAGGCGGGCGGGGGTCCCGCTCGCCCAGCCGTTTCCTGGATGGCCTCGTCGGCGCCAGCCCGCCACGCGGGGGTCAGGAGGGACCTGCGCGTGGTCGCCGTCGCGCTGCGAAGGCCAGGGTCCTGGCCACCTGCCGAGTCTGCTCCAGACCCCTGACCGATGCCCGCGAGCGCAAGCTCGGACGATGTGAGGCCTGCCCGGGCAGCTACGACGAGGCGCTGTTCGACGCCCTGCGGCAGTGGCGACGGGAGCAGGCGGCCAACGAGAAGGTGCCGGCGTACTGCGTTTTCACCGACGCCACCATGACCGCCCTGGCCGAGATGCGCCCGCATGACGTGTCGGACCTGGTCCGGGTGCCGGGCATCGGCGCGAGCAAGCTGGACAAGTACGGCGTCGACATCCTCGCCCTGTGCAGTGCCTCCGTGGTCCAGTCCTAGCGGCTTGTCGCCCGCCGTCAGACTTTCTGGCAAGTTTCCCGATAATTCGTTTGCGCCGCTCTCAGGGGCGCGCGTAGTCTGCTTTCACCGCATCATGTGACTCGTGGTGCCGCCCACCATCGGGACGAACAAGAGGGAGGAGCAGACATGATCATCAACTCAGCCGCCACCGCCATCAGCGCCGTGACGTCTTCTCGCGTGCCCGCTTCCTTCCGGGGTGAGCTCGTCGCGGGCCGTCGCAAGGCTGTTGGCGCAGCCATGTCCATCACCGCCCAGTACATCCACACGCCGGCTTTTCTCAAGGACGTTGTTTCGGGCGTCCGTGCTTGGAGTCCACCGGTCTAGACGCTCTCTAGCCGGCACCTCCAGCCGCGGACTCCCATACAGGGATCCGCGGCTTTTTCTTTTACCCCGTCCGATCGACGAAGGTCATAAGGAGGTGAACACCATGACACTCAGCGTCCTCGACTCACTCATCGCGAGTGCGGAGATCACCGCGCAGGAGCTGCCATGCCGGTCAAGTGACCCGGAGCTCTTCTTCGCAGAGTCTCCAGTTGATGTCGAGCTGGCCAAGGCGCTGTGCCTCGGATGCCCCCTGCGGCCCGAGTGCCTCGCCGGGGCACTGGACCGTCAGGAGCCCTGGGGCGTATGGGGAGGCGAACTCTTCGTAGCCGGAGTAGTCGTCGCCCGAAAACGACCTCGAGGGAGACCTCGCAAGTGTGAGGTTGCTGCCTGACCGCAGCTCGAACATCCACAACGCGACCATGCAACGGCGGGTCGCCCGACCGAAAGACATCAATGTCGACTGAGACCATCCACGTGAACAGGAGCACCATCATGAATCTCATGTATGAAGAACTGGCCCGCGCCCATACCGACGCGCGCCTGGTCCAGGCGCGCGAACAGCGGCGAAGTGTCTACCTCCGCCGTTCACAGCGACTGGCCCGCAAGGCTGACCGCCTCCGCGAGGAGATCAGCCTGGTAAACGCTCGCACGCTGTGAGCCAGCCAGATAGTGCCCGGAGATCCTCTCGACGAGGAGCTCCGGGCATTATCGTTGTCAGAGAACGGCGAAGCCGGGCAACGAGTCGGCCAGGATATCGGCGAAGGGAGCCGTGGCGCCGAGCTGACTCAGTACGCCGATCCCCCCGAGCCAGACCCGGTGGATCAGCAGGAACTCAGGGGGCAGGTTGATCTTCAGCATCGTGGTGTATCCGGGCTGGCGCGGGTCGTTGATCCGTGCGAACTGTTCACGCATCCATGCCCGCGAGAACTGGAAGCGATCCTCACCGGCGGGCTCCACGAAGGGCGACAGGTAGTCACGCAGTGCTTCGGCCTCGATCGAGATGGCCGGTTTGATGAAGCCCGCTTCTCGCAGCCCGACAAGTACCGCGTCGTAGTCGTCATTGACAGCGTCGCTCAGGAGCTTGCCGATGATGGCCGGCAGGCCGCCAGGTAGTCGCGCAACAGCGCCGAAGTCGACGACCCCGACCCGGCCGTCGCTCATCAGCCGGAAGTTCCCCGGATGCGGGTCGGCGTGCAGCATCCCGGCCCTGGCGGGTCCGGAGAACAGGAAACGGACATAGATCTCGCCGTACCGATCACGGTCGCCTTGGCTTCCGTCGGCGATCAGGCGGGCCAGTGACCGGTCGGAGTCAAGCCATTCCGAGACGAGGACCTTGTCGGTATGGGTCACGACGGCTGGAACGACGATGTCGGGGTCGTCCTCGAATGCGACCGCGAAACCGCGCTGGGCGTCGGCTTCGAGGGAGTAGTCGAGCTCTTCGGCGACGCGCGCCTGCAGCTCTTCGACGAGGGGCTTGATGTCGATGCCGGGAATCCACCCGGCGAACAGCTTGGCCGCGCGCCCGATCTGCTTGAGGTCGCTGCGTAGTGCCTCGCCTGCCCCCGGGTACTGGATCTTGACCGCCACGGTCCGGCCGTCCCGCCAGGTGGCCTTGTGGACCTGGCCGATGGACGCGGCAGCGGCAGGATTGTCGTCGAAGCCGACGAAGTCCTTGCGCCAGGCACCCCCGAACTCGTGGGCCAGCACCTGATGGACGAGCGACGACGACATCGGTGGCGCCGCGTCCTGGAACTTGGTCAAGGTGTCGCGGTACGGGGCCACCAACGACTCGGGCAGCGCCGTCTCGAACACCGACATCGCCTGTCCGAACTTCAGCGCGCCTCCCTTGAGCTCGCCGAGGACCGTGAAGAGCTGCTCGGCCGTCTTCTGCTGTAGCTGGGTAGCCACGTCTTCCGCGGATGCCCCGCCGATTCGCCTGCCGAGTCCAAGCGTGGCCCGTCCGGCGATGCCCAGCGGTAGTGCTGCCAGCCTCGCTGTGCGCGCAGCTGTCCTACGGGGAAGATCGGTCATGCCCCTATTGTGTCGCGCCAGACAGCCCAACCACAGCCACAGTGAGGGTGAACCTCGAAA
Organism: Propionibacteriales bacterium; assembly: GCA_038239485.1. Taxonomy (GTDB): domain Bacteria; phylum Actinomycetota; class Actinomycetes; order Propionibacteriales; family Nocardioidaceae; genus DASQEH01. Next base: position 28,352 of record JBBSET010000032.1, read on the forward strand.
CGTGTCACATCGACCGGTCCGCAGCCCTGGGGGACCTCGATGATCTGGCCATGCGTCTGTGGAGCGATCTCGCTCGCCCACAGCGCCACCTCCTGGGTGGCCCAGGCGGCGACCAGTGTCGCCAGCACGGGGTCACACGGCTCGACAGGCAGCGGCTTGGCTGCTATCGACTGGAGGAGGGTCGGCCAGGCCGGATCGAGGTCGGCCCGGGCGGAGTCGACGCAGCGCAGGCACGCCGTCCGCCCGGGCAGGACGAAGGGTCCGACAACGCCGACCAGCTCACGGACATACACCCACAGGTGAGGAAGTCCCGACTGCATGGCGCGGTCGGCGCGATCACGATCGGGCTCCCCGTCGGCGGCGACGACAACGATCGTGGCCTGCTCCGCGTCGTGGCAGACGCGAAGGCGCGCGACCTTCAACAGGTCGCGCACGGAGTCGGCGACCTGTCCAGTCCCATCGATCCAGACGACCGTCGTCGAGCGGTTGTCGAGCAGCCCGTTGGCGTCTCCGGCGGGCCCGGCCAGCAGCCACAGCGACGACCACGTCGGCTCGCCAACGTCGCGGACCGGGCCGCGAGCATGGTTGACGACGGCGCCGGAGTCGACCAGGACAGCCAAGGCGGCTGCGCACTCATCGTCAGCGAGTCCCGACGAAGTCGCCGCCATGAGCACTCCGGCCGCGTCCCGGAAGCCGTCGATCGAGTCGAGCACGGCCCTCAGAGCCGGGGTCTCACGAAGGGACCCGACGCCCGGCCAGTCGAGGCCGAGCTGAACGGTATGCAGATCGCGTCTCAGGATCCTGAGGCCGGGTCGCACGATAGGGCGCATGAGCAGCACTCCTGACAACGGTCGATGACCGGGTCAGCCTCCCAAATGTCTGCCGAGAGCATCGACGGCCGTCCACAGGCCGCGTCCGCGGGTACCGGATGTGGACGACGCTCACGCACACAAGAGAGGCAGGACCGCAGATCCTGCCTCTCAGGTGGGTTGGGTCGATCAGGCCTTGCCCAGGATGCGATTCAGGTTGGTGCCGCAGACGGGGCAGGTGGCCTTGGCCATCCGGGTGCCTTTGTCATTGACCCGTACTTCGCCGCTCGCCTCGCGCTTGGCCTTGCACTTCACGCAGTAGAACTCACCGCTCCAGGTCTCTGCCATGACGGAATCCTCTTTCTCCATACGGACGGTCGGGGGACGGGTGGGAACCCGGCAACCTCGCGTCACCATACGGCAGGAGGCCAGTGGTTCCTACCGAAGCAGGCACGATCACGGCGAGTCGCGGTCGCGGAACGGTCGATACCGGTCCTGATCGCGTCAAGTCGCGGCTGGAGTGAGGCTCTCGACGTCGTCCTCGAATGAGCTCGTTAAGCGGTTCGCGACCGACAGTCCCTCGAGGAACCCTCTGGCCCGCTCGGCGTGAGGGAAGCGGTCGACCCATCGCCAGAAGTCCTCGTTGTGGCCGGCCACGAGCAGATGGGCGAGCTCGTGAACCAGGACGTAGTCGATCACGTACGCCGGCATCCCCTGCAACCGTGAGGTGAGCCTGATCGTACGGTCGAGCGGAGTGCAGGACCCCCAACGGCTGTTCTGGTTCGACACCCAACGCACCGACGTAGGGTGCGCCCTGTCCTCGAGGTAGCGGCGTGACAACGCCTCCGCACGGGTCATCAGCGCCTCGTCGTCAGGTCGTCGACGGTTCTCCGAACGGGCCACCTTGGCGACCATGGTGGCGACCCATTTCTGCTCCTCCACCTGGCTCAGCCGGGCCGGGACGAGCACCACGATCGTGTCGCCGTCGCGATAGGCGGACACGGTGCGGGTACGTCGGCGCGAGCGACGAATCTCGACACTGGGCTGAGCCTTCGGTCTGTCCACCACCCGCATCACGCTAGCGGCTTCCCGGATGGGTCCGGGTGACCACTGGCTGACATCGGGGCAAAGTTTTTTGCTGTCCACACGTTGTGCACAGAGCGGGCGCTGGTGATCACGCCATGTCACGCAAAGTAGTCACGTCCTCCACAGCGGAGGGCGGATTTATCCACCGTCTTTCCACAGTTGGAAGAGGAGCGCCCACACCTTGTCCCCAGGTTTATCCACAGGCGTGGACGGCGAGCGTTGACTGCCTGCAGAGGCGCACCCTAGCGTCGGGACATCGATGGGGCCCTCAGGGCGACGTTGGCGTTAGCAAGGGGAAGGCGAGCGTCAGCTGAGTTCTGGGGGCTCTGTTGCGTCTGCTGACGGATCGGACCGAACCGGACCGGCCGGTCCGGGCAGCGGTTTCGGGCCGCCAGCCAGCCTGCGGTCAGAGCCAGCGGGACCATTCGATGAGCTCGCGGAGCGGGGCGTCGATTCCTGTGGGCAGGCTCCTGCGGCCGAACCAGCCGATCTCGATGGACTCCTCGCTGACCAGAGCCTCCGCCCCGGTCGGGGCAACCGACACGTAGCGCACGTCGAGGTGATGGGCCGGCTGCATCGGCCCGCAGCGAACCTCATGGGTGCTCAGCTGGACGGGCACGGCGCCGAGCGGCCGCAGCCCGGTGATACCCGACTCCTCCGTCGCTTCGCGCAGAGCGGCATCGGCAAGGGTGGCGTCGGTAGGTTCGCAATGACCGCCGAACTGGACCCAGATCTCGTACTTTCGATGCAGGCTCAACAGCACCTTCGACCGGTCGCCGCTCACGACCAGCATGCTGGCGGTTATGTGGTCGGGGTGGCATTCACGCAACAGCCCGTCGGGATGCGCGGACAGGTGACGCAGGTATGCCGCCTGGAGGACCCGTTGGCGGTCGTTCTTCGGATGCCACCTGGTCAGCACCCCCACCGCGTCGTCGTACAGGCTCAACCGCGCGGGTCCGCGGCCGCCGGGCCGTCCTCCGGTCGCTCGGGCTCGTCGCCGGCCGGCTGCGAGTCCGGCCCGTCGCCGGTGGACCCGTCGCCAGGGGAACCGTCGCCGGTGGGCCCGCCGCCGTCGAGCAGAGCCGAGAGCTGAGCGTCGAACTCGTCAGACAGCACGTCGAGGTCGTCGGCCTCGCGGGTCCGGGCGGCGTACGCCAGCGGGTCGTCGAGGTCGCCGGCCGTGGGCAGCAGGTCGCGATGGGCCCAGACGGCATCTCGGGCGGCAGGACCCTCTGCTGAGCGCAGCGCTCCCCACAGCGCCGCCGCATCGCGAAGGCGTCGCGGGCGCAGCTCCAGGCCGACCAGTGCGGCGAACGTCTCCTCCGCGGGACCGCCTGATGCCCGGCGCCGTCTGACGGCCTCTCGCAGGGCTTGCGCCTGCGGCATCGCCTTCTCGGTCGCCTGGCTGACGACGTCGTCGACCCAGCCCTCGATCAGTGCGAGCGTGGTCTCCAGCCGGACCAGCGCGGCCTGCTGCGCGGGCGACTGCTCGAGGTCGAACATCCCTCCCGACAGTGCCTCCTGGATCGCTTCCATGTTGCTCGGGTCGAGGCCGCGCATGTTCTGCTCGATAGCGGAGGTGTCGATGGTGATGCCGTGGCCGTAGTCCTCGATCGCCGAGAAGAGGTGGTCACGCAGCCACGGCGCCTGGGCATAGAGCCGCTGGTGGGCGCACTCACGCAGCACCAGGTAGAGCAATACGTCGGAGTCCTCCACCTGAAGACCTTCGCCGAACTCGCGGGCGTTGGTCACCACGATGGCCGGCTTGTTGTCCGGCCCGGCAGGGAACCCGATGTCCGTGGCCGACACGACCTCCTGAGACAGCCCCCCGATGGCCTGCCCGATCTGCTGGCTGAACATCGCTCCGCCGATCTGGTTGAGCATCCCCAGCATCGGTCCGGCCATCGCCTGAGCCTCAGCGGGGATCGCCTTGCCCATGGCAGCCACCACGCTCTCGGCGACAGGCTCGACCAGTCGCTGCCAGGCAGGCATGCTCGCCTCCACCCAGTCCGCACGACTCCAGCCGACGATCGTGCTCGACGTTGCGGGGAACTCGGTGGCGCTGTCGAGCCAGTGCTGGGCCAGCCTGGCCGCATCCTGTAGCCGGGTCGCGTCGCCGGCGTCCGGCGAGCGGTCGGGCTGCTGGGCCAGCTGCTGGCGGGCGAGGTCGCGGACCAGCTCCCAGTTCACCGCCCCCTCATGCGGGGCGAACATCCGCTGCAGCTGGCCGAACATCGCCTGGAGCCCGGCTGCGTCGCCGCCGGTGAGGCTGGTGAACATCTGCTCGAAGGGCGTCCCCGCGAAGGGGTTCTGCGAGGGCCGTTCCGGCTCGTCGTCGTCACCGGGCCGCCTGTCGGGAAGATCTGCCATGGACCAAACGTACTTGGCGGGCTGGGCGTCGCGTTAGGGTCGTCGCGTGCGTGACGTGATCCGGCAGCTGATGATCAGTGCCTCGCCGATCGTCGTCGGGGAGATCTATGCGGCCGTGCAGGACCCGCGAGCCGGCGGCACCGCCCTGTTCGTGGGGACGGTACGCGACCACGACGGTGGAAAAGCTGTGGTCAGGCTGGAGTACACGGCCCATCCTAGCGTCGACGCCACGATGAGATCGGTCGCAACCGCCGTCGCCGAGCGGTATGGCGTCGTCGCGCTGGCGGCCTCCCATCGCGTCGGGCGCCTCGAGATCGGGGATGTCGCCGTCGTCACGGCGGCCGCCTGCGTGCACCGCGCTGACGCCTTCAAGGCGTGCCAGGACCTGATCGACGACCTCAAGGGCAACCTCCCGATCTGGAAACACCAGATCTTCGCCGACGGCAGCGAAGAATGGGTGGGCACGCCGTAGCGGACCCCGATAGCGCCCGATAGCCGACGTACGCTGATCCAGAGCGAGTTCTCTGGAGGTTCCGTGCAGGTGTTGTGGTGGCTGGTGCCTCCGCTGGTAGCGACGTCGATGGCCATGGTCTGGGCCAGCTGGGCCGGACGGACGCGCGACGAGGTCGTCCGCGACGACTCCGAGGAGGCGCTGGAGCGGATGCAACGGGCTCTGGCACGTCCTACCCCCGCCAAGGGAAGTCCCGTCAGGTCGACTGTCCTCGAACCCACCCACGGGGTCGCCGTCCGCGGAGCCGCCCGGCGCCAGGTCCCAGCCGGCCGGCGGGTGCCTGGAAGCGGTCCGGCGCCGGCATCAGACCGACCACGATGACGGCAGCAGCCGCGTGACGCGCAAGACAGCTCTGACCGTCGCAGCAGCGGTGCTCGCGCTGCTCGTGATCGTCGCGGTGTTCGTCCCTGTGCCGTACGTCGTGATGTCGCCGGGTGTCACGGAGAACACGCTCGGGTCGTTCGGCAAGACCCCGGTGATCTCGATCAAAGGACACAAGACGTATCCCACCTCGGGCCATCTCGACCTGACGACGGTGTCCGTCACCTCACCCGACAGCCACCCGAGGTTGCCTGACATCCTGCGCGCGTGGTGGTCGTCCGACGAGATCGTCCTGCCACGCGACGTGGTCTACCCGCCGACGGAGAGCGTCAGCACGGTCAACAAGCAGAACCAGAACGCGATGCTCAGCTCGCAGTCCGACGCCGAGGCGGTGGGGCTGATGGCAGCCGGTATCGACGCCGTCAAGGTCGAGGTCCAATCCACCCTCGCAGGATCGCCGGCCAACGGCGTCCTGCAGAAGGGTGACGAGATCAGCGCCGTCAACGGCACCACCATCAACTCCGTCAACGACGTGGTGGCCGCCGTCTCCGGCCTTGCGCCGGGCAGCCCGGTCGTTCTCGACATCAACCGCGGCGGCAGCCACAGAACCGTCAGGCTGACGACAGCGAAGTCGTCGACGGACGCATCGAAGTCGATGATCGGCGTGAGCTTGACCGAGGTGTTCAAGCCGCCGTTCACGATCAACATCGACCTCGGCCAGGAGATCGGCGGCCCAAGCGCCGGCCTGATGTTCTCGCTCGGGATCTACGACCTGCTCACCCCCGGCAAGCTGACCGGCGGCCGCTACGTCGCAGGTACCGGCACGATCGACCTGAGTGGCCAGGTCGGGCCGATCGGCGGCGTGCAGCAGAAGATCGCCGGCGCCTACCACAACGGTGCCACGATCTTCCTTGTCCCGGCAGGGGACTGCAGCGAGGCAGGTCAGTCGCCACTGGCCAGCAAGATCGACCTGATCAAGGTGTCCACGATGAACGACGCCGTCCATGCCCTCAAGGCCTACGACAACGGCACCGAGTCGTCGTTGACCCGGTGCGGTGGCTAGCCCCGTGGGCTCCGACGTCGTGTCGACCGCCAACGAGCTGGCGCTGCGGATGGCCGTCGTCGAGGTCGAGCAGCATGCAAGCGGGTCCGGCTGGGACCAGCCGGGTCGCCTGTTCGCGCTCGTACCCACCGCGGAGCTGGCAGCTGCCGAACCCGAGCTCGCCGCGCAGCTCGGTATCAACACCGGCTCGCACCCGCCGCTCACGCCCGTCGAGCAGGAGATCGACGACCTCCAGCAGCCGTTCGAGGCCCTGCTGACGGACATCGTCTGGCCGGAGGCGGTTGTCGGAGCCCTTGCCGTGGTCGAGCGCGTCGTCCTCCCGCCCGAGGCCGAGGCGGGCGTCCCCGTCGACTCCGATGAGGCGGCCAGGTTCGCCGCCGAGCACCCCGACCGCGAGGATGTCCGAATCGCCGTTGGCGTGCTGCGCAGCGGTGAGTGCCACTGCGTCCTGCGGATGCGGTCGCACGACAGCGACGACGACCTGATCCATGGAGCGGCCGTGGTGCCGGATCTGGTGGAGGTGCTGCGTGAGACGCTGGTCGGGTAGCACGCGGGTCGAGCAGGAGCTGGCAGCAGGAGGAGTTCGGTGAGCGGCATCTTTGACGACGAGGGCGGCGCATCCGCGGCTGCGGTCCGGCGCACGCCGTCCAAGCGGCCGCGCGCCCTGCTCCCGACACTCGGCATCGTCGTCTTGCTCGTCGTGCTGTTCACGCTGTTCGTCGAGATCTGGACGAGCAAGCTGTGGTACCACTCGGTCGGGTTCAGCGGCGTCTTCACGACGCTGCTCTGGACTCGGGTCCTGCTCTTCGTCGTCTTCGGGCTCGCGCTGTCCGCGGTGACCGTCGGCAACATCGTGCTGGCGTACCGGATGCGCCCCATCCTGATCGGTGACGGGTACCGCAACCCCACCATCGAGCGGTACCAGGACACGCTGGACCCGATCCGGACCTGGGTCCTCGCCGGTATCGGGGCGCTGATGTTCGTCTTCGGCGGGTCAAGTGGCTCCGGCCACTGGGCGACCTACCTGTTGTGGCGCAACGGAGGCCCCTTCAACCAGAACGACGTCTACTTCCACCGCGACATCGGGTTCTTCGTCTTCGGCTACCCCTGGTACCGGTTCCTCGTCCAGTTCAGCTTCACTCTGCTCATCATCGGCATCCTGGCCGCCGGGGCGACTCACTACCTCTATGGCGGCATCCGGCTGCAGGCTCGTCGGGATCGGGTATCGCCGGGCTGCCAGACACACCTGTCGGTCCTGCTGGGGTTGTTCATGCTGCTCAAGGCCGTCTCGTACTGGCTGGACCGATACGGGCTGGAGATCGCGCCCGGCAAGCTGCTGACAGGCATCTCCTACACCGACGCCCATGCGGCGCTGCCGGCCAAGAACATCCTCGCTGTCATCTCGCTCATCTGTGCCGTGCTCTTCTTCGCCAACGTCGTTCGCCCGACCTGGCTGCTCCCGGTTCTCGGCCTCGGACTCCTCGTGTTGTCGGCCATCCTGATAGGCGGGCTATGGCCGGCCTTCGTCCAGCGGTTCCAGGTCAAGCCCTCGGAGCCGGACAAGGAGGCGCCCTTCATCGCCATGAACATCGCCGCGACCCGCAACGCGTACGACCTCAACAACGTCAAGATCGACCATTACAAGGGCGTCACCAAGGACTCGCCTCAGGTGCAGCAGGCCACCGCCGATCTGCTGCCTGGGGTCCGTCTGATCGACCCCAAGCTGGTGGCTCCGGCCTTTGAGGCACTGCAACAGATGCGCGGCTTCTACAAGATGCCGGACGTCCTCGACGTCGACCGCTACAAGTTCGGCAACAGCGCCCATGCCCAAGACGTCGTGATCGCGGCCCGTGAGCTTAACCTGGCCGGGGTACCGACCGACCAGCGCAACTGGAACAACGACCATACGGTCTACACGCACGGCTATGGCGTGGTGGCGGCGTACGGCGACAAGCGGAGCTCCACCGGTGAGCCCGTGTGGGCCGAGCAGAACCTGCCCTCGACCGGCCAGCTCGGCACCTTCGAGCAACGGATCTACTTCGGCGAGTCCGAGCCGGACTACTCGATCGTCGGCGCTCCGAAGGGAACGACGCCGGTCGAGCTCAACATCCCGGACACGCAGGCGAAGAACACCGCGGACCAGACGTCGACATACGACGGCTCGGGCGGCGTGCCGATCGGCTCGACCTTCGACCAGCTGTTGTACTCGGCGAAGTTCTTCGACTCCTCGATCCTGCTGTCCGGTCGCGTCAACGCGGACTCGCGGATCATCTACGACCGTGAGCCGCGTCAGATGGTGCAGAAGGTTGCTCCTTGGTTGACCGTCGACGGCGACCCGTATCCGGCGGTCGTCGACGGTCGGCTCCTCTGGATCGTCGACGGCTACACGACCAGCAACAACTACCCGCAGTCGGACTCGATCGACCTCGGCAGCGCCACCAGCGACTCGCTCACGTCGGAGCAGGCCGTCGCCGGGCAGCAGGCGAACAACATCAACTACATGCGCAACTCCGTCAAGGCCACCGTCGACGCCTACACCGGCCAGGTGACGCTGTACGCCTGGGATAACAACGACCCGATCCTGAAGGCATGGATGGGAGCCTTCCAGGGCTCGGTCAAGCCGACCTCTGACATCTCGCCCGACCTGATGGCGCACCTGCGCTACCCGGAGGACCTGTTCAAGGTCCAGCGGGAGCTGCTGTCCACCTACCACGTCACCGACCCGCACACGTTCTACCAGGGTTCGGAGAACTGGAAAGTTCCTCAGGACCCGACCTTCGCCTCGGCGAACGTCGCGCAGCCCCCGTTCTACCTGACCGTCAAGATGCCTGGTGACAGCAGCGCCCAGTTCTCGCTGACGAGCGTCTATGTGCCCAACAACCGGCAGAACCTGGCCAGCTTCATGGCTGTCAACGCCGACGCCAAGAGCCCGGACTATGGACAGTTCACGGTGCTCCAGCTTCCGAGTGGGAGTGCCGTACCGGGCCCGAACCTTGTCGAGAACGCCATGTCCAACGACCCGACCGTCTCGGAGCGGCTGCTGAGGTTCAAACAGAACGGCTCCACCGTGCAGATGGGCAACCTGCTGACGCTGCCGCTCGACAATGAGATCCTGTACGTCCAGCCCGTCTACACCTTCCAGGCCGGGACCGGCAGCTATCCCATCCTGCAGAACGTCATCGTGTCGGTGGGCGGCGGCGGCGACAACGGTGCCGGACAGGTCGGCATCGGGACGTCCTTCGACCAGGCGATCGCCAGTGCGCTCGGGGTGAGCCAGACCCACGGGGGCGGTGGCACCAAACCCCCGCCGAACAAGGGGGGCAAAGGGAGCCAGACGGTCGACCAGCGGCTGACCCGGTATCTGGACAACGCCTCACGGGCGTTCAAGGCTGCCGCCACCGCCTACAAGAACAACGACCTCGGCACCTACCAGAAGGACAACAACCTGGCCGCCCGCTGGCTGCAGAAGGCGATCGACCTGCGCAACCAGACGCTGACCACGCCGCCGACGACGCCTCCGACGACCGGTCCGTCGTCGAGCGGTCCGTCGTCGGGCGGCCCGTCGTCGGGTGCGCCGTCGACCAGTAGCGCACCCAACACGTCCGCATCGACCACGCCGGCGGCAGGGACGCCGTCAGTAGCATCGAGCGGCGCGGCGGCGTCCGGCTAGCTGTAGCCGGTCCCGAGTCTGGGGTCAGACCCGGTTGACGGGATTGCAGATCCAGTCGACCAGGCCCTTGACGTCGGCGGTGAAGTACGGGCCGTACTCCGTGAAGTCGCCGTCGTTGACGTGGAAGCTCTGGAGGCCGTTCGCGTAGACCCGCGCGGACCCGTTCCAGTCGGTGATCCACGGGCCGCCGCTGCTGCCGTGCTCCATGTTGTCGTTGTTCAGCCCGATCGTTCCCGCGGTCGAGCTGGCCTCCATGGTGCCGAAGGCCTCGTTCATCGTGCTCCCGTCGAACGGCGGGTTGGGAGTGGCCGGGTATCCGACGGCGTCCCAGGTCCGGCCGGCGGTGTCGGCGTTCCAGAGCAGGCCGAGCCAGCCCAGTGCATTGCCAGGGGTGTTGTCGATCCAGACCAGTCCGTAGTCGTAGGCACGGTTGGCGTTGGTGCTCCAGGCGCTCCAGGCGGCTACATAGGAGTAGCCGTACATGTAGGAGGGATCGGACGAGGCGCGGTTCGGGTAGGAAGGGTAGAACGCGACGTTGGTGGACCAGGCCCCGGAGCCGAAGACGCAGTGCCCGGCCGTGAGCAGGACGTTGGGGGCGATGAGAGAGGCGGAGCCGCCGTAGTCGCCGCCCGCCTGGGTGAAGTAGAGGATGCCGCAGGCGGAGTACGGGTAGGTCAGCGGGCCGGCCACGGGGTTGCCGCCGGCGTCGAGGCGGAGTCGGCTGTCGGCCCCACCGACCTGGTCGGACCCGTCGGACGGGTCGTGCGGCTCGGACGAGTCTGGCTCTCCGGACGGTGGCGGGAGCTCGACGTTCTGCTCGTCGCGCCCCTCCGTGGGCAGCGGGACAGGTTTCGCCGCTGCGCGCCGCTCGGGTGTCCAGTACTCGGCCGCTTGCTCAGCGGCCTGTCGGCCCGGCCCCGATCCGACGATGTGGTTCTGGGAGCTGTCGTTGGTCATGGTCTTCCCCTCTCGTATGTAGCGTGAGGAGGGCGGATGGTCGGCGGAGATACCTGATCGATCCCCGGAGACCTGGACAGCCGCGGTCAGCGGTTGACGAGGATCGCCGCCAGGATGCCGAAGCCGATGCAGTACAGCCCGAAGGGGCGCAGGGAGTTGCTCTTGAAGTACCGGCTGAGGAACGCCACGCTGACGTAGGCTCCGACGAACGCGAAGGCGCTGCCGAACAGGACCTGACCGCGGATGCCTGCACCGAGCGGTCCTGCCAGATCGGGCAGCTTCAATGCGCCGGCGGCGAGGATGACAGGGGTCGCCAGCAGGAACGAGAACCTGGCCGCGTCCTCGTGGTCGAGGCCCTTCACCAGACCGGCGGCCATCGTGGCTCCCGAGCGGCTGATGCCCGGGGCCAGCGCAGCGATCTGGGCGGAGCCGATCATCACCGCGTCGCGGACGCTCAGCGTCGAGAGCCTCTCGTCGATCGATGTGGACGACGCCCCGATGGCCGCGGGTCCCTCGGCCGGCGTCGACCCGTGGACCGGCGCGGCCCCCTGGGCTGGTGCGGGCACGGGATTCGGTTCGCCAGCCTCAGCCGACTGCCGGTACCGCTCGGCGGCCAGCAGGATGAAACCGTTGAGAATCAGGAAGACCGCGGCGGGGGTGGGCTTGGCCAGGACAGTGCGGAAGGTGTGCTCGAGGAGCAGTCCGGTGATCCCGACCGGGATGGTGGCGAGAATCAGCAACCAGGCGAGTCGTTCGTTGGGGGTCTCGACCCTACGATGCCGGATGGAGGTCAGCAGTCCGGCGACGATGCGCAGCCAGTCCCGCCAGAAGTACGCGATGAGCGCCAGCGCGGTTGCGACGTGCAGGCCGACGATGACGGCCAGGTAAGGCGACTCGGGAGCCGACACATTGAGGTCTCGCGCCCAGCTCCCGCCGATCATCGCCGGGATGAGCACGCTGTGGCCGAGGCTGCTGATCGGGAACAGCTCGCTGACCCCTTGCAGCAGACCGATGGTGCCCGCCTCGAGCCAGCTCAAGTGGTGGGTCATGGCTGGCTCCGGCCGCGACCGCCCTCGAGCTGGGTGTCCATACGATGCCGGCGCACCTCGAGCAGCACCGGAAGCAGCGAGATCGCGACGACCACGGCGATGATCGGCAGCAGATAGGTGTCGATGCCCGAGATGTGCGAGCCGAGACCGTACCCGGCCAGCGTCACCCCGAGCGACCAGATCAGGCCGCCGACGATCTGCCAGATCGTGAAGACTCGCGCCGGGACGCCGAGGGCGCCAGCCAGTGGGTTGAGCACGGTGCGGACGAGGGGGATGAATCGGGCCAGCACGATCGCCTTGGCGTAGCCGTAACGGGCCAGGATCTGCTCGGCGCGCTCAGCGGCCGTGGTCAGTCGCGAGCCCGGGTTGCGGCGCAGCACGGCCGGGCCGCCGACGCGGCCGATCGCGTACCCGGTCTGGGCCCCGATCAGAGCGCCGGCGGCGGCGCAGGCGAGGACGGGTATCAGCGAGAGGTGAACCGTGCTCGAGCCTGCGGTGCAGAGCAGGCCCGCCGTGAAGAGCAGCGAGTCGCCCGGCAGGAAGAAGCCGATGAGAAGCCCGGTCTCGGCGAACAGCACCAGGAGTACCCCGATCGCGCCCAGACTCGAGAGCAGGCTGTTGGGATCCAGGACGTTGAGGGACAGCTGGCTGAGGTCAGCTGGCATAGATCTTCCTTAGAAATAGTCGTCGGAGGACGTTCTTCTGGCAGCATGATGTCACTACAGACGACGTCGTACTACAACAACGATAGTAGATTAGGCTGGAGGGCGATGTCGAACCACGCAGGGCGTGGGCGCGGTGCGCTCGAACGCGAGGTGCTGGCCTGCCTGGCCGCCGCCGACCGCCCGCTCACACCTAACGATGTATTGGCTGAGCTCGGCGGCGAACTCGCCTACACCACGGTGATGACGACGCTGTCGAGGCTGCACGCGAAGCACGCCGTGACGCGCGCGATGGTAGGGCGCGCCTACACGTACTCGCTGGCCGGCGGCCCGGAAGGATCGCGGGCCGCTGTCACCGCGTTTCAGATGCATCGCCTGCTCGATAGCGGCGACGACCGTACCAGCGTGCTCTCTCGGTTCGTCGCTGAGCTGAGCGCCGCCGACGAGCTGCTGCTCCAGCAGCTGCTCCACGACGAGCCTCCCGCCGGCGAGGCGGAGTGATCGCGCTCGCCGCCCTGCCGTTGCTGATCAGCGCCATCTTGTACGTGGTTGGCCCCCGACTCGGTCGGGTGCTGCCCGGTCGCTGGGCTGCGATCCTGCTCACCAACTTGGCCTTGGCGGCCGCACTGTCGACAGGTCTGATGCTGTCGATCGTCGGCTTGCTGGTCGCCGCCGAAAACCCGACCGTCTCAGCGGCCGAGCACTGGTCGGCGCCGGTCCTGAACGCGGCCTACCCGGTGCCGCTCGATATGGGTGTGGCGGGCGCCGTCGTCGTCGCCGCACTGCTCACGGCCTCGTGTGTGTGCGCGGTACGGCTGGTGCGCCAGCTGGCGCAGTCTGCCACGGCCTGCCGCCATCTCGGTCCGGCGACTGGTGGCCTGGTCGTGGTCGACGACACCCGCCCGGCCGCATACGCGCTCCCGGGTCTGTCCGGCCGGATCGTGGTGACCACGGCCATGCTGCGGGCCCTTCCGGCCGACGAGCGCAGAGCCCTCTTCGCGCACGAGGAGGCTCATCTGCGCAAGCATCACTATCTGTATGTGCAGCTCAGCGAGCTGGCCGCTGCCGCGAACCCGCTCCTGCGCCCGACCGCCGAGGCGGTCCGAGTCGCGGTCGAGCGGTGGGCTGACGACGCGGCCGTCGAGCAGACAGGAAACCCGAACCTGGTAGCCCGGACGCTGGCTCGCGCCGGGCTTGCCCGGGCCGGGACCGGAATGCCTTGTCACCACGGGGCTCTGGCGGTCGCCGACACGGAGGTTCAGCAGCGGATCGCGTCGCTGCTCACGCCGAGAACAGGGCGGCGTAAGAGTGCGGCCGCCCTGCTGGTGGCGATGACCGTCTCCTGCGCGCTGAGCGCGGGCGTGACCGCGACCGGCGTCCACGGGATCTTTGAGGTGGCGCAGGCCACGTACGCCCAGACCCGCTGACTGCGACGTCACCGCTGACATCGCAGTCAGCGAATCTCCCCCGGCAAATCGTTCCCCATTCCGAACGACCGTTATGTCTTCTTCCGCACCGACTGAGGACCCGGTCAGCCGCTTTGGACCGCTGCTCGCCACGGTGCCCGAGATCACCGCTCGCTTCTGGGTGATCAAGATCATGACCACCGGTATGGGATTCGACCTCCGACTACCTCGGCAACACGAACGTCATGCTGGCCAGCATCGTCGGGGTCGGAAGATTCGCCTTCGCTTTCTAGCTGCAGTTCCGCACTCGCCGCTACATCACCGCGGATTACTGGTTCGCCGTCATGATGGTGGCGATCTTCGACACGATGGTGGCCGATGGCCTCCACGTCGCCGTCTGCCCTACCTCTTCTCGACGGCCTTCTATGCGGTCGTTCCTTGCCTTGACGTTCCACCTGTGGCGTCGTGGCGAGGGACGCTGTCGATCCACAGCATCGTGACCCGGCGTCGGGAGACCTACTACTGGGTGACCGTGCTTGCGATCCGCCCTTGGAACCGCGGCGGGAGACCTGACCGCCATAGCGCTGCACCTGGGATTCCTCGACTCGGGCCTGCTCTTCGCAGTGATGGTCGCCGTCCCCGCAGTAGCGTGGTGGCGCGTCGGGCTCAACGAGGCGGTCGCCTTCTGGTCTGCCTATGGGGTGAACCGGCCGCAGGGCGCATCCTTTGCAGACTGGTTCGGAAAGTCTCACCACCTGACGGGACTGGGCTTCGGTGACGGAACTGTTGCAGGCTCTTGACTTTGCCCATTTTTGACTACCGTGTGCTACGTCGCCGTCATGCGCCAAGACATCCGGGCCCACGCCGACAGCAGAGCCTCGGTTCTGCTTTCAGGGGGCTGACCAGGCATCGAACCCCCACGCGGCTGCTCGGGTGCCGTGGGCTAGGCTCGGCGCGTTCGTCGGGGGACAACTCGGCACCGTTACCCCGTGTGCCGGTGTGGGGTTTCGGTATGCCTGCTTCGGCAGCAGACGGGAGGTGGGTGGTCTGATGGCCTGCTGGCGAGAGAGCTGTGGGTCGAGTCGGGTGAGAGGCATGTCCGCGGCCGTGGTGCATCCTCTGGGGTCACGAACATGAGCCAGACTCTCGAGCGGGGTCTCGTCATCCTCGACATGATCGCGGAACGACCTCGCCGCATCGGGGAGATTGCCGAGATGCTGAGCGTCCATCACTCCACGGCACTGCGGCTCCTCCACTCGTTGCGCCGGCATGGGTACGTCGTCGAGATGCCCGACCACCGGTACCGACTGGGCCATGCCTTCTTCCGGCTGAGCCACGATGCGCTGGCTGCGGTGGACCTGAGAACGGTGGCGAAGCCGCTGATGGTCGAGCTGAACCATGCGACGGGTCAGACGGTCCACCTGGCGGCGCTCGAAGAGGGCGACGTCGTGTACGTCGAGAAGATCCAGTCGCGGCATGCTTTCCGCACCCGCTCCCGGGTCGGGGCCGTCGCGCCCATACACAGCTCCGCGCTCAGCAAGGTGATCCTGGCTTATCTGTCAGAGGACGAACGCCGGAGACTGATCCAGGCAACGAAGCTCTCCCCATGGACACCGCACACGCTGACGTCGACGGCCGAGCTCGAGGCCGACGTGGCCGAGAGCCACTCCCGCGGGTTCGCCTTCGACAACGAGGAGAACGAAGCGGGCATCCGTTGTATCGCCGCTCCGGTCTTCGGGTGCGCCAACAAGATCAAGGGTTCCATCAGCATCACAGCGCCTATCAGCAAGGTCGACAAGTCGACCCTGGTCGGGTACCTGCCGGCCCTGCGAGAGGTCGCCCAGCTGACGTCGAAACAGCTCGGCTGGATCGGGTGGAGGCTGTGATCTTGCCAGCGGTTTGGTTCGTGCGAGGCTGAGGTGTGCGGCTGATTTGATTCGGATGAACAGGGACCGTAATGTTAGCCCTCGCTGCACGAGAGTACAGCCGTCGCGGGGTGGAGCAGTTCGGTAGCTCGCTGGGCTCATAACCCAGAGGTCGCAGGTTCAAATCCTGCCCCCGCTACCAAGGAAAAATAGCAGGTCAGAGGCTGTTTTCGGAACTATCCGGAAGCGGCCTCTGGTCGGTTTAGCGGAGCGATGTCCGCACCGTGTCCGCAAACCTCGCCTCCACGGCGGCTCCGAGGAACCTGTCTGTAGGTAGCGTTCGGCGGGTGTGAGCCACTTGGTGAGCGTCGGTGAGCCAGTACCCGACGACTGGATTCCGACGGATACCCAGCATGGTCGGGACCGGTGTCGCTATGCATGACCATGGCTCGACGTGCGGCCGACCGTCCGAGGGCAATCTTGTGCAGCCGCCCACCGGCGTGCGCGCGTTGGCTGCCTGAGCGGATGCGTACACTCGCGATCGTGAACCGGCACGAACGTCGC
>JBBSET010000033.1:0-44294 GCA_038239485.1 Propionibacteriales bacterium
CCACCGGCCAAGGCAGGACACGATGGACGATGCGGTGGAAGCCCGCACTCAACGCGTTCGCGATCACCTTCGCCGACCGCTGGCCAGCAGCAGAAACCTACTAATGAAAACCGCCAGAAACACCCTTGCTGTTACAGACCCGAGGGCAACACCAGCGCGGTCAAGCTCTGCGTCATGCCGAACGGGAGGCGGCAGCAACACCGTGGGAGAGTGCAGAATCGCTGCCGCAAGCTCCGTTGTCTGGGCCTGTGGTTGGCTTTGGTCCAGTTGGTGGAGGTGGATAATTAGTTGGGTCGACGGACCGCCCACTCGATCCCCTGCCTCGTCAGCCGTCGGACATCGGGGTCTTCGAGGTCTTGCGGCGTGTGACCGATCGAGTGATAGAACACGCGGCCGTTGCCCCAGGTGCGCACCCACGCCTGGGGCATCCGGTGCCCCTTCAGCCACGGCAGGTGCTCTCCGTTGAAAACGGTCTCCGCGAGCACCTGATTGTTCGGGTTGACATGACAGTAGTACTGCTCCGAGGCGACGTCGAACGAGCCGATTCCCTGGGTGACATCGTGGTCGTTGTCGACGATGGTCACCTTGTACGGATGGGGGTATCCCTCCCCTCCGGGATGCTCGAGGAAGTCGCCCCCCAGGAGCAGGTGGTACTTCAGACTGGATCGGAAGGCCGCTAGGGCACCGTGCCATGCCACCACTCCCGTTCCTTGCTGAACCGCGTCCAACAGCCGGTCCTCCTGACTATCGGTGAGATCCTCGGTCGTCAGGGCATTGTTCCAACCCAGGACGATGAGGTCATAGCCGGTGAGGTCGGCGTCGAGGGAGAAGGGGTCGCTTGTTTGATCGGTCTCGAAGCCGAGCTCGGTCAGCAGGCTCGTGGCCCACACCGCCATCTCCTGCGGCCGATGGCCGGGCCACCCGCCAAATAGACTGAGTACTTTCGTCACCTGTCATCGTCTCCTTCGGCTAGGACGTTGTTCGAGCATTCCTCGGCGACCGGTGTGATGGCCGAGGGCTGCAAACTCCCTAGGCCACTTGTCTCCGGACGACTCGCTACGGGCGGGCTTCCAGTCGTGTGTGGCGCTAAGCGGCGATGTCGGGTGCGACACGGATCGCATTCGCCGCTATCGTCAGCGCCGGGTTGAGGGCGGCCGACGACGGGAAGAACGATGCGTCGACGATCCAAAGGTTGTCAATGTCGTGAGAGCGGCAGCCGGGGTTGAGAACGCTTTGGGACGGGTCAATGCCGGCAACCGCCGTACCGCACATGTGCGAGTTGGTCTCGATGCCCATCTGCTGGGTGAAGATCAGAGGGTATCCGGCTCGACGGACTGCCTTCGTGATTCTTCGCACGAGCTCCCGATGGGGTGCGACGTTGGTGGGAGTCCAGTCGATGAGGATCCGATCACCGTCCACTCGCACGCGGTTGTCGAGCAGGGGCAGATCCTCGGTGGTCAGGTAGATGTCCAAGCTGCGTCGGGTCATGAAGTCCAAAGACCACATGGGGGCCCAGCTCTTGGCGCCCTTGATCATGGCTCCCTGCAGCTTGCCGAGCATCTGGAGGTTTCCGAGGGGAAAGGGATTGACGGGGCTGGCCTCGTAGAAGTCGTTGAGGCCGAGGGTTTTCTGCCATTGGGTGGTGTTGCGGTGCAGCGGGTCGACGCCGACGAAGAAGGTGCTGTTGTGCACCATGTAATTGCGACCGAGGAGGCCGGAGGAGTTCCCGAGGCCCTGTGGGTGCTGCAGAGTGCTGGAGCGAAGCAGCAGCACCGAGCTGTTGACGGCGCCGGCCGACACGACGACCTTGCTGGCGTTGATGCGAACGACTCTGCCGTCGTAACGTCCTTCAGCCCCGATCACGGAGCGTCCGTCCGGGGAGGTCAGCAGCCGGATGATTTCGGTGCGGGGGAGCAGTTTGACATTCTGTGAGGCGAGCGTCGGAATGAGGGCGCGGTTCTCCGCGTCGGACTTGATGCCGGTCTCGTCGGGGCAGCCGTCGGCCGTGGTCACGGCGGCACGGTCGGTCTCGGAGGTGATGTTCATGGCGTTGGTCATGTGGAATGGGTGCAGCCCCTGGCCGCGCAGGGAGTCGGCGAAGCGCTCGATGACGGGTTCGTGCTCAAGAGCTGGGAACGGGTAGTCGGTCGAGTGCGGGGGCTCGGTTGGGTCTTCGCCGACGGTCCCGTGTGCCTGGTACAGCCGCTCGGCCTGGCCGTAGAACGGCTCCAAGTCGTCATAGCTGATGGGCCATGCCCGCGAGACACATTCCTGGTGGGCGAACTCCTCGAAGTCGCTACGACGGAACCGCGGCATGCTCGCGCCCCAGAACCGGGTGTTGCCGCCGACCCAGTAGTAGACACCGGGAGCGAAAGGCTGCCCCGTCCTCCCGTTGAACCATAGCCCGGCGTTCTTGTATCGACCTTCGAGGTACATCTCGGTGGGCATGGAGTTTTGAGCTTCGCGGGGCAGGAACCCGCCTCGTTCCACTACGAGCACGTCCTTGCCCGAGTCGCGGAGTGCCCAGGCCAGGGTCGAGCCGCCCATACCCGATCCGACGATCAGGATGTCGGTGCTGATCTCGTCGGTGTCGTGCAGAGAGACGATCGAGGTCGGGTCAACACCGGATGGGACACTGGTCTGGTCAACAGCGGTCATCGAGGGTCCTCCCGCGAGTCGGATTGGGTCGTGCTGGGCGAGTGGATCTCGGGCCGCCAGGCTGGACGCGACACTGAGCCGCTCTGCCGCGCAGCCGCCCGCCCCAGCGAATGACACGCTCGATCCTAGGATGGCCGGCGACGGTCGGGACAGACTCACGCTGTGCAATGGGGCCAGCTGACACTTCACAAACCGTGGTCTCGATACCCTGCTGCGCATGAGCCCCACATTCACCCTGACGGCTGCCTGCGTGCTTGAACTTGAGATCTTCAAGCGTGCCCAAGCCCGGGTGGTCGCGGGCGCCGACCGGCTAGACAGAACCGTCCGCTGGGTCCACAGCGCCGAGATCCCCGACATCGCCCGGTTCCTGGTGGGCGGAGAGCTGCTGCTGACCGCAGGACTAGGAATTGGGACCGGCGAAGCGGACCAGCAACGTTTCATCCGCTCCATTGCCGATGCTGGCGTCGCGATGCTGTGTATCGAACTGTCCGGACGAGCCTTCTCGGACGTTCCGGCTGCGCTGGTGCAGGCGGCTGAGGGCGCCGGGCTACCTCTCGTGACCTTTGCCCAGGAGGTTCCGTTCGTTGAGGTGGCGGCGCAGGTGCACAACAGCATCGTTGACCTGCGCATCAAAGAGCTCACTGCCGACGCCGAGGCCAATGCCACCTTCACCGAGCTGCTGCTGGAGGGTGAGGATTATGTCTCGATCGTGAGCGAGCTCGCTCGCTCGATCGATCAGCCCTGTGCTCTGGAGGACCGTGCGCATCAACTGTGCGCTTACCGCCATCATTCCGACGAAGCTGATGCCTTGGTGACGGACTGGCAAGGGCACTCCCGCGGCGGTCATGACGCGGCGAGGGGCTGCGTGCGCCATCCGGTGGTGCTTAAAGGCGAGATGTGGGGATGGTTGCACGTGCTGCACGGCTCGCAACCCCTCACGTCGTCAGACCTAAGGACCGTTGAGCGCGCCACCGCGGCGATCGCGATCACTCTTCTCGGTGAACAGGTGCGGGGAGTTCGGCGCTTTCAACGCCACGCCGTTCTGATCAACCGCCTCAGGCTGGGAGACATTGACGGTGAGGCCTTCGTAGAGCGGTCCGTGCGCCTGGGTCGCGACATCAGGGGCAAGGCCTTCGTGGTGCTGATGGTCAGCCAACGTGGAGACGACGAGGCATTCGGGGAGGCCGAGCTGGCAGCGTGGCTCGTCGCGACAGGCGCGGTGGCGATTGTCGGGGACATTGGCACCGCCGCTATCGCCGTCGTTGGACTGCCTAACAAGCGACTGGCCCAGACGGTCACCACCGGGCTCTCGGGCTTGCCGGCCAGGGTTGGGGTCAGCCGGGTCGTCTCGGCCAAGCAGCTGGCAACCGCTATCGGTCAGGCGGAGTCGGCACACGCGGCGGCTACAGTCGGTGATGCGACCGAGACCGTGGTGAGGTTCGACGACCTAGGCGTTCGGCGCCTCCTACTCGTCTTGTCGCAGGGCCCTGAGCTGGCGAAGTACGTCGAGGACGAGCTGGGGTTAGTGCTCGAGCACGATGCCCGCGCGAGCAACCAGCTGTTCCTAACCCTGCGGACCTTCCTGGAGGCGGACGGGCGGAAGTCCGAGGCAGCCCAGCGGTTGTTCATTCAGCGTCGCACGCTCTACTACCGGCTCGACCGGCTGAACGAGCTCCTGGGCCGCTCGCTCGACGACCCCGAGACCCGGTTGCGCCTGTTGCTCGCCGTGAGGGCCCTGGACCTGCTGAACCAGCGCGGCGTGCGGGAGGCATCCGGCAGGTGAGCCTGATCCTGGGTCTCCGCAAGTGCGGCTACTTGCACCTGTGAACTGCTTGCCCGAGACCTGCGCGAACTGTGCATGCAGAGCACAAATTCTTGCACATGTTGAATCTGGCGAGCTAAAGGCCCTGGCTCGTAGGTTCAGCAGGACGCTTCCGGAGCACTACCGAAGGGCCAGAGCCATGTCCGAGTCAATAGCTTCCCGCACAGTTCGTTCGCCGTTGTCCGACGACGAGTATCTCGAGCAGCTCGGCTATGAGCCGGAGCTCAACCGCACGCTCGGTGGTTTTTCGAGCTTCGCCCTGCAATTCGGTGAGATCGCCCCTATCGGGGGCATCGTCTTCACCATCGCGGTAGCCCTCAGTCAGGTTGGACCAGCGACGCTCTGGCCCTGGATCATCGGTGGGGCCTTGCAGTTGCTCGTCGCGTGGTGCGTCGCCGAGGCCTGCTCCTCCTTCCCGATCGCCGGTGGCGCTTACAACATCGTGTCGCGGCTGCTCGGACGGCTGCCCGGGTGGCAGGTCGGCTGGTGGCTCGAGATCGCTCACGTCGTGTCCCTTGCCGGGTCCTGCGTTGCCATCGCGCCGCTGCTGGCCTCCTACGTCGGCTGGACGGGGCTGGGGCACTGGTCCATCGTCGCGGTGACTGGTGGCCTGATCCTTATCTCGACGCTCATCAACATCGGCAGTGTGAAGATCTCGTCACAGTTCGTGAACGCCGGTGTCTGGGCCACGCTGGTCGCGTGCGTGCTGGTTTCCGTGGTGCTGGTGGGGGCGCTCGTCTTCGGCAGCCACCACGTCCACAACTTCGACTACCTCTTCACCACCGGGAACACCGTCAAAGGTTCGATCGTCCTACCGCTGCTCTACGCCGCGCTGCTACCGGGCATCGTCCTGAACGGGTTCGACGTGAGCGGGAACGCCAGTGAGGAGACCAAGGATGCGAGCCGCGCCGTGCCTCGAGGCATGGTCATCGCGAACGGTGGCTCCTACCTCTTCGGGACCATCGTCATCCTGCTGTTCCTGCTCGGTATGACAAACACCTCCGACACGCTGGCGTCGAGCCAGCCCGTCACGTACATCCTCGACCCCCTCCTCGGCAGCCCGGTCGCCAAGACGTTCGAGGTCCTCGCCGTTCTCGGTCTCTACGTCAGCGGCGTCGTCCTGCAGATGGCCGGTGCCCGCGTGATCTGGGCACAGGCGCGCGACGGAGAGTTCCCGCTGCCGAAGATCTTCGGCAAGCTGAACAAGGACAAGGTGCCCGCAGCGGGTGTGTGGTTCGGAGGTGTGGTCGCCTTCCTTCTCGTTCTGTGGAGCAGCCTGTACGCAGTCCTGATCGCCATGACCGTCGTGCTGTGGGTCGCGGGCTACGGGATTCTGATCGGCGCCATGTACTACGGCAAGCGCAAGGGTGTCGTCCCGGCACCGGCCTTCGGCGTCAAGGGCTGGAAGGTTCTCTTCCCGGTGGCCATCGCCTGGTCGGTCCTGGTCTGCTTCGTGCTCGTGTACCAGAACGTGAGCCAGGTGGGTGTAGGGCTCCTCATCGTCGGGGTGGCCGGCCTGCTCGTCTACTTCCTCGGCCTTCCGAAGAAGCCCGAGTCGGACCGTATCGTCGCGGCTCACCACGAAGTGCACTCGACCAACTCAGCCCGACCTACGCACTGACCCTCACTCAGCAAGGAGAGCAGATCGATGGAACTGACAGGATCCGAGATCATCGCCCAGTGCCTCAAGCACTACGGCATCGAGTACGTCGCTGGCATCCCTGGCCACGGGGCCTGGGTCATGATGGACGCCTTGATGCAGGAGGACTCCACGATCCCCTTCATCCAGGTGTTCCACGAGCAGAGCGCCGTCCACATGGCTGACGGCTACTACCGGGCCAGCGGCAAACCGATGGTGGCGATGACCTCCATCGGCCCTGGAGCAGCGAACACCGTCATGGCACAGGCCACCGCGTTCGCCGACTCCACAGCCGTGCTGACCATCACCGGAGGCCCGGCCACCCACATGAAGGGCCACGGGGTCCTGCAAGAGCTGGACCGCTACCAGGACAACGACTTCACGCGCGTCATGGAGCCGGTCACCAAGCGACACTGGGATGTCGCCCGAGTTGACGCCCTGCCTACCGTCATGCACCGCGCGTTCAACGCCATGCTCACCGGGCGACGAGGACCTGTGCACATCGAGGTCCCGATGGACACCCAGGCGGAGACCGCGGAGGTCGCACTCCATGATCTGCAGCGTCGGCTGCCTGTCGGCCTCCAGTACCCCGACCCGGCGGCGATCGAGCAGGCCGCAGCGCTGCTCGCGAGCGCGGAGCGCCCCGTCATCGTGCTTGGAGGAGGCGCCATCTCGTCGGACGCCTGGCATGAGGTCATCAGCCTGGCTGAAGGACTTAGCGCCGTGGTGGTGACGACGTGGAACGGCAAGGGCGCGTTCCCGGAGGATCATCCCCTGTTTGCTGGCAGCGTGGGCCAGACTGGCACGATCCACGGCAACAAGCTGGCGGCCAGCGCTGACGTGGTCATCTCCGTCGGCTGCAAGTTCACCGACTGGTCGGCATCGAGCTACCGCAAGGGCGTCTCGTTCTCCTTCCCACCCGCCAAGCTCATCCAGATCGATATCGACCCCCACGAGATCGGAAAGAACTACCCGGCCGAAGTCGGCATCGTCGCGGACGCCAAGCCCACGCTCGCCGCTCTCGTCGAGGCGAGCGTCGGCGAGGAGCCGGCGCCCCGCGAGGCCTACCTCGCCGAGCTGGAGGAGCTCAAGGGTGAATGGGAGCGCCGCCTGGCTCCGCGCCGCGACAGTGACGACTCGCCCATGACCTCCCAGCGTCCGCTCGCCGAGCTCCGCAAGATCCTCCCCCGAGACGGCATCGTCGTCGTCGGCTCGGGCAACCCGCAGGGGGCCGTTAAGCAAGGTTTCCCGGTCTACGAGCCCCGCACCCACCTGACGTCGGGAAGCTACTCATCGATGGGGTGGGCCGTCCCGGCTGCCATGGGAGCGAAGCTGGCCAAGCCAGAGACGCCGGTCGTCTGCGTCCTGGGCGACGGTGATTTCCTCATGAGCATCCAGGAGCTTGCCGGGTGTGTCACCAACGACATCGCCGTTGTGTTCCTCGTGCAGAACAATTGCGGCTACATGTCGATCCGTGGTGGCCAGCGCAAGATCATGGATCGCCACATCGGCAGCGAGTTCAACTACCCCGACGGCACACCGTACACCCCCAACTTCGTCGAGATCGCCGAGGCCTTCGGTGTGCAAGCTTGGCGCGCGGACACGGGTGAGCAGGTCGCCAAGGCCCTCGAGGAAGCTCTCGCGAGCGGGAAGCCGGCCGTGGTCGAGGCCACCACCGCCCGGGATGCTGGGGGCCCCTTCGTCCCCGGGTGGTGGGACTTCCCGTCCCCGGGCTACATCACCGACAAGCGTCAGGACCAGTACGCCGCAGAACGCGCCGACGAGCAGCACCTCTGACCTGTGCGTCTCAGAGCAAGACCAAGAAGGGAACAACACCAACGTGACTAACATCTTGAAGGCGCCCACTGCGCAGGCCAGCGATAACAAGGCGACAGCTACCCGAGTGGCTGACACTGTCGCCACGATGATCGAGGAGATCAGGCGGCGCGGCGATGACGCGGTTCGTGATTACTCACAGCGGCTGGACGGGTGGGCACCCGCCTCGTTCCGGCTCGAGCAGGACGAGATCAAGAAGATCATCGGTGGGCTGCCGACGACCACGGTGGAGGACATCGTCTTCGTGCAGCAGCAGGTGCGTCGCTTCGCCGAGGCCCAGCGTCAGACGATCTCTGAGGTCGAGATCGAGACCCTCCCTGGCGTGAGGCTCGGACACAAGCTCATCCCTCTCGAGGCGACGGGAGCCTACGTCCCCGGCGGGAGGTATCCCATGCTCGCTTCGGCCCACATGATCATCGTGCCGGCCAAAACCGCCGGGGTGGACCGGGTCGTGGCGTGCACTCCGCCGTTGCGTGGCGCGACCCCGGCCGCCAGCATCGCCGCTATGTCGATCGCCGGAGCCGATGAGATCTACCTGCTGGGAGGGGTCCAGGCGATCGCCGCCATGGCGCTGGGAACTGAATCCATGGACCAGGTGTCCTTCATCGCGGGGCCAGGGAACGCCTACGTCGCCGAGGCCAAACGACAGCTGTTCGGGGAGGTGGGCATCGACATCGTCGCGGGACCGACCGAGACCCTCATCGTCGCGGATAACACCGCAGACCCGTTCGTGATCGCCGTCGACCTCCTCAGCCAAGCCGAGCACGGCCCCGACTCGCCGGCGGTGCTAATCACCACCTCGGAGCGAGTGGGTCGTGAAACGATCGCACATGTCGACCGTCTGCTTCCCAACATGTCGACCCGGGACTACGCCGACCCGGCCTGGAGAAACCACGGCGAGGTGCACCTTGTGGAAACAATGAGCGAGGCCTACGACCTCGCCAACGAGATCGCCTCGGAGCACGTCCAGATCCTCACCGGCCAGCCCCGGGAGGCACTCGACAAGATGAGGAACTACGGATCGTTGTTCCTCGGCGAGCAGACCACAGTCTCGTTTGGTGACAAGGTCAGTGGGACCAACCATGTCCTCCCGACCCGCCGGGGGGCGCGCTACTCCGGAGGTCTGTGGGTGGGGATGTACCTCAAGACGGTGACGTACCAGGAGGTCACCAACCCCGCCTCCAGCGCGCTGCTAGGTGAGGTCTGCGGTCGCGCCTCGCGCGCCGAGTCCTTCGAGGGTCACGCTCGCGCAGGTGACGTCCGAGCCGCCAAGTACGGCGACCGCGACCTCGACTGGGCACCCGACGAGTTGAAGCGCTGGCGCGACGGTAGCCCCGACGCTGCTGACAGGTCCGCCGCAAGCTTCCAGGCCGGGCAGCAGCCTTGAACTCGGGACGCGGTGGTGCCATGCCCGGCGTTCGAGTCGAGCACGACTCCCTCGGCGAGGTAGAGGTCCCCCAGGACTCCTACTACGGGGCGCACACAGCTCGAGCCCTGTCCAACTTTCCCATCAGCGGGATCACCATCGGGAGTCATCCCGAACTGGTCGACGCGCTCGCCTGCGTCAAGCAGGCGTGTGCGTCGGTCAACGGCAGGCTCGGGAAGATCTCGCAGGACCGCGTAGAGGCAGTAATCGAAGCCTGCCAAGAGATCCGCGGCGGAGCCCTGCACGACCAGTTCGTCGTGGACGTCATCCAAGGTGGCGCGGGGACCTCGAGCAACATGAATGCCAACGAGGTCATCGCCAACCGGGCGCTCGAGCTGACCGGTCGGGAGCGCGGCGACTACGCGTACCTGCATCCGATCGACCACGTGAATGCGTCACAGAGCACGAACGACGTCTACCCGACCGCAGCCAAGCTGGCGCTGCACATGGCCATCGACCGACTGCTCGAGGCGCTCACTCTGCTGAAGGATGCCTTCGCTGCCAAGGCCGTCGAGTTTGCGAGCGTTGTCAAGATCGGCCGAACGCAACTGCAAGATGCCGTCCCGATGACGCTAGGGCAGGAGTTCGGCGCCTACGCGGTGACCCTGGCGGAGGACATCGAACGTCTCGTGGAAGCCCAAGCCCTCTTGCGCGAGATCAACCTGGGGGGCACCGCCATCGGGACCGGTATCACCACAGACCCCAGATTCGGTCCTGCCGTTTGCGCACAACTCTCCGACCTCGCCAGCCTGACGATGACCACAGCACCGCATCTCGTGGAAGCCACCGCGGACACGGGTGTCTTCGTCCAGCTCTCCGGCGTGCTCAAACGCGTGGCAGTCAAGCTGTCGAAGACGTGCAACGACCTGCGGCTCCTCTCATCAGGCCCCACCGCAGGTCTCGGCGAGATCAACTTGCCAGCCATGCAGGCGGGGTCAAGCATCATGCCGGGTAAGGTCAACCCCGTCATACCTGAGGTCGTGAATCAGGTCGCCTTCCAAATCATCGGCAACGACGTCACCATCTCCTTCGCTGCCGAAGCGGGACAGCTGCAGCTGAACGCGTTCGAGCCCATCATCGTAACGTCGCTCCTGGACAGCATCCGACACCTGCGACAGGGGTGCTCGCTCCTGGCCACGCGATGCGTGCCAGGCATCACCGCCAACGTCGAGCACCTCGACGACGTGGTGAGGCACTCAGTCAGCCTCGTGACCGCGCTCCTGCCCCATCTTGGTTACGAGGTCTCCTCGGCGATCGCGGCGGAGGCCCTGATCACCAAGAAGCCGGTCGCGGACATCGTCGTAGATCGGGGTCTTCTTGAACGCGACGAGCTCGCACAGATCCTCTCACCGGCGCGACTGAGCGGACTCGCCCGCAATCCTTAGCAGCCGTCGCACCAGGGTTTCGGTCACCTCGCCGCTACGAGCTGCGCAACGCGATCTTCCATCTGGCTAAGTTCTGACGAACTCGGACAGCCGCGAAGCAGATGTGCCGCTGCACCTCGCCGCTGGTTTTATGGACAGGCTTGTCGAGTACCGGGGTGACGCCCCCGTCGTGGCGTCACTCCGGTCTGGTTCTCGAATGTTGAGGAGCCACGGTCCAAGGCTTTGCGAGAACAGGGAACTTTCGAAGGAGAATCACAGATGGCCCTGTCCATCAGCCCTGCTCGAGGTGCTTGATGCCCTGAAGGCCTCCGACTCCAAGGAAGTGATCCGTCAGGCGCTGCAGGTGACGCTGCAGCAATTGATGGACGCCGAGGCGACCACGTTCGTCGGCGCCGAGCCGCACGAGCACACCGATGTTCGGACTCACCTGCGCAACAGCAGCCGGTTCAAGACGATCACCAGCACGGCCGGTGACCTGGACCCGTCGATCACCAAGCTCCGCACTGGGTCGTTGCTTTCCCTGTCCAAGCAGGCCTTGCCGTACATGTTCTCAGTCCTGCACCAGTGACGGGGGGATCTGGTACAGCGGCTTCCTCCCGAAGAACGGGTAGAAGTGCTTGGTGAGGTTGGAGACGTTCGCCGCTCTGGTGGTGCCGTCGTGCTTGATGCGTTCGACCACGTAGGCCATCGCGGTGTCCTCCAATGTCAGCGAGATGTCAGCAAACGTTGCCGGAACCCGACGAAGGTCGGCGAAGGTCAGCGGAAACTCGTTTATGCATACTGGCCTGCGGTGATACCTCACACAGCCTCACTTTGAGCGTACAGCGAGACCGCTCTGAATTGATTGGTGGTTTCTCTCATAACCCAGAGGTCGCAGGTTCAAATCCTGCCCCCGCTACTGATAAAACCGCAGGTCAGGGCCGGGTTCGTGGGTCACCACGCACCCGGCTCGCCTGTTCAATGTCCGCATGATGTCCCGCGGAAACTGCGCAGACATAAGACCCTTGTCGGTGCTTCTCCGAACACCATCGAGGCCTGGCGGAGCGCAGCGAAAGTCAGAATCACTGACCTCTTGATCGCTGACCCAGAGGTCATCTCGATTCGCCAGGTGGTCGCGGAGCGGGTGGAGGGAATTGCACGCTCCCATGTTCGCCTGTACATCCTCGATCTCGGTGACGGTGGCGGGCTCGCCCTCGAGCCCGACTCACAGCCATTCCATGTTATGTACTGAACTGCCGGACGGCTTGATCAGCGACTTCCACGCGCTGAAGCTGGTGGGCGACGGCGCCGATGAACCCAAGGCGACCCGACCCCGGAGCGGGTTCACAGTGTGGCCATTTCCCGCCATACGGAATATAGTATCCGTCTGTCGAGAGCCTAGGGAGTTGACTTGTGAACGACCAGATCCAGTCAGGCGAGGCCAACCAGGCCTCGAAGGCTGTCACTGCCCCTGCTGCCCTTGCCGTCGCGGCCACCCTGAGCGATGTGCTCGACGCACGCCTAGCTGCCGCCGATACCGCGCTGTCGGCCGGCTATCGCGGAGACAGCCCCCATCGGCAGCCCGTGCACACGGTGTACATCGCCGCGCCCCTGTTCCAGGCCGACTCAGGCCCGCGATGGGGCCGGGCAGCGCTGGCGGCGATCGACGAGTGCGGCGAGCTTTTCAACGAGGTCGCAGGCGGCGAGGACCTTGTCGACAAGGTTCGCGCAAAGCTGGCCGCGGAACCGATCGAGGACGTTCGCATCGACTTCGAGGACGGCTACGGCGCCCCTGGTGACGACGTCGAGGATCGCGATGTCGACTCAGCAGCCAGGAATCTGGCGCTGGCGATCGAGATCGGCGCCGCGCCGCCGTCTCGAGGGATCCGGTTCAAGAGCCTCGAGGCGCCCACCCGCCGGCGGGGGGTGCGCACGCTGACCCTGTTCCTCGCCCGCTTCCTGGAGTATGGCGCGCCCATGGACGGCTTCGTGGTGACACTGCCCAAGATCACCAGCCTCGAGCAGGTTGAGGCGATGACAGATCTCACTTCGCGGCTCGAGGAATCGCTCGGACTGTCCAGTCACAGTCTGCGCTTCGAACTGCAGATCGAGACGCCGCAGTCGATCCTCGGTCCGGACGGCAGTGCCTTGGTCGCGCGGATGATCCATGCGAGCGACCGCCGGGTGACCGCCCTGCACTACGGCACGTACGACTACTCCGCCTTCTGCGGCATCCCCGCCGCCTACCAAAGCATGGAGCACCCTGTCGCCGACCACGCCAAGGCTGTCATGCAGGCTGCCGCTGCCGGAACCGGCGTCCGGCTCTCAGACGGGTCGACCAATGTCCTGCCGGTGGGTGGTCCAGACGAGGTACGGCTCGGGTGGGAGTTGCACGCCCGATTGGTACGCCGCTCCCTCGAGCGCGGCTACTACCAGGGTTGGGACCTTCACCCGGCCCAGCTGCCCACCCGCTTCGCCGCTACATATGCGTTCTTCATCGGGGGATTCCGCGAAGCGGCCGGCCGCCTCCGGAACTACATGGAGGATGCCGGCGCCACCGTGATGGACGAACCGGCCACGGCGCGAGCCCTGGCTGACTTTCTCGTACGCGGCGTCGACTGCGGTGCGCTGTCGCTGGACGAGGCAGCCCATGCGACCGGCCAGGACTCTCGCACGTTGACGGCGCTGGCCAGACCACGACGCACATAGCACGACGCCCTCGTCGTCGCTCACGTGGCGCCGCAGCCGTCCAGAGTCGCCAGTCGCCTGCTGGTACCCGCGCGGACGTGATCTGCATCACCGACACGGTTGACGCGACGGTCGGCATCCCTCTATGGTTTCCGGCAGACAGGATTGTATTTCCGCTGATCGGAAATGTAAGGAGTAGTTAACCGCATGAGCATCGTGTTGGGAAGCAACCAGTACGGCAAGGCCGAGAACCGGGTCGTCCGCATCTACCGCGACACCGACCACCACGAGATCCGCGACCTCAACGTCTCGACCTCCCTGCGCGGTGCCTTCGAAGCTGCCCACATCACCGGCGACCAGTCGCAGGTGCTCCCCACGGACACCCAGAAGAACACGGCCTTCGCCTACGCCAAGGAGCGCGGCGTCACGTCTCCGGAGGACTACGCGTTAGCGCTCGGAACCCATTTCCTCGACGCCACGCCGGTTGCCACCGGCGCCCGGATCGGGGTCGAAGAATATGCGTGGGACCGGATCGAAGTCGACGGCTCCGGCCACGATCATTCGTTCGTCCGGCGTGGCACCGAGGTCCGTACCAGTGTGGTGACCATCGACGGACGCGGTGATGACCAGCGCTTATGGGTTGTCTCGGGCTTCACCGACCTGGTGGTGCTGAAGTCGACGGGCTCGGAGTTCAAGGGCTTCCTCAAGGACTCGTACACGACCCTGCAGGAGACCGACGACCGCATCATGGCCACCTCGCTGACCGCGCGGTGGCGATACGAGGGCACGACGGTGGAGCGCGATACGGACTTCGACGCCGTCTACGAGGACATCAAGGCGATCATGATGAGCGCGTTCGCCTCGACGTACAGCCGAGCTCTGCAAGAGACCTTGTATGTGATGGGCGAACGGGTTCTGCAGGCGTATCCCCAGGTGGCCGAGGTGAAGTTCTCCGCTCCCAACAAGCACCACTTCCTGGTCGACCTCGCGCCATTCGGCCTGGAGAACAACGGTGAGGTCTTCATCGCCGCCGACCGTCCCTACGGCCTGATCGAGGCGGCGCTGACCCGCGACGACTCCTCCGACGCGGGGTTGGCTTGGCTGAGCGTCCCAGGCTTCGCCTGATCCCCATGAGTCCTACGGACACCGTGACACCGAAGCCCGCAGAGTCCCGCGCGACAGCGCACCGCAACACCCACCAAGCAGGTGCAGAGAAGTGGAAGGTGTGAGATGAGCACAGTCACAACCGGAGCGAAGAAGTACACCGGACATCCGGTCGACGAGGTCTTGCCGCCCCAGCAGCTCGCGATCTATGGCATCCAACACGTGATGGCGTTCTATGCCGGCGCCGTCATCGTCCCGATCCTGCTCGCGGGAGCGATCGGACTGACCAACGGCCAGCTGATCCACCTGATCAACGCCGACCTCTTCACTTGCGGAATCGCCTCGATCCTGCAGTCGGTCGGGATCTGGAAGATCGGAGTCCGGCTTCCGTTGCTGCAAGGGGTGACGTTCACCGCTGTGACACCGATGATCATCATCGGGCTCGACCACGGCGGCGGCGCAGGCAGCCTCGTCTACATCTACGGTGCGGTGATCGTCGCGGGTCTGTTCACGCTCTTGATCGCGCCGTTCTACTCCCAGCTGGTGCGGTTCTTCCCACCCGTGGTGACCGGCACCGTGATCACGATCATCGGGATCACCTTGATCCCCGTCGCTGCCTTCGACGCCGGTGGGGGCCAATTCGCCTTCTTCAACCCGGACCTGGTGCCCGCCAACCTGAAGTTCGGGAGCTACACGAACCTGTCCCTGGCGGTGTTCACCGTGCTCGTCATCTTGGCTCTGACCCGGTTCACCCGGGGCTTCCTACAGACCGTCGCCGTCCTGGCAGGTCTGGTTATCGGCAC
Source organism: Propionibacteriales bacterium (assembly GCA_038239485.1). Lineage (GTDB taxonomy): Bacteria > Actinomycetota > Actinomycetes > Propionibacteriales > Nocardioidaceae > DASQEH01. Next base: position 15,341 of record JBBSET010000033.1, read on the forward strand.
GGCGGTCGCGGCGCTGGTGAGCGACGGTTCGGGTGGCAAGGTGGCAACGTTCGGAGCGGTCAGCGGGGCGGACTGGATCGGCTTCACCGGCCCCTTCCACTTCGGAGCCCCGAAGTTCGCGGTCGTCCCCATCCTGTTGATGATCGTGGTCATGCTGATCACCGCCGTCGAGACCACCGGCGACGTGTACGCGACCGGGCAGATCGTCGAGAAGCCGATCGCGAAGAGCGACATCGCGGCGGCCCTGCGCGCCGACGGCATCGCCACCTTCCTCGGTGGGGTGATGAACTCCTTCCCGTACACCTGCTTCGCCGAGAACGTCGGGCTGGTGCGGCTGACCCGGGTCAAGAGTCGATGGGTGGTCGCCACCGCGGGTGCAATCATGATCGTTCTGGGCCTGCTGCCGAAGGCCGGCGCGATCGTCTCCAGCATCCCCTCTTCGGTTCTCGGGGGAGCCGCCCTGGTGATGTTCGGGACGGTGGCTGCGGTCGGCATCCAGACCCTTGGTCGCGTCGACTTCAACAACCACCGCAACGTGATCGTCGTTGCGGTGAGCGTGGCGATCGCGATGATTCCGGTCGGCCTGCCGCAGGTCGACGGCACCTCGGCGTTTCTCGTCGCGATGCCGAAGAACGTCCAGGCGTTCCTCAACTCCGGTATCACCATGGGCAGCATCACCGCGATCTTGCTGAACCTGTTGCTGAACTACTTCGGCGGCCGGCCAGACACGGCGGAGGTTATCGGACACCGGGTCGACGTAACGACCCTGAACACCATGCCGCGCGAGCAGTTCGTGGCGATGGTCGCTCCGGCGTACCAGCACGACGTGGGCATTGCCGAGGCCGTCGCCGACGAGCGCCCCTTCACCGACGCCAACGGGCTACGCGCGGCGATGCAGGACACGCTGTTCTCCCTGTCGGGGCAGCAGCAGACCGAGCTGATGCGGAGCTACCCGACGCTGGCCGGTTCGGACCTGTCCACCGTCGACCAGAGCAACCGGTCCTTCGTGGACCAGGCGGCAGCAGGGCTGACCTTCCTGGGCGAAGAGGACCAGCTGGCGTTCGCGGAGATCAACGAGGCGTACCGGGACAAGTTCGGGTTCCCGTTGATCGTCGCTGCTCGCGAGCTGTCGTCGGAGCAGGTCCTCGAACAGGCGCTGCAGCGACTGGACAACTCGCCGACGCAGGAGCATGCGGCCGCGCTGCTGGAGATCGCCAAGATCGCCAACCACCGGTTGGAGGACGTCGTCGAGGACACCACGCCGATGCGTGAGACCCGCTCGGCGAGCCTGCAGCGGCTGCACTAGCCGTGGAGGTGGCCGAGGCAGCCTCCGGGCTGCACGAGTTCAACGGCGCGCCGGTCGACCAGTTGCTGCCCGGGCTGCTGACGCTCACCGCGTCTCCAGCGTGGGCGCAGGCGCTGGTCGCGGGCCGTCCCTACCACGACGTCGACGCCCTGCTCGCCACCTCCGACGAGCAGGTGCTCGGGCTCGACGTCGCCCAGATCGACCTCGCGCTCGCCGAGCATCCACGTATCGGTGAACGAGCCGGCGGCGGCGACCAGTTGGCCGCGGCCCGCTCGGCCCGGGAGCAGGCGGCGATGTCGAGCGCCGACGGCGCCCTCCAGGAGCAGATGGCACGCGGCAACGCCGACTACGAGCAGCGGTTCGGCCGGATCTACCTGGTGGCAGCCACCGGTCGCAGCGCCGACGAGCTGCTCGAACTCCTGCAGGCACGGCTTGGCAACGACCCCGACACGGAGCTCGAGGTCGTCCGGGACGAGCTCGCGAGAATTACCCGCATCCGACTGATTGACATGCTCAGCCGCAGGGAGGCTTTATGAGCATCTCCACGCACGTCCTCAACGCCGCCGATGGGACCCCCGCCCGAGGGATGGAGCTGCGGCTCGAGCGGTTGGACAGCGGCGCCACCGGCACGACCGCTCCAACGATCGGCACGGTCATCGGCAGGGGAGTCACCGACAGCGACGGGCGATGCCCCGAGCTGACAGACGGGACGGTCCTCGAACCGGGGCAGCATCGGCTACGGTTCGAGACCGGCGCTTGGTTCGCCCTCCAGTCGAGGCCGGCCTTCTACCCGGTCGTCGAGGTCGTCTTCGATGTCACCGACGCGGCGGCGCACTACCACGTCCCGCTCCTGCTGAGCCCGTTCGCGTATTCCACCTACCGGGGCAGCTGACCCGCAATGACGAGCACGCTACTGGTGATCGAGGGCGGCACCGTCGTGACCATGGACGGCGCGCCCGACGCGGTGCCAGGCGCCCACGGCGCCGAGTACTCGCCTGGTCACGTCGTCGTCCGCGGGTCGCGCATCGAGGCGGTCGGCGCCGGAGCCCCTCCTCATCCGGACCTGCACGACGAGGTCGAGCGGGTGGACGCTCGAGGCTGCCTCGTCACGCCGGGCCTGGTCAACACCCACGCGCACCTGTACCAGTGGGCCACGCGCGGGCTGGCCGTCGACTCGGGGCTGTTTCGCTGGCTCAGCACGCTCTATCCGATCTGGGGCGGGATCGACGAGGACATCGCCTCGGCGGCTGCTGCTGCGGGACTCGGCTGGCTTGCGCGCACCGGGTGCACCACGTCGATGGACCACCACTACGTCTTCCCGGCCGGCCGCGGCGACTTGCTCGGCGCCGAGATCGAGGCCGCCCGTACCGTCGGTGTCCGGTTCCTGCCGACACGAGGCTCCATGGACCTCGGCCAGTCGAAAGGCGGGTTGCCGCCGGACTCGGTCGTCGAGACCCTCGACTCGATCCTCGAGGCGACCGGCGATGCCATCGACGCCCATCACGATCCCGCCCCCGACTCGATGCTCCGGATCGGGGTTGCCCCGTGCTCGCCCTTCTCGGTGACCGCAGAGCTGCTCACGGAGTCCGCGGCTCTCGCCCGCGACAAGGGGGTCAGACTGCATACCCACGTCGCCGAGACGGTGGACGAGATCGACTTCTGCCGCGAGCGCTTCCACAGCACCCCAGTCGACTACCTGGAGTCCTTGGACTGGCTCGGCGACGATGTGTGGTTCGCCCACGGCATCCACTTCGACGACGCCGGAGTCGCCGCGCTGGCCGCCAGCGGTACAGGCGTCGCGCACTGCCCGTCGTCCAACGCCCGCCTCGGCGCGGGGATCTGTCGGCTGCGTGACCTGCGCGATGCGGCAGTACCCGTCGGCCTCGGGGTCGACGGTGCCGCGAGCAACGAGGCTGGGTCGATGCTGGAGGAGGCCAGGCAGGCGCTGCTGTTCGCCCGGGCCCGCGGCGGCCCCGAGGCGATCACCGTTCGCGACGCACTGCAGACCGCCACGATCGGCGGCGCTCGCACACTGGGCTGGGATGACCAGATCGGCTCCCTCGAGGTTGGAAAACAGGCCGACTGTGCGATCTGGCGGCTGGACACGCTGCCGCACGCCGACGTCGTCGACCCGGTCGCCGCCCTGGTACTGGGGAGCCCACCGCCGCTGGAGCTGCTGCTGGTCGCCGGTCGGACCGTCGTCGCGCGAGACCGCCTGGTTGCTGTCGACGAGGAGCAGCTCACTGCCGAGTCCGTCCGCCAGCACCACCGACTGATGGACCGACCCGTGCTCCCCTGACGAGCCCGCGGCTGGCTTGACCCTTGGCGGTCCTGATAGGTATTCTGGATAAAGATGGAAAAAAATTTCCGCATTACGGAAGTGAGGATCATGACAGACCACGGCCTGCGGTACGCCGCCAACTGCTCGATGCTCTTCACCGAACGACCGCTGCTCGAGCGGCCCCAGGCCGCCAGGGATGCGGGTTTCGACGCGATCGAGTTCTGGTGGCCCTGGCCCGACCAGCCTGTTCCCTCCGACGCCGACGTTGACGGCTTCGTGTCGGCTGTCCGCGACGCCGGGGTCCAGCTGATCGGGCTGAACTTCTTCGCCGGCGACCTCGCCGGACCGGACTGCGGCGTGTTGTCGATCCCCGACCGAGCGGCTCAGTTCCGCGACAATGTCGACGTCACTGTCGGCATCGGACAACAGTTCGGCGTCCTGGGGTTCAACGCGCTGTACGGCAACCGCGTCGAGGGCGTCAGCCCGGGCGAGCAGGACGACCTGGCGCGCGAGCAGCTCGGGCTGGCAGCCGACGCGGCTGCCCGGATCGACGCGACGGTGCTCGTCGAGTCTGTCAGCGGACCCAAGCCCTACCCGCTGCGCACCGCGGCCGACAGTGCTGCCGTGGTCTCCGCCCTGCGCGACGCCGGGCACCCGAACGTGGCCTTCCTGTGCGACCTGTTCCACCTCGCCAACAACGGCGACGACCTGCCGGGCGCCATTGACGCTTACACCGAGATCACGGGGCACGTCCAGATCGCCGACTACCCGGGCCGAGGCGAGCCTGGTACGGGTGGCCTCGATCTCGACGGGCTCGTCGGCCGGCTCGCCGCGAAGGTCTATTCCGGCTGGGTGGCGCTGGAGTACAAGCCGACCACCGATACCCACGCCAGCCTGGCCTGGCTGCCCACCTCTCGAAGGAGCTCCGCACGATGACCACTCTCGCTTTCATCGGCCTCGGCATCATGGGCCAGCCGATGTCGCTCCACCTGCAGAAGGCCGGCTACGACGTCTGCGGCATGAACCTGTCGGCGGAGCGCACCCAGCCCTTGGTCGACGCCGGCGGGCGGGCCGCGACCACCATCGCCGAGGCGGTCGAAGGCGCGGACATCGTGGCGGTGATGGTCCCCGACTCGCCTGACGTCGAGGAGGTGGTGGCCGGGGGGGGCGGGGTGTTCGAGCACGCCGCGCCCGGCACCCTCGTGATCGACTTCTCGAGCATCCGCCCCGACGTGGCGGCGCGGCTCGCGGAGCAGGCGAAGGCCAGGGGCTTGCGGATGATCGACGCCCCGGTCTCCGGTGGTGAAGCCGGAGCCAAGAACGCTGCCCTGTCGATCATGGTCGGCGGAGACGCCGAGGACTTCACCGACGCCAAGCCGGTGCTTGACGCGGTCGGCAAGACGATCGTGCACGTCGGTCCCGCCGGAGCCGGGCAGACCGTCAAGGCGGCCAACCAGCTGATCGTGGCCGTCAACATCGAGGTCGTCGCCGAGGCGCTGCTGTTCCTCGAGGCGTACGGGGTCGACACCGAGGCTGCGATGGAGGTGCTCGGCGGAGGCTTGGCCGGGTCAACTGTCCTGCAGCAGAAGAAGTCCAACATGCTGACCCGCTCCTTCGACCCGGGCTTCCGGATCGACCTCCACCACAAGGACATGGGCATCGTCACGAGCGCTGCCCGGGAGGTGGGCGTCGTGCTGCCGCTCGGCGCGCTCGCTGCGCAGTTGGTGGCGTCCGCCCGAGCCAACGGTGACGGGGGACTCGACCACTCGGCGCTCTTACGCGGCGTGGAGCGGCTCTCCGGTCGCAACCCCACCTGACCCATCGACCAGCAGCCGACCGGCACGACGAGCAGACGACCAGGAGTATCGACATGACACGGATGACAGCAGCCCAGGCGGCGGTTGAGATCTTGAAGAAGGAGGGCGTCACTCATCTCTTCGGCCTCCCCGGAGCGGCGATCAACCCCTTCTACAAGGCCCTCAAGACCGCCGGCGAGGCGGGGGCGGGGCTGCACCACACCCTGGCACGCCACGTCGAAGGCGCCTCCCACATGGCTGAGGGCTATACCCGCGCCAAGGCGGGCAACATCGGCGTCTGCGTCGGCACCAGCGGGCCGGCCGGTACCGACATGATCACCGGCCTGTACTCGGCCAGTGCCGACTCGATCCCGATCCTCTGCATCACCGGCCAGGCGCCCGTCGCGAAGCTGCACAAGGAGGACTTCCAGGCCGTCGACATCGCCGCCATCGCCGGGCCGCTGACCAAGATGGCGGTCACGGTCATGGAGGCGGCGCAGGTGCCCGGTACCTTCGCCCAGGCGTTCCACCTGATGCGCTCGGGGCGGCCCGGCCCGGTCCTCATCGACCTGCCGATCGACGTCCAGACGACAGAGATCGAGTTCGACGTGGAGACCTACGAGCCGCTCGGTGTGTACAAGCCGGCGGCGACTCGGGCGCAGGTCGAGAAGGCCTTCGACATGCTCGTCTCGTCGCAGCGCCCCCTGCTGATCTCCGGTGGCGGCGTAGTCAACGCCGACGCCGCCGACCTGCTGATCGAGCTCGCGGAGCTGACCGGCGTACCCGTCATCCCGACGTTGATGGGATGGGGGACGATCCCCGATGACCACCCGCTCAACGCCGGCATGGTCGGCCTGCAGACCGCGCACCGCTACGGCAACGCCACCATGCTCGAGGCGGACTTCGTGCTCGGCATCGGCAACCGGTGGGCCAACCGGCATACCGGCGGGCTGGACGTCTACACGGCGGGCCGGACCTTCGTGCACGTCGACATCGAGCCCACCCAGATCGGGCGCGTTTTCGCACCCGACTTCGGCATCGTCTCCGACGCGAGAGCCGCCCTCGAACTGTTCGTCGCCGTCGCCCGCGACCGCTTGGACGCGGGTACCGTGCCGGACCGGACGGCCTGGGCCCAGGACTGCCAGCAGCGCAAGCAGACGATGTGGCGCAAGACCAACTTCGACGACATCCCAGTGAAGCCGCAGCGGGTGTACCAGGAGATGAACCGTGCGTTCGGCAAGGACGCCCGCTACGTCTCGACGATCGGCCTGTCCCAGATTCAGGCCGCCCAGCTGCTGCACGTCTTCGAGCCGCGGCACTGGATCAACGCCGGTCAGGCGGGACCGCTCGGCTGGACCATCCCCGCTGCTCTGGGTGTCGCCACGGCCGAGCCGGACGGCACCGTCGTCGCGCTCTCGGGCGACTACGACTTCCAGTTCATGCTCGAGGAGCTCGCAGTCGGCGCCCAGTTCAACGTCCCCTACATCCACGTGCTGGTGAACAACGCCTACCTCGGCCTGATCCGGCAGTCGCAGCGCGCCTTCGAGATGGACTACTGCGTGCAGCTGTCGTTCGACAACATCAACGCTCCCGAGCTCAACGGCTACGGCGTCGACCATGTCAAGGTGGCCGAGGGCCTGGGCTGCAAGGCCATCCGGGTCACCGAGCCCGACGAGATCCTGCCAGCCCTCGAGCAGGCCAAGAAGATGCTCGTCGAGCACCGGGTGCCGGTCGTGGTCGAGATCATCCTCGAGCGCGTCACCAACGTGTCGATGGGACTCAACATCGACTCGATCACGGAGTTCGAGGAGCTCGCGGAGTCCGGCGATCATGCCCCCACGGCGCTCTACGCCAACTTGGACTGATCGGCAGATGACGCGTGTGCTGCTGGCCCCTGACAAGTTCAAGGGCACTCTCACCGCCGCCGAGGTTGCCGAGCATCTCCAGCGGGGCATCCGGTCGGTCCGGCCGGACGTCGAGGTCGTCACGGTGGCGGTCTCCGACGGAGGTGACGGTCTGCTCGACGCGGCGGTACGGGCCGGCTTCGAGAGGTGCCGGGTGCGGGCCTCCGGGCCGACGGGCGTCGTGGGGGACACGTCGTACGTGCGGCGCCGCGACGAGGCGGTCATCGAGATGGCTGAGATCTGCGGGCTCGGGCGGTTGCCCGGGGGCGACCTGGCGCCGACCACCGCCACCAGTCGCGGGGTCGGCGAGGTGATCGGCGTGGCGCTCGACGCCGGGTGTCGGCAGGTGCTGCTCGGGATCGGTGGCAGTGCGTCCACCGACGGTGGCGCGGGTATGGTGGCCGCGCTCGGCGCGCGACTGCTGGATGGGGCAGGCCACGACATCGAGGACGGCGGCGGTCCGCTGGCCTCGATCGACCGGCTGGACCTGGCCGGTCTGCATCCCGCGATCGCTCACGCCACGGTCACCGTCGCCTGCGACGTGGACAACCCGCTCATCGGGCCGCAGGGTGCCGCGGCGGTCTACGGGCCGCAGAAGGGTGCCGATGCTGCCAGCGTCTCCATGCTCGACCAGGCGCTGGGGCGTTGGGCGGACGTGGTCGCCGCCGCCATCGGCGCGGACCTCAGGGACACCCCGGGTGCCGGTTCGGCCGGGGGAGTGGGTTTCGGCGCCATCGCCCTGCTGGCGGCACGGCTGCGACCCGGTGCCGAGGTGGTGCAGGAGCTGACCGGGCTCACGGCGGCGGTTGCCGACGCCGACCTCGTCGTGACCGGCGAAGGGTCTCTCGACGAGCAGACCCTGCACGGGAAGGCGCCGGCCGGTGTGGCCACTGCCGCCCGCGGGGCCGGGGTACCGGTCGTCGCCGTCGCGGGTCGTTGCCTTCTCGACGCTGATGCCCTGGCCGGCGCCGGTATCGGGTCGGCGTACGCCTTGACCGACGAGGCGTCTTATCCCGGGGAGCCGTTCGACGCACCGGGACCGCTGCTGGAGCGGATCGGGGCGCGGATCGCCCGCGAGAAGCTGAGTCCGACATGATCGAGGACGTGACCTCAAGCGGTTCGGAGCGTGTCGATCTGGTCGTCCGTGCTCGCCGGGCGGTGGTCGACGGACAGGAGCGCGCGTGCGCGGTCGGCGTGCGCGACGGCCGCATTGTGGCGGTCCTGCCGTTCGACTCCGCGATCGCCGCCGACGACGAGCATCTCCTCGCCGCCGACGAGGTCCTGCTGCCGGGGCTGGTCGACACCCACGTGCATGTCAACGAGCCCGGGCGCACCCAGTGGGAGGGCTTCGCGTCTGCCACTCGCGCCGCCGCGGCAGGCGGAGTCACCACCGTCATTGACATGCCGCTCAACTCCGTACCGCCGACGACGACCGTCGACGCGCTGCGGCTGAAGCAGGACGTCGCTCGTGACCAGATCGTCGTCGATGTCGGGTTCTGGGGAGGAGCAGTGCCTGGAAACGTCGACCACCTCGCGGCCCTGCACGAGGCCGGGGTGTTCGGGTTCAAGTGCTTCCTGATCGACTCGGGCGTCCCGGAGTTCCCCCCTCTCGACGCCGCCGGCTTCGCGACAGCCTTGGCCGAGGTGGCGAGGCTGGGGGCCTTGATGCTGGTGCATGCGGAGGACCCACGGCAGATCGACGAGAGCCGAGCGGCAGGTCCGGCGTATGCCGGCTTCCTCGCGTCGCGACCCTCGGCTGCCGAGCAGTCCGCCATCGACGAGGTGATCGAGCAGGCCGAACGCTCCGGGGCCCGCACCCACCTTCTGCACCTCAGCAGCGCCCGAGCGCTGTCTGACCTGCGCCGCACACGCGCCAAGGGCACGGACCTGAGTGTCGAGACCTGCCCCCACTACCTCGTCTTCGCCGCCGACGAGGTGCCTGACGGGGCCACCGAGTTCAAGTGCTGCCCCCCCATCCGCGACGACGCCAACCGAGACGCGCTGTGGGCCGGTCTCGCAGCCGCGGACATCGACCTGGTCGTCTCCGACCACTCGCCGAGCACGCCGGAGCTGAAGTGGGCTCCCGGCGGTGCGGGTGGCGGAGACTTCGGCCTCGCCTGGGGCGGCATCGCGTCGCTGCAGGTGTCGCTGTCCGCCGTGTGGACCGCCGCCCGAGCCCGCGGCCACGGCCTGGTCGAGGTGGTCCGCTGGATGGCCCAGGCACCCGCCGACCGCGTCGGCCTGCCGGCCAAGGGTCGGCTTGCGGCCGGGGCCGACGCCGACCTGGTGGCGCTTGCTCCTGACGAGGAGTTCACCGTTGACGTCGCCGCGCTGGCTCACAAGAACCCGGTCTCGGCCTATGCCGGTCGACGCCTCTCCGGGGTCGTGCGCCGGACCTGGCTCCGCGGCGTACCCGTCCGCGACGACAGCCCGCCCCGCGGGCGGCTGCTGACAAGAGGAGAATGATGAGCAGGTACTACGCCCCCTCGGGGGGTCTACCGCCGCAGACCCGACTGACGACTGACCGGTCCGTCTTCACCGAGGCCTACGCGGTCGTCCCTCGCGGGTCCCTCACTGACATCGTCACCAGCCTTCTGCCGTCCTGGGAGGGCACCCGGCTCTGGGTGCTGGCTCGCCCGTTGTCCGGATTCGCCGAGACCTTCAGCCAGTACATCGTGGAGGTGTCGCCGGGCGGGGGCAGCGATGACCCGGAGACCGACCCGGCCGCCGAGGCGGTGCTGTTCGTGATGAGAGGTTCACTGCTGCTGACGGTGGACGGCGACGACCATCAGCTGGATCCGGGCGGCTACGCGTTCCTTCCGCCCGGCTGCGCCTGGACCGCTCACCAACGAGGCCCGGATCCGGTGACGTTCCACTGGGTGCGCAAGTCCTATGAGCGTGTCGACGGGATCGAGCCTCCCGAGGCCTTCGTGACCAACGAGCGTGACGTCGAGCCGGTAGAGATGCCCGACACCGACGGGGTATGGACCACCACCCGCTTCGTCGACCCGGCCGACCTCCGCCACGACATGCACGTCAACGTCGTGAACCTCCAGCCGGGCGGTGCGATCCCGTTCCCCGAGACGCATGTGATGGAGCACGGGATCTACATCCTCGAGGGCAAGGCCGTCTATCTGCTCAACCAGGACTGGGTCGAGGTCGAGGAGGGGGACTTCCTGTGGCTGCGGGCGTTCTGCCCGCAAGCCTGCTACGCCGGCGGACCGAGCCGGTTCCGCTACCTCCTGTACAAGGACGTGAACCGACACGTGCGCCTGCGGGGCGTGCTCGGCTGATCATGCCTACAAAGCAATTCCCGTTTGGTGGAAATATCTTTCCATTTTCTCTTCCCTTGGCTACCCGAGGCCGCCTATGATCGAGCGACGACGGGCCCGGGGGTGACCTGGGCCCGGCGACACGAAGGCGGTGGCATGAACGCGATCGAAGTGACAGTCAACTGGCGGGCCGTGACGGACGAGGGGATTCGTCCCCACACCACGGCGCTCGACTGGCTGCGCGACCAAGGCCTGACCGGCGCCAAGGAGGGCTGCGCCGAGGGCGAGTGCGGCGCCTGCGCGATCATGGTGGCCCGCCCGTCGACGACCGGTGACGAGAGCACCGAGTGGGTGGCGATCAACGCGTGCCTCGTCGCCGCCGCTGGTCTGGATGGCCAGGAGGTGGTCACCGCCGAGGGTCTGGGCACGCCGACCGCCCTGCACCCGGTGCAGCACGAGATGGCCGTACGTGGCGGCTCGCAGTGCGGGTACTGCACGCCGGGGTTCGTCTGCAGTATGGCTGCGGAGTACTACCGCGCCGGCCGCTGCCAGCCGAACGGCGCACCGGGAACCCCGGAGGCACCGCATGTCGGGGCACCCGATCCCAACGCTCCCGGCGCCGAGGCCGACCACGAGCACGGCCCCAACGGCTTCGACCTGCACGCGCTGAGCGGCAACCTGTGCCGCTGCACCGGCTACCGTCCGATCAAGGACGCCGCCTTCGCGCTGGGAGAGCCGGATCCCGCCGACCCGTTCGCCAGTCGCCGGAGCGCGACGCCCCCAGCTCCCCGGCACACCAGGATCGCAGCAGGTACGACCGAGTTCATCCGGCCTCGCAGCCTCGACGAGGCGCTGCGGCTGCTGGCCGACCGCCCCGAGGCGCTGTTGGTCGCCGGCTCGACCGACTGGGGCGTCGACGTCAACATCCGCGGTGTCCGCGCGCCTTTGGTCGTGGCGGTCGACCGGCTGGCGGAGCTGCGCACCCTCACGGTCGATGATGACGAGTTCACGCTGGGCGCGGCGCTCACCCTGACCGAGATCGAGCGCCGCCTCGACGGGGGGATCCCACTGCTCGCCGACGTGTTTCCACAGTTCGCGTCGCGCCTGATCCGCAACGGCGCGACCCTCGGCGGCAACCTCGGTACGGCATCACCGATCGGCGATACGCCGCCCGCGCTTCTTGCCCTGGACGCGCGACTCGTGCTCGCCTCCACTGAGGGGGAGCGCGTGGTGCGGATCGTCGACTACTTCACCGGCTACCGGCGGACCCTTCGCCGCGACGGCGAGCTGATCAAGGAGATCCGGATCCCGCGTCCGCTGGCACGGCTGACGGCCTTCCACAAGATCGCCAAGCGACGCTTCGACGACATCTCCAGCGTCGCCATCGCCTTCGCCCTCGACGTCACCGACGGTGTCGTGCGCCGGGCCGCCATCGGTCTTGGTGGCGTCGCCGCCACCCCGATCCGAGCGACCGAGACGGAGGCTGCCCTCATCGGGCAATCCTGGAGCGCCGACGTGGTCCGCGGCGCCGCCGAGACGATGGCGGGCGAGGGCACTCCCCTCGACGATCATCGAGCCAGCGCGGCGTTTCGTTCCGCCATGCTCGGCCAGGCGCTGCTCAAGCTGCACGCCCAGCATCCGCCCAGCCCGGTCCTGGAAGGAGCACCCGCATGAGCCACCTGTCCCAGCGTCCCGACGTCGCGCCGGAGTCCATGGAGGTCGGCAAGGCGATCCCGCACGAGGCCGCGGCCCTGCATGTCACCGGGCAGGCGCTCTACACCGACGACCTGGTGGTCCGGACGAAGGACTGCCTGCACGCCTGGCCCGTCCAGGCGACCCAGGCGAGGGCCACCATCACCCGCCTCGACGCCGCACCCGCGTACGCAGTGCGCGGCGTGGTCCGCGTGCTCACCGCCGATGACGTGCCCGGCGTCAACGACGCGGGCGTCAAGCACGACGAGCCGCTGTTCCCCAGCGAGGTCTGCTTCTACGGACACGCGGTCTGCTGGGTGCTGGGGACGACGCTCGAGGCCGCCCGGCTAGGAGCAGCGGCGGTCGTCCTCGAGCTCGAGCCGCTGCCCGCACTGGTCACCGTCAAAGAGGCGATCGCGGCCCACCAGTTCCAGGGGGCGCAGCCGACGGTCGAACGCGGGGACCCGGCTGCCGGCATCGAGGCCTCCCACCACGTCTTCAGTGGCGAGTTCGAGTTCGCCGGGCAGGAGCACTTCTACCTCGAGACCCACTGCGCGCTCGCGCTGGTCGACGAGGGTGGTCAGATCTTCATCCAAAGCAGCACCCAGCACCCCTCGGAGACACAGGAGATCGTGGCCCATGTTCTCGGGCTGCGCAGCTCGGAGGTCACCGTTCAGTGCTTGCGGATGGGCGGCGGGTTCGGTGGCAAGGAGATGCAGCCGCACGGGTTCGCGGCGATCGCCGCGCTCGGCAGTGTGCTCACCGGGCGACCGGTCCGGCTGCGGCTCAACCGGACGCAGGATCTCACCATGTCCGGCAAGCGGCACGGCTTCCACGCCGAGTGGCGCGTCGGCTTCGACGACCACGGCTTGATCCAGGCGCTGGAGGCCACGCTGACCTCTGACGGAGGCTGGAGCCTTGACCTGTCCGAGCCGGTGCTGGCTCGGGCGCTGTGCCATATCGACAACGCCTACTGGATCCCCGACATCCGGGTCACCGGCCGGATCGCGAGGACCAACAAGACCTCGCAGACCGCCTTCCGCGGGTTCGGCGGACCGCAGGGGATGATCGTGATCGAGGACATCCTCGGCCGGTGCGCGCCGATGCTCGGGATCGACCCCGGCGAGCTGCGCCGCCGCAACTTCTACTCGCCAGTCGGTGACGGTCGGCCCCAGACGACGCCGTACGGGCAGCCGGTCCGTCATCCCGAGCGGCTCGACGCCATCTGGTCCAGACTCCACGAGTCCGCCGACGTGGCGCGGCGGCGCGAGGAGATCGGCCGGTTCAACGACGCACACCACGACACCAAACGCGCGCTGGCCATGACCCCTGTCAAGTTCGGGATCTCGTTCAACCTGACCGCCTTCAACCAGGCCGGCGCGCTCGTCCACGTGTATAAGGACGGCTCGGTGCTGATCAACCACGGCGGCACCGAGATGGGTCAGGGCCTGCACACCAAGATGCTCCAGGTGGCCGCGACCACGCTTGGTGTCGCGTTGCACAAGGTACGGCTGGCACCGACCCGTACCGACAAGGTTCCCAACACGTCCGCGACCGCGGCGTCGTCGGGCGCGGACCTCAACGGCGGCGCGGTCAAGAACGCCTGCGAGCAGATCCGCGACCGCCTGGCCCAGGTCGCCGCTGGCAGCTTGGGCGCGCCCGCGGCGGACATTCGTTTCGTCGACGGCCAGGCAGTGACGCTCAGCCGCAGCGATGTCGGCGTGGCCTGGGAGGAGCTCGTCCGGACGGCGTACTTCCAGCGGGTGCAGCTGTTCGCCGCGGGCTACTACCGCACGGAGGGCCTGCACTGGGACTCCTCGATCATGCACGGCTCCCCGTTCAAGTACTTCGCGTACGGCGCCGCAGCGACGGAGGTCGAGGTCGACGGCTTCACCGGCGCCTACACCACCCCGCGGGTCGACATCGTCCACGACGTCGGCGACAGCCTGTCCCCGCTGATCGACATCGGGCAGATCGAGGGCGGCTTCGTGCAGGGCGCCGGTTGGCTGACGCTGGAGGACCTGCGTTGGGACGAGAGCGACGGACCCTCCCGTGGGCGACTCGCGACGCAGGCGGCGAGCACGTACAAGCTCCCGAGCTTCTCGGAGATGCCTGCGGACTTCCGCGTGAGTCTGCTGGAGATGGCCCACGAGGACGGCGCGGTCTACGGCTCCAAGGCGGTCGGCGAGCCACCGCTGATGCTGGCGTTCTCGGTCCGCGAGGCGCTGCGTGAGGCGGCTGCAGCTTTCGGTCCAGCCGGAACCAGCGTCGATCTGGCCTCTCCGGCGACGCCCGAGGCGGTCTGGTGGGCGCTCACGGAGGCTCGCCGCGAACACGACGAGGGGCACGTGTCGAAGGGCAAGCCCGGACTGCGACCGGGCCAGCCCGACCCTAACGCGCCGGTGCGCCGGCCCGAGTCAGAGGTAGGACAGACCGCGACAGCGACCCTGACCCCGGTGCCGCACCTGACTGAGGCGTAGGAGGCTCGCATGGATTGGCTGGCAGCCGTCGAGCGGCTGCGCGCGTGCCGCGAGTCGGGTGTGCTGGTGACCGTTGCCGACGTGCGCGGCCACTCCCCGCGTGAGGCCGGAGCGAAGATGGTGGTCGGCGGGCGCGAGACGTGGGGCTCGGTCGGTGGTGGAGCGCTGGAGTCGACGGCGATCGATAGGGCACGCCGACTGATGGTCGACCCGTCGTCGTCGGCCGAGATGTTCACCTTGAACCTCTCCGACAAGGCACCGGTCAACCGGGGAGTGCAGTGCTGCGGAGGTGAGGTCACCATACTGTTGGAGCCGCTGGCGGTCGTGCCGGCCGTTGCCATCTTCGGGATAGGTCACGTCGGGCTCGAACTGGCCCGGATCCTGGCTCGCCACGACCTCGACCTCCACCTAGTCGACTCCCGGCCGGAGCAGCTCGATGACGAGCGGCTCAGCGTTCTCGACGACGCGCAGGCAAGGATCTCTCGCCACCATGTCCCGGTGCTCCCCGAGCTGGTACTCGGTGCGCTGCCCGCGGGCACCCACATCTTGGTGATGACCCATGACCACGCCGAGGACGCGGCGCTCATCGATGCCGCCCTGCGTACACGCCATCTGGGCTCCATCGGGCTGATCGGGTCAAGCGCGAAGTGGGCGCGCTTTCGACGCAAGCTCGCAGACGAGGGCCACGACGATGACACGATCGCCCGGGTCAGGACACCGATCGGCATCCCGGAGCTCACAGTGAAGCAGCCCGCTGTCATCGCGGTCAGTGTCGCCGCCGCCTTGCTGCAGACCTTCGAGCGGGAATCGGCTCGCCAGCAGCAGCAGGCCGGTGTCCCCGCCGACGAGGTTCACCGGTGACGATCTTCCTCGGAACCTTTCTCGACACCCCTGACAACCCATTCACGGGTGGGGCCTTGCGGTCCTCGGGCGAGAGTTCCCTCCGGGTCCTGGGCGGCGTGATCGTCCAGCACGGCTCCGCGGCTGAGCTGCGGTCCGCCTACCCCGCCGATGAGGTCGTGGACCTGTCCGGCGGTCTGGTTCTGCCGGGGTTCGTCGACACCCATGTGCACTTTCCGCAGGTGCGGATGATCGGCTCGCTCGGGATGCCGCTCTTGGACTGGCTGGAGCACAGCGCCCTTCCGGAGGAGGCCCGGCTCGCTGATCCCGACTATGCGAGCGAGGTCGCGACTGAGTTCCTCGACGGACTTGTCGCCGCCGGCACGACGACGGCTCTGGTCTTCGGCGCCCACTTCCCGTCGGCCGTCGACGCGCTGTTCACCCGGGCCGCCGAGACGGGAGTGCGCGTCACCAGCGGACTGGTGGTGAGCGACCGCATGCTGCGCGCCGACCTACTCACGTCACCGCAGACGGCGTACGACGACGGGCTCGAGTTGGCCAAGCGCTGGCACGGGGTAGGACGCAACCGGTACGCCGTGATCCCGCGGTTCTCGCTGTCGTGCACCGAGGGCCTGCTCGACTCCTGTGCCGCGCTCCTCGGCGCCGTCGACGGGTCGTGGTTCACCTCGCACATCAACGAGAACCTCGCGGAGGTGGCCGCCGTCCTAGGGCTGTTCGGCGGCTGCGACGACTACCTCACCTCCTACCATCGACACGGCTTGGTCACCGCGCACAGCGTGTTCGCGCACAACGTGCACCCGACGTCTGGCGAGCTGGACATCCTGGCCGAGACACGGGCCAGTGTTGCGCACTGTCCGACGAGCAACTCCGCGCTCGGCAGTGGCCTGTTCCCGCTGCGCGAGCACGTCGAGCACGGCGTCCGGGTGTGCCTAGGCTCTGACGTCGGCGCCGGTACCGGCATGTCGCTGTTCAAGGAGGGGCTTCAGGCATACTTCATGCAGCAGCTGCTCGGCAGCGGCGGTCTGCCCCTCACGTCGACTCACCTGCTCTACCTCGCGACAGCCGCCGGAGCCGAGGCGCTGGGGCTGGCCGACGAGGTCGGGACATTCTCGGTCGGCAAGCAGTTCGACGCCCTGTGGGTGCACCCGCGGCCGGGGTCGACCCTCGACACCGGCCTCCGACACGCTGACGGACCGGACTCAGCCCTCGCGAAAGCGTTCACGTTGTCAACCGATGCGGACGTGGCAGCGGTCTTCGTGGCTGGGGAGCCCATCGCCAGAGGTTTTGACTGAGACAGCGGGCCGCTTCGCCCAGGCAGGACAGATCTCATGAATGGCTTGGGTCGTACCTACTGGGTTGAGCCGGGCTATTATTTCCGGTATACGGAACCAGATTCTCAAAGCGGGAGCGATCGCCGCCTGACCGACGCGGGAGTGCCATGATAGCCGAAGTCAAGACTCCCCCCGCTGGCGCACGCAGCGGCGGCGGTGTGCAGTCGCTGGATCGAGCCTTCGCCATCCTCGAGGCCATGGCTGACGCGGGCGGGATGATCGGGCTGTCACAGCTGGCCGAACGGGCAAACCTTCCCCTCGCGACAATCCACCGCCTAGTACGCACGCTGGTGGACCTTGGGTACGTGCGCCAGGAACCGTCACGCCAGTACTCCCTCGGGCCACGGCTGATGCGGCTGGCCGACACGAGCGCCAAGCGCATCGGGGCATGGGCGAAGCCCGCCATGACCGCTGCGGTGGAGATCCTCGGCGAGTCGGTCAACCTCGCGGTCCTCGACGGCGACGAGATCGTCTACGTCGCCCAGGTGCAGCCGTCGGCCAACTTCATGCGGATGTTCACCGAAGTCGGCCGCCGTACCCTCCCGCATGCGACTGCCGTCGGCAAGGCGATCCTGGCTGAGCGACCAGACTCCGATGTCGTCGCTCTCCTAGACCGCACGGGGATGCCCCGCTACACCGAGCGCACCCTCACCTCGTCACAGCAGTTCATCGCCGAGCTTGCCGACGTACGGACGCGTCGGTACGCGCTCGACGAGGGTGAGCAGGAGTTAGGTGTGCGCTGCATGGCTGTCGCAGTACCTAATGCCCCCCAGCCGATGGCCGTGTCGGTGTCAGGTCCGCTGACGCGGATGAGTGATGACGTCGTCGACCGGGCCGCTGCGGTGCTGCACGACACCGCTGTCGAGATCGGCGCTGAGCTGGGCCAACCCGGACTCCACGCCAACGGTGCCTGAGCACGCCGACAGCGGTGCCGATCACTCGCCAGGCGGCTGCTCGATCGGCCGCGCCACCCTGCGTCCGGGGACCGTTCCCAAGCCGACGAGCTCGAGAAGCCCCTCAACCACAACCCGTGTCGTCGCCACCTCGTCAGTTCGCTTCGTTCGACCAGCGGGTCGTTGCGAGCATCATTGCGTTCGGCAGCGGTGCTGGTCTCCGCGTTGTCGTTCCGACTCGTCGATGAGGCTGACGCGACGGGTGGACTTGAGGCGACCGCGCTGGGGTGGGACTGTTGGATCAAGCAGTCATGTGAGGTCGGCACGACAGGTCTTTCAGCCTGGGGATTTGCGCCGGCCGAGCGAGTTTTGCGATGCGGGTCGACTCCGGGGTTAGTCTCGTTGCTGGCGAAGTGAGGTCACTGATCGTGGAGTCGTGCTGATGGGCGGGTTGGCAACGAAGCTTGCGGTGGGGATCGGCGGCGCCGTCGCGGGTGCTGGGTTGTATGTGGGCTTGCTGTCTGCGGCGGTCTCGATCGATCTGGGGATTGGACGACGAACGCGTGCGTTGGGGCCGTTGTCGGTCGAGATCGACGCTTCCATCGAGGGGGTTTTCGACGTGCTCACCGAACCGTATTCGGAGCGCACATCGAGGGCCGTGCAGGAGAAGGTGCGCGTCCTCGAACGTGGCCAGGACATGGTGCTCGCCGCGCATTACACGCCGATTCGAGGTCGGTTGCGGGCGACGACCGTCGAAACGGTGCGTTTCCGGCGGCCAGACCAGATCGAGTTCCGTCTGGTACGCGGCCCGGTTCCGTACGTCGGGGAGACGTTTACCTTGGAACAGCGTGTCGACCACACGCTGCTGACTTACACCGGCGAGCTGGGCACCGACTTGTGGGGTCTGGGTGAGCGCTGGGGCGATATCGTCGCGCGCAAATGGGAATCGGTGGTTGCCGCCGCGTTCGACGCCACCAAGAGCGAGGCCGAACGACGCCATGGCTCGCGGCGCCCCACCTGAGACGAGTGAGGCCGCGATCAATCGCCTGCTTCCGCGTTCTGCCAGAGCAACTCCCCGCCGAGTAAGTCGAGGTAGAACGCGGCGATCAACACCATCGTGCTCACCCGAAGCGGATAGACCAGCCACCCGCGCCTACATCGAGCGACGCACCACCGAGGGAAGACCAGCTGGCGATCACACGATGGACGGCCGAACGAAGAGAGAGGTGGAACCATGGGCGTTGACGAGTCCTGGCCAATTGTGGCCTCCGTCGGACATAGTGGACCGGTTGATATCCTGCGGCGGTGGGAGGAGTCCGGCGCGGTCTGGCGGGTAGCGTCTGACACGTCTGCGGGGTTGACGATCGTGTTGATGCGGTGTGACGGGGGAGAGGAAGTCGACAGGCTGGTCTCTGAGGATCCGGACCTGGTTGCCTTCGTGGCGGACCGATCCAGCAGCGAAGACTAGGTTTCGGACCATTCCGACGCTGTGGCCACCTTCCTCGACTACCTGATCTCGACCGCCTCCGGACCGGTCGTCTACGTCTTGGTCTTCCGCGTACCCACCTTGGAGGCCAGCATCTTCGTTGGGTCTTAATCCCAGGAGAGACCGCCGTTGTCTTGGCTGGCGTGCTGGCCACCAAACACCACGTCAGCCTGCTCGCCATTCTGGCTGCCGCCATCATCGGTGGCTCGATCGGCTCCCTCGTCTGGCGCCGCTACGACAGTCAGTCCAGCGGTCTCGGGTCGGCCGTATCGTCGTTCTCCGCGTCCTGGCCGACGGCATAAATCTTGCCTACCCGGCCCTGCCGTGGCTTCGTTCTGTCCGAGTCAATCGCAGTTCTGATGGCTGCCGCCCCGGCCGGCTTCCTCGGACCTCACCGTCTTCGACAGGGTTCCGTTCCGCACGTTCGTCGAGTCCCGGGCTCGAAGGCCCGGTTTCTCATGCCCCAGGGCATCTGATGACCCCCCCTTTCAGACGGTGGTATGAGCATCGCGGGGATAATGGGCACGTGGGAATTGCCGAGCGTCAGATTCGCGATCGCGCCGAAGACTCCTTAGCTGAAATGCCTAGCCTTGATGTCCGACCTGTGTTCAGCGGCTTCGGTTTCTATCTCGACGGCATCCTGGTCGCGGCAGCGTGGGAGGGAGCCTTTCGGCTACGGTACCGCGAAGATGGCCGCTGGATTTACAGACCGGTCGAGCCGGCGACGCTTGACAATCCCATGGCGTTGGTAGCGCTGGTTCGCGAGCGTGCCCACCATTTGGCCCGGGAACCCAGCGCCGGACAGCGGCGGCGACCAGGTCCGGCACGACCGGGTCCGGGCGCGACCGCTTCCCAACGTTCCCGAAGAACGGGTAGAAGTGCTTAGTCAGGTTGGAGACGACGCCTCCCGAGCCGTGACCTCGATGCGCCCGCTGGCGGGAGCCACTCGTCATGCATGTGGGCGCCGGAAGCCGATGGTGCCGTGCGAGTGGTCGTGCCAGAACCCCCCAAGGACATGCTGTTATTCTCGGTAGATGGCGCGTTGAGCGCCGCGTGTGTCGGCAACGCTCGAAAATGAGGCCAAGCCATCGCTACGGCCTCGTTTTCAAGCGTCGTCGACAGCATGGGTTCCGACACCGGCGGAGCGGACCCGGCTTTCCGGGTCGCGGTAGCAGGCGAGGTACCGGGTGGTGCCGTCCTCTCTGGTGCGCTCGACCACATACGCCATCAGAATTGTGTGCTCCTCCCAATGTCAGCGAGGTGTCAGCAAGCGTTGCCGAAACTCCACGAAGATCGGCGAAGGTCAGCGGAAACTCGGCTATGCCTGCTGACCTGCGATGTCACCTCCCACTGAGCGTAGAGCGGACCTCGAGTACCGAGACCCCTGGCGGGTGCCGGTGACGCTGTGCCGCAGCTCGATCAGGGTGCCGGCCTGGTCGCTGAGTCGCTGGTTCTCTTGGCTGTGGTAGCCGTGGACGTACCGCTCGTAGATCGTCATCGATTCGATCACTCTCATCAGCGCGTGGGCTTTTCGGTCTCTGCCGCCGGTGTCGCCGGTGTTCTCGATGGGCGAGCCGTGCTCAAGTGAGGCGAGGACCGCCACGAGCCGGTCCCGCAGGTCGCCGCGACGGCGAAGATCCTCGCTCAGGTCCCTTGACGTGGGCCCGTAGCGTCACGACAGGATCGCGGTCCTGCTCATCGAGCAGGGCAGCGACTGGCTCAGGCTCAGCCTAGTCCGGCGAAGTGCCAGGGCCCGGTAGAGCCGCGTCACCTGATCGGGCCCGTAGCGCCGGTGCTCGCGCGTCGAGCGATCAGCCCGCACCAGCCCTTGTCCTCCCAGTGCCGAAGCACCCGCACGGACAGCCAACTAGCCTGCGCGAGGTGGCCCAAGCTCCACGTCGACGACCGCGTCCAGTCCTGCTCGGCCTCCGTGCTCAGAACTTGTAGGACCTCACACAGTGTCAGGGTCAACCCTCGGACCGCCTCTGCGATCGACGGACACGCCTGGCAGCTACCCGGACCGGGCTCACACCGGCAGGCGACGACGAGCTTGTCAACAACAGATCACCTATCCACGATGACCTCCTATCTGCCGGGGCGCACGAGCGCCCGAGGCTAACAGTGGACCGTGGCGGCGACCGGCGTGCCAACCCCAGCCCTGACCGTGACGGTGGCGGTGCCGGGGGTGCACCCTGGTGCCGTGGCGGAGACGGTGTAGGTACCCGCGGGCAAGCCTCCAACGCCTGCGCGGCCGTAGACGTCGGCGGCTATGGTGCCGGTGACGGGTCCGAGCCAGGTGACCTGGGCGCCTGAGTACCCGGTGGTGACTACCAGTCCACCCTGCCCGAGGCCGGGGGCGGTGATGATTGCGGGCCCGCTACCGCCCCAGCCGACGGCCCAGGAGCGACCGGCTGGGTCCACGGCGATAGCGGTCAGCTGGCTGATCCCGTTCACGGGGGTGAGCTCGAGGGTCGCCGTTGTAGGAGAGAGCCGGAGAACGCTGGTGGCGCTGGTGACGCGAACGTCGCCCCTGTCGGCAGGGGCGATACCGGTGATGCCGGCCAGGTCGGGGACCGTGACCTGTCTCCAGCCGGTGCCGTCCCAAAGGGCTGCGTAGGGATGCGACAGGGAAGTCTCACCGTAGGGGCTGGTCCAGGTGCCGGCGGCCCACAGACCGGCAGTTGTGGTGGTGAGGGCCGAGAGGAACAGGCCGTCGCTGCCGGGCGGAACCGGTGGCTGCGGGAGCGCAGTCCAGCCGCCGCCAGTCCGTTGCAACACCTTGGTCGCGCTTGCGACCGCAACCGGGCCGGTGCCCGTGCTGACCGCTCGCAGGGTGCCAATGTCCGGTACTGCTACCTGGTTCCAGGCGACACCGGCCCAGTGCAGCACCAGGGATCGCACGGGGTAGCCGGCGTCGCCTGCTGCCCACACGTCGGTGCTGGTGGACGCGGCGACGTCGAATAGGTGGTTGCCCCTGGCGGTGCCGCCGGGGTTCGGCGTCGGTGTCCGGGTCCAGGTGCTCCCGTTCCAGTGGTAGGCCAGGGTGCGAGCGGCCAGGGATCCCAGGTCGTCGAGATGCCCGACTGCCCACGCGTCGGCGCGGCCGGGCGCGGTGGCTGCCTCAAGGCGGGTCCCCTGCTGGGCGTACCGCACCGGGACGGGCACTGGTGTGGCGCTCCAGGCGACACCGTCCCAGTGTTCGGCGTAGGGGCGGGTCAGCACTGCGGTGGGCGGCGCTCCCGGGTTGTAGCCGCCGACAGCAACGGCATCGTCCGGGGCCGCCGCGGCCACCCCGAACAGCTGAGCCATGGCGCCAGCGGGCGCGCTCGGTGTAGTGCCCCAGGCCACCGCCGGCGCCGGCGCGGCGTTCGCCGCAGTGGCTGCCGATGGGAGCACGGCCAAGCTCAGCATGGCGGCGACGACGGTGCGGACGACAGCAGGTGTCACGGCGTTCTCCTGGGTGAACTCGAGGTGTACTGGGTGGGACGCGCCCGCGGCGGGACTGATTCCCGACCCCTCACGCCCACCCGCGTGGGCCGGCAGCGCAAAAGGGTCGGCTGGATCAGTGCGTCGCAAGCCGGGCGACGCCGTCTGGGAGGGCACGCCAATGGCGGGTGAGTGTCCCGTCCGCAGATGCGGTTCGCCATGAGGCTGTTGGCACCGGGGTTGATGGTGACGAGTAGATTGCCGGCGGCCCGAAGCATTGATCGGACCGGCCCCCGTCGCACACCCTGACCCTGGCGGCCGCCAGGGTCAGGGTGCGCTGCGCGACGACGGCGTAGCTGCTGATCGTCCGGCTTCCAGTGTTGCTGGTCAGACGTAGCGGCCGTCGCGCGTGAGCACACGACCCAGCGGGCCGCCCTCCTGGCTGTCAAGCCTTTCACCGGTGATGACCGCGAGGCTCGTCAGGTCCACGAATCGGTAGCTGCTCAACGAGCCCTGCGCTTCAGGGCTCCGCCGGCGGCGCTCGAGACGAGCACGTGGTTGCAGTGGTCGACGGCGAAGCTGAATGGTGTTTGACCCAACCATGGAGGCCACGGGTTTCGAGGGCCGGCGAGGTTCGCCGCGGACCATTGATATGTCGAGGCTGTTGATCGCCCTTCTCGGTGGCGATGTGCCGTCGTCCGGTGCGGTAGAAGGAAACCTCGGCGCCGCCGCTGCCGGCGAGGGTTTCAGTCGACACGCCGGCACCACCCAGGTGTCGTCCTCCTCGACCCGGAACCCGCCGACGGTGCGCCACACCGGCTTTGAGGGCTTAGCCGATCTCGTTGCGGACGTTCAGCTGATCGGCCGGGCGTCGCCGCTGGACACCACGCCTGTGAGGGTCAGGCCGCCAGCGTGCAGCGCAAAGATCGACCGGGTTGAAGCCGGCGTCGACGGCGAACTGGTGGTCTTCGGTCACGATCAGCGCACCCTGGCGCCCCGAGACCGTCGCCACCGCCGAGCCACCGGCGGCGTACCTGCCGAGCCGGGGATCGTTGCTCCGACCCGTCGGTAGGCCAGGACCTCGTTGCCCGCCAACACGTTGGTCTCGCTGCGTACCACGGTGCTCTGCGCATGGGGCCCTTGCGCTTGGGGCCCTGCTCACGGGCCCTGCGCAGGTCGGCGGTCCGCGGCGCCCGCCAGCGCCGTACGATCAACAGGAGACATCCCACCATCGTCGCGATCACGCGTCGTCCTGGTCCGAACTTGTTGTCTCCCTGCCTGGATCGTCGGTCGGTCCGGTGCTAGCCGGCCCGACTGCTGGGACTCGGACCGCGCTGCGATGCTTTCGATCGGCGGCGAGGTGCCAAGGGGTGAGGGACCTGCCCGATGTCGGGAATCGGATCGCCACCGGGTGCGTCCCGTGAGGTGAGACCACACTGGGCGCAGAGCTCTTACCGCAGCACCACTGGAGCGCCGGCCGGCGGGTTAGGTTGGTCCGGCGTGCCGGCTTGAGGTGGAGGTGGCGGGTGGCGAGCCAAGGCGTTGCCGCGGCGTTCCTCGAGTCCGCGATGCCGCACGTGGACATGCTGCACACGCTGGCGCGGCGCCTCACTGATTCTCGGGAGGACGCCGAGGACCTGGTCCAGGAGGTCATGCTGCGGGCCTACGCGGCCTGGCAGCGTCAGGGTGCCCCCCGGTCGATGGGGGCCTGGCTGGCCACTATCTGCCTCAACAACTACCGGTCTGCTCTGCGCAAGCGGCAGGCCCGTCCGCGAGAGTGTCACGACGACCTCAGTCTGGAACGTCTCACCGACCCCGGTGACACCGAGCTGTCCGCTCTGGCCCAGCTCGACGCCGGGACGGTCCGGGTTGCCCTCGCCGCCCTGTCCGATGGCCAGCGTCAAGTTGTCACCTTGATCAACCTCTGCGGGTTCAGTACCGATGAGGTCGCCCGGATGATCGACATCCCCCGAGGGACCGTCCTGTCGCGGCTGCACCGTGGACACCGCCTGCTCGCCGTGTCCCTCGCCGAGGCGGTGAACCGATGACCGGCCAACCGGACGCGGGCTGTGACTCCGAGACCGTCGCTGCCTTCAGTTCCGGCGAGCTGGATCCCGCCGCCCGGGAGAAGGTCGCGGAGCACCTAGTGGACTGCGACATGTGCTGGCAGCAAATGCGGGTGTCTCGTGCCGTCACCACCGCCGTACAGCAACTGTGGGAGCCGGCGCCGGCCGGTCTGGCCGCCGACCTGCGAGCAGCCGTGCTCACCGCCGACGCGACCCTTGACGCGCGGTCGGGACGCCGCCGTGCGGCGGTACTGGCGGTCGCCGCCACCGTCCTGATCCTCGGCGGTACGGTGGCCGCGACCAGGGCGCTCACCCATTCCCCCGAACCGCCGGTCGCGAGCCGGACCACGGAGCTGCCGGCGCCAGTGCAACGAGCCCTCGAAAAGTACGCGCACGCGGCCCCCGGCTTCGGGGACACAGCGAGCGCGCCGGACCTCCGCCCGGCCGGGTTCCGGGTCGAGTCAGCCAGTCAGGTCGGCCTCGCCGGCACGAGCGCCTCACTATTTACCTACGCTTTGCCAGGGAGCACCGGTCGCGTCGCGGTCTTCATCACGACCGCCGTCTGGCCGACCCCCACCTCGGCGCGAGGCATTGGAGCGCGGTCGTGGATTCAGGTACTGCAAGGCGTCACTATCGTGGGCGGTAGCGACGTCCAAAACGACCACATGCTGGTAATCGCCACGGATCACCAGGCGGCGATGATCACCGCGGCGGCCCTCGGGCTGGTCTAAGCAGCCCGTCCGGCGCCGACGGCAAGGTCTGAATCTTCGCGGCCAGGGCCGGAGCGACCTGCGCCGTTTTGTAGCCCTCGGGCAGGTGCACCAACATCGTGTAGCCGGTGGTGCGTTCCACCAAGGTGCCGATCGCGCTGGCGTTGGCCTTGCCGATGATCAGGTCCCCCTCCGTAAGACCCTTAGTGGCCGAACGGGACTCGCTCCTCGGCCGCGAGCTCGCGTAGCCGCGTCGGGCTAACGGCGAGGATGTCGGCGGGCTCGCTTGCCGGTGACCCAGTGGGGTGCGACGTCGGCGCTGTGCTTCCGCCAGCGGTAGATCTAAGGCGCTAGGTTCTCGACGTCGACCCTGGCGAGTTGCCGATGCCGGTAGTGCTCGGCGGCGGGTAGCCGGCCGTCGGCCTTGTATCGCCGGATGATCGACGAGCTGCCGTGGAGGATGAGGGCGGCCTCGTTCACCGTGACGGGGTCGATCGGCTGGTCGGGCACGAAACTCACAGCGTGGCTCGGCCTGGCTTAGCCGCCGGTATCCGGCCCGAGATCGCCGGATGTGCCGAGAGTTCCTGCTTGGCGGGTAATCTCGTGGCTCGCCTGGCTGGCGAGCCACGCTGTCGGGGTGTCTCGTAGGACGTCAAAGGTCGATCCGTCGACCCAGGCGTTGAGGTAGATGTTCTTGGCAACCTTGGCGGCAAGGGCGTCGTTGTGGATGACACTGCTGGCCATGCCATAGACCATCGCGCATGTCGAGTCGTAGAAACAGGCGAACGCCTCCTGGTTGCCCAGCGAGAAGCGGGAGATGAGATCGATGAGATCAGCCTCGCCCACCGGGGCGTCATGAGTGCCTGTCAGACCGGTGGCGCTGTCCACACCCTCGGGTCGGGTCCCAAACCAGTGCCGGGGACTCCACGACGCGGGTGCCACCCATACACCGTAAGCCCGATCATTGCACTTGTCGATGGCAATGCGCCGGACCTCTGCCTGCTGGTGATCGCCCGTGAGTGATTGGTCAGCACATGGTGTCAAGATTCGCCGCGACCGCTTGGCTTCACGTGTACGTCCTCTCGGCGAGGGCACTGTGGCAGGAGCGGATGGGATAGTCCCGGGCACGTCTCTATCTGTAGGCCCTGCGGTTGAATCCACAGCCCCAGGGCCACCCCCGCGTTTGGAGCCCCGAGGGCAGGGATTCTAGCCTGAGCATCGTCGACCCACTCCCACCGGCCTTCGTGCGACGTGACGGTGCGTGGCCGAGGGACCTTGCGGATCCATCAGGAGCGGGAGGAGACTGCTGGCACCGGCCTGCTGTGCCCATGGAGGCTTCGGCTCTCGTCCGCGACGGGGTTGCGTGGCGTGCGACAAGTACAAGACCGGGGGACCGTTCGGTGGGGTTGCGGCGAAGGCGTCATGGGTTGTGGGTTGGCGGTATGTGGGTGACGGTCGGCTGATGGTCGACGACCGCAGCGACCATGCCACGGATTTTTCTGAGATTCCGCGAACGAGATCAGCTCCCGACGACGACGAACTCGATACCGCCCAGCGCCGAGACCTAGATGCTGGCGCCCGAGATTTGGTCTCCGATGTTCGGGACCAGGTGGCCAACATTCGCGATCTGGAAGCTGAGCGACGCGACAGGTACGCGGAGGCGCGGGATCGCTTCGACGGCCGATTTAATGCTGCTGCAGCCTCCGACCGGCTGGGGTCGTCGCGCGACCGGGATGCCGGATCTAGCGACCGCAACCACTCCGCGGCCGACCGGCAAGCTGCGGCGTCGTATCGCGCCGTGGGGGCCCAGGATCGGGTGGGGGCGTCCATCGACAAGCTGACCGGGGCCTACCGCAGAGACGAAGGGATGGCGGAGCTGGAGCGAGAGACGTCTCGGGCCAACAGGACTCACGCGTCGCTGGTGCTGGCCTTCGTCGATGTCGACGGGCTCAAAGCGACCAACGATTCGCTTGGCCACGCAGCGGGGGATCAGCTCCTGCGGCACGTAGTTAAGACTTTGCGCGACAATTTTCGATCCTACGACGTGATTGTCCGGTTCGGCGGCGATGAATTTCTTTGCGCATTGCCGGGTCTCGGCCCCAAAACGGTGGCCGAGCGGTTCGCACTCATCAACGCGACGTTGCGATCCCAAGCCCGGGGGTCCATCAGCGTGGGACTGGCCTACTACCGCGCCCACGACTCCCTCGACGCCCTCATCTCCCGCGCCGACGACGCGCTCCGCGCGGCACGGGCGCGGCGACGACCGCTGGCCTGACTCTCACGCAGGAACTGACTCAACTGACCGTGCGGGCTCAGGTCGGAAAGTCAGGACCAGCTAGCGGCCCGTCGCCGCTCGTGGATTTGGCAGCGGCAGGCCGCTGGTGTCCCATTCCCGGACGGCGAGCAAGAGGTGATGCTGTAGCGCCCCGAGCGCGTCGCCCCGACTGTGTCGGGTGGAACTCGCCCACCCGCAGCCACAGCAGGTGAAGTACCGCCTCGTCGACAACCCTGCGGTCTGGAGTCGAAGTCGGTCATGCCCGAGTCGCCCAGCCATCTGCCGCGGCGCCAGCTTGGTTGATCCATGCCGATCACTGGTCGCTTTCGCGGCGAACGTTGCGGACAGCCGAGGGTGCCCATCGCTGGTTACCATACGTGCCCCTCCTGTCACCACGATACCTATCGTGGGAGCGACTCTGTCATCGACAGACTCACACTCGCGCGGCAGGCTCGCTCGATGGGGGATACCCTGGACCACTACCAGCTCACTAGCGGCGCACCCACGTGAGTTGGGACTGAGACCGCTCGGACGCGCTCTGGGCGGTCTCGCCCTGCGAGCGAGCTTCTTGCGATGCCCATGCCTGAGTGGCTGACTCGAATCGAGAGACGAGCACCCTGAGCGCGCCTGCGCTGGCATGAGGATCATTGGCCGGCGCCAGCCGGGGCCTCGTCCAGCGTGAAGATGCGTGGCGCACCGGGGAACTCCAGGCCCTTGCGTCGCGGGACAGCGGCTGACGCACCCATCGCGGGAGTAACTACGCACGTCGAGTAGCAGCGAGAAGTTATGGGGCGGCCCCCGCCCTGCAAGCCCCGTTTGTTCTAATCGCGCGCTGTTGGCCGGCTGTGGCGTTCGTCGCGGAGTGCGGCGTCGGCTCGGTCGATCAGATCGAAGAGCGAGTCGCCTTGTCGCAGCGAGGCGAGACCGGCGCTCATGGATGCAGGCGGGGCTTGTTGTGACAGGTCGTTGTTGATGAGGATGAAGCGTTCTGTGGCTTGGTCGACGGTGAGGTCCAGGAAGGCGCAGACGAACTCGTCTCCGCCGAAGCGGACGATCAGATCATAGGTTCGGATATGGACCCTGATGGTATCCACGATTCGGCGGAGGAGGTGGTCGCCGACGGAGTGGCCGAGTGTGTCGTTGACGGCTTTGAGTCCGTCGACATCGACGAAGGC
>JBBSET010000034.1:0-42177 GCA_038239485.1 Propionibacteriales bacterium
CCTCTCGCGCGGAAGCTTCACGACAAGGTGCCCACGCGTCACCATCGCGAAGATCGACCCGCCACTCTTCAGCGCCGAGGCGCCGAACCCTCGCCCGCCCCCAGGCGCCTCGACACCTGGGAGTTCGGAGAGCTCCTCGACCAGCGCGTCGAACCTGACCCGGAGATCCACTCCGAACTCAGCTGAGACTCAGTCGCCGCGCATGCCCGGCTTCTTCGGCGGTGACCGAGCCGGCGCTGCTCCACCGCAGCCGCCAACGCGTGGTAACGCCATCAGGACCGACGAGCTCGCCGCGCGCCAAGGCACCATCGATCCGCTGCCGGACCTCGGTCTCCCCGTCCGGCTCGACCACGAACAGGGTCCGGACCCGTAGGTCGTCGCCGACCCACTCTGCACTGCTGTAATGCGGCGCCACCGGGCACGGAGGCCGATGATCCCAGTGTCCGCACAGCTCCGCCGTAACGGCCGCTCCCGGAGCCGCGGTGTCTGCTGTGCGTTGCATGCCCAGCTCCGCCTGGTGGGCGAAGGGTTCCTTCATAGCGTCACCGTACCCGCCGGTCTGCACCTCAGCCAGGGATCGGCACAATGGCCGCATGACCTACCTCCCTTCCGCGGACCGGTACGACTCGATGGCCTACCGACGATGCGGCAGACGCGGTCTGCTGCTGCCTCCGCTGGCCCTCGGACTGTGGCAGAACTTCGGCGACGACCGGCCCTTCGAGACCCAGCGCGACACCATCCGGCGTGCCTTCGACCTGGGCATCACCCACTTCGACCTGGCCAACAACTACGGGCCGCCGTACGGTTCAGCGGAGGTCAACTTCGGCAGGGTGTACGCCGAGGACCTCAAGCCCTACCGCAACGAGATCGTCGTCTCGACCAAGGCCGGCTACGACATGTGGCCCGGGCCCTACGGCGAGGGGGGGTCGCGCAAGTACCTGCTCCATAGTCTCGACGACTCGCTGCGGAGGATGCGGCTGGACCACGTGGACATCTTCTACAGCCACCGCCTCGACCCTGACACGCCGCTCGAGGAGACGATGGGGGCGCTCGACGCGGCGGTCCGTCAGGGCAAGGCCTGCTACGTCGGGATCTCGTCGTACTCCGCGCAGCGGACGCGCGAGGCGGCGGCGATCCTCCGAGACCTGGGCACCCCGCTGCTGATCCACCAGCCGTCGTACTCGATGCTCAACCGCTGGATCGAGCCCGACCTCCTCGACGTGCTCGAGGAGGTCGGCGCGGGATGCATCGCCTTCACCGCGCTGGCGCAGGGGCTACTCACCGGCAAGTATCTCGACGGGATCCCCGCCGGCTCCCGCGCCTCGAGGCAGGGGACCCTCGATGCCGACAAGCTCGACGAGGCGACCCTGGCGAGGCTGCGCGGCCTCAACAAGATCGCCGCGGCCCGCGGGCAGTCGCTGGCCCAGCTCGCACTCGTCTGGGCGTTGCGGGACCCTCGTATGACGTCACTCGTGATCGGTGCCAGCAGCGTCGGGCAGCTCGAGGAGAACGTCGCCGCGCTCGACGGCCCGGTCCTCACCGACGACGAGCGGGCAAGCATCGACGAGTACGCAGTGGACTCCGGCGTCGACCTGTGGGCCCGGTCGAGCCAGGCCTGAGGCCTGGCTGGGGCGTCGGCCTTGCCCGCTGAGCGGCCGGCTCAGACCTCGCTGAGCGGACGCAGGTGACGCTCGGAGATCTCGCGCACCTTGGCGACGCGTCGCTCGTACTTCTCCTGGCCGG
Organism: Propionibacteriales bacterium; assembly: GCA_038239485.1. Lineage (GTDB taxonomy): Bacteria > Actinomycetota > Actinomycetes > Propionibacteriales > Nocardioidaceae > DASQEH01. The sequence continues at coordinate 1,744 of JBBSET010000034.1, forward strand.
CGAAGAAGTCGGTGCTCATCCACGCCTTCACCGTCTCGACGGCCAGCGCCGACCCGATGATCTTGCCCCCGATGCACAGCACATTGGTGTCTGAGTGGGAGCGCGCCAGCGTCGCGCAGAACGGGTCCTGGCAGACGGCCGCAAAGACGCCACGGATCCGGTTCGCGATCATCGCGCTGCCGTACCCGACGCCGTCGATGAAGATCCCTCGCTCGAAACGACCGTCGCCCACAGCCAGAGCCGCCGGATAGACGGTGTCCGGCAGGTCGACGGGCTCGGTGTCGTACGCCCCGAAGTCCTCGACCGAATGGCCGTCGTCGATGAGCAGGGACGAGATCTCCTCCTTGAGGGAGAACCCGGCATGGTCACTCGCCATCGCGATTCGCATGCCTCAAGGTAGCCAGCGGGCACCGCGCCCGCAACGCCGTCAGTGCCGGCTGCACGTGGCCCGCCGGTCTTGGCCCCCGACGCGCGGCGCGAACTATCCGCGGGGCCATGCTAGTCTGAAAGCGTTGCAAGAGCAGTACCTCGCACGTTCACGTGAGCCCTTTGACACTCTCGATCGGCCACAGATGCTCAGGATTTCGGTCCCGAGTTCCGAATGTGGGAAGACCACCGCGGGCAGCCAGAACACCGGCAATCGAGCTGGTTCTGAATGAATCCCATACAAGGAGCAAAACAAACATGGCACAGGGAACAGTCAAGTGGTTCAACGGCGAAAAGGGCTTCGGTTTCATCTCCCAAGATGGCGACCAGCCTGACGTCTTCGTTCACTTCTCAGCGATCGCGGCCGACGGCTACCGCTCGCTGGACGAGAACCAGCGCGTCGAGTTCGACGTGACGCAGGGACAGAAGGGCCTCCAGGCCGAGAACGTCCGCGTCATCTGATCCACGCTCGGCGACTCAGCCGACTCTGAGAGGTCCCCGTACTCCGGTACGGGGACCTTTCGGCATTCCGCGGACTGGACGCAGGCGCTTCGCCCGGCTGAGGACGCCGTGCCCCCAGGCCCGCCGGAACCCTGACGGGCTCAGCCGAGCAGCTGGCGAGCGATGTCGAGATGGAAACGCACGCCTAGCAGCAGGTCGTCGACATGGATCCGTTCGTCCTTGTTGTGGACACCCTCCTCGAGGACCTCGGCCGGCGTCGACCGGGTCGGCGAGAAGCCGTAGGCGACCGTTCCGAAGGCGTGGCGCAGATAGACCGAGTCGGTGAACCCCGTACACATCGTCGCGAGTGGCTGGACGGCCTCCGGCCCGGCTGACAGCCAGCGCACGCACGCGTCCCACAGTGGTCCGGAGGCGGGCGAGCAGCTGCCTTCGACCATGGGTTCGGGAAACGACAGCTCATAGGCCACGTCGGATCCGAGCCGGTCGCGGACGGCCTGCTCCACGTCCGCTGCCGTCGTCCCGGGCAGTATCCGGCAGTCGAGCTCCATCCCGGCCCGGGCGGGCATCACGTTGCGAGCCGTCGAGCCGGTGAGCAGAGTCGGCGCCATCGTGGTACCGCAAACGGCGGGCAGCGCATGCTGAAGGAGCGGGCTGAGCTTGCTCGCCACGCCGACCGCGGCCTCGAGGTCGCGTTCGCGGCCCGCGCCGAGCAGGGCGTCGAGCAACTGGTCGACGACCTGGTGGTGGGCCGGCGTCGGCATACCCGTGCCGATCCTGCGCAGGAGCTCGCCGAGCACCGGCACGGCGTTGTGTCCGAGCGACGGCATCGACGCGTGACCGGCCTCGCCGAGCGCCTCGACGCGGACGGGGCAGGTGCCCTTCTCCCCGACCGATATCTCCGCGACGGCCCGCCCGTCACAGAGGCGGTAGTGGGCGCCGCCGCCCTCGTTGAGCGAGTAGTCCGCCCGGATCTCCGGGTGCGCCTCGACGAGCCATTTCATCCCGACCCCGGCGCTTCCGTCCTCCTCGTCCGCGACCATGACGAGCAGGAGGTCGCCGCGGGGGCGAAAGCCCTCCCGGGCCAGGATCAGCATCGTCTCGGTCCGGACCGCCACCTCGTTCTTCATGTCGACCGACCCGCGCCCGTAGAGGTAGCCGTCGTCGTCGACGACCGCAGCAAAAGGCGGGTGCGTCCAGTCCCTGGCATCCGACGGTACGACGTCGAGGTGGCCGACGAAGGCCATCGCGGGGCCGTCGCCGGTGCCGGGGATGCGGGCGACCAGGTTCCCCCTCGCAGGGTCGCGAGCCAGGATCTGGCAGTCGACGCCGGCGTCCTCCAACCGTCCCTGCAGCACCTCGGCGGCGGCGGTCTCGTTACCGTTGGTGGTGTCGACCCGGATCAGCTCCCGGGTGAGGTCGATGACCTCGGCGTGCAGCGCGGCGTCGTCCATCAGCCCATTCTCGCCGAGCCTGTGGGCGGGTCCGCACCGGCGGCCCCGCGAGTCGTCGGCCGTCGGCCCACGGCTTGGTCTAGTCGGCGCTCTCGGCCCAGTCGTCGGCGAGCAGACCGAGCACCACCTCGTCGACGAAGGCGCCCATCACCCATGCGTTCTTGCGAAGATTTCCCTCGAGCACGAAACCGGCTCGCTGCGCCGAGCGGATCATCGCCGCGTTGTCGGCGAGCGTCTCGATCTGCAGCCGGTGCAGACCGCGGACGACGAAGCCGTAGCGGCAGAGCACCCTGACCACGTCGAGACTGAGCCGACGCCCCCGGAACGCGGGGCGAAGGGCGATGCCGATGTGGGCCAACCGGTTGTGGAGGTCGATCCCCCAGAGCAGCGCCGCCCCAGCGAGATCATCGCTGGATCGCTCGACGACGGAGAAGACAGCCTCGCCGGGCGCGAGGGCGGGCACAGCGTAGGGGGAGTTCGTCGCGTCGGCCCCTACCGGCTGCCAGGGGCGCGAATCGGCACGAGACCTGGTCGTCACATCGTCGTAGAGCTCGGTATGCAGGACATCTACGTCGGCCGTCAGCCGCGCTCGCAGCCTCACCATGTCGCCGTCGAGCATCGGCTGGCCTCCTCTGTCGGCTTTTGCGGGTACTACGGTGTCGCCATGACATTCTCCATCGTCGCGAGAAGTTCCGACGGCAACAGCCTCGGCGTCACCGTCGCGTCGAAGTTCCTGGCCGTTGGGTCGGCGGTGCCGGCGGCCCGCCTCGGCCTCGGTGCCATCGCCACCCAGTCCTTCTGCAACACGCTGTACAAGCGCGACGCTCTCGAACTGCTGGCTTCCGGCGCCCCGGCGCGGAAGTGTCTCGATGCGCTGCTCGCCGCTGACGACCAGCGCGAGACGCGGCAGGCGGGAGTCGTCGACGCAGGAGGAGGCAGCGCCACCTGGACGGGGTCTGAGTGCATGGCGTGGGCTGGTGGCGTGGCGGGCGACGGGTACGCCATCCAGGGCAACATCCTTACCGGCCCCGAGGTGGTCGATGCCATGCACGACGCCTTTGTCGCCGCTCCTGATGACCCGCTGGCCGAGCGCCTGCTGGCGGCGCTGCTCGCCGGGGACGCAGCCGGCGGGGACCGGCGGGGCAGGCAGAGTGCGGCCCTGCTGGTGGTCTCGGCGACCGGCAGCTACACGCCTGGCGACGACATCGCCTACGACCTGCGGGTCGACGACCACCCGGACCCGTGCGTCGAGCTGAGCCGGCTCCTCCAGCTTCATCATGTCTTCTTCGACCGCCCGAACCCTGACGAGCTGATCGCCCTGGAGGGCGACGTCGCTCACGAGGTCGACGGCCACCTCACCACCCTCGGTTTCGCGGACCTGGAGAGCTGGGCCGGGGTCGAGAACTACGAGCTACGACTGGTCGAGGGCAAGATCGACACCACCGTGCTGGCCAAGCTCCGCGAGCAGTCCGGCCACCAGGCTCAGGAGCCGGCTGCCGGGTAGGTGCCTGGTCAGGTAGTGGGCCGGTCGCGTATCGGCCCCGGCCGGCGTCGGCGTCGGATGGCACCAGCCGGAGCCACCGCCCGCGTACCGGCAGGGGTTCGGTGCGCTCGCCGAAGCGCGAGCCGCAGGGCCTAGCCCTGGGCCATGTCGACGAAGCGCGAGTAGTGACCCTGGAAGGCGAGCACCAGGTCCTTGATCGGCCCGTTACGGTGCTTGGCGACGATCAGGTCAGCCTCGCCCTCGCGAGCCGAGTCCTTGTCGTAGACGTCCTCGCGATGCAACAGGATAACCATGTCGGAGTCCTGCTCCAACGAACCGGACTCACGCAGGTCCGACAGCAGCGGGCGCTTGGATGTCCGCTGCTCCGAGCCACGGTTGAGCTGGGAGATGGCGACGACGGGGACGTCGAGCTCCTTGGCCAGAAGCTTGATCTGGCGGGAGAACTCCGAGACCTCGAGCTGCCGAGACTCCACCTTCTTGCCCGACGTCATCAACTGCAGGTAGTCGATGACGATCAGCCGAAGGTCGTGCCGCTGCTTCAGCCTCCGGGCCTTGGCGCGGATCTCCATCATCGTGAGGTTGGGCGAGTCGTCGATGAACAAGGGGGCCTCCGAGACCTCCCCCATCTTGCGGACCAGCTTGTTCCAGTCCTCGTCGCCCATCTTCCCGTTGCGCATGTGGTGCAGCGGGATGCGAGCCTCTGCGGACAGCAGCCGCATGGTGATCTCGGTCCGGCTCATCTCCAGAGAGAAGATCACGCTGGTCAGCCCGTTCTTGATCGACGCAGACCGGGCGATGTCCAGCCCGAGGGTCGAGTTGTGAGTCGGGATCATCGCCCGACCGGCCAGATAGAGGTGGTTGGCCGCATCGACCTCTACACACCGCACAGCCACCGACTCGACCGGCTCGACCGACTCGAGCTTCCAGCCGTCGTCGACCCTGCCCTGACATCGTGGCCGAGTCCAGTGCGTCAGCGCAGCCTGGCCGCGGAGCGGCTCGGAGCTGCGTATCCAGTGGACGGCGCCGGCGGCGATCTCGAGGGCGAGCTGGTCTGACGTGCGGACGCGGGAGTCGAAGTCTGACTCCGTCAGCCACTCGTGCATGGCATCGGCGACGATCGCCGAACCGTCGGAGAACTCGAGCCGGTAGCAGGGCCGGTCGACCAGCACGTCGGTCGCCGCGACCACCGTCACGGGGCGGCCGTCGGTCCCGATCAACTCGTCGCCGGCAGCGACCGCGCCCATCGTCGTCCAGCCCCTCGGGGTCGGCAGCACCGTGTCGAGCGCGAGAGCCTTACCGATGGCCGGGCGGGCGGCGAGGATGATCATCTGCCCGCCGTGCAGGCCGTTCGTCAATTCGTCGAGCTCCGCGAACCCGGTCGGAACACCGGCCATCGCGCCGTCGCGGTTGCCGATCGCCTCGAGCTCGTCGATGGTGAGCTCCATCAGGTCGGCCAACGGAGCATAGTCCTCCGAGGCTCGTCGCTCGGTGACGCTGTAGACCTCCGCCTGGGCCTGGTCGACCACGTCGTCGACCTGTCCCTCAGCGGCATACCCGAGCTGGACGATCTTCGTGCCCGCGTCGACCAGCCTGCGCAGGATCGCCTTCTCGCGGACGATGCCGGCGTAGTACCCGGCGTTCGCCGCCACCGGGACCCCGGCCACCAGCGTGTGCAGATAGGGGGCTCCGCCTGCCCTGGCGACGTCGCCGTGCCTGGTCAGCTCAGCGGCGACGGTGATCGCGTCGGCGGGTTCGCCCCGCCCGTAGAGATCGAGAACGGCGTCGAAGACGAGCTCGTGAGCAGGCCGGTAGAAGTCCCCGCCGCGCAGGACCTCGACGACGTCGGCGATGGCGTCCTTGCTCAACAGCATCGCCCCGAGGACCGACTGCTCGGCGTTCTCATCCTGAGGCGGCATCCGGCCCGTTGGCGTGTCCCGGCCGAAGTCCTCGTCGACGGCCTGGGGGCCGTGGAAGGTGGCGACGCTCATGACACTGCGCTCACGTCGTGACCACAGGGCAGTGACGCCCTGATCCGAGCTGCTCACTGGCTATGCTCACTGCACAGGTCCCCCTTGAACTACGACGGTGTCATTCTGACGATAGCGAGGCGAGCCGACAGTTCCCGATTGCCGCTCACCGGCCAGGTCAAGGACGCTAGCCCGCTGCGCGCCGCGCCGACAGCGCACTAGGAACAGCCATGTGGACCCGGGCCGTCAGCCTGTGGATAAAACGGGAGGCGACTGTGCACAGCCTGGGGATACATCGGTGGATGACGGACGGTGACGAACCCGTCGAAGGCCTGTGACCTGCCTCCTCGCCGGCACCCAGGTGTGGAGAAAAGAAAAGTCGGGAAGACAATGGCATCGACATGACCGGCCGGCCACCAGGTGAGACGCCCTCGGCCGCCCGGCGCAGATCGGCGGCTCGAGCGCAGGACAGGGAGATAAGGCGGCTGGCTGTCCCGGCCTTCGCCGCCTTGGTCTCCGAGCCGGTGTTCCTTCTCGCCGACGCCGCCATCGTCGGGCACCTCGGCACCGCACAGCTCGCGGCCTTGGGGCTGGCGGGCGTGGTCGTCCAAACAGCGATCGGCCTGTTCGTCTTCCTCGCCTACGGGGCCACGGCGACCGTCGCGCGCAACGTCGGCGCCGGTGACCGCCGCGCTGCCCTTGCCGTCGGTATCGACGGCTTGTGGCTGGCTTTGGTCATCGGGGGTCTGGCCGCACTCGCGACCCTGGCGCTGTCACCGCCGATCGTCGGCGCGTTCCGACCCGCCGCCGACGTCCACGGGTTCGCGATCACCTACCTGCGGATCGCGGGCTTCGGGATCCCGGCGCTCCTGCTGACGCTGGCGGCGACCGGTGTGCTGCGAGGACTGCAGGACACCCGCACACCCCTCGTGGTCGCGGTGGTGGCCAACGCGGCCAATGTCGCGCTGAACCTGTTCTTCGTGTATGGGCTCGGCTGGGGCATCTCCGGGTCGGCCCTCGGAACAGTCGTCGCGCAGGGCGCCGGCGCGGTTGCCGTGACGGCCGTCGTCATACGGGCCGCTCGTCGACATGACGCGTCCTTGTCCCCCCGACGTGGTGGGGTCGCCGCCGCATGGCAGGCCGGGGTCCCGCTGATCGTGCGGACTCTCACCCTTCGAGCCACCCTTGTGCTCGCCACCTACGTAGCCGCGTCGATCTCGACGGTGGCCATCGCCGCCCACCAGGTCGCCTTCACGGTCTGGTCGTTCCTCGCCTTCGCCCTGGATGCCATCGCCATCGCCGCCCAGGCGATCACGGGACGGCTCCTCGGAGCGGGTGACGCGGCTGCCACACGCGCCGCCACCGCCCGGATGGTGCGCTGGGGAGTCGTGGCCGGCGTCGTGCTCGGCGCCTCGCTGGCGCTGGCGCGTCCGCTCATCGTCGGTCTATTCTCCGCCGACCCCGACGTGCAGCGGCAGCTCTCGGCGGTGCTTCTGCTCGTCGCGGTCCATCAGCCAGTGGCCGGTGTGGTCTTCGTCCTCGACGGAGTCCTCATCGGCGCGGGCGGCGGGAGGTACCTCGCCTGGGCGGGCGTCGCGACCTTCGTCGTCTTCGTCCCGCTGGCCCTCGCCGTGCTGTTGCTGCACGGGGGCCTGCTGTGGCTGTGGGCGGCCTTCATCGTCTTCATGGTCGTCCGGATGGCGACCCTGCTGGTGAGGGCCCGCAGTGAGCGCTGGCTCGTCCTCGGAGCGCCCCCTGGTTCGGCTGTGACCAAGCCATGACGCCCAAGAGCCCGTCGGGCGACGACCGGCTCCAGGCACCTACGAGGAGCACCCTGGCGCCCGCGGGTACACACTCGGCCTGCGGGCCCAGGTCGCTCCCACCGGCGGAGTGCTCATGCGGACGACGAGACGACCTCGAGGTTGACGGTGGCCGTCACATCGTCGTGAACCTTGACGGTCACCTGGTGAGCGCCGAGAGTCTTGATCGGGTTCTTCACCTGGATCCGGCGCTTGTCGATGTCGGGTCCGCCGGACGACTTGACCGCCGCCACGATGTCGGAAACCGAAACAGCACCGAAAAGTCGCCCGGTGGAGCCGGCCTGCGCCGGGACCGTCACCGAGAGGGCTTCCAACCGGTTCTTGATCTCGTCGGCCTGCCCGAGGTCGCGGACGTCGCGAACCGAACGGGCCTGTTTGATCGACCCGATCTGCTTCTCGGCACCCTTGGTCCAGCGGATCGCCAGGCCCCGGGGCATCAGGTAGTTGCGGCCGTAGCCGTCCTTGACCTCGACCACGTCACCCGGCGAGCCGAGGGCTGACACTTCCTGCGTCAAGATGAGCTTCATCGTGTCAACCTCTCAGCGCGCGCTGGACGTGTAGGGCAGCAAAGCCATCTCGCGGGCGTTCTTGATCGCGGTGGCGACGTCGCGCTGGTGCTGCGTGCAGTTGCCGCTGACCCGGCGGGCGCGGATCTTGCCCCGGTCGGAGATGAACTTGCGAAGCAGCGTGGTGTCCTTGTAGTCGACGTAGGTGGCCTTGTCCTTGCAGAATCCGCAGACCTTCTTCTTCGGCTTGCGGACGACTGGTTTCGCCATTGTGGTGCTCCCTTTCTCAGAGCCCGGCATCGTGCCGGAATGGTCGGTTGGTGCGGGTGGGACAGGCCCGGCTAGAAGGGGGGCTCGTCCGTGCTGCCCGCGGGCGATGCCCACGGGTCGCTGGCGCCGGCCTGGCCGCCGCCTGCCGGTTGACTCGCGGGGGTTGCCCATGGGTCGTTGCCGCCGCCGTAGCTGTTGCCACTAGCTCCGTTACCGGCACCTCCGGTGCCGGAGCGCGACGTCTTGGTGACCTTGGCGGTCGCATACTTCAAGGACGGACCGATCTCTTCCACGTCGACCTCGAACGTCGTACGCTTCTCGCCCTCGCGGGTCTCGTAGGAGCGCTGCTTGAGGCGGCCCTGGACGATCACCCGGGCTCCGCGCTGGAGCGTCTCAGCGACGTTCTCGGCCGCCTGCCGCCAGATCGAACAGCGAAGGAACAGCGCCTCGCCGTCCTTCCACTCGTTGGTCTGCTTGTCGAAGAACCGCGGCGTCGATGCCACGGTGAAGTTGGCGACGGCCGCCCCGTTGGGCGTGAATCGCAGGTCCGGGTCGTCGGTGAGGTTGCCGACGACAGTGATCGTGGTTTCGCCTGCCATGTGTGATGGCCTCCCTTTGGCTGGTCAGTTCGAGTGGAACGACCGGGGGAATCGGTCTCTTGCCGGATGACGCGGTGCGTCACCCGTGCGGTTGGGTCAGTGCACCTCGGGTCGGAGGACCTTGGTGCGGATCACCGACTCGTTGAGGCCGAGCTGACGGTCGAGTTCTTTGACCGTAGCTGGCTCCGCCGACAAGGTGACGACGGCGTAGATGCCTTCGGACTTCTTGTTGATCTCGTACGCCAGTCGACGACGGCCCCAGACGTCGACGGACTCGACGCTGCCGCCGTCTTGGCGAACGAGGTTGAGGTACTGGTCGAGCGACGGCTGGACCGTTCGCTCCTCGAGGTCTGGATCGAGAATGACCATGAGCTCGTAGTTGCGCATGACTGACATCCACCTCCTGTGGACTTTGCGGTCACGGTCGTTCCGTGACAGGAGGTCGCGACTCTTCGACGTGCGCCTAGCGGGTCTTGTGGACTGCTCGGCCGCATCTCGGGCTGACGCGGTGTGACCCAGCCTCTTGCCAGGTCGACAGGACCGAGATTATCAGCGCGCGTACACCCAGCGGTAATCGTCATCCACAACCCCGCCGGCCGCCGCGCCCGCCGACTCGATGACGAGGTTACTCCGTCGTGATGGCCGTGAGGACGTTGAGCTTGGCGGCCCTCCGGGCCGGGAGCACGGCGGCGAGCACCCCGATGACAGCGGACAGGAGCACGAAGACCAGCAGCCGCAGCCACGGCACGCTCAGCACGTCGACGCCCCGGTCGGAGATCGCCCGCTGGAGCGCGATCCCGAACGCGATCCCCATCACCATTCCCAGGATGGCGCCGAGCACCGCGATGTTGACCGACTCCAGCCGGATCATCCGTCGCAGCTGTCGCCGGCTGAGCCCGACCGCACGGAGCAGCCCGACCTCCCTGGTCCGCTCGATCACCGACAGGGCGAGGGTGTTCACGATGCCGAGCACGGCGATGATGATGGCGAGGCCGAGCAGCGCATAGATGATGTACAGGAACTGGTTGATCTGCTTGGCCTGCTCGGCGGCGAACTCGCTCTGGTCCTTGAGCGTCACCGTGGGGTTGTCCTTGATGATCGAGTCGATCTCGTCACGGATCTTGGTGCTGGCGGCGCCCGGCTGCTTGGTGATGAACACCGCGCTGTCGAGCGGCTTGATGCCACCCTTGATGAGCGTGTCGAACGAGACGAGGTAGCTCGCCGGGATCGCCGCCGAGGCCTTGAACACTCCTGCGACGACGAGCCGACGTGCGCCTGCCTGCATCTTCAGGTCGATCGTGTCGCCGACGGCGTAGTGATGGCTCTTCGCGGTCGTGGTGTCGACCAGGATCGACCTGTCGGCGAGAGCGCTCACCACTCCGGCGGTCATCGGGATCTTGAGAGTCTTCTCGAGCGCCCTCGGGTCGGCACCGTACGGATACACGGTGTCGCCGCCGATCTGGCCGACGCCCTGCCGGAACGCGGCGACCGCCTCGACGCCGTCGAGCTTCTCGATCTTGGTGGCGATCGTCGGCGAGAAGCCCGCACCGACGGCGTTGGAGACGACGAAGTCAGCCACCAGCGTCTGGTTCAGTGCCTTGTCGGTGCTGGCCTTGGCGGACGCGCCCAGGATCGACATCAGCGCGACCAGCGTCAGGCCGATCATCAGTGCGCTCGCGGTCGCCGCGGTCCGCCGAGGGTTGCGCAGGGAGTTCTCGGTCGCCAGTCGGCCCACCGTCCCGAACCCGCCGCGGTACACCACTCCCAGGGCTTTGATCAACGGCCGGCTGAGGACCGGAGCCATCAGCGCCACCCCGATCAGGATCACGAGCATCCCGAGGCCGATGAGGAGCAGCCCGCTCCCGCCGGATCTCGCGAAGCCCCCGACCATCAGCGCGGCGCCGACGAGCACGAGGACAACGCCAGCGCCCATCCGCCGGCGCAGTGACGACTCCGGCAGGGCAACGTCGTCGCGCATGGCCGCGACCGGGGCGATCTTCGACGCGCGGCGAGCGGGCAGGTACGCGGCGATCATGGTGACGACGAGGCCGACCAGGTACGACACGGCGACCGTGCGCGGCTCCAACGGGAACGACGCACTGCCGAGATCGAGACCGATCGCGCCGAACAGGGCCTTCAGACCGATCGCGAGGAGGTATCCGACTGCGATCCCCATCGTGGACCCCACCAGGCCCACCGTGAACGCCTCGGTGAGGACGGAGCGGTTGACCTGCCTCCTCGAGGCGCCCATCGCCCTCAGCAGGGCGAGCTCGCGGCTGCGCTGCGCCACCAGGATCGAGAACGTGTTGATGATCAGGAAGGTGCCGACCACCATGGCGACTGCGGCGAAGACCAGCAGGAAGATGTTGATGAAGCCCAGCGCCTTCCCGATGGCATCCTCGCCCTCCTTCGCGACCTTGTCGCCCTCCCGTGCCTGGTCGCCGGGGGGCAGCACCGTGTTGGCGGCGTCGGCGACCTGGGCCTGGGAGTACCCGGCGGCGGCGGTCAGCGAGATGCCGGTGTAGACGTCGCGACCATGGAAGAACAGGTCCTGCATCCAGCTCTTGTCGAAGATCGTCAAGGCGGCGCCCACGAGTCCGCCCTGGGAGCCGAAGCGGACGAGACCGACCAGCTTCGCCTTCAGGCTGGATACCTTGCCCGGGGTCGACAGGGTCACGGTGTCGCCGATCCGGTAGCCGCCCTTCTTGGCCGTCGACTCGTCCAAGGCGATCTCGCCCGGGCCGGTGGGCAGCGCACCTGAGGCGAGCGTCAGGATCTGATTGCCGGTGATGGCCTTCGTGTCGGTGTAGTTGAACCCGAAGCTCGGCGGTCCGTTGCCGCCGACGAGCTTCCCGTCGCTGCCGATCACCCAGACGTTCTGGACCTCGTCGTTGCCGGCCGCCTCGGCGACCTGCGGGAGTCGGCTCAGGTCGTCGACGACGGATGCGTCGATGGTGCGGGAGTCCTCGGCCGCGTTGACGGTCCCCGAGCCCTTGGGCGCCACCTCCACGTCCGCCGTTGTGCCCTTGATGATGCCGTTGAAGGCGCCGCTCAGGGCGTCGGTGAAGATGAACGAGCCAGCGACGAACGCGACGCCGAGAACGATGGCGAAACCGCTCAGAGCGAGCCGCAGCTTGCGTGCGACGAGATTGCGCCAGGTCACCTTGAGCACGTCATGCCTCCGTTGCCGGGCCGGTGACGGCCCGGAGGCTGAGCACCTTCATCTCTTCGAGCACCGCGTCGGCCGTGGGCCGGCGGAGCTCGTCCACCACCTTGCCGTCGGCGAGGAACACCACACGGTCCGTGTAGGCCGCGGCGATCGGGTCGTGCGTGACCATCACGATGGTCTGGCCGAACTCGTCGGCACTGCGCCGCAGGAACGTCAGGATCTCCGCGCTGGCCGCCGAGTCCAGGTTGCCGGTGGGCTCGTCGGCGAACACGATCTCCGGCCTGGACACCAGTGCCCTGGCGCAGGCCACCCGCTGCTGTTGCCCCCCGGACAGCTGGTTCGGTCGGTGCTTCAACCGCTCGCGCAACCCGATGGTGTCGATCACGGTGTCGAACCACGCTTTGTCGGGCTTGCGGCCGGCGATGGCGAGCGGGAGCTCGATGTTCTCTCGTGCGGTCAGCGTCGGAACCAGGTTGTATGCCTGGAACACGAAACCGACCTTGTCGCGCCGCAGGATGGTGAGGTCCTTGTCGCCGAGCCCCGCCAGGTCGGTGTCACCGAGGAAGACCTGGCCGCTCGACGACGTGTCGAGGGCGGCCATGCAGTGCATCAGTGTCGACTTTCCTGATCCGGAAGGTCCCATCACGGCGGTGAACTCGCCCTGGACGAAGTCGATGGACACGCCGTCGAGGGCGGCCACTTTGGCGTCCCCCTCGCCGTACACCTTGGTCAGCTCGACAGCGCGCGCGGCAATGCTGCGGGATTGTCTGGGCGGGATGTCCAGCGCCTGCTCGGTCATTCGTGTCCCCATGAAGGTCGTGCGAGACGCGCCCTCGTTGCGCCCCGTCACGGCAACGGTACCGACGATGGCGGCTCGAAATCGATGGGGTTATTCCCTGGTTTCCCCCTGACGAGACCGGGTCTGGACCCTGGTGCCCGAGGGGTGCCGCTGCGAGCCACCGTGGGCAAGGCTTCGGTCTGCCACGCCCAGGGGCCCTGCCTCACACCAGGCACGCTCGCCTGGGGCAAGGCCCAAGGGCTCACCGGCTGTCGGACGGGTGGCTTTAGGGTGAGCGTCATGTCCTCTCTTGTCATCGGCGGCCACGTCGACCAGACCGATCCGATCGCGGAGGCGCGCGCCCGCGACGCGAACATGTCACAGTTCTTCCTCGGCGACCCGCAGGGTTGGAAGGCGCCAGTGGTCGCCTACGAGGGCGGCGCGGCGGCACTGCGGGCAGCCGCCGTCGAAGCGGACGTCGACCTCTACGTCCATGCGCCGTACGTCCTCAATGTCGCCACGTCCAACAACCGGATTCGGATCCCGTCGCGGAAGCTGCTGCAGCAGACGATCGACCTGGCGGCGCAGATCGACGCCAAGGGTGTGATCGTGCACGGGGGGCATGTGCTCAAGGCAGCCGACCTCGACGGTGGCTTCGACAACTGGCGCAAATGTGTCGAGCGCACCGAGATCCGTGTCCCCCTCCTGATCGAGAACACGGCTGGCGGTGAGAACGCGATGGCGAGATGGATCGAGCGCATCGCCTTGCTCTGGGACGCGGTCAGTGGTGCTGAGGGCAGCGAGTCGGTCGGCTTCTGCCTCGACACCTGTCACGCCCACGCCGCGGGAGAGGCGCTGGGCGGCCTGGTCGAGAGGGTGATGGCCATCACCGGGCGGATCGACCTGGTCCATGCCAACGACTCTCGGGACGAGTTCGGCTCAGGTGCCGACCGGCACGCCAACCTCGGCGAAGGCCATCTCGACCCCGACGAGCTGGCGACAGTGGTCACGCAGGCGGCCGCCCCGGTCGTCGTGGAGACGCCGGGAGGGAGCGAGGGACAGGGCGCCGACATCGCCTGGCTCCGCAAACGGCTGGCCTAGTCCCCGGCCTTGCACAGCGAACGGCAAACCTCATCATCGACCGCATGACCACGGCTGACACCGCTCGTGACATGGAGCAGCCCGACCGGCGCGGGTCAGGAGGGCCCGCTACCCACTGGCGGGCCGACGAGCGGGGCCTCCCGGTCCGTCAGTGGCGTGAGGCCCGCTCCGGTAGCGTGCGAGCGTGACCCGGATCGTCGTCCGCCGTATCACCGCGGCTGAGCACCTGGCGTACGTCGACGCCCAGCCGAGCGCCAGCTTCCTTCAGACTCCGGCCTGGGGGGAGGTGAAGCGCGAGTGGCGGCGCGAATCCGTCGGCTGGTGGCAGGGCTCGGAGCTCGTCGGCGTGGGCCTGGTGCTCTACCGCCTGCTGCCTGCTGTGAAGAGGTCCCTGGCGTACCTCCCCGAAGGGCCCCTGCTGGACTGGTCGGGACCGCACCTGGAGGAGTCCCTCTCCGCGCTCGCCGAGCACGCCCGGGGGCAGGGTGCCTTCGGCGTACGCATCGGCCCTGCGGTGGCGATCAGGACCTGGGACGCCGACACCATCAAGGCCGGCGTCGCGGACCCGGCGGTGTCACGGCTCGATGAGCTCGCTCCTGACCAGCTCCTGGGTGACGGTGAGGCCGTCGAGAAGGCGCTGCGTGCCGCCGGCTGGCGCCAACAGGCGGCGGCTGGAGGGTTCGCAGCAGGTCAGCCGCCCTTCGTCTTCCAGCTCCCGCTCGCCGGCCGCTCGGCCGATGACGTGCTGGCCGGGATGAACCAGCTGTGGCGCCGCAACATCAAGAAGTCGGCGAAGGCGGGCGTGCAGATCAGCGTCGGCGACGAGGTCGACCTGCCCGCGTTCCATGCTCTCTATGCCGAGACGGCGAGCCGTGACCACTTCACCTCCCGACCACTGTCGTACTTCCGGCAGATGTTCACCGCCCTCCGGCGCGAGGATCCCGACCGGATCCGCCTCTACCTCGCCCACCACGAGGGTGACCTCGTCGCCGCGACCACCTGGGTCCGGGTCGGGAGCCACACCTGGTACTCGTACGGCGCCTCGTCGACGGACAAGCGAGACGTGCGGGGCTCGAACGCCATCCAGTGGCGGATGATCACCGACGCGATCGACGCCGGCGCCGACGTGTACGACCTCCGCGGCATCACCAACACGGTGGCCGCCGACGACCCGCACCTCGGCCTCATCCAGTTCAAGGTCGGCACCGGCGGCCGGGCCGTGCAGTACGTCGGCGAATGGGACCTGCCCATCAACCGGCTCCTCTACGCGTCCTTCGACCTCTACATGAGACGACGCTCGCACTGAGCCCGACGGGCGGTCGACCATGACGCGTGAGGGCTTGCCGAACGACACCGTCACCGTGGGACGCCATGCAGAGTGCACCCGCGAAGAGGGGCTGTCTACCCCGAGCACCAGTTGTCGCATACGCTGAGTGGACGCCGCGAGGTCGGCCAGTTGACCACAAGAGGAGCGACGAGAGCCGCCGTGACGCTGAGCCTGTACGTCGACGGCCCCCGCTGGCGTGAGCACCTGACGAAGACCGAGACCGGCTATCCGGGCATCGTGCCGGTAGCGAAAGGCAATGGGTACGGCTTCGGGGTTGGCGCTCTGGCCCGCCGGGCGCAATGGCTCGGGGTCGACACGCTCGCCGTCGGGACCTACCGGGAGGTGGCCGACGTACGCAAACGCTTCTCGGGCACCGTCTTGGTGATGGAACCGTGGCGGCCGAGTGTCCCCGACCCTCCCTACGGTGACCAGATCGTCCATACCGTCGGGCGCTTGGAGGACCTGATCGCCCTGGGCCGGCGGGCCGATCGCCCGCGGGTCGTCCTCGAGGCGCTGACGTCGATGCGCCGCCACGGGTTCGTGCTGGCGGATCTGCTGGCTGCTCAGCGGGCTGCCAGCGGCGTCCAGGTCGAGGCCCAGGCGCTGCACCTTCCGCTCGCGACGGGCCACGTCGACGAGGTCGACAGGTGGCTGCGAGACGCGCCGAGCGCTCGGTGGTTCGTGAGCCACCTCAGCCAGGCCGAGCTCGAGACGCTTCGTCGACGGCATCCCGGTGCGACGCTTCGTCCGCGGATCGGCACGTCTTTGTGGCTGGGCGACCGTGGCGCACTGGCGCCGCGCGCCACCGTGCTCGATGTGCACCCGGCGCGACGAGGAGACCGCGTGGGTTATCGGCAGCGGCCACTGACCAGGTCGGGCACCATCGTCGTGGTGGCGGGCGGCACCGCACACGGCATCGGGCTGGAAGCCCCGGCTGCGGCTTCCTCGGTGCGCCAGCGAGGAATCAGCCTCGCCCGGGGGTCACTCGACGCTGCGGGACGAGCCCTGTCGCCGTACACCGTCGACGGCCGCCGACGATGGTTCGTGGAGCCGCCTCATATGCAGGTGAGCATGCTGTTCCTGCCTGCGGCCGCCACGCCGCCGGCGATCGGCGACGAGGTGCCGGTTCAGGTGCGCCTGACGACGACGGTCTTCGACCGGGTGTGCATCAGCTGAGGGCGCAGAGAGCTCGATGGTCGTACCACTCCGACGCTCCACCCTTGCGAGGTGGTGGCAGTCGACTGCCGGCGCCCTTCAGGAGTAGATCGGGTCCCGGTCGTGATCGAAATCGCGCCCGACCGTCTGGCCAGGCGGCTCGTCGTGGTGGCGAGCGTCCCCCTCGCCCGGGTCGAACGGCTCGGCGTCGATGCCTTCGTCGAAGATCCCGCCGAGCGGGTCGTCGGACAGGCCGTCGGCGCGGACCGGATCCTCGCGCGGAACCAGGATGTCGCGGACCACCAGGACCACGATGTACAGCTGGCCGAGGATGCGGACCACGACGGCAAGCGCATAGACCCAGTCACGTTGGCCCGAGTCGACGAAGAAGTTGGCGATATGCATCCAGACAGCGAAGAAGTAGAAGACCTCGCAGGCCTGCCAGACCAACAGGTCGCGCCACCTCGGCCGGGCCAGCGCCGCTAGCGGCAGCAGCCACAAGACGTACTGCGGCGAGTACACCTTGTTGACGATCAGGAAGGAGACGACCACCAAGAAGACCAGTTGGGGCAGCCGCGGCCGACGGGGGGCGAGCAGACCGAGCGCCGCGATCGCGAGGCACGCCGTCGAGAAGAGGATCCAGGTCGTCACATTGATGGTGTGCGCACTTGCCGTGTGCCCGTAGTTCGACGCGACGAGCCACAGCGAGCCGAAGTCCGGGCCGCGGGAGGCGTTGTACTGCCAGAACCACAGGAAGGCGTTCGGGGACCAGATGTAGATCGGCAGGTTGACGGCGAGCCAGGCGACCAGCGCCGCGGCCGTCGTCCGCGTCCACGCGTCGAGCTTGCGCTCACGCAGACACAACACGAGCAACGGCCCGAGGAAGAAGATCGGGTAGAGCTTGGTGGCCGCACCGAGTCCGATGAGAACGCCGGCCATGATCGGCCGCCGGGTGGCCCACGCCCAGAAGATCGCGCCGACGAACCCGAACGCGAGGAGGTCCCAGTTGATCGTCGCCGCCAGCGCCAGGGTTGGCGACAGCGCCACGAACATGGCGTCCCACGGCCGTCGCCGCTGCGCACGGACCAGGAAGGCGAGCCCGATCAGCAGGACGACGAAGAACCCGACCGCGTTGACGCTCCAGAAGACCGCGCTGTCGTGCTGGACGTCGAGATTGCTCCCCACCTCGGAATGCGGGACCTGCGACATGTCGGGATTGGTGCCGAGGGCCCGCGTGACGATGCCGGTGACGCCCATCCATAGGCCGGTCAGGACGGGGTACTCGACGGTCAGCGAGTGCGCGTCCTCGGTGGTCACGGGTTGCTTGTCGGCGGGCAGATCGGTCAGCGGCTCGTACGGGAACACCCCCTCGGCGAGTCCGCGACCGACATAGAGGTACGGGATGTCGGTGTAGCACATATGCGAGAACGGTTTCGGCGAGGCGTCGTCGGACCAGTTCGTGACAACGCACGGCGACTTCTGGAAGACGCCGATCCCGAAGACGAGCGCCGCAACGACGAGCACGAGACGCAGCGGGGTCCACCAGCTGAAGCCGGTCCGGGTGTGTCGACCCAGTGGCCCGCCTACCGCTCCGGATGCCACCCGGGCGACGGGGTCGTCGAGCGTCGGCGCTACCACGCCGCCAGACGTGCGGCGGGGCCCGAGCAAGCTCACGGAGCCATCGTGCCCTACCCACCTCCGCGACCAGCGTGGCGGCCGCGAGGCCGGCGCCATCTGCGGAGCGCTACGGCGCCGGCGGCTGCGACGTCGGGCCTCCCGTGGTGGTAGGCGGGCTGGAGGTCGTCGTCGGTGGCTGAGTGGTGGTCGGTGGCTGAGTGGTGGTCGGTGGCTGAGTGGTGGTCGGTGGCTGAGTGGTGGTCGGTGGCTGAGTCGTGGTCGGTGGCTGCGTCGTGGTCGGTGGCTGCGTCGTCGTCCGTGGCTGCGTCGTGGTCGGTGGCTGCGTCGTCGTCGGTGGGGCCGAGCTGGTGCTCGGTGACGTGGTGGACGGCGCCGTCGTCGTCGGGGGTGCGTACGTCGGGCTCTGCCCGTTGAGTGCCGCCGGGGCAGGGAAGTCCTTGACCGGCGTGCCTTGGAGAGCGGCGGTCATGTAGGCGGTCCAGGTCTCGGTCGGGTAGTCCTGCCCGAAGTAGCTGTCGAGGTAGCCGTTGAGGGCCTCGTTGCCGGTGCCGCGCACGTACATCACCGCTGTGGACAGCTGAGGTGTGTACCCGACGAACCACGACGACGACACGTCCCCGTTGGCATTGGTGGCGGTGCCCGTCTTGCCGGCGGCCGGCCGCTGCAGCGCCTGGGCGCGGAAGCCGGTTCCGCCCTTGACCACCTGCTGCAGGGCGTAGGTCACATTGCTCGAGATCGCCTGGCTGAACGCCCTGGTTGGCCGCGTGATGTGCTCGTACTGGATGCCGCTCGCGTCGCTCACCCGCTGGATGACGTACCACGGCGTGTGCTGGCCCTGGTCCGCGAAGGTCGCGTAGCCGTCAGCCATGTCGATCGGCGAGATGGTGGCGCTCCCCAGGGAGACGCCGGTGTTGGGGTGCAGGCCCGGGGCGCTGCGAGGGATCCCCGCCGCGACTGCCGCTTGGATGATCTTGTGTGGCCCATTGTGCATGTGCAGGGTCATGTCGACGTACGCCGTGTTGATCGAGTCCTGGGTCGCCGTCGTCAGGCTCACCGTCCCGTAGGACGTACCCGACCCGCTGCCCTCGTTCTGGATCGTGGAGCCGTCGGGCAGCGCCAGCGGTGAGTTGCCGTCGAAGGTCGAGTTCAGCGTGAACCCGTTCTCGAGCCCGGCGGCCAGGGCGTACGGCTTGAAGGAGGACCCCGGCGAGCCGCCCGCCGTGGCCCAGTCGATCTGGCTCTGTAGGTAGTTCTTCCCGCCGATCATCGCCCGCAGTGCGCCCGTGCCCGGCTGGATGGACGCCAGCGCTATGTGCAGCTGCTTCTTGCCTTTCGGCCGGATCTGTTTCACCGCGTGGCCGGCGGCGCGTTCCTTCTCCCAGTCGAAGGTCGTGATGACCTTGAGGCCGCCACCTTCGATCTGCTCGTCGGTGAAGCCGTCAGCCTCGAGCTGTGACTTCACCAGGGTCATCAAGTAGCCCTTCTGCCCGCCGTACTTGTTGATCGTCTTGATCTTCGGGAAGGTCGGGAGGTGCGCCTCGAGAGTCGCTGCCCTGGCGGCGTCGAGATTCCCCATCGACACCATGCCCTCCAGCACGTACTGGTACCGCGCCAACAGCGCTGCGCGTGCGCTCCTCCCGTTAGCCGGGTCCAGGTATCCCGGCGAGTTGAGCACAGCAGCGAGGACCGCGCTCTCGGACACGGTGAGGTCCTTGGCGGGCTTGGCGAAGTAGGCCTCGGACGCTGCCTGGGCACCGTAGGCCCCCCGACCGAAGTAGATCGTGTTGAGGTATCCCTCCAGGATCTGGTCCTTCGACAGCTTGTTCTGCAGCTTGACCGCAAGGAAGGCCTCCCTGATCTTGCGCGTCCAGGTCCGCTCCTGCGACAGGTAGAGGACCTTGACGTACTGCTGGGTGATGGTCGACCCGCCCTGCTCGGTACCGGACGAGTGCAGGTTGTTCCAGGCGGCGCGGATGATGCCCTTGATGTCGATGCCGCTGTTGGTCTCGAACGACCTGTCCTCCGCCGAGATCACCGCGTCCTGCAGCGACTGCGGCATCTGCTCGATGGGGATGCCCTGCCGGTTCTGGAGAGCGAACTGTCCGAGGACGTGCTTGCCGTCTGAGTAGTACACGGTCGAGGTCTGGGTCTGGAAGTCGGTGTTGGGGTTGGGGATGTCGATCCGCTCGTAGGTGATGTAGATCGCCACCGCGGCGACCAGGGCCAGCACGAGCCCGGACACGACGCTCCACTTCAGGATCTTCGCGGCGATATGGCGGGTCTTGGCCCAGCCGCTCAGATCGCGGAGCCGCTTCTTGCCCTTCCTACGGCCCAGCCACCTGCGAGGCGGGGCTCCTGAGGGCGTGCGCTGGTCAGTCACGTGACAGGTCTCAGTCCCTCAGTCGTCGTCTTCTACGGTGCGTTGCCGGCGGGGCGGCTTGCGCGGGACGCCGTCGCCGACGACGTAGGACTCGACGAGGTGGTTCCAGCCGCAGTTTCCGCACACCTCGAGGACGTAGATGCGGATCTCGCCGTGCTGGTGGGCCATCGCCTCGATCTCGGCGCGGGACTTGATCCGGCCGGAGAACTGGCCGAGCTCGTCGCCGAACACATAGGACAGCAGTCGCAGCTCAGGCTTGCGGCAGACCGGGCAGGGAGTGCGCGCCGGCTCACCGTGGTACTTGGCCGCCCGCAGGGTGTAGGGGTCCGCGTCACACACGTCGTCCATGAACGTGGCTCCGCCGTTGAACAGGGTCGAGAGCGTGGCGCGCCGCTGCAGCGAGTAGTCGATGACCGATCGTTGAGACCACATGATGGCTTCGAGGGTACGGCCAGATGCTGAGCGTTCTCCAACTGATCCGGCGTGATCGAGATCGCAGCACCGTCCAGAACCGGCCCGACACGCACGAGAAGGTAACATCCGATGTATCAGTTCGATACGTCGCAGTGATACGTTCGTTCGATACGTGCAAGCGATACATGACCGTCTGGCGAGGAGCAGCACCCCACATGACCAAGCGAGGCGACGCTCTGGAGCTAGCGGTGCTCGGGCTGCTCCACGAGTCGCCCATGCACGGGTACGAGCTCCGCAAGCGCGTCAACGCCCTGCTCGGATGGGGCCGGGTGCTCTCATATGGGTCGCTCTACCCCCGGCTCAAGCAGCTGCTCCGTGACGGTCTCATCATCGAGGACACCGCCGAGCTGACCGCCACGACGACATTGGGCGGTCGGCGGGGCAAGATCGTGTACACGCTCACCGCCGACGGCAAGGAGCGCTTCGGCATCCTCGTCTCGGCGGCGGGGCCGAGCGCCTGGGACGACGACAACTTCGGCGTCCACTTCGCATTCTTCGGGGCAGCCACCGCCGAGACACGACTTCGTATCCTCGAGGGTCGCCGGAGCCGGCTCGAGGAGCGCATCGAGGGTGTCCGGACGTCCGTGGCGCGTTCACGCGAGCGGGTCGACTCCTACACCCTCGAGCTGCAGCGGCACGGCCTGGAGTCGGTGGAGCGCGAGGTCCGCTGGCTCAACGAGCTGATCAGGACCGAGCGGGTCTCGCAGACCCAGGACACGGTCACCCCACCACAAGCAGCACCACATCACACCAACCCCCGCACCGACGGACCACCGTCCGGCGCAAATGATTCGGAATGAGGAAAACGGCATGGGCTCGGTTCGAGTAGCCATCGTTGGCGTCGGCAACTGCGCGACGTCGCTTATCCAGGGCGTGCACTACTACCAGGACGCGGACCCGTCGGCTGTCGTGCCTGGCCTGATGCACGTCGAGTTCGGCGGATACCACGTCAAAGACGTCGAGTTCGTCGCGGCCTTCGACGTCGACGCCAAGAAGGTCGGCTTCGACCTGTCAGAGGCGACGACGGCAAGTGAGAACAACACCATCAAGATCGCCGACGTACCCCCGCTGGGAATCACCGTCCAGCGCGGGCCGACCCTCGACGGCCTCGGGAAGTACTACCTGGAGACCATCGAGCAGAGCGACGCGGAGCCGGTCGACGTGGTTGCCGTGCTCAAGGAGACCCGGGCCGACGTCTTGGTCTGCTATCTCCCGGTGGGCTCGGAGCGGGCCGACAAGTTCTACGCGCAGTGTGCGATCGACGCCAGGGTGGCGTTCGTCAACGCGCTGCCCGTGTTCATCGCGTCGGACCCGGTCTGGGCGAAGAAGTTCACCGACGCCGGCGTCGCGATCGTGGGCGACGACATCAAGTCGCAGGTCGGCGCCACGATCACGCACCGGGTGATGGCCAAGCTGTTCGAGGACCGCGGCGTGGTGCTTGACCGGACCTACCAGCTCAACATCGGCGGCAACATGGACTTCAAGAACATGCTCGAGCGCGACCGGCTGGAGTCGAAGAAGATCTCCAAGACCCAGGCTGTCACGTCCAACATGGAGCAGGACCTCCCTGCCCGCAACGTCCATATCGGGCCGTCCGACTACGTCGCCTGGCTCGACGACCGCAAGTGGGCGTACGTCCGGATGGAGGCTCGTGCGTTCGGCAATGTGCCGCTCAACATGGAGTACAAGCTCGAGGTATGGGACTCGCCGAACTCGGCCGGCATCATCATCGACGCGATCCGCGCGGCGAAGATCGCCAAGGACCGCGGCATCGGTGGGCCGCTGCTGTCGGCATCGTCGTACCTGATGAAGTCCCCGCCGGTGCAGCAGTCCGACGACCTCGGCCGCGAGGCGGTCGAAGCGTTCATCCGGGGCGACGTCGAGCGCTAGCAGGTATCAGCCCCACCACCGCACCCAGCCACCCACGAGATCCGACTGTGGCGCCGTCACAGACCGCCGCAGTCGGATCTCTGGAGATACCGAGCCCATAGGGCGGCAGACTGGGCCGATCATGGGGACATCGGGCGACCTACGCAGGCTGTTGGACGGTCAGCGCTTCCGGCAGCTCCTCGCGGTGCGCATCACCAGCCAGTTCGGCGACGGGATCTTCCAGGTCGCCCTCGCGTCGTACGTGCTGTTCTCCCCCGAACGGCAGCCCGACGCCGACGCCATCGCCGCCGCCCTGGCCGCTGTGCTGCTCCCCTTCAGCGTGCTGGGGCCGTTCGTCGGGGTCTTCCTCGACCGGTGGAACCGTCGGCAGATCCTGGCGGTGTCCAACCTCGTCCGGCTCGTGCCGGTGCTGGGCGCCGCCGTGGCGATCGGGTCCGATGCGCCGGTCGGTGTGCTCGTGTCGCTGGTGGTGGTCGCCTTCAGTGTCAACCGCTTCTTCCTGGCCGGGCTCTCCGCGGCGCTGCCCCGCGTGGTCGCCCCCGACGAACTGCTCCTCGCCAACTCGGTGACGCCGACGAGCGGCACCATCGCCTTCATGTGCGGTCTTGGGGTGGCGACGCTGACGCATCGCCTCGGTGGTCCCGTCGGGAGCGACGCGGGGGTCGTCGTTCTGGCCTCGCTCTGCTACCTGGCCGCGGCCCTCCAAGCCACCCGGATCCCACGGTGCCTGCTCGGACCCGACCTCGGGACCCCGCTGCCGGATGTCCGCGGTGAGCTGAGGGTCGTGGTGTACGGGCTGGCGGCAGGACTACGCCACCTACGTTCGAGGCCGCCGGCAGCCGCCGGTTTGACGGTGATCGCCGCCCACCGGTTCTGCTACGGCCTCTCCGCCGTGGCCACGATCCTGCTCTACCGCACCTACTTCAACGCCCCCACCGACACCGACGCCGGTCTCGCCGGCCTCTCGTCGGCGCTGCTTGTATCCGGCCTCGGATTCTTCCTGGCGGCGGTACTCACACCGGTCGCCACCCGGTGCCTGACGACCCGGACCTGGATGGTGGTGCTGTTGGCTCTGGCCGCGGGTGCGGAGGTGTTCCCCGCTGGGCTCTACACCCAACCTGCCGTGCTCGTGGCGGCCTTCGCGCTCGGACTGTCGGCGCAGGGCGTGAAGATCTGTGTGGACACGGTGGTCCAGACGTCGGTGGACGACGAGTTCCGGGGGCGGGTCTTCTCGTTGTACGACGTCATCTTCAACGTCGTGTTCGTGGCGGCGGCCGCCGTCGGCGCGGTGGTGATCCCCGCTGACGGCAAGTCCTACCCGCTGCTTGCGGCCATCGCCGTCGGATACGGGTTGACGGCGGCGGGATACGCCACCTGGACCCGACGTGCGGTCGCCGTCGTGTGAGGTGGTGCCGCGCGGCTCAGCCGGCCGGCTCGGTGGCGCCGACCTCCTGCCACCATGCCAGCAGCTCGGCGGTCGCGGCCTGCTCGCCGAGGGGCCCCTCGTCGATCCGCCGCTCCAGCAGGTACGTGTACGCCTTGCCGACGAGAGGGCCCGGCGCGATGCCCAGCACCGCCATGATCTGCTGCCCGTCCAGGTCCGGGCGGATCGCCGACAGCTCCTCCTCGGCGAGCAGCCGCTCGATCCGCTTCTCCAGGTCGGAATACGTCTGGCGAAGGCGTTCGGCCTTGCGGGCGTTGCGGGTGGTGCAGTCGGCACGGGTCAGGACATGCAGCCGGTCCAGCAGCGGACCCGCATCGCGGACGTAGCGGCGCACGGCCGAGTCGGTCCACTCACCGGTGCCGTAGCCATGGAACCGCAGGTGCAGCTCGACCAGCCGCGCGACGTCCGAGGTCACGGCGTTCGAGAATCGCAGCGCCCGCATCCGCCGAGCCGCCATCTTCGCGCCCACCACATCATGGTGGTGGAAGGTCACCGACCCGTCGTCGGCGAAGCGGCGGGTCCTGGGCTTGCCGATGTCGTGCAGGAGGGCAGCGAACCGGGTCACCAGATCCGGCCCACCGCCGGAGATCCGGTCCTCCAGTGCGATCGCCTGCTCGAGAACCGTGAGACTGTGCTCGTAGACGTCCTTGTGCCGGTGATGCTCGTCGCGCTCCAGCCGCAGCGCGGGCAGCTCCGGCAGCACCCGGTCGGCCAGACCGGTCTCCACCAGCAGGGTGAGGCCGGTTCGCGGACGAGCCGACAGCATCAGCTTGACCAGCTCGCCGCGGATCCGCTCCGCCGAGACGATCTCGATCCTGTCAGCCATGTCACACATGGCGGAGACGACGTCAGGAGCGACGGAGAACCCCAGCTGGGAGGCGAACCTGGCGGCTCTGAGCATGCGCAGCGGGTCGTCACCGAACGACGTCTGCGGCGACCCGGGCGTCCGAAGCAGACTCCCCAGCAGGTCGTCCATGCCGCCGAAGGGGTCGACGAAACGGTGCTCGGGCAGCACCAGCGCCATCGCGTTGACCGCGAAATCCCGGCGCCTCAGATCGCCCTCCAGGTCGTCGCCGTACGACACCTCCGGCTTGCGGGTGGTCCCGTCGTACACGTCCGAGCGATACGTCGTGATCTCGAGGTCCCAGCTACCCAACTTCGCCCCGATCGTGCCGAACTCCCGCCCCATGTCCCAGGTGGTCTCGACCCAGCCCTCGAGGCAGGCCTCGATCTCGTCCGGACGCGCCGACGTGGCGAAGTCCAGGTCGCTCGACGAGCGATCCAGGAGGAGGTCGCGGACGGGCCCCCCGACCAGCGCGATCTCGTAGCCCGCCGCGGCGAACCGGCGACCGACCTCGTCGATCACCGGCGCCACCCGGAGGAGCTCACGAACGGCCACCCGCTGGACGTCGGTGAGGGAACGCTGGTTCGACACGATCACCCACTGTATGAGCACGGCTCGCATCAATCCCCAGCGGTTAGCATTCAACCCGTGACACAACCACTCGAAACGCCGCGGTGATGTGCCGCCGGCTGTTCGTCTCGGCGATTGTTGTCACTCTGGCCACCCTCGGCGGCGCGCTCTCCAGCAGCACTGAGCCCGCCACCGCTTCGACATCCAGAGGGCCGACCGAGCTCGAGACCGAGACCGGCCTGACGATGCGGATCACCAGCATCTCCCCGGTCCAGCTGACGGCCGGGCAGCCGTTACAGCTCAAAGGGACCGTCACGAACGTCGGGACCCAGACCTGGACCGACGCGAGCGTCTACCTCTCCTTCAACGCCTTCCCAGCGACCAGCAAAACGTCCCTGGAGTCGTTCGCGACCAGCGAGGGCGGCATCGGCTCCACGGTGAACGACATCGGGCTGTTCGACCCGATCGGCGATCTGGCGCCGGGCAGTCGGAAGGGGTGGCATCTCAGCGTTCCGTTCGGTCGGCTCGCGCCCGCTCAGGCCGGCGTCTACCAGATCGGGGCCACCCTCCTCGCGGCCAACGACCAGGGTCGCGACTCGTTGGCCGACGCCCGCATCGGCACCACCATCCCCTACCTGCCGAGCGGCACGGGCAAGCTGCGGCCGACCGGTGTCGTCACGCTCGTCCCGGTGACGGCTCCGATCCTGCGGCGCACTGACGGCGCCTTCATCGACGACAGGCTGGCACCTCTGCTGGCACCCGGCGGCCGGCTGCACGACCTCCTCGACTTCGCAGAACAGGCTCCGCCAGACAGCCTCGAGATCGTGCTCGACCCCGCCCTGCGCCAAGCGGTCACCGAGATGTCGCGCGGATACCTCGTCCAGACGCTCGGCCAGGCCGCTCAGAACATCGGCGGTAGGCCGGGCGCCGGGCGCCAGGCGGCCCGTGCCTGGCTCCGCGAGCTCGACGACGTCCTCTCCCACCAGCAGACGGCCCTCCTCCCCTGGGACAACCCCGCCACGTCGTCGCTCGCCGACGCTGGTATGCCGGGGGTGGTCGCCGCAGCGGTCCGGGCCAGCCAGCGGTACGGCGCCGCGAACTCGCTCACGCAGACGGTCACCGACTGGCAGGTCAGCGGTTCGACCGACCGCCTCGGGCTGGCCGTATCCCGCGAGGCCGGGGCCGCGATCCACGTCGTCTCCGAGCGCAGCCTCCCGGGCCTGAGCCGCGCCGATCCCGGCACCTACCCTCCGGACCAGGTCAGCATCGTCACCCGGCCCGGCCTGGTCACCGCAGTGGTGGCCCGGACCGACATCGGCGGAGTGCGCTTCTCCCGTGGTCTCAGCGCGTTCCAGTTCCGCCAGGCGCTGCTGGCCGAGGCGACCGTGAGGTCACTGAGCGAGCGTCACCATCCGACGTCGGTGATCGCCGCGCCGTTCAACTGGGACCCGGGCCGCGTCACCGCGAGCCTCGCACTCGGCGCCGGCTACGGGTTCGCATCCGTCGCTCCCGAGTCGCTGGCGACGCTGGGCGAGAGCCTCCCCACTCTGTACGACCACACGGTGGCAGAGTCAGGCCGCCAGCCGGGACTGTCGACCAAGATCGTCGACGCGGTCCGACGGCTGCGCGACAACGGTCACATCTACACCGACCTGCTGACGAACCACAGCGAGGCGGCCGTCGAGTTCGACCAGCAGCTTGCCACGGCCGGCTCCTCGACATGGCGCTGGCGGCCGAACCGGGGGCTCGGGCTGATCCGCGAGCTGTCTCGGAAGCTGGCCGCCAGGATCTCCGCGGTGACGATGACCGGCCCGGCCTTCGTGGCGATGTCGAGCAGCAGCGGACGCTTCCCGCTCACGGTCAGCAACGGGCTCGACGTCGGCGTGACCGTCAAGATCTTCGTCAACCCACTGAACAAGGCACTCAAGATCGGGCCGATCGCGCCGCTGAGCCTCGGGCCGGGCCAGAGCAAGGACATCCGGGTCGTGAGCAGTGCCAGGGGCTCCGGGGTCACCCAGGTCCGGGCGCGGCTGTCCACCGCGTCCGATCGGCGCTTCGGCCACCCCTTCGACTTCAATGTCCGGGCGACCCAGATCGGGCTCGCGATCTGGATCGTGATGGGCCTGGTTCTGGCCGCGCTGCTGATCGCGGCCGCGCGTCGGATCTACCGCCGGGCGCGAGGCCAGGGCTTCAAGACACGGGCGGAGTCCGGGACATGAGCGGGCGGACGAGCGCGGCACCCAGCGTGCTGTCGTCGAGCGGGCTGATGGCAGCGGGAACGCTCGTGTCCCGGCTGACCGGCTTCGCCCGCGCCGGGTTGCTCGCCGCCGCCCTCGGCGTCTCGCTGCACGCCGAGGTGTTCAACGTCGCGAACACCATCCCCAACAGCCTCTACATCCTGGTCGCGGGCGGTGTCTTCAACACCGTCCTGGTCCCGCAGCTCGTCCGGGCCATCAAGAACGACCCCGACGGCGGGGACGCCTACGCCAACCGCATCATCACGCTCGGCGCCCTCGTCCTCGCCGGGGTGACCGCCGTCCTGGTCCTGATCGCCCCACTGCTGCTGCGCCTCCTGGTCGACCGGAGCTTCTTCACCGACCCGGCGCTCGCCGCCGAGCGGGACTCGATGATCGTCTTCGCCCGGTGGTGCCTCCCGCAGGTCTTCTTCTACGGCATGTTCGTGCTGGTCGGCCAGATCCTCAACGCCCGCGGCAGGTTCGGACCGATGATGTGGACGCCCATCGCCAACAACATCATCTCCATCGCCGTGATCGTCGTGTACCTGGTCGCCTACGCGGGCGAGCCCGCCCGAGGCGGGTACACGACCGGTCAGGAGGTGCTGCTGGGGCTGGGCTCGACGATCGGCATCGTGGCGCAGACGGTCCTGCTGGTGCCGTACCTCAAGGCGAGCGGCTTCAGTATCAGACCGCGGTTCGACTTCCGTCACACCGGACTGCGGCACACGCTCCGGCTCGGGATGTGGACGGTCGGATTCGTGGTCGTCAACCAGCTTGCGTTCTACGTGATGGTCCACCGGGCCACGGCCGGAGCCGCTCAGGTGGTCAACGGGGCCTCGCACGCCAGCGGCTTCACCGTGTACTCCAACGCCTTCCTCCTCACCCAGGTGCCGCACTCGATCGTTACCGTCTCGCTGGCGACCGCGACGATGCCGCTCGTGTCACGGCTCGCTGCCGACGGGCAGCTCCGCGACGTGGCCCAGGAGATGGTCTCGACGCTGCGCCTCGTGCTCGCCGTGATCGTCCCCTTCGCCATCGCCCTGCTGGTACTCGGGCCGTCGCTGTCGACCGTGCTGTTCAGCTGGGGCCACGCCGTGGGCGACACGGCGTCACTCGGTCAGACGTTGATCGCCTTCGCGCCGGGGATGCTGCTGTTCAGCGTGCACTACACGCTGCTTCGCGGCTTCTACGCCATCGAGGACACCCGTACGCCCTTCTTCATCCAGTGCGTCATCGCGGCGGTCAACATCGTGCTGGCGATCGGCTTGACGATGGTCGTCAAGCCGGAGCTGGTGGCCCCCGCACTCGCACTCGCGTACGGAGCGTCGTACGCCGTGGGCGCGCTGGTGTCGATCGTCGTGCTGTCCCACCGGCTCGGTGGGCTTGACCGCCGTGGCCTGACGCAGTTCACCACCCGGGTCGTCGTGGCGGCCGTTCCCTCCACCCTCCTCGCCTGGGTGCTGATCGAGGTGCTGGAGCACGCCGGCCTCCACGTCTCCAGCAAGGCCGACTCGCTGGTGCTGCTCGTGGTGGGAGGGGTGAGCGGGCTGCTGTGCTACCTGGTACTCGCTAGGCTGCTCAGGATCCGTGAGATCAGTCGGATCGTCACTCTGGTGGTTTCTCGCGGTAAACGGGCCAAACAAGGCTAACTTGCCCCTACCCACGACTTACCATGGAAACAGATCGTTTGTACGATCGCAGGGGAAGAGCACGACGGGAGGACCGTGGGTACGCACTTGGTCCATCCCGGCTCTGTGCTGGCGGACCGGTATGTCGTGGAGGACCTGCTCGCCCAAGAGGCCGGGTCGGAGTCGTGGCGCGCACGCGACCGCATCCTCGCCCGGTCCGTGGTCCTCCAGCTGCTCCCCTCAACGTCGCCCAACGCGACCCCCATGCTCACCGCCGCCAAGCGCGCCTCCCGGGTGGCGGACTCGCGCATCCTGCAGGTGCTCGATGCCGCCGACGACGGCAGCCTCAGCTACATCGTCAGGGAGTGGGCCAGCGGTCAGTCGCTCGACGTGGTCCTGAGCGAGGGCCCGCTGCCGGCCAGACGCGCGACCTGGCTGCTGCGCGAGATCGCCGGGGCGATGGTCAACGCCCACCGGATGGGCCTCCCCCATGGGCGCCTCGTCCCAGACTGCGTGGTGATCACCAAGTCCAGTGGGGTGAAGCTGATCGGCCTCGGCACCTCGGCGGTGCTGCGGGCCGACCTCGACGACGGCGATCGCGACGCCGAGCTCGAGGACACCCTCGACCTCGGTCGACTTCTCTACGCCTGTCTGACCTCTCGCTGGCCCGGCGGCGAATGGCAGGGCCTGCCCGCTGCCCCCACCGAGCACGGCCGGCTGCTGCGGCCACGGCAGGTACGCGCAGGCGTACCGCGGAATCTGGACGCGGTATGCGACCGTATCCTCACCGACCCGTCGCGCTGCGGCGACCCGATCACCACCGTCGCCGAGGTCAAGGAGGTCCTCACTCAGATCCTCGCCGACGACGGGCTGGCGTCCCCGACCGCCGCCAACGGTGCCGTCTCGGCGACCCCGTCGTCGCCGCAGCAGTTCGAGCCCCCGCCGGCTCTGCTCCTTCGCGAGGGGGAGTCACCGTCGACCGGCGAGCAGCCGGTCTACTCCGACCCGCCCGGCTCAGACCAGTCCCAGCTGGGACGCACGCTGATGTGGAGCGTCGCGCTCGTCCTGGTCCTGGCGGCTGTGCTGCTGGCCTACCTGGTGGGCCAGCACGGCGGCGATCCGTTGCCCGCGACCGCCCATACCTCCAACCTGTCTGGTGGTGGGCCAGGGCCGTCCACCCCTCAAAGCTCCTCACCCGCAACGGCGGGCCGACTGCGTCCGATCTCGATCGCTGGCGTGACCAGCTTCGACCCGCTGTCGAGCAACGGCACCGGCGACGAGAACCCCGACCAGACGCAGTACGCGTTCGACGGCAACCCGGCGACGTCCTGGGAGACACAGGAGTACTACAACCGTCCCGACCTCGGTGGCCTGAAGCCCGGCGTCGGCCTGGTCGTCGACCTCGGCAGCGTCCACACCGTGAGCGAGGTCAAGGTCGGGCTCGGTGGCAATGGTACGACGCTGCAGCTTCGGGCTGCACCGCAGTCCGCCGCCGTCGCGCCTGCCAACTCCTACCAGGACTACTCGCTCATCGACACCATCTCCCAGGCGGGCACCAGCGCCGACTTCGCGCTTGCCGCACCGGTCCACACCAGATACGTGCTCGTCTGGCTCACCTCACTGCCCGGTGACGGCACCGATGTCTATCGCGGACGGATCTCGGAGATCCAGGTCCTCGGGTGACCTCACCGGACGACCGCAGCGATCTTCATCTGCTGCGCGACCACGTCGCGGGCGACACCGACGCCTTCGCCGAGCTGGTCCGGCGGCACCGCGACCAGCTGTGGGCGCTGGCACTGCGGACGACCGGTGACCCCGAGGATGCCTCCGACGCGCTGCAGGACGCGCTGATCTCGGCGTTCCGCCGCGCCGAGGGGTTCCGTGGCGATGCTCAGGTCACGACCTGGCTGCACCGCATCGTCGTGAACTCCTGCTTGGACCGGATCAGGAGGCGCAAAGCAAAGGCCACGGACCCGCTTCCGGGTGACGAGGACCGGATGAGTGAGCTGGGCGTGGCCTCGACGGCCGACGACGCCGTCGCATCGAGCGAGCGGCGCGCCGACGTGATGGCAGCCCTCCAACAGCTCAACGACGAGCAACGGGCAGCCCTCGTCCTGGTCGACATGGAGGGCTACTCGGTCGACGAGGCCGCCGAGCTGCTCAGTTGCGCCCCCGGCACGATCAAGAGCCGCTGCTCTCGCGGCCGAGCCAGGCTGGTGCCGCTTTTGACTCAGTATCGGATGAGTCATCATGAACGGAACCCCGTGGACTCTCCCGACGTCGAAACCAGTGTGCCGAGTGGCAATGCGAAGAATGGATCGGAGGGCTCTCGTCGTGGCTGACTTCACGCACCCTTCCCTCGACGACGTCGCCGATCTCCATGAGGGGCTGCTGTCGGAGGAGCGCTCGCATGACGTGCTTGCACACATCGAGTCGTGCGAGGCGTGTACGGCGGCGATGGCGGCGCTCGACCAGGTCCAGTCGATGCTGGCTTCGACCGGCTCGTCGCCGGTCGCCATGCCCGCGCCAGTTGCCGACGCCCTGGACGAGGCACTGGGCCGGGCCAGCCTCGAGCGTGCCGACGGAGTCCCCTCACTGACGGAGCGACGGAGGTCGCAATCGGCTCCGCAGGGCGCGGGCCGTCGGGGCCGCTGGCTACGCGGACTGGCGGCCGCCGCCGCGATCGTCGTCGTCGGTTCTGGTGCCGTCATCGCATTGGACCACCTCGGCGGGTCGAGCTCCGGCGTGTCGTCCAACGCGACGTCGGCTGGTCGCGGACGGGACTACGCCAGCGGTGGCCAGGCCGGGTCGGCCACTGACCCGCCGCCGTACGTGACGGCCAATAGTCTTGCGCAGTTCGGCAGCGCGTTGGTCGCTCGTCGGCCAGCCGCATCGGGCTCGACGACAGCCCCCGATAAGACTCCATCCGCGGAGTCGCTCGGCGGCGGTCACGACGGGATCTCGACATCGCTGGGATGCACCCCAGGTGTCCGTGGCGCCCACGTCACCACCATCCTGGCCAGCTGGAAAGGCTCCCCGGCCACCGTCGCGGTCTACCCGAAGAGCCGGCGTGTCGCTGTCTACGCCTGCGGCAGACCGCTGGTGCGGCTGTACTCGACGTCGTACTGAGCGCGGGAATGTTCTCGCTCTAGGATCGGTTGAAGCCACAGCACCCGGTTGGAGAACCGCTGGCGCAGACGAGCACAGTTCGAGAGTGAGGGACAGATGTCTTCGGGCGTCCGTGACGTGATCATCATCGGGTCGGGGCCGGCGGGCTACACGGCGGCGATCTATGCCGCTCGGGCCAACCTCCACCCGATCGTGTTCGAGGGGTCGGTGACCTCGGGCGGCGCGTTGATGAACACCACCGACGTGGAGAACTTCCCCGGCTTCCCGGACGGGATCATGGGTCCCGCACTGATGGACGACCTACGCAAGCAGGCCGAGAAGTTCGGCGCCGAGCTTGTTCC
This sequence comes from Propionibacteriales bacterium, assembly GCA_038239485.1. GTDB lineage: Bacteria > Actinomycetota > Actinomycetes > Propionibacteriales > Nocardioidaceae > DASQEH01. The sequence continues at coordinate 34,854 of JBBSET010000034.1, forward strand.
TGACGACGTCACCGACGTCGACCTCACGGGCGACATCAAGATCGTCAAGGACACCGCCGGAGACACCTACGAGGCCAAGGCGGTCATCTTGGCGATGGGCTCGGGCTACCGCAAGCTGGGGATCCACGGCGAGGACCGGTTGTCAGGTCATGGGGTGAGCTGGTGTGCGACCTGTGACGGCTTCTTCTTCCGCGACCAGCACATCGTGGTCGTCGGCGGCGGCGACTCTGCCGTCGAGGAGGCCACCTTCCTCACCCGCTTCGCCTCCAAGGTCACCCTCGTCCACCGGCGAAACCAGCTTCGGGCCAGCAAGATCATGGTCGCCCGGGCTGAGTCCAACGCCAAGATCGAGTTCGCCTGGAACAGCGAGGTCGACGAGCTGGTCGGGGACGAGCACCTCGAAGCGGTCGTGCTGAGAGACACCGTGACCGGTGAGAGGCGTGAGATCGACGCGACGGGCCTGTTCGTGGCGATCGGTCACGACCCGCGCTCGGAGCTCGTCCGCGGTCAGGTCGACCTGGACGACGAGGGTTACGCCTTGGTCCAGACGGGTACGACGCGCACCAACCTGAGCGGAGTCTTCGCGAGCGGCGACCTCGTCGACCACACCTACCGGCAGGCAGTGACGGCCGCGGGCTCCGGGTGTGCGGCGGCCCTCGACGCGGAGCGCTACCTCACCGCCCTCGAGGACGCATGAGCACCGAAGTGTCGTCCCGATCGGCTCCCGTCCAGCATCACCGCTCCACCTCATTGCCGCCAGACGCAGTATCCATCCGTCCTTCGATATCAGGAGATAGTGAATGAGCAACCTTCCCGCCGTCACCGACGCGGACTTCAAGTCCACCGTCCTCGAGTCCGACCGGCCGATTCTGGTCGACTTCTGGGCAGAGTGGTGCGGCCCGTGCCGCCAGGTCGGCCCCATCCTCGACGAGATCGCCACTGAGCACGGCGATGCGATGGCGTTCGTGAAGATGAACGTCGACGAGAACCCGGTCACCCCGGCGAGCTACCGAGTGACGGGAATCCCTGCCCTCAACGTCTACAAGGGCGGCGAGCTGGTCAAGTCGATCGTCGGGGCCCAGCCGAAGGCCGCTCTTCTCCGCCAGCTGTCCGAGTTCATCTGACGGCTCCGCCACGGGCTCGGCCCGTGGGCCACGCACGCCGCTCCGAGGTGACAGCGCTCTCGGGGCGGCGTCATGCGTCCGCCGCGGGTCATCGGGCTGTGGCCAGGCAACCCACCGTGGGCCCGTCGAGCGCGAAGCAGGCATCGAGGTAGCCGCGGGTTCGGGCAGTCTCGACTGAGCCTGCTCGTCCCCCAGCATCGACTGAGCGCTGCGACTGTCGCCGACACCGCATACGCTTCCGGCACGAACAACACGTGAGGGGTGCCGGATGGGTGCGATACCAGGCAGTGATCGTCGTCCACTGACGGCGGCCACCGTCGTCGGGCCAGTCGACCCCGATGAGAGCCTCGAGATCACCGTGTTCGTCCGCCGGCAACCCGGGGGCGGTGCCGACGAGGGAGACCTCGACGCCGTGGGTGGTGTGCTGGAGTCTCGTGGACTCCAGCTGGTACGGACCCACGCTCCCAGCGGGCGGCTGCACGTGGCTGGCCGGCAGGCGAACCTTGTCGACGTCTTCGGTACGAGTCTGGAGCTGGTTCGCAGCGGCGAGGTCGAGCATCGGCACCGCACCGGCACCTTGTCGGTGCCCGACGAGCTCGACGGCGTCGTCACCGCTGTGTTGGGTCTGGACGACCGGCCGCAGGCCCGTGCACAGTTCCGGGTGGCCGCCGGCCCGGCCACGTCGTACACACCGGTGGAGGTCGGCGCCGCCTACCACTTCCCCGCGGACACAGACGGGACCGGCCAGAGTGTCTCGATCATCGAGCTGGGTGGCGGCTTCGACCAGTCCGACCTGGATACCTACTTCTCCGGACTCGGCATCCCCGCCCCCACCGTGACCGCCCACGGCGTCGACGGCGCGACCAACGTGCCAGGAGGCGAGCCCAGCGGCGCGGACGGTGAGGTGCTGCTCGACGTCGAGGTGATCGGCGCCCTCGCACCGGCCGCCCAGATCACGGTGTGGTTCGCCCCCAACACCGACCAGGGCTTCGTGGACGCCGTCAGCGACGCCGTGCACGCATCACCGACGCCGACGGCTGTCAGTATCAGCTGGGGACAGTCGGAGGACGCGTGGACCGCGCAAGCGCGAACCGCCCTCGACCAGGCATTCGCCGATGGCGCCGCCCTGGGCGTGACCGTCTGCGTCGCTTCCGGTGACAACGGCAGCAGCGACGGGCAGACGGACGGCTCGGACCACGTGGACTTCCCGGCAAGCAGCCCCCATGCGCTGGCCTGCGGCGGCACCTCGCTGCGCCCGAGCACCGAGACCGTCTGGAACAACGGGTCCAGCGGGGGCGCGACCGGCGGCGGCATCAGCGACACCTTCGCCCAGCCCGCGTGGCAGTCCGGCGTACCCGCCACGGCGAGCGGCCGAGGCGTCCCCGATGTGTCGGGAGACGCCGACCCCCAAACCGGCTACCAGGTTCTCGTCGACGGTCAGAGCATCGTCATCGGAGGCACCAGCGCAGTCGCGCCGCTATGGGCGGCCCTCGTCGCCCGGCTCGCTCAGGCGCTCGGGCGGCCACTCGGCCTCGTGCAGCAGCAGCTGTACACCTTGGACTCCGGGTTCCGCGACATCGTCAGCGGCACCAACGGCTCATACTCCGCGGGTCCAGGGTGGGACGCCTGCACCGGCCTAGGCTCGCCCGATGGCGAGGCGCTGCTGGCGGCGCTCCGGTCGGCGACCGGCTGACCGGAGCAGGAGCGGTCTCGCGATCTTGACACTCGATCAGTCCGCCGGACCCTCGACCCGGGTACGAACACCCACTGGTGCGGGTGACTTGTCCGAGGACCTGATCGCTCCCAGCCACCGTTCGAGGGCAACCTCGACGTCGCCGCGCCAGGACAGCACCGTTCGGAGGTCGAGCCGCAGGCGCGGGTAGCGCGGATGCGAGTGGACGGTCTTGAAGCCGACAGCGGTCAGAAAGGCCGCCGGCATGACGCAGCCGAGCTCCTCGCCTGTGACGTCGCCGTAGGCCTCGAGCGCCCGCACCCCGCGGCGCGACAACGCATCTTTCACGACCGACTGGATCAGCACCCGGCCGAGCCCGGAGGCGGCATACTCGGGCAGGATCCTGGCGGTCATCAGCAAGATGGCGTCGGCGCTGACCTGACTGGTCGCATAGCCGAGGACGGCTCCGACATACTCGGGCGGCGCATAGAGGGCGAAGCCGGCCACCTGACTGTCGACGTAGAGGATCCGCCCGCAGCTTCCCCACTCCAGCAGGACAGCCGACAGCCAGTCGTCCTTCCGGGCCTCCGGCGGCGCGGAGCGGCCAGCCTCCCAGAACACGCACTGGCGACACGGCCACGGCAGGTCGTCGATGTTGTCCAAGGTGATGGAGGCCAGACGGCGCGCCACGCATCCTCACCTCCCGATCGTTCCTCGGTGCCGATAAGGCATCGTAGTTCCCGATGCCCACCGATGAAGGCCAGCCGGCCACACCGCCCGTGCGCCGCGCACCCGCGCAGCGGCTGACCCGCCTCGACTCCTACGTCGACAGGTACGCCGACCGGACGCACGCCATGATGGCCTCGGAGATCCGGGCCCTGTTCGCGGTCGCGAGCCGCCCCGAGGTGGTGTCGCTTGCGGGAGGTATGCCGAACATCTCCAGCCTCCCGCTCGACGCCGTGGCCAGCACGATCGGCGACCTGGTCAGGAAGCACGGCGCGGCGGCGATGCAGTACGGGTCCGGCCAGGGCGACCCGACCCTGCGCAGCCAGATCTGCGAGGTGATGGCGCTGGAAGGGATCACGGCCCATCCCGACGACATCGTGGTCACGGTCGGGAGTCAGCAGGCCGTGGACCTGGTCACCCGGGTGTTCTGCGACCCCGGCGACGTGGTGATCTGCGAGGCGCCGAGCTACGTAGGCGCGCTGGGCGTCTTCCGCGCTTACGAGTGCGACGTCGTCCACGTCGAGATGGACTCCGACGGCCTGGTGCCGTCGGCATTGGAGCAGGCCATCACCGCTGTCGCAGCCTCGGGACGCCGCGCCAAGTTCCTGTACACGATCCCCAACTTCCACAACCCCGCGGGTGTCACCCTCTCGGCGGAGCGACGCGGACGGGTGCTCGACATCTGCCAGCGCGCCGACCTGCTCGTGCTCGAGGACAACCCCTACGGTCTGCTCGGCTTCGACGCCGACCCGATCCCGGCCCTGCGCGCCGCCGACAGCGAGGGGGTGGTCTACCTGGGGTCGTTCTCCAAGACGTTCGCCCCCGGGTTCCGGGTCGGCTGGGCGCTCGCACCGCACGCGGTCCGCGAGAAGCTGGTACTCGCCCAGGAGTCGTCGACACTGTGCCCGCCGACGTTCAGCCAGCTGGCGGTGAGCGCCTACCTCGCCAAGCACGACTGGCTGGGCCAGATCAAGGACTTCAAGGAGATGTACCGCGAGCGCCGCGACGCCATGCTCAGCGCCCTCGACGACCAGATGCCGGCAGGTGCCACCTGGACCGTGCCGGCTGGCGGCTTCTACGTGTGGGTCACCCTGCCCGAGGGCCTCGACTCCAAGTCGATGCTGCCACGCGCGGTCACGGCCCGGGTCGCGTACGTCCCTGGCACAGCGTTCTACGCCGACGGTTTCGGTGGCCGGTGCATGCGCCTGAGCTACTGCTACCCGACGCCGGCTCGCATCGACGAGGGCGTGCGCCGACTTGCCGGCGTCATCGCCGACGAGCTGGAGCTGCTGGAGACGTTCGGCGTCACCCGGAGTGCTGTGCAGCGCGGCTACGAGGGTCCGCAGACGGATCTCACATGAGGGGACGGCCATGAGCAGACAACGGGTGGTGGTCCTCGCGGGGGGCCTGTCGCACGAACGCGACGTATCCCTTCGGTCCGGCCGCCGGGTCGCCGAGGCGATGGCCGGCGTCGGCGTCGAGACCGCGGTGCGCGATGTCGATGCGGAGCTGCTGCCGTGGTTGCGGAGCGAGACGCCCGACTGCGTCATCCCGCTCCTGCATGGCGAGGTCGGGGAGGACGGGGCGCTGCGGGAGGTCCTCGAGCTTGCCCGGATCGCCTACGTCGGATCGACCCCGGCCGCGTCCCGGCTGGCATTCGACAAGCCGATCGCCAAGCAGGTCCTGTCGCAGGCGGGGCTGCTGACGCCGGCGTCGGTCACGCTGCCTGCCGACACCTTCCGTGAGATCGGCGCAAGCGCGATGATGGACTCGCTGATCGGCTATCTCGGGCTGCCACTCGTGGTCAAGCCCGCGAAGGGCGGATCCGCGCTGGGGGTCTCGGTCGTGGCCACCCCCGGCGAGCTGCCGGGAGCGATGGTGGCGTGCTTCGCCTACGGTCCCGTCGCCCTGATCGAGCGCTGCATCACCGGAGTCGAGGTCGCGGTCTCCGTGCTCGATGCAGACGCCGGCCCGCAGGCCCTGCCCGCTGTCGAGATCCATGCCGACGGCGGCCTGTACGACTACACCGCGCGCTACACCGCGGGCGCTACCGAGTTCGTCGTCCCCGCACGTCTGACGGAACCGGTGGCCGCCGAGTGCGCGCGGGTCGCGGAGCAGGCACACCGGGTGCTCGGCCTGCGTGACCTCTCGCGATCCGACCTGATGGTGGCCGACGACGGTAGCGTGTGGTTCCTCGAGTCGAACGTCGCGCCGGGGATGACGGAGACATCGCTCGTACCGCTGGCGGTCGAGGCAGCAGGCCTCGAGCTGGGGAAGATGTTTGCCGAGCTCTGCCAGCGGGCTGTGGAGCGTCAGACCCGGTAACGCGGACCGTGGAGCGTCAGACCCGGTAACCGGCTCCCGGCTCGGCCGGTCGGCGTCGAAGCGCGCTGTACAGGTACCCTGCCGACGCCAAGATGACCGCGGCGCAGATCCAGTAGATGGTCCGGTAGGTCAAGAACCCGACGAGAACGGCCCCGAGGCCGATGGACGCTGCCTGAGGAGTGCCGAGAAGCACGTCGGTCGCCGTCGACACCCGGCCCATCAGTCGCTGCGGCGTCCGCCGTTGCAGCATGGTGCTGAACGCCACGACGAAGACGGTCAGGGCGAAGCCGAGGACCACCACGCCGATGAAGATCACTGCCAGCAGTGGCGAGACCGCGCAGATCGCCAGGCTGAGGGCCAGCAGTCCGAGCGTCAGGGTCACGGTCGCCGGCTCTCCCAGCCTCTTCACCACGCGAGACGACAGCAGCCCGCCCGCCACGGCTCCGACGCCCTGCACAGACAGAACCACGCCGACGAAGCTGGCCGGCCGGCCGAACGCGTCGACCATCGCGAAGACGGCCGACTCCATGAAGCCGATCACCAGCAGGGCAATCGCGACGGCGGTGACGGTCGGCTTGAGGATGGGGTCGCGCCGGACGTGGCGGACCCCGGCCATCAGCTCGGTCCGCCAGCGTCCCTCATTGCGCTCGGGAACCGGATCAGGCACGGACAACGCGACGATCGTGAGTCCCGCCAGGAGGAACGACGCCGCATCGATGACAGCGACGCCATAGCCCCCGACGACGGTATAGATCCCGGCGCCCGCGAGCGGGCCCACCAGCCGTAGCCCTTCCCTCGTCGTCGCCAGGGATGCGTTCGCGTCGACGAGCATCTCCTCGGGCAACAGGTGCTTGAGCAAGCCGTTGAGGGCCGCCGGCAGCACCATGAAGGACACGCCGTACAGCAGGGCGACCAGGTAGATGATCCAGACGTCGCCGCGATCGTGCACGAGGAGCAGCGGAAGCACCGCGATCGCGGAGGCCGCATTCCCCCAGATCAGGACGGTACGGCGGCGGAGCCGGTCGATCATCATGCCCAGCGCCGGAGCCCCGAGCGACGGCGCGACCAGCCAGAGGAAGGTCGCCCCCGCTGCCCCGCTGGACCCGGTCAGGTCCTTGACCCAGATGGCCAGCACGATCAGCATCAGCGAGTCCCCGACCATGCTGGCCAGCAGCCCGGCGTACAGCAAGCTGAATCCGGGCTGCCGAAAGGCCGCCTTCACGCCACCACTCGCGGGTGGACAGGACCCGCGGGAACGACCCAGGTCACCGACGCCATCAGGCGGGCATCCGCCGGCCGACGGCTCACGTCGCTGAACCTGTCCGCCGTCGCGGTGACCAAGGCGTTGATCTGCGCTGCCAGGTCCTTGGCCTCCTGGGCGGTGAGCCATAGGCGTGCCTGGTTGATCGTGGTGGCGTCGCGCCAGGGCTCGCTCTCGTTGCGATGTGCTGCGAGCGCGGCGCGCAGCACCTGAACC
>JBBSET010000035.1:0-41214 GCA_038239485.1 Propionibacteriales bacterium
CCGGTAGTCTTCTTCACCTGAAAGGTGCTCCTTCGATCCGGGCAATGTGGCCTTCGACATCCACATTTTCCCAGGTCAGGAGCACTTTTCAGGTCAACGACACCACCCCCACGAGCCCATGCCGTGAAATCCCCGGGCTAGCCAAGACGGTGGCGTCATGATGGATGAGCTTGGACGACAGCCGCTCGGGACCATCCGGCGCGCGATATCGGGGGCGAGGCGATGAGCCAGTCAGCGAGCGAGCGCACGCCGCTGGACTACGACAGCTCACTGCGCATCATCACCCTCGAGGGCGCCCAGGGTGGCAACGCACCCTGGGTGACGATGATCGCCGACGAGCTCAGGCACTCGCGAGTCAAGGTCGTCACCAGTGTCCCCGAGGCACTCCTCGAGCTGGATTCGGGCCGTTACGACGCCCTCATCGCCGACCTCTCGCTCTCCGGCGCGGCTGCGACCGAGGTTGCCCGGCTGCGGATCGCGGATCCGGGTGTCGCTGCCGTGGTTCTCACCGGATCCGGTCCGGACGGCACTGAAGCGGGACTCAGCGCGCTGGCTCACGGCGCGCAGGACTACCTGGCCATCGGTCTGGTCGATGGGTCACGACTGGCCCGCGCCGTGCTCAACTCGATCCAGCGCCAGCGAGCCCGCCCAGCACCGCCTGATGATCCCGTTACTCGGCAGGCCTTGCTGGACGCGCTGGACACCGCCTCCTGCCTGGTCGCCTCTGACGGCACGATCGCGGCCGTCAACACCGCGTGGCGAGCTTTCATGACCGACAACGGCGGGGACGCCACCTCGTGCGCCGAAGGCAGCAACTACCTGGTGGCCTGCGACCGCGTTGCGAGAAGGACACCCGACTCGATCACCGCAGCCGAGGTGGGCCAGGGGCTTCGTGACGTCCTGGCCGGTCGCCTCACGCGCTACCGGCACGAGTACCCCTGCCACAGCCCGACCGTGGACCGCTGGTTCACTTCGGTTGTCGCCTCGGCAGTCATCGCCGGTTCACCAGCGGCCCTCGTCAGCCATGTGGACCTGACGCCGATGCACGACGTCAAGAAGGCCCTGTCCCTCCAGGCACTGCACGACGGGCTCACCGGCCTCCCGAACCGTCAGCTGCTCGACGACCGGCTGAGCCAGAGCCTGCTCGACTGCGAGTCGCGTCAGTCCGGCCTGATGGTCGCCCTGCTCGAGATCGACCAGTTAGCGGGTATCCATCAGAAGCTCGGCCGAGCGGCCACAGACACCCTGGTCGTCCAGGTTGCAGAACGGCTACACCGGGGGGTGAATTCCGGCGATACTCTTTCCAGATTCTCCGACTCGGCGTTCATCGTGGTACGGCCGGATACTTTCTCCACCGACCAGGCTTTGCAGAACAGTGCCCAGCTTCTCCTGACCTTGCAGGAACCGTTCGAAGTCGGGCCCACGCCGCTGAGGATCCGGGCAAGTATCGGCCTCGTGGTGGGGCGCATGCCGGCTCCGGGCGATGACCTGGTCCAGGCGGCGGTGTCGGCCCTGGCCGAGGCGGAGCTCCATGGCTCTGGCAGGATCCGCCTCTTCACCGGCGAGCTGCCGACGGGCGCCCGGCATCAGCGGCCCCCCGGGGACCTGTCGGGTGGTATCTCTGAGGCAGCTGCCGTGCACTATCAACCGATCATCGACATGCGCACCGATGGTCATGTCCTCGCGGTCGATGCCGTCATCGTGGGCGGCGCCGGTGGCGTCGGAGCCGCCCAGACCGACACCATCTCGACGACACCCTCTTCCACCGTCGTCGGGCCGATGACCTCGTGGGTGCTGGAGCAGGCATGCGGCGACGTGGCGAGTCTGACAGGCATGGGGCAGGCCATCAATCTCGGCGTCAGTCTCCCTCTGGGGTACCTGACCCAGAGTGACGTGCTGCGTCGGGTGAAGGACTCGCTGGCTCAGAGCGGCCTGCACCCGGGGCGCTTGGTCCTGCAGATCCCCGAAGCCACGGTCCTGGCCGACCCGGCCTCGGCGTTGGTCAGCCTCCGAGCGCTGTCCGAGCTCGGGGTCCGCATCTCGATCAGCAGCTTCGGTATCGGAGCCACGACGCTGCTCGAGCTCCGGCGTTACCCGATCAGCTTCATCAAGCTGGACCGGTCGTTCGTGCTCGGCATCGGCGTCGACCCCCGTCAGGAAGCGTTCTGCAGCAGCGTGATCAGCCTTGCGGACGCCGTCGGAGCGCGGCCTGTGGCCGAAGGGGTGGAGACGCCTCAGCAGTATGCAGTGCTGCATGGCTTCGGTTGTGGATCGGGGCAGGGCCCGTTGTGGTCGCCGGCCGTGCCCCTGGCGCAGCTGCACGAGGCGATCAAGCGCTGCAGCACCATTGCGATGCCGGCCGCGACCCGCCGTCGGCGATCGGCCCTTCAGCAGCAACCAGAGGTATCAGCGCGTATCGGAGCCCTCCAAGACGTCGGAGCGTCGCTCCAGACGATCGCCGCGGCTCTGAATCGGGACGGGACCGTGAACCTCACCGGGATGCAGTGGATTCCCAGTGACGTCGCCCGGTTGGCGCCGAGTAAGGACGGCGATCATGGCCTCCAATCTGGGTGACGGCCTGGCAGCTGCCGTTCTTGATGCGCTCCCCGACGCCACCGCGGTGCTCGACGGGTCGGGATCGATCGTGGCGGTCAACCACGCCTGGGAGATGTTCTCGCTGGACAACGGCGGCCAGCCGGGCAAGACCGGTGTCGGAGTGGACTATCTGCAGACCTGTGAACGCTCGGCATCGGCGGGCTGCGACGACGCCGCGCTGGCCGCTGACGGTCTTCGGTCGGTGCTGGCGGGAGGCGCGGTCGAGACCGAGCTCGAGTACCCCTGTCCGTCGCCGCAGGCGAACCGATGGTTCCTCCTCAGGATCACTGCACTTCCGGGCCACCATCGCGGGGCGGTCGCCTCGCACATCAACATCACCCGACGCAAGAAGGCCGAGCAGACCGTCGCGCATGAGGCGGCCCACGACCCCCTGACGGGGCTGGCGAATCGGACCCGCTTCAGCGGGGTGCTCAACGCGAGCCTAGGGATGCGATCCCTGGGGCCGCCCGGGAGCGGACTCGGAGTGCTGTATCTCGACCTCGACGGCTTCAAGCAGGTCAACGACACGCTGGGGCATGCCGCCGGGGACGAGGTGCTGACGGTGACCGCACATCGGCTCCGAGCCGCTGTGCGTCCACAGGACACCGTCTCCCGCCTCGGTGGCGACGAGTTCGCCGTCGCCGCGCCCTCCATCACAGCGGCGAGCTTGCGCCTTCTGGCCGCCCGGATCACGGACGCACTCGCCGTGCCCCACCTCCTACACGGACAGCAGGTGTCGGTTCCAGCCAGCGTTGGCCATCATCTGTGCGCCCCGGGTGAGCGCATCGGTGAGGTGCTCAACCTCGCTGACGCCGCTATGTACGCCATCAAACGGGGCAAAGCGACCAACTCTCAGGCTCCAATTCCAATCCGGTCGGTCATTCGCGCCGAACAGTAAGTGACAGCGCCTCCAGGCGATACAAGGCATCAATCCCGATGTCCGGACTCCTGGGGCGAGGCGCCAGAGAGAAGAGAAGTCACCGAGATGAAGAAAAGTCTACAGCTGCTCGCGCCCTTGGCGACTGCAGCGATCGCCGTCGCGGTTGGCCCCATGGCGAACGCCCAGGCGGACACCGGCACCTCCTACATGGCGACCCTCAGCCCGTTGAACCACTCCACCGGCTCAGGGACACTGATGCTGAAGCTCAGCGGCAGCACGGCTCAGGTCACCGAGCACTGGTCGGGTCTGGCCGCATCGTTCAGCGGTGCGCCCTACCCGCACGTGCAGCACATCCACGTCGGTGCTGCCGGAACCTGCCCGACGGCCTCGGCCGACAAGAACGGCGACGGCGTTGTCAGCACCACTGAGGGCGCGTCCTTCTATGGTGGCATCGGCGCGACGCTGTCCGTCAAGGGTGACACCAGCGCTGCCGCCGGCACCAACATCAAGGTCGCACCGAGTGGTGCCAGCACCGACTACTCGCGCACGATCCAGCTCGACGCCGCGACCGTGAAGTCCATCAAGGGCGGCACCGCCGTCATCGTTGTTCACGGACTCGACCCGACAACCCTGAGCAAGAAGGCCCAGGGCGAGAAGTCCGACCTGGTCCCCTCGCTGCCGCTGGCCGCAACGTCGCCGGCTCTCTGCGGAGCCCTCACGGCCATGCCCGTCGGCGGACCGCAGACGGGTACCGGCTCGACCGCCGGTCCCGAGGACCTCGGTCTGTTCGCGCTCGGTGGTGGCCTGATGGCTGCTGCCGCTGGTGGAGCGATCTGGCTCCGCAGGCGCAACGGCGCTGAGCTGCAGAGCTGAACCAGCCATGCATCGCCTCTTGCAGGCGATAGCTGACCGAAGCGGCCGCCGGAGCGTGCTTTACCTGCTCGCTCTGGCGGTCGCACTCGGTGGAGTTGTCGCCATCGTGGTGGCGGCGAACTCCCAGGAGTCCGCGCCAACCCCGCCGGCCTCCGCCGCGGGCACAATCAATGTCAACGGACCGACCATCCAGCCGACCACAAGCTCCACCGGATCACCTCGCACCACAGGGTCGGCGAAGCCGCGACAGCAGGCTCCGGCGGCGCCGGCGCCACTCGCCGCCTCGGTTCCGACCACGATCGACATCCCCGCCATCAACGTGCACTCCGCGGTCATCTCGATCGGCCAGGACGCCAACGGGACCCTCGCCGTACCTCAGCCAGGACCTGACCTGAACAAGGCAGCTTGGTACAACGGCTCAGTCACCCCGGGGCAGGACGGCCCCTCAGTGATCGAAGGTCACATCGACTCCGTCTACGGCCCGTCGGTATTCTTCCAGCTGGGAGCGATCCGGCCCGGCAACACGATCGGCATCACGCGCGCGGACCACTCACGGATGACCTTCACCGTCAACGCGGTTCGCGCCTATCCCTCCCATGCGGCCTTCCCCACGACCGAGGTCTACGGGGCCGACCTGGGCCATCCCACTTTGCGCCTGATCACCTGCAGCAACTTCGACGAGTCGACCGGCCACTACGTCGGCAACACTGTCGTCTTCGCCCACCTCACAGCCATCCACGCCCCGTCGGGGCACTAGCACCACACACGAAACATCACGGGGAGACCACCATGAAGACCACGACATACCTGACGGCGGCGTTGGCCACGGCCGCACTGCTCAGTCTCTCGGGCTGCGGCGGGACATCGAATGCAAACTCGAGCAACAGCCCGCATTCCTCGACAACAACGTCGAAGCCCGCGCCGGCAAGCTCGAAGTCGCCGGGAACTGCCACCACGCCTGCGCCGACTTCCCAGGCGGCGATGATCACCATCAAGAACTACGCATTCGGGAAGCCGATATCGGTCAGCCCAGGAGCCACCGTTATGGTGATGAACCAGGACACCGAGACCCATACGGTGACCGCCGACACCGGAAGCGCCTTCGACGTCACCGCCACCCCTGGAAGCTCCGTCACCTTCACCGCACCGACCAAGCCCGGCACCTACCCGTTCCACTGCAACTTCCACGCCGACATGCATGGCACGCTCACGGTCAAGTAGGCCAGTCCCGGTCTGCATGGCCGGCGGCTCCAGGACGGCAGGTCACGATGACCAGGTGACTGCAGCCGTCCCTGCCAGAGGTCGGCCGGTCGTCGTGATTGTCACCGGCGTCCCAGGATCGGGCAAGACGACACTTGGCAACGACCTCGCAGCCGCCCTCGGACTGCCCTTCCTGTCCCTCGACGCGATAAAGGAGAGGCTTCACGCCTGCAGCGCGGCCACCCAGGACCGGTTCGCGCTGCGGTTGGCCGCCGAGCAGGAGATGCTCGCGCTGCTTGACACCGCGGACGGATCCGCTGTCGTCGATATCTGGGTGGCGCCCGATCGTGACACCCAGCGGGTGAGCGAACTGCTCGAGCGGTCGGACCGGCACATCGTCGAGGTGCTCTGCCGCGTCCCTGCCTCCGTTGCCGCGGCTCGGTACGAACGCCGTGGCCGACGCGGCGGACCGCACCTTGCCCCCGACGAACCCACCCTGCAGATGATTCGAGTCGCCGCCGGAAGGATCGAGCCGCTGGGACTCGGCGATTGCATCGAAGTGGACACGTCACAGCCGGTCGATGTGAGCCAGCTGGTCGACGACATGTCGCTCTGAGCGCTACTCGGACCAGCAGCCGATGACATCCGTGCCGACCTCGTACGCGACCTCGGAAGGGGTGGCGTTGTGGCGACCTACGCCGCCTGTCAGAGCGCTGGCATCTATGTCGAGGGTCTTCCCGTCCTTGAGGAAGACGACATGCCCGTCCGTGCTCTCGTAGGCGGGAAGCCCGAGGTTCTCGAGGCCGCCCAGCATGCGGGTCTTATCGAGCGTGTCCCGCAGGGACCTGAAGTACGCGAGGCCAGATGCCTGGTTCGTCAAGTCCTTCACTGACAGCACGAGTGGCCCGGCGGGGAGCTGATAGGTGCAGGTGTAAAGGTGGTCGACCCACGTAGCGGTGCCCTTGGGGGCCGATGACAGGCCCGCGAGCTTGCCGATGTCGCCACCGATCTCGGGTCCGCAGACCAGCCTCGCGGAGTCCGACGGGAGTGCAGCCGAGCCTTGGCCCGGGACCCCCGAGGACGGGTCCGCGGCATTGGTCATCGCGGGCATCGTGGGGCTGGCGTCCTTGGGGGAGCCTGAGCCCATCGGGCCCATGGTCATCCCGTTGGCCATCGTCATCTCGGAGGGCGTCGGTTGTGTGGTCCCAGCGCCGCCGGTCTTGTCGGCTGCGGAGCATCCAGTCAGCGCGACCGCGAGCGCCGCGACCAGGCTGATACGCCAGGTCTTCACGTGGGGCTCCTGTCTAACGGTCGTCGGGGGTAGTTCGTCGCCGCCACCCCGCCGGATTGGTGAAGAACGAAACAAGTTGACGATTCAATTAGATGGAGCTACTGTGGGACTGAGCAGGAAAGCAGACTCCACCGACGAAGGAAGACCCCATGAGTGACTTTGACCCCTCGACCACAGCTATCGACGACCTGACCGGCGACTACCAGATCGATCCGGCGCACACCCGCATCGGATTCGTGGCTCGCCACGCGATGGTGACCAAGGTGCGGGGAACCTTCCACGAGTTCGAGGCCGCCGTGCACCTCGACGCGCAGGAGCCGAGCAAGTCCACGGTCCGGCTCGCCATCAAGGTCGAGAGCGTCGACACCGGCCATGAGCAGCGCGATGGTCACCTGCGCACCAACGACTTCTTCGACGCCCCGACCTTCCCGGAGATCGTCTTCGAGAGCACGTCAGTCGAGAAGGTGAGCGACACCGAGTTCAGCCTCACCGGTGACCTCACCATCAAGGACACGACCAAGCCCATCACCTTGGACTTCGAGTACATCGGCAGCGCCAAGGACCCCTTCGGCAACCTGCGCGCCGGTTTCGAGGGCAAGACGACGATCAACCGCAAGGACTGGGGCGTGAACTGGAACGCCGCACTCGAGACCGGCGGATTCCTCGTCAGCGACAAGATCGTGCTCGAGTTCGACGTATCGGCGCTGAAGCTGACGCCGACCGAGTAGCAGGCCGAGGACCCGGCTGCCCAGGCGGCCGGGTCAGTGCTCTATCGCCGTCACGTCCAGGCGCTTCGTCGCGGTCAGCCGGCCCGTTGCCTCGCCGGCATACGTTCCCGACGTCGGTGCCACGTCGCCGTACTCGCGACCGACGGCGACGGTGAGGTAGCTCACACCGGCGCGGCGGCCGTTGCACGGGTCGAAGGCGATGGCACGGGCCTGGTCACCGTCGGGGATGATCACCTCGGTCCAGGCATGCGTACCACCCTCACCCAACAGATGGCCGGAGACGTACCGCGCCGGGATCGAGAGCACCCGGCACAGCGCGAGCATCAGGTGGGCGGAGTCCTGGCAGACGCCGCGACCTCCGCCGAGCGCTTGGGCCGCCGTCGTAGCCACCGAGGTGGCACCGAAGTCGTAGGCGATGGCACCGTGCACGTACTCACAGAGCCGTTCGACCGTCTCGAGCGGGTCCTTCGCACGATGCTCGTAGGCGACAGCACGGATCTGCTCGTCAGCGGCGGTGCGGCTCGTGGCGTCGAGCAGCCTGGGGTCGGCGAGAGCCGATACGGGCAGGAGATCGTCGACGACCGGGCCGACCCTCTCGACGATGGCCGCCACCTCGAAGCACATGGGCTCAGGAACCTCGGCGATCCGGATCCTGGTGGTCACGTTGCCGAACCGGTCGCGCGACGTGGTGGTCCGAGCCCTCGAGGACGACACGTCGAGAGAATGGAGCCGTCGTCGGGCGTTGCCGTGGCGGCTTCGTGGAACCACCACGAGCCGGTGGTCGAGGTCGGTGACCGGACCGTCATAGGCGTAACAGAATCGCTGTCTGAGGAGGAACGTCACGCGCTGGGCGCCTTCGAAGTCCGCCGCAGCAGCCTCCTGGAGGGGCAGCGCGTCCAGGTCAGCCGCGGACCACGTCATCCAGCGAACCCACCGGATCGAGCGAACCCTTCGCGCCTGAGGCACCTGCGTCATGCAGAGTCTCCACGTCAGGCCTCCTCATGCGCCCAGACCTCCATCCGCTTCAGCATCGGGCCTCCGAACGTCGTCACCATCGCGACATCGAGCGCGTCACGGCCGCGGCCGATCAGCACCCGGCCCTTGCGCGCCTCGTTGTTCCTGGGGTCGAACGTCCACCACTGTCCGTCGAGATAGGCCTCGAACCATGCGGCGAAGTCCATCGGGGAGTCCAGCTGCTCGACCTCGATCTCGGGCAAATAGCCGAAGACATAGCGAGCCGGGATCGACAGCGCGCGGCAGAATGTGATCGCCAGGTGGGTGAAGTCGCGGCAGACGCCGTACCCGCCGGCGTTCACGTCGGCCGCCGTGGTCAGCGACGTGCTGCTGCCGTACTGGAAGGTGAGTGAGTTGTGGACATGGTCACAGATCGCCTTCACCCGCGCATACCCTGGTTTGACGTCGGAGAAGAGCTTCCACGCCTCGTCGGCCAGCACGTCGGGCAGGCAGTAGCGGCTCGGCAGGGTGTAGACCAGCGCATCGTCCGGAAGGTCGCCCACAGGAGTCTCGGTCGCGTCGCAGTCGACCTCCTCGGTCGCGTCCGGGAACGAGACGAGCGCGTCGTACTTCAGCGTGGAAAGCCCGCTCGGCAAGGTGATCCGCTGACAGCTGTTGCCGTACAGGTCGACATAAGCGTGGCGAGACAGTTCCGGCGAGCTCTCCCAGCCGGACCGGATCACGGAGGCGGGACCGCCACCATATGGCTCGACCTGGAAGACGGCAGCGGTATCGACGACCGCGTCATACTCGAACTCACAGCCGATGCGGAGATGACGGGGGCTTGCCATGCGCATATCTTGCCTACTTCATATTTCGGGCGGGTTACGAATTCTTCCTGTAACACAAGCGATGTAGAACTACGTCCATGAGCGGACTGCTCGACGGCTATCAGATCGGTTCGGCATACGACGAGATGTTCGCCGAGGACGGCTCGCCGCATCCTCACGCCAAAGCACTGTACGACGCTCTGCAGACACTCGACAGCGCGGACCTGGACACCCGCGGCGAGGTGCGCGACCGCAGCTTCCGGGACCAGGGGGTCACCTTCTCCAAAGGGGGCGAGGAGTGGGTCTTCCCCCTGGACCTGATCCCCCGGCTGATCCCGGCGGCGGAGTGGGAGCTCATCGAAGCGGGCGTGATCCAGCGGGTCCGGACGCTGGAGGCCTTCCTGGCCGACGTCTATGGGCCGCAGCACGCGCTCAACGACGGCATCGTGCCGCGGTCGATGGTGGCCACCTGCCCCAACTTCCTACGCCCCGCATACGGCATCAACCCCACCAACGGCGTGCGCGTCCACATCGCCGGCATCGACCTCGTCCGTGACGGGTACGGAACCTTGCGGGTCCTGG
The DNA here is from genome assembly GCA_038239485.1 of Propionibacteriales bacterium. Lineage (GTDB taxonomy): Bacteria > Actinomycetota > Actinomycetes > Propionibacteriales > Nocardioidaceae > DASQEH01. The sequence goes on from JBBSET010000035.1 coordinate 9,934, forward strand.
AGGACAACGTCAGGGTGCCGTCGGGGATCTCGTACGTGATCGAGAACCGGCGGATGATGGCTCGCGTCTTCCCGGGCCTGTTCCTCGAGCAGTCCGTGCAGCCGGTCGCCGGCCACGTCGGCGTCTTCCTCGAGGCCCTCCGCGCCTCGGCGCCGGCCGGGGTCGAGGACCCGACGGTGGTACTGCTGACGCCAGGCGTCCACAACTCGGCGTACTTCGAGCATGCGTTCCTGGCCAGGAAGATGGGCGTACAGCTGGTCGAGGGCCGAGACCTGCACTGCCGCGACAACACCCTTTACATGCGGACCACGCGCGGCGAGCGTCGGGTGGACGTCGTCTACCGGCGAGTCGACGACGACTGGCTCGACCCGGTGCACTTCCGGCCCGAGTCGGTGCTCGGCAGCCCAGGGATGCTCAACGCCGCGCGCGCAGGCAATGTCACCATCGCCAACGCGGTGGGCAACGGCGTGGCCGACGACAAGCTCGCCTACACCTACATCCCGGATCTGATCGAGTATTACCTCGGCGAGAAGCCGAAGATCGAGAACGTACCGACCTACCGGTTGGAGGACCCCGACGTTCGCGCCGACTGCCTGGACCGGCTCGACCAGCTTGTGCTCAAGCCGGTCGACGGCTCGGGCGGGGCCGGCCTTGTCATCGGGCCGCATGCCTGCGACGAGGAGCTGGCCGCGGCACGGATCCACATCGAGGGCAACCCTCGCGGCTGGGTGGCCCAGGAGGTGGTTCTGCTCTCGACCTGCCCTGCGCAGGCCGACGGCCGGCTGGAGCCTCGACATGTCGATCTCCGCCCCTTCGCGGTCAACGACGGCACGACGGTCCGCGTGCTGCCGGGGGGGCTGACCCGAGTGGCGCTGCGCAGGGGCAGCCTGGTCGTCAACTCGAGCCAGGGCGGCGGGTCGAAGGACACCTGGGTACTCGCGCCGCGCACGGCACCGCCGCCGACTGTCCTTCCGAGCCTGTCAACCAAACCGTTCATCGCGGCGTCGGCGCCCGACGTCGGCCCCACCGGCGAGGTCGACCGTTTCGAGCAGCAGGGGCAACAGCAGCAGTCGCAGAGCCAGAGCCAGCCTCGGAGCCAGAGCCAACAACAGACCCAGAGCCAACCATGCTGAGCCGAGTGGCCGAGGCGTTGTTCTGGGTCGGGCGCTACGTCGAGCGTGCCGAAGACACTGCGAGGCTGCTCGACGTGCACTTCCACGAGCGGATGGAGAACTCCGACCTCGATGAGCAGGAGGCGACGACGGCAATCCTGCAGGTGCTTGGCGTGACCGACGCGGATGCCAAGGACACGCAGGCGGCGCTGGAGCTGCTCGCCTACGACGAGGACAACCCGAGCTCCATCGTGGGCTCGCTGAACGCCGCGAGGGAGAACGCCCGCGGTGTCCGGGAGTCGCTGTCGGCTGAGATCTGGCGCAGCCTGAACACCACTCACAACGATCTCACCGTGAGAGTCAAGGCGGCCCGGGGCTTCGGCCCGGCGCCCTTCTTCTCCTACATCCGAGAGCGAGCGGCCACCGTCGCAGGCTTCACCGACGCCACCATGAGCCGAGACCTCGGGTACGACTTCCTCGTGCTCGGGCGCAGCCTCGAACGCGTCGACATGACCGCCCGGATGCTGACGGCGCGACTGTCGGTCCCCTCCACGCATGACGGCTGGGTTGCGACCTTGAACGCCTGCTCAGCTCACGAGGCATACCTGCGGACGTACCAGCGCGGGGTGGAGCCGCAGCTGGTGCTCGAGTTCCTGCTGCTCGACCGGCTCTTCCCCCGGTCGGTGTTCTTCGCCCTCACCGAGGGCGAGGAGGCGCTTGGCCGGCTCGACCCGCACCAAGGTCGCGGCGGGCTCGACGACAAGATCGACCACGGCGCGCGGCTCGCCTTCGGCAGGGCTCGCACCGATCTGGAGTTCCTGTCGATCGGTACCTTGCTGGAAGGCCTGCCCGAGCGCCTGAGCGAGCTCCAGCGACGGATGACCAGCGTCAACCAGGCCGTCACCCGCGGCTTCTTCTCGGCCAACTCTGCGGTGGCCTGGCTGCCTGAGAAGTCCTTGCCGTGAGCTGGCAGATAGCGGTCAAGCACCGGACCGGGTACGTCTACGAGACGCCGGTGTACGCCTCCTACAACGAGGCCCGGATGACGCCGCTGTCGACGAGGGCCCAGCAGACCCTCGACGCCCGGCTCGAGGTGTCGCCGACGGCTCGGCCCCTGCGTTACACCGACTACTGGGGGACGAGTGTGCACGCGTTCGACATCCACCAGCCCCATACCGAGCTGCTGGTCACTGCCTCCTCGGTGGTGGAGACGGCCAGACAGCCGACCCTCGGCGAGCAGGGAGTCGGCTGGGAGACGCTGTCCGACGTCGTCCACCGGGAACGTTTCGCGGACCTGCTGACACCGTCGAAGTACGTCGTCGTCGAGGAAGAGGTCAATGACGTTGCGGCCGAGCTCGCGGCCACCTCGACGCCGGAGGAGGCCGCGATGGCCGCCGTCGGCTGGGCGCACGATTGTCTCCAGCATTCGCGCGGCGCGACGACGGTCCGTACCACGTCCGCCGAGGCGCGGGTGGCCGGTGCTGGAGTGTGCCAGGACTTCGCGCATCTCTCGCTGGCGCTGCTACGCGCGATGCAGCTGCCCGCGCGGTACGTGTCGGGCTATCTCTACCCGGCCACGCATGCGGAGCTGGGCCAGACGTGCAGTGGTGAGAGCCACGCCTGGGTCGAGTTCTGGGCCGGCCACTGGATCGCTGCCGACCCCAGCAGTCTCAAGCCGGTCGGGGAGCGTCACGTGATCGTGGCCCACGGGCGCGACTACGGCGACGTGCGCCCGCTCTCCGGAATCTACTCCGGCAGCGCCGCTCAGGCTCTCGGCGTGACCGTCGAGCTGACCCGCCTGCGCTGACCCCCATGCGCTCTTCTTCGCGCGAGGTCAGCCCGACGCGACCGCCAGGCCCTCGAGGAGCGCGAGCACCTCAGGAAGGATGTAGACGCCGTTGTCGATGACGTGCTGCCCCACCGCCGCCGTGATGTGGGGAGCAGCCGCCGGGGGCAGCAGGGTGTCCTCGGACAGCACGATGCCCCCGACCACGTGCGAGACCGTCATCCGGCTGCCGCCCTGCGGGGTGTACCTCCACGCTCCGAGCTGCACGCTGGCGACGCTCGACCGGAACATCCCGGACCGGGCCTGGATCACCACCGCACCGGGGATCTGCCCCAGCGACGCCGCCACCAGCTCGGCGCCACCCGGCAGCGACAGGACCCTGCCGATCACGGTCGCCGCCTCGACGCGGTCGTAGTTGGGCACATCCGGCCCGAGGGAGTACTGCACCGCCTCAGCCCATGGGCAAGGTGTACGTCGGCTTGATCGATGGAGTCTCGCCGGTCGGTCGGATCGCCGTGCCGTCGGCGTAGAACTCCAGGGTGTGGACGCCCCATACATAGTTGTGGACGTTGAAGCGGACACCCACGACGCCCTCGGCTCCGTCGCGCTCGGCCTCGGCCTGCATCCGCGCCATCGCCAGCTCGCGGGCCTCGTAGTTCCCCTGCGTCCACTGCGGCATCTCGATGTTGCGGCCGATCTGCTTCATCGTCTGCATGAACCCTTGGGCCGCGACGTGATAGACGCAGTTGCCGAGGACGAAGGCCAACGGCGCGTGGCCGGTGGCGAGCAGCGTCACCAGATCCTGCCCGCTCAGATGGCTTGAGAACGCCTGGCCGTTGGGCCGGCGGTACGATCCGGGCGCCGCGGTGAATCGCACTGCCGTGCCGACCGCAAGGAACTCGATGTGCTCGCGTGCCTCGCCGTGCGAACGCCAGTCCAGCCTCACTCCGACGATGCCGTCGGCGCCGAGCGAGTCGGCCTCGGCCTGCATCCGCGCCATCGCGTTCCACCGGGCGCGGTACATCGCCTCAGTGAGCACGGTCAGCTCCTGCTGCTGCCGCAGGCCGGTCGCCTGGTAGCCCACGTGGTAGACCGATACTCCCATCACCAGGTCCACGGGCTCGAACCCGGCGCCGTGGAGAAGCGCGTACTCGTTGACCGACAGGTCAGAGGTGAACAGCGTCTTGGCGTGCGAGAGCCTTTCGGCTGCGACCGGGTCGAGGTTGCTGTTTTGCGTCATGGCCCCAGTATCTCCCAGTTCGCTAGCGCGCCTGATCCTGCTGGTTCATCCGCTGCAACATCTTGTTGTACGCCACCAGCATCTCCTCGTCGGTGTCGACGTCGTCTTCGGCGTCCAGCGTTGTCTCGTGGTCGGCCGCATAGCTCAGGTTGCGCGCCAGCGTCGCGCGGCGGACGTTCTCCAGCCACGGTCCGGCGGTGGAGTTCGTGCCGGCATGGGCGAGGTAGGCGATCATGACTGCGACGATGAGCAGCATCATCAGCCCGTCCCCGAAGGCCCACATGATGCCGCCGCCGATGTTGAGGTCGTGGACGGAGTCGGGCGCCCACCTCGGCCGGTCCGCGACCATCGCGGGGAACATGTCGTGCGGCGTCTGAAGTAGCACGATTCCCACGACGGTGTCCGGTGCCATCGCGAAGAACAAGATGACCATCCGGACCAGGTACGGCGGGTGCCAGCGGATCGGCTCGTCGCCGAGCACCGGCAGCAGGAAGAGGAAGCCGCCCACGACGTACAGCGCCTGCTCGGCTGGGTGCAGCCACGCGTGCGTCGCCATCTGGTTCATGAACGACGTGAGGTGGGTGCCGACGATGATCGCGGTGTAGATGCCGAGCGCCACGAGCGGATGGGTGACCAGCGCGACCGGCGCCGACCTGAGCACACGGACGACCGCGTCGTGGGTCCGACCGCCGGTGGCGTCGACGAGGACGGTCAGGGGGTGGCCTGCGACGAGCAACGCCGGCACGACCATGATCAGCAACAGGTGCTGCACCATGTGGACCCAGAACAGGATGTGCGAGTAGGCCTCCACGGCGGTACTGAGGCTGAGCACCAAGACGACCAGGCCCGCCAGGAACGACATCACCCGCACCTGGTGGGGGCGTGCGGCCGAGCGGCGACGAGCGGCGACGACGCCGGTGACGTAGGCGACCAGGACGACCCCGATGACGCCGTACCAGACAGGTTGGGCCTGCCAGGTAGTGAAGAAGACGTGCCAGGTCAGCCGTGGCAGCGATCTGTCCATCTGCATGCCGGGCATGTCTCAGTCACGCAGCCTCAGGTGGGACGACACCGTGCCATTGTGCGCCACCGGTCCAGACGCTGCGTGACGGGCATCGCGCCCATGAACACGAACGGCGCGATACCCACTCCGAGACGGCGGCTACGACGCGCGCGAGTACGCCGAGGCACGCGCGACCTGCTCGTCGGTGGGTCTGATGCCGGTGTACAGGCTGAACTGCTCGGCGGCCTGCAACGCGATCACCTCCGCTCCATCGATCACGTCCTTGCCGAGGCTGAGCGCGTGCTCGACCAACGGGGTACGCGCCGGGAACGCGACGACGTCGAACACCGTGTCGCAGGCCTCGACGACCTCGACGGTGACGGGCAGCGCCTCGGCGCCGGCTCCACCGCTCATACCGATGGGCGTGGCGTTCACCACCAGCGCCGGGCGTACGGCGCCGAGCTCGGGGAGCCATCCGAACCCGTAAAGGTCGGCCAGACCGCGGCCGGTCCCCTCGTTGCGCGCGACCACGGATCCGTCCCGGAAGCCGGCATCGGCGAGGGCTGCGACGACCGCCTTCGCCATCCCTCCGCTTCCGAGGACGCAGAAGGGGCCGTCGCTGGGTACGCCGTGCCTGGCGAGCAGCGTCGCAACGGCGAGGTAGTCGGTGTTGTACGCCGTCAGGTGCCCCTCGTCGTTGACGATCGTGTTGACCGACGAGATGGCCCGAGCTGACGCGTCGAGGGAATCGACGTGGTCCAGGCATGTCTCCTTGTAGGGCATCGACACACTGCAACCGCGGATGCCCAGCGCTCGTACCCCCGCGACGGCGGCGCCGATGTCGGACGTGGTGCACGCCTTGTAGAGGTAGTCCAGCCCGAGCTCGTCATAGAGGAAGTTGTGGAAGCGGGTCCCGATGTTGCTGGGTCGCCCGGCCAGCGAGATGCAGAGGGTGGTGTCCTTCGTCAGGTTCGGCCTCATGGCCCGGGCTCCCTCTGGCTCCTACTCGGTCTCGACGTCCGCGCGCGGTCCGCCTGCACTGTTTATACTCCACCGGGTGATCTTCAAGGGCGTGGGTGAGTCACGACCGTATCCGGATCACGGCTTGGCGATGCGCGACTGGGCCCAGCTCCCCCCACACCAGGTCCGGCTGGACCAGCTGATCACGACCAAAGGCACGCTCGACCTCGCGACCCTGCTCGACGACGACTCGACCTTCTTCGGAGACCTGTTCGCCCACGTCGTCGAGTGGCGCGGCGAGCTCTACCTGGAGGACGGCCTGCACCGTGCGTTGCGGGCGGCCCTGCAGCAACGCCACGTGCTCCATGCCCGGGTGCACGTCGTCCCGCACTAGGATGACCCCGCCAGGCCCGTTGTCGAGACGTACCCGCTAAACGTAGCTGTCGAGAGGAGCGCCGTGAGCTGGAAGACTCCGATCACCTTGCTGGTGCTGCTCGGTGTCCTCCTCGGCGCGGGGTACTACGGCTGGCGGACCATCATCTCCCCCGCCACGGGCGATGCCGGCTCGACGAATCAGCCGCATCACCACGGGACTCACTGCGCGAAGAGGCAGGCCTTCCACAAGGGCCAGAAGTTCAAGTCCAAGGACATCATCGTCAACGTGTACAACGCCGGTGCGATCCCCAACCTTGCAGGCGACACGCTCGCGAAGCTGGGTGCCAAGGGTTTCAAGCAGGGAGTCGCCGACAACGCACCGAGTGGAGTCGGCGCGGCCAACGTCACGATCCTCACGAGTGACAGGCGGCTTCCTCAGGTACAGCTGGTGGCGAGCCAGTTCAAGGGGAGGGTGACGTACACGAGCGGACCCGCGCTGGCCGCCGGCATCGACGTGATCGTCGGGGACAGCTTCGTCGGTGCCGACCCCAGCGCGAGGAAGTACCTGACGCTCCACCACGCGATCAGCACCTGCAAGTCCCAGGGGCGCGCACGCTGAGAGCTACGACGACGGTCCGCCCGCCCAGGTGGCCAGCCGGCCCCCGCGGCTGACCTCCTGCAGCCGTCGCTCGGTCGCCTCTCGGTCCTTGCGGGGCGTGACGATGAGCAGGTCGTCACCCCGCTTCAGCGTGGTACGCGGATCGGGGGTGAAGCTCGACGACCCCCGCACGACCAACGACACACTGGTACCCGGCGCGAGCCGGAGCTCGGACACCTCGACGCCGTGCATCCTCGAGTGCTCGGTGATCTTGACCTGCAGGAGGTCGGCTGCGATCCGCTCGAGCGGCGCGGCCTCGACCTCGACGTCGCGAGCGCGCTCGACCGTGACGTGGAGCACCCGCGCGAGGGCCGGCAGCACCGGCGCCGTGACCACGGTCAGGACCACGACGAGGACGAACACGATGTTGAAGACCTCCCCAGACCGCGACACCCGCTCTGACAGCGGGATGGTGGCGAGCACGATCGGGACGGCGCCGCGAAGTCCGGCTGCCGCCAGGAAGCCCTGTTCGGCCAGCGGCACGCGCCACGGGACCGCGCTGGCGACCACACTCAGCGGCCGGGCCAGCACCGTGAGGGCCGCCCCGACCGCCACGCCGTCCACGACGTCGGTCAACGAGATCGTGGAGGGTGACACCAGCAGCCCGAGCATGATGAACAGGCCGATCTGAGCGAGCCAGGCCAGGCCCTCCGCGAACGACCGGGTCGAGGTCCGGTGGGGCAGCTCGGAGTTGCCCAGCCAGAGCGCCGTGACGTATACCGCCGCGAAGCCGCTCGCGTGCAGCGCGGCCGCTCCCGAGTAGGACAGCACGGCGATCGTGATGACGGTGATCGGGTAGAGACCGGACGCCGGTAGCGCGACGCGCCGCAGCATCCAGACGCCGCCGAGGCCCACGACGGCGCCGATGGCGAGTCCGGCGGCAAGCTCGTAGAACACCAGCCCGACGAAGGCGAGCGCGCCGTGCTCGAACCCGTTGCCACTGCTGAGGACCAGCACCAGGAGCACCGTCGAGGCGTCGTTGAGGCCGGACTCCGCCTCCAGGGCGCCGAGTAGCGACGGCCGGAGCGGCACCCTTCTCAGCACCGAGAACACGGCTGCGGCGTCGGTGGGCGACGTGATGGCTCCGATCAGCCAGCAGGTCTCCCACGGCAGTGAGAGCAGCAGGTGCGACACCACGGCGACGGCTGAGACGCTGACCGCGACCCCCAGAATGGCCAGCGTCAGGCCGAGGCCGATCGACGGTTTCAGCTCCGACCACTGGGTGGTCAGACCGCCCTCGGTCAAGATGACGACCAGGGCGACGAATCCCAGCGAGTGAGCCGTCTGCGCATCGTTGAACCGGATTCCCAGAACCGAATCGCCGAGGACGACCCCCATGGCCAGGTAGATCAGCAAGCTGGGGAGGCCGAACCAGGAGGTGGCCCGTACCGCCAGCACGGCCAGCAGCACGATGACCGAGCCAGCCAGCAGCAATGTGTCCAGGTTGTGCGAATCCACGCTTCAGCCTAGTAGCCGACGTGATGCGTACGAGGCGTGTGGCGCGGGGGCTGAGCCGGTACCTTTCAGCCCATGACGACAACTTCAGACGATGGCGACCAGACCTCCGCGGGGTCGTACACGGACATGCAGATCCACGACGACGAGCTACCCGAGGAGCTCCGGCCGGAGAACGACCTGGACCTCAACGCGACCAGTCGGCCTCCCGGCGCCGCGGGCGATCCGGGCGATCCGGGCGCCGACGCTCAGCCGGAGCAGGCTTCGGAGAGCACCGAGTCCGAGTCGGACGGTGACGCCGCCGCGTCGGATGCTCAGCCAGCCTGACCGGAGCCGGCGGTATACCACCGCGCGAGCGCGGCGAACCCGGCGTCGAGGCTGACCCGCGGGGTCCAGCCGAGGGCCTCGCGGGTATGCCGCTGGTCGAACCAGTGCGCCGTCGTGAGCTGGTCGACCAGGAATCCGGTCATGGGTGGGGTCTCGCGCCTGTCCAGCAGGCTCCATACCCCCTCGACCGCCCTGCCGGCGACTCTCGCGACCCCGACCGGGACGCGGCCACGGGGGCCGGGGGCGCCAGCCGCCCGGCAGATCCTGGCCAGGATCTCCGCGACCGTCCGGGGCTCTCCGTTGGAGACGACCAGCGCCTCGCCATGAAGGTCGGGGCAGGCGTCGAGCGCCGCGATCAGGGAGTCGACCGCGTTGTCGACATACGTCGTGTCGATCAAGGCGCTGCCGCGGCCGATCATGGGCAGCCGCCCGGCACGGGCTCTTGCCACGATGCGCTGGACCAGCTGGGTGTCCCCCGGTCCCCAGACCAGATGCGGCCGGATCGCGAGCACGGCGAGGTCCGGTCCGTCCGCCGACAGCGCGTCGATCTCCGCAAGCGCCTTGGATCGGGCGTAGTGCCCACGGACGCGAGCAGCCTCGGCGGGACCGGCCCCGACGCCGACCAGAGCGTGACCGGCGTGCGCGACCGCGGGAGACGACACGTGCACCAGAGACCGGACGCCCGAGGCCCGGCAGGCCGCGACGACGACTCTGGTGCCCTCGATGTTGGCCGACGCGTACTCCTTCCACGGGCCGACGAGGTCGACCTTCGCCGCCAGGTGCAGTACGGCGTCCTGTCCGGCGGTCGCCCGTCGTACTGACGTGGCGTCAGCGATGTCGCCGAGCACCTCCCTGGCCGGTAGGCCTGACGGTCGTCTCTGCATCACGGTCACGTCGTCACCACGGGCCGTCAGCGCGAGCGCGATACTTCGGCCGAGCATGCCTGTCGAGCCTGTGACCAGCACCTTCACCGGCAGAGCCCGCTCATTCAGGTCCCGACGGGACGACCCGGCCGGCAAGCAGGCGGTCCGCCCACTCCCGGACCTCAGCCCGGTCCACCTTCGACGCGTGTCGGATGTCGACAGGAAGCGAGCGGCAGACGAGAACCGCAGCGACGTCGACCCCGGCCACGATGCGTACCTGGTCGGTCAGCTCCAGCGTGGCGACTCCAGGGCGTCGCGGCTTGCGGCCCGCCGGCACCACGACCACCGCGACCTGCTGCGTGCCGATCGGTCCGACACCCACCGCGGCGGCTGCCTGCACTCCTGCCAGCGACTCGACCCGCTGCTCGAGTCCGACCGGCGTCACGACACCGGCTGCCGTGGCGATCACGTGCTGCAGCCGGCCTTCGATCCACAGCCTGCCGTCGTCGTCGAGGTGGCCGACGTCGCCGGTACGGTGCCACCCGACGTCACGACCGCTCGATCGCTGCGTCTGCCACAGCGACGCGTAGCGCTCCTTCACGTGAGCGGCCCGTACGCAGACCTCGCCGAGAAGCCCCGGCTGGCCGGTGAGCGGGCCGTCGGCCAGCCCGGTCGGGGTCAGCGCGCTGACGGTCACCTCGACGCCGGGCAGGGGGCGCCCGACACACACACCGTCGCCTGCTCCGGCCGCATCGATCTGCGCGAGGGAGATGTCGGTCACGGGCAGCGCTTCGGTCATCCCGTACGGGGTGTGCGGCTGCGCGTTCGGGAGCACGTCGCCGAGTGCGCGGAGCAGGGTTGCGGGTACCGGTGCGCCGGCGGACATCAGCAGGCGGACGGCTCCCAACGCCTGTCGGTGGGCGGGCGAGAGGTGCTCGGCGGTGCGGAGCACGTTGCGGAGCGCGGCCGGCGACGCGAACACCACCGTGGCGCCGATGGCGCTGACCGCGTCGGCCAGAGCGGCTGCCGTCAGGGTGCCGGGCGAGGTGACATCCATCTCCGGCACCGACGAGCCGATCCCCAGTGCCGGGCCGTAGAGGGAGAAGGGCGCGAACGCCGCGACGATCCGGTCGTCGTCGCTCAGCTCGTACGTCGCCCGGACGAGAGCGACCTGGGCCTCGACCTGTCGGTGGCGGTAGACGACGCCTTTGGCGGGGCCGGTCGCGCCGGACGTGAAGACGACGGCGCACTCGTCGTCAGCCGCGGGACGCTCAGGCGGCGGCCGGGTCCGGCCCAGCCGTGCCAGGTCAGCCAGGGTGGTCCACGCCCGCAGCATCCGGCGTGCCGACGAGGGGATCGTACCGGCGCCGATCCGGGTTCCCGGAAGTCCCATCGCCGCGGCTGCGAGCAGGCCCTGAGCGGTTCCGATGACGTGGTCGACGCGGGCCCCGCGCAAGGCCCGGCCCATGCCACGCAGGCCAAGCCCCTTGTCGGCGACGACGATGACCCCTCCGGCTCGCCACACGGCGTACACGGCAGTGGTCAGGTCTGCCGACGGCGGCACCAGCAGCGCGACACGCTGCCCCGGTCGGACCCCGGTCGCCGCCAGTCCGGCGGCCACCTCGCGGACCCTGCGCTCGAGCAGATCCCAGCTGACCGTGCGGCGGCCGACCTCGACGACAGCCGGCGTCTGGTCGCCGGCGCGGGCCTCGAGGCGGGACAGGAGGGTCGACGCTTGGGGCTCTGCGGCGGGTGCTCGGCCGCCGTCGTGGGCTGACGCCAGGCTGAGGTCGTGGACCCATCGGACGACCGCGGCGGCGTACTCCGGGGCGTCCTCGGTGACCAGGTGCGACGCGCCCTCGTAGCGATGCACGTCTGCGTGCGGGATCCGGTCGAGCAGGTCGTCGAGGTACCTCTCGCCGAAGACGGGGTCTCGGGGGCCCCACAGCAGCAGAGCGGGCACGTCGGGCGGGCAGACGTCGACGGCGACCCGGTCGAGCGTCGGGCGGCTGGGGTGGCCGGGGGCGAAGGGGATGTCGTCGACGAAGTCCCCGACCGCTCGCCGTCGGGACGCGGCTGCGTACGGGGCGGTGAACGCGTCCCGCACGGCCGGTGACAAGGGCGGTCGTGACAGCCGGGTGGCGGCCCGGACGAAGACCGGGGTACGCACACAGACCGCGTCACGCAGCCCGGAGAGGTGCGCGAGCCGGATCAGCGCGGGTCCGGACGACCCGGCCGGTTGGTGCACCGCGGTGTTGGTGAGGACGACGCCGCGGAGCTGGGCGCGGTGCTCAATGCCCCAGCCCAGGGCGACCGGGCCGCCCCAGTCATGGGCGACGACCACGGTCGGGCCGTCGATCCCGAGGGCTGCCGTGAGGTGACCAAGATCCGCGATCCGTTCGGCCAGCCGCCGAGGCTGCTCGAGGCGGTCTGAGTACCCCATCCCGAGCTGGTCCGGCGCGACGACCCGCCACTGCGCCGGCGCGGCCGCCAGCAGCCGTCGCCACAGGTACGACCAGGTCGGGTTCCCGTGCAGGCAGAGCAAGGTGACGACCGGAGAGGCGGTACCGCTGTCGAGGACATGCCAGGTCCGCTTCACGCCGTCGCCGTCCGGCGCAGTCACCAACCTCGACCAGGCCGGGACCAGGCCGGGCAACCCCGAGGGTGGAAGCGCGGCGCCCCCGGTCACCCTCGGGCGGCCGTCAGCATCGGACGGCCCGTCAGCATCGGACGGCCCGTCAGCATCGGGCGGCGGTCACCATCGGGCGGCGGTCACCATCGGATTTCGGCGCAGGAGGCGTTGAGGCCGGAGCCGATCCCCATCAGTAGCACCCGGTCGCCGGGCTCGAGGTCCTGGACCTCGTTCGCGAGCGTGAACGGCACGGAGGCGGGGCCGATGTTGCCCCGCGTCGGGAAGGTGCGGGGTACGCGGGAGGGGTCGATGCCGACACGGCGGCAGAGCGCCTCGGTGTGCACCTGCGAGATCTGGTGGATGACGTAGCGATCCATCCCGGCGGCCCAGTCGAACTCGCCCTCGGCCACCTCCCACAACTGCTGAGTGAGGTCGAGGCCGGCTTCGAGCAGTCCCTTGGCGTCGGTCCGCATCATCTCGATGTTGCCGACGCACAGCTCGTGGTGCTCGGTGCTGGCGCGGGTGATGCCGCCCACCACGCGGTGCCCCTCGGGATGCACGTCGGTACGGCCCAGGACCATCGCGGCCGCGCCCGAGCCGAGCGTGAGGGTCGCGAACTCGTCCATGACCTGTGAGCTCGTCGTCTCCGGCCGGGACAGCCGGGCGAGAGTGGCCTCCTGGACCGGACGAGCGTCCTCGCCGTTGACGAGGAGCGCATAGTCGATCTGGCCGGTGTCGATCATCGCGACAGCGATCTGGATGCCGTTGACGAAGCCGAGGCAGGCGTTCGCCACGTCGAAGTTGAGGCAGTTCGACGGCAGCCCCAGCGCGTGGTGCACCGACACCGCCGTCGAGGGCTCGAGGTGCGCCCGGCTCACCGAGGTGTTGATCATCATGCCGATCCGGGCGGCGTCGATGCCGGCCTCGGCCAGCACCTTGGCGCCGGCCATGGCGGCGCCGTCGGCGTAGGTGAAGCCGTCCGCCCACCAGCGGCGCTCCCGGATGCCGACCAGCCGCTCCAACAGGCCCGGGCGCATGCCGACGCGCTGATAGGTCTCAGCCAAGCGGACGTCGAGCTCGCTCGAGGTGACCACCCTGGTGGCGTCCAGTGCGCCGACCGCAAGGATGGACGTGTTGGACGAGCGGTAGATGCCATTTCCGGTCATGCATACTCTTTCGTGCTCATGGCCGGGGACGCGTTGCGCCGAGCCGAGGTATCTAGTGTTCCCCGCTAGTCTCGGGCACGCCTGCTTCGGCGGGGGGCCTTATGACCCGAGTGAACTCCTAAACTACCCGACTTACGCCGTACACGACGATTTCGCCCGGCAGCAGCCGACTCGTCGCCGCCTGGACTTGCGCATCGCCGGACGAGCCGGGCAGCATCGTCGGAGAGAGGACGACGCGTGTGAGCACACCAAGTCGCGGTTTCTTCGGCAGGATGCACCGGGAGCGAGATCCGCGCCTACCTCCCGGGCAGTACGACACCGGCTCCGACTGGCCGGTCCTGACCGCCGAGGTGACTCCTCGTCTCGATCCCGAACGCTGGACGATGACCGTCGACGGGCTCGTCGACCATGAGCACACCTGGTCGTGGGCCCAGATGCACGATCTGCCGCAGTCGGAGTACCGCGGCGACATCCACTGCGTCACCACCTGGTCCAAGCTCGGAACCAGCTTCGCTGGCGTGAGTCTCGACCTACTGTTCGAGGCGGCCGTCCCCCAGTCGCGGGCCACCCACGTGCTGGCCACATCGACGACCGGATACACCACCAACCTCCCGCTCGAGCACATCGTCGGCGGCTTGGCCTGGGTCGTCTGGACGCACGAGAACAAGCCGTTGCCCCGGGAGCACGGAGGGCCGGTCAGGCTGCTCGTCCCCCATCTCTACTTCTGGAAGAGCGCCAAGTGGATCACGCGGCTGACACTTCTCGACCACGACGAGCAGGGCTTCTGGGAGCGCAACGGCTACCACGACCTCGGCGACCCTTGGCGGGAGCAGCGGTACCAAGGTGATTGAGCCGATCGTCGGAGCGCCGGCGCCCATCGGGGGGCGGCGGCAGGCGACGGTGCGCGAGGTCCTGCATCCGTCGCCGCAAGGTGTGGTCCTCCGCCTGGAGGTGCCGGATCGCGTCGACCACCTGCCGGGACAGCATTACGTGATCCGGCTGACGGCGCCCGACGGCTATGTCGCCCAACGGTCCTACTCCGTCGTGTCAGCGCCGTCAGACGAGCTGCTGGAGCTGTTCATCGAGCGTCTCGACGACGGGGAAGTGTCAACCTACCTCGCGGACGTGGTGGCCGTCGGCGACGATCTCGAGGTGCGCGGGCCCATCGGGGGCTGGTTCGTCTGGGACGGCGGGTATCGCGCGCTCGGCGTCGCCGGAGGTTCCGGAGTGGCCCCGTTCATCGCGATGCAGCGCCATGCCGCACACATCGGGCGCCCCGACCTGCTCAGCCTTGTCGTCTCGGCCCGGACCAGGGCGGACCTGCCCTATGCCGACGAGCTCGAGGCGTACGGAACCGTCATGGTGCTCACCCGTGAGGACATGCCGAGCGGTCGGCCGCGTGGGCGGATGATGGCGGGCGACCTGCAGCCCCTGCTCAGACCTCCCGGACCGGAGCGGTACTTCGTCTGCGGGTCCGCGTCGTATGCCGAGGCGGCCAGCATGCTGCTGGTGGCTGCCGGCGTACCCGCGGCCGACATTCGGGTCGAGCGCTTCGGCCCCAGCGGGTGACAGGCGCGACTACCTGGCGGCCAGGTCCGTAGCTCGGATCTGCGAGCCGGACGGCGCAGGGATGTCGGCCGGACTGGCCGCCCGGTCGCGGCCGGACCGCTTCGCCTCGTACAGGGCCGCGTCCGCGGCGACATAGAGGGTCCGTAGCTCGAGGGCGTGCGTCGGCGCATGGGCGAACCCGATGCTCACCGACACCCGGGCGGCGGCGGAGTCGTCGACGTCGAAGGGGTGCGCCCCGATCATCGCCACGATCGCGTGAGCCCGGTCACGAGCGGTCGAGGCCGAGCAGCCAGGCAGGAGTAGGGCGATCTCGTCCCCGCCCATCCGGCTGACGACGTCGCCTGCACGCGCGGCTGCTGTCAGCAGTCGCGCCAGCTGCATGAGGACCTTGTCCCCTGCAGGGTGGCCGTAGCGGTCGTTGATCGACTTGAAGTCGTCGACATCGATCACCATCAACGACGTCCCGAACTCACTGGCGGCGCCCGACATGGCCGACCTGGCAGCCTCGTCCAGGACCCAGCGGGTGACGAGCCCGGTCAGCGGGTCGATCGCTGCCTGCTCGCGGAGCTTGGCCACCAGCGCCTCGTGCTTCTCGGCGTTGCGAAGCAAAAGTATCGACGTCGTGATGAGGGCGGCTGAGACGTAGCCGATATCGGTGGCTGCCTCCTGCCAGGGCAACGTGCGGGCGACAAGGATCTCGCCGAGAACCGACGCACCCGTCATCACGGCAGCTCCCGGGCGCCTGAGCTGCGAGGCTCCATACAGAGTCGGGAAGAACAAGAAGATCTGTGCAGCGGTCGTGGCGTCCCGGGTCAGGTAGTCCAGCTCGAGGATCACGCCCACCGCAAGCAGCGGGCATATCGCCCATGCCACCGGTGTCGCCTCCTCCAGCAGATGCGCCAGCCAGCTGAGGAGGACCACGAACGCCGCAGTCGCGGCGACGATGACCAGGTCGACGGACCTGAGCGTCCGACTTTCAGGTGCGATGGGGATGAACACGAGGGTGACGATGGCTGCGACGGCACTCAGCGTCGAGATCATCCGGATGGCAACGGTGCGGGAGCGAGGTTGCATCCACTCGAGCACGGGCATTCAGGACGGCCCTCTCGTCGTTGTCCTTGCCCAGCAGCAGCGAGGAAGCATTGCTTCAACTACTTCGCGTAGTCAAATGATTACGCGAAGTATACCAATGAATGCCCGATTAGTCCGTAAGCCCGAGCCAGCCAGCATGCCGGATCGGCGGCATCCGCGCAGAGGACAGAATCGCGATGATGCCGCCGACAGACGGCGGTGGCGGTGGGATTTGAACCCACGGTGGGCGTGAACCCACACACGCTTTCGAGGCGTGCTCCTTAGGCCGCTCGGACACGCCACCGCGGAGAAGGCTACCTGAAACGCCGATCAGCCCAGAAATCGGCCGGACCCGTCGTCGGCACGGCGCCGCCATCTACCGATGTGTGGCGAAGAAGCCTGCGACCAGCGAACCGGTCTCGTCCTCGAGCACACCGCCGACGACCTCAGGGCGATGGTTGAGCCGCCGGTCCCGCACCACGTCCCACAGCGATCCCACCGCGCCGGCCTTGGCGTCGTAGGCGCCGAACACCAGCGTCGAGAGCCGGGCCAACACGACCGCACCCGCGCACATCGTGCAGGGCTCGAGCGTGACGACCAGCGTGCACCCCTCCAACCTCCACGACGCCAGCGAGGCCGCAGCGGCGCGAATCGCGACGACCTCGGCGTGCGCGGTGGGGTCCGACGACGCCTCCCGCCGGTTGTGCCCTTCGCCGATGACCTCCCCGGCCGGGCTGAGCACGATCGCGCCGATGGGCACGTCCCCGGACGCCTCGGCCCGTTTGGCGACCGAGATGGCGGCTCGCATATCGCTGTCGTACCGGTGGCCCGGCCCGCCGGTGGGCACTAGGCGAGCACCGTCATCTCCGCCACCACCGCTGTCTACGCCAACACCGTGTCGAGGAGCTCCTCGAACGCCTCGCCGAAACCGAGCCGAGAGGCGATATCGGCCAGCAGCTCATCGGGGTAGAGGTCGTTGTCGTCACACATCGCTCCCAGCTGCATCGCGGACAGCCCCAGGTCCGCCAGGATGCCCAGATCACCGGCGGGTTGGACCTGGTCGTCGTCGTCGTCGGGCGGAGGCAGCTCCAGCCGCTCGACCACCGCCCGAGCGAGTGGGGATTCAGTCGCCGCGCCGACATCGGAGAGCAGCAGCCTGACGTGGGCCCCGGATACCCGGGCGAGCAGGAAGAAGTCCTCGTCGACGCTCACCATGCCGATCGTGCCCACATCGGAGGGCAGCTGCGCCAGCGCCTTCACGAGAATGTCGAGCTCGGTGGCCGCTCGCGTGGGCAGCGCGGAAAGCGTCCAGTCCCCTTCGTCGCGGTTGGCGGCAACGGCGAAGTCGATGGCGGCGGCGGACTCGGCATCCATCGTGCTCATTCCCCTGAGCATGACAGGTCATCGCAGCCGTGGCGACCCCCTTCGAGCGGCCGCCTTCCCGTGCCCGCGGGCAGGCATCCTCTAGGTTTGTGCCCCATGCAGACCCTCGTCATCAGTCACCCGCTTGTCGCCCACAAGCTCACGGCGCTTCGAGACCAGGACACCGACTCACCCACCTTCCGCCGGCTCACGGAGGAGCTGGTCACCCTGCTGGCCTACGAGGCCACACGCGAAGTACGGACCCGCACGGTCACCATCACGACACCCGTGGCGACGACGGAAGGGCTCAAGCTCGCCGCACCCAAACCGCTCGTCGTCCCCATCCTTCGGGCCGGACTCGGCATGCTCGAGGGGATGGTCCGCCTGCTGCCGACGGCGGAGGTCGGGTTCCTCGGCATGATGCGCGACGAGGCGACACTCGAGGCGTCGACGTACGCCGAGCGGCTGCCGGACGACCTGTCGGGCCGCCAGTGCTACCTGCTGGACCCGATGCTCGCCACCGGAGGCACCCTGGCGGCGGCGGCGCACTTCCTCGTCGACCGCGGCGCCGACCACATCACCGCGATCTGCCTGCTTGCGGCCCCCGAGGGGTGCGCCCGGCTGGAGCGTGAGCTGGAGGGCGTCGACATCCCCGTCACCGTCGTCACGGCGTCGATGGACGAGAGGCTCAACGAGAAGGGATACATCGTTCCCGGGCTGGGCGACGCCGGCGATCGGCTGTACGGCGTAGCAGGCTAGAGCAAGGCTAAAGCGCCTTGACGGCGGCCAGTAGCTTGCTCATGCTCTCCTTGGCGTCACCGAACAGGAGCGTGGTCTTCGGGTCGAAGAGCAGCTCGTTCTCGATGCCGGCGAACCCCGGGCGCATGGACCGCTTCATGAAGACGATCTGCTTGGCATCTCCGGCGTCGAGGATCGGCATCCCGTAGATCGGAGCCCCCGGCGTGGTCTTGGCCGCCGGGTTGACCACGTCGTTGGCGCCGACGATGAGCACCACATCCGCCTGCTTGAACTCGCCGTTGATCTCGTCCATCTCCTTGAGCTGCTCGTAGGGCACCTGCGCCTCGGCGAGCAGCACATTCATGTGCCCGGGCATCCGCCCCGCCACCGGATGGATGGCGTAGTCCACAGCGATACCCCTGGACGTCAGCTCGTCCACCAGCTCACGCAGGGTGTGCTGCGCCTGCGCGACGGCCAGGCCGTACCCCGGGATGACGATGACCCGCTGGGCGTACCGGAGCAGGATGGCAACATCGGCCGGCCCGGCTGAGCGCACCGGCCGGTCGGACGCCACGCCGGCACCGAGGGTCGAGCCGCCCTTCAGCGCTCCGAACAAGATGTTGAGCACCGAGCGGCCCATCGCCGCCGCCATCAGCCTGGTCAGCAGCGTTCCGGACGCTCCCACCAGCGTCCCGGCGACGAGCAGGAGCGTGTTACCGAGGACGTATCCGCCTGCGGCGACCGTCAGACCGGTGAAGGCGTTCAGCAGTGAGATGACGATCGGCACGTCGGCCCCACCGACCGGGAGCACCAGCAGGCAGCCCAGCGCCAGCCCGACCAACCCCAACACGATGCCTGCCCAGATGGCAGGCCGGACGACGACGACAACGCTGAGAGCGACCGCAGCTATCAAGGCTGCCCCGAAGGCGATCGGCAGGCCGGCGAAGACCACCGGCCGGGTCGTCATGAGCTCCTGGAGCTTGGCGAAGGTCACCAGGGAGCCCGAGAAGCTCACCGCGCCCACGACGACCGTGAACGCGGTGGCAGCGAGGTCGAAGGCGGGTACGTCCGCGCCGCCCGAGACCGAGACCACCGCGTGCAGCTCGAGCAGCGCGACCAAGGCGGCCGCCCCGCCGCCGACACCGTTGAACAGCGCGACCAGCTGCGGCATCTGCGTCATCTGGACCCGCCTGGCCCCGATAACGCCGAGGACTGCGCCGACGGCGATCGCCACCAGGATCGGTACCAGGTGGTGGAGGTCCTGGGCGAAGAAGACGGTGACGCACGCGAGGACGGCTCCCGCGGCGCCGACGAGGTTGCCGTTGCGGGCGGTCCGCGGCGACGAGAGGCCCTTGAGCGCGAGGATGAAGCAGACGGCCGCGACGAGGTAGGCGACCTGCGCCCAGGTCGGTGTCATCGAGGCGGGTCCTGTCGACGACGGGTGAACATCTGCAGCATCCGGTCGGTGACGACGAAGCCGCCCACCATGTTGACCGTGGCCAGCACGATCGCGACCAGCCCGATCACGAGCGCCACGGTCGAGTGGGTGAAGCCGGTGACGAGGATGGCTCCGACCAGGATCACGCCGTGGATCGCGTTGGCGCCCGACATCAGCGGCGTGTGCAGCGTCGACGAGACCTTCGAGATGACCTCAATGCCGACGAACACGCTCAGCACGAAGAACGTCAGCCAGACGACCGGCTCACTCATCGTCGCCCTCCAAGAGCTGCCTGGTCGCCTCGTGGGTGATCCGGCCGGCGTGCGTGACGCAGGTCCCGGCCACGATCTCGTCCTCGAAGTCCGGCGCGAAACCGTCCTCTCCGGTCATCAGGGTGACGATGTTGACGAGGTTCTGCGCGTACAGCTTGCTGGCCGGCCCCGGCATCTGGCTGGGCACGTTCAGCCCTCCCCAGACCTGCACTCCGCCGATCAGCACGGCGCTGCCGGCAACCGACCCCTCCACATTTCCGCCCGTCTCCGCTGCGAGATCCACAACCACCGATCCTGGTTTCATCTGCTCCACCATCTGTGCTGTCACGAGCATCGGCGCCCGCCGCCCCGGTACGGCAGCCGTGGTGATCAAGGCGTCGGCGGCGGCGATGTACGGCGTCAGAAGGTCACGTTGGCGAGCTGCCCGGTCGTCGGTCATCTCCCGCGCATAGCCGCCGGAACCCTCCAGCGTCTCGAGGTCGAGCTCGATGGCGACGGCGCCCATCGAGCGGATCTCCTCCGCCGACGCGGCCCGGACGTCGTACGCCTTGACGACAGCGCCGAGCCGCTTCGTTGTGGCGATCGCCTGGAGGCCGGCAACCCCCGCCCCCAGCACGACCACCTCCGCCGGCGCGATGGTGCCGGCTGCCGTCATGTTGAGGGGGAAGAAGCGCCGCAGCCGTTGGGCGGCCACGATGGCGCACCGGTAGCCCGCGACAAGGGCCTGGGAGCTGAGGGCGTCCATCGACTGCGCGCGCGAGATCCGCGGTACCAGCTCCATCGCGAAGGACGTCAGCTGAAGGTCTCGCCGCTCGGCCACCGCGTCGACCTGTTCGGTCACCGGAAGGAATGAGAACGTCGACGTCCCAGCGCCCAGCCGCCGCAGCTGCGGGCTTGTCAGCGGCTGAACCGACAGCACCAGGTCGGCGCCGGAGGTCGCGGTGTCGTCGACGTCGGCCCCCGCATCGAGGTACTCGGCGTCGGGGTGCTGAGCCGCCCGGCCGGCATCGGGCTCGACCACGACGTTATACCCGATCGTGGTCAGCTTGGCGACCAGCTCAGGCACCATCGCCACCCGCGCCTCGTTGCTCAGCGTCTCCTTGACGACGGCTACCCTCACCCGGCTGAACCTATGACACTCGTCGCTGCAATGGGGCCATCCTGCACCGGTGTCTCCCCTGTCGGTCGACGATCGAATGTCCACAAGCGGTTCCAGCCGCGAGCGAGGTCTCGATCGCCAAGCGTAGGGGGGTAGTCTCGCGGCGCGCCACGATTCTTCGTCGCCCCGTGGATGCCGGAAGGAAAAGCCGTGAAGTCCGCCCCCGCGCCGCACCGCTGGCTCGCCGTCGTCGTCGCCGGAGGCCTCTGCCTCGGCCTCTCCGCAGTCCCCTCCACGGCCTCGAGCGCCGAGCCGCTCCCGCCCGTGGCGGCACCCGTGGCGGCGAGGCCGACACCTGGCTCTCCCGACTCCGGCGACTCGCTCTTCCCGCACCAGGGAAACGGCGGGTACAACGCCAAGCACTATGCAATCGACCTGACCTATCACCACTCCGGCTCGATCCGGGCCATGACCACGGTCACCGCCCGGTCGACGAAGGCGCTGTCGGCCTTCAACCTCGACTTCGACGGCCTCGTCGTCACGTCCGTGACGGTCGACGGCTCGGCCGCACGCTTCCATCGCACCGGCACGGAGCTCACCATCCGGCCGGCGGCAGCGATACCGGACCACACCCGCTTCGTCACAACCGTCCGGTACCGCGGTACGCCGCACTGGTTGGCTGACCCTGACGGTTCCCGCGACGGCTGGATCGCCACCCTCGACGGCGCGACTGCACTCGATGAGCCGATCGGGTCGATGACCTGGTTCCCGAACAACGACACGCTCCGCGACAAGGCGACCTACCTGATCCGGGTCACGGCAACGAAGGCGCTGACCGTGGAGTCGAACGGACGACTGGTCGCCCACCACACGCACGGCAGATCCGCGACGTGGCGATGGCGAGAGGTCGACCAGATGGCCAGCTACCTGGCCAGCGTCTCCATCGGCCACTACCGCGTCGTCCGCGCGCGGACGACAAGCGGAGTGCCCGTGGTCTCGTACATCGACCCGATGTTCTCCAGCGGCGCGGCAGCGGCCAGGCGGGTGCCCCGCGTGGTCGACTACTGGGCGAAGCTGTTCGGCCCGTACCCCTTCACCTCGTCGGGGATCGTGATCGACAACGTGGCCGTCAACTATGCGCTCGAGACACAGACCCGGCCCGTCTTCGCGTTCGTCCCCGATACGGCGACGCTGGTGCACGAGCTGGCGCACCAGTGGTACGGCGACTCTGTGACACCCAAGGACTGGAGCGACATCTGGCTCAACGAGGGCTTCGCCACCTACGCCGAGTGGCTGTGGACCGCGAGGACTGTCCGCGGGTATCCGCGACACCACTTCATGTCGCTCTACCGCGGCCACGGGTCCGGCGGCGGCTTCTGGCAACCAGCGGTCGCGGAGCCCGGATCCGGTGCGAACCTGTTCGGCGACGCCGTGTACACCCGCGGCGCGATGGCGCTGCAGGCGCTCCGGATGCAGATCGGCAGCAAGACGTTCTTCGTGCTCCTGAGACGCTGGGCGGCGCAGCATCGCGAGGGCAACGCGACGACGGCAGAGCTGGAGGCGCTCGCCGAACGGCTGTCGGGCCAGCATCTCGGCGGCTTCTTCCAGGACTGGCTCTACACCGCGGCCAAGCCAGCCACTCCCTGAGCGTGGCCAGCTGCCCGGCGGTTCAGTAGTAGTAGGGATACCCCGACCAGTCGGCGGGGCGCTTCTCCAGGAAGGCGTCACGGCCCTCGATCGCCTCGTCCGTTCCGTACGCGAGCCGGGTCGCCTCGCCGGCGAAGAGCTGCTGGCCGACTAGCCCGTCGTCGACCAGGTTGAACGCGTACTTCAACATCCGCTGCGCGGTCGGCGACTTGGCGTTGATCGTGGCCGCCCACTCCAGCGCCACCGCCTCGAGCTCGGCGTGCGGCACGACGGCGTTCACCATACCCATCCGATGGGCGGCCTCGGCGTCGTACTCATGGCCGAGGAAGAAGATCTCGCGCGCGAACTTCTGGCCGACCTGACGAGCCAGGTACGCCGACCCGAACCCCCCGTCGAAGGACGCCACGTCGGCGTCAGTCTGCTTGAAACGGGCGTGCTCTGCCGACGCGAGCGTCAGGTCGGCGACGACGTGCAGGCTGTGGCCGCCGCCCGCTGCCCAGCCGGGTACGACGGCGATGACCACCTTCGGCATGAACCTGATCAGCCGCTGGCACTCCAGGATGTGCAGCCTTCCCAGCTTGGCCCGGTCGGCACCGCGAGGTGAACCGGCCGAGCCCGCCGGCTCACCGGACGCGCCGTCGGCGTACTCGTACCCCGCCTTGCCCCGGATCCGCTGGTCGCCGCCGGAGCAGAACGCCCACCCGCCGTCGCGCGAAGACGGCCCGTTCCCGGTGAGCAGCACGCATCCCACGTCGGCTGTCATCCTGGCGTCGTCGAGGCAGGCGTAGAGCTCGTCGACGGTTCGTGGCCGGAAGGCGTTGCGTACCTCGGGGCGGTCGAAGGCGATCCGGACGGTTCCCTGGTCGACGGCTCGGTGGTAGGTCACGTCGGTCATGGCCTCGAAGCCGTCGACCGGCGCCCAGGCCGAGTCGTCGAAGAGGTCCGAGACGGTCACGTGGCCGAGCCTATCCAGCGGCCCATCACCGCCACGTCGGGCGTCAGGTTCCCCAGCTTGCGCCAGTCGCGGGAGTGGTACAGCGACACCGCCGGGCTCTCGCGGTCGTCGGTACCCAGCAGCGCCCGCCGATCCTCCGTGCCCGCCACCAGCTCATCGTGCAGCCGCAGCCCGATCCGCCGACGGCGGTGTCCGGGCAGGACACCCAGCTCGACGAACTCGAAGTGCCCGCCCACCCAGACGTCGGCGACATCCGCCGGTAGGGCAGCCGCCACCTTCGCCGGCCACCACTGGCCGCGCTCGCCGACATAGCCGTAGGCGAACCCGACCAGCACGCCGCCCAGCCCCCCGCCCAGACCGCCCCCGACAAGACCGCCACCACCGGCCGCATCGTCGTCCACCGCAGCAGCGAGCCGGAACCCCTCGCGGGCACAGTGGCGGTCGAAGGCGCCCGTGCGCCACGAGCGCTCACCCCCGGCAGCGCCGAAGACGGCGTCGTAGACCGCGTAGACGGCGCTGGCCCGATCCTGGGCCTGGGCGGCCGTCCACAACCCGACCGTCAGCGTCATCTGCCGTGTGCCGACACCATCTCCCCGGCGACCGACTCCTGCTCGCGTACCCGCCCACGGCACAGCACCAGGTAGCCGACGAACGACACCACGAAGGCGAACGCGACGCCGAGGTTGGCCCCGGACCAAGTGCCCGTCTTGCCACCGAGTCCGAACGGCTCCAGCAGATACCCCTCCCAGGTGAACCCCTTGGAGAAGCTGACCACGAGGCCCCAGCCGATGACGGTCGTAGCGATCATCAGGACGAGGGGCACCGGGTTGACGGACCCGTAGCGGCCGCTCGGGTCGAAGAGGGCGGCCTGGTCGTAGTCGCGTCTGCGCAGGGCGAGATCGGCCAAGAAGATGCCACACCATGAGGTGATGGGCACTCCCAGCGTGATCAGGAAGCCCTCGAACGGCCCGAGGAAGTCCTGCGCCACCCACACGACGTAGATGGCGCCGCACACCATCAGCACGCCGTCGAGCAGCGCCGCCCCCCAACGAGGCAGCGGTACTCCCAGCGTCAGCAGGGTCAGCCCGGACGAGTAGATGT
The DNA here is from genome assembly GCA_038239485.1 of Propionibacteriales bacterium. Lineage (GTDB taxonomy): Bacteria > Actinomycetota > Actinomycetes > Propionibacteriales > Nocardioidaceae > DASQEH01. Next base: position 34,763 of record JBBSET010000035.1, read on the forward strand.
CGAGCACGGCACCGGCGATCAGGCCGGCGACCACGACGACCGCGTAGATGAGCAGGAACCAGTTCGGCAGCAGCTCGGCGAGGGTGCCCAGCGGGTCGCTGCCGATCTTGTCGATCAGGTCCGGCCGCGACCCGATCAGCAGCAGGCCGTAGACCAGCAGGATCACCGGAGCGATCGCGCCGCCGAACGTCGTCCAGCCGACGACAGCCCCGCTCGACGCCCGCCGCGGCAGGTATCGGGAGTAGTCCGCCGCCGAGTTGACCCAGGACAGTCCGAACGCCGTCGCCATCAGGACGAGGGCTCCGACGGCGCCGCTGAGCTGGCCGGACGGCGTGGAGGTGGCCTTCGACAGGTCGATCTTGTCGACTGTCAGCGCCATGTACGCAACGGTCATCACCACGGTCGCGTAGGTCAGCCACCTCTGCAGGCGCATGATGACGTCGAAGCCGAGGACGCCCGCAAGCACGATCAGGCCCGCCGTGACCAGGAAGGCCAGCACCTTCGTGACATCGCCGGAGCTCCAGCCGAGCTGCTTGAAGATGGTCGCCGTGGCGAGCGTCGAGAGCGCGACCAAGACGGTCTCCCAGCCGATGAGGAGCAGGTACGACACCAGGCTGGGCAAGGCGTTGCCGCGCACGCCGAAGGCGGCCCGCGACAGGGCCATCGTCGGCGCTGAGCCTCGCTTGCCGGCGAGCGACACCAGGCCGACGAGCAGGAAGGACAGCACCGTGCCGACGACGGCGGCGATCAACGCCTGCCAGAACGACAGCCCGAAGTAGAGCACGAAGGCCGCGTACGACAGGCCGAGGACCGAGATGTTGGAGGCGCACCAGGGCCAGAACAGGTCGCGCGGCTCGCCTCGACGCTCACCCTCGGCGATGACGTTGATGCCGTTCTGCTCGATCGACAGTGCGCCGGTCGTCGGCACGGCGACAGGCACCTTGCTCTTCGTGCTCATGACAGTCCTTCCGCCCTCTGGCCCCGATATGCGGGCAGCCTAGTGCGGTCAGGCTATGCCGTCAGGACAGTGCTTCCACGGTGGTCTCGATCGACGATGCCAGGGTGACCAGGTGGTTCAGCCGAGCAAGCTCCGAGTCGAGGATCTCCGGCCCGCCGTGGCGCCCGAACATCACGATCCGGTTGCTCGAGCCCGCCGGTGCCGCCGCCACCTCGGTATCGGCCCAGCCCTCCCAAGCCGCGTCGACGAGCGGCCGCCGGGCCTTGTCCATCGGGAACCACGCCCCGATGGTGGCCGGGAGGTCCGGGGCGCTCGACGTGGCAGCCAGGCGGACCGCGCGGTCGCCGGTATGACCGATCACCATCGCCCAGTCACTGCGAAAGGTGTGCGGGAGGATCTCGGCCAGCAGGTGCATCGCCCGGGCCGGGTCCTCCGTGATCACCTCGATCGCCTCGAGGTCGTGATGCAGGCTGCCGCCTGCGGCGTACCGCGACACCCACAGGACATGCACGCCCTCGAGCCGCTGGACGGCGGAGACCACCATGTCGGGCAGCACACCGGGCGTGAAGTCCAGGAACACGTCGTCGATGGCCGTCCCGTCGCCACGATGCTCGACGATCTCGATCGCCTCGATGTTGGCACCTGCGAGACCGAGCGCCGTAGCGACGGCACCCAGGGACCCTGGGACGTCGGGCAGCGCGACCCGGAGTAGGTGACTCATGCGGCCCATCCTCTCGGTCTCGTGTTACCCGGGTGTTTCTGCTCCCCGCGGGAGTACGGCTAAGGCGAGTCGGCCCTCGCCACCCTGGCCGTGTAGTCAGCCCGAGTGGGTGGGTCGGCGCCGTCTCGCTCGCAGGTCATCGCCGAGACGGTGATGGCCCGGTCGAGGACCGAGACCACGTCGTCGTCTGACAGCTTGGCAACCAGCCCGGGCCCGAGGGCGTGCAGGTCGGCGATGGCGGACAGCAGGCCGGACTCGAAGGCGTCGCCGGCGCCGATCGTGTCGGACACGTCGACCGGACTGCCGGCTCGCTCGACCCAGGAGTCCGAGGCGGTCACGGCGACACAGCCGTCAGCTCCGCGGGTCATGACCACCAGCTCCGGGCCCAGCGTCGACCACCGACGCAGGACGCTGTCGAGCGGCTGGTCCGGATACAGCCAGCCCAGGTCCTCGTCGCTGGCCTTGACGACGTGGGAGGCCGACACGAACGCCTCGACCCGACTCACGGCGTCGTCGCGGACCCCCACCAGCGCCGGCCGGACATTCGGGTCGAAGCTCAACAACAAGCCGCCGGCGGCCCGCGACCGCTCCCACAGCGCGAGGACGGCGTCCGCGCCGGGCGGCAGAAAGGCGGCGACCGAGCCGGTGTGGACGGCGAGCGCGGCGGGCGGCAACCGGCTCAGCTCGGCGTCGCTCCAGCCCCAGTCGGCGGTTCCCTGCACATAGAACTCATAGGACGCCTGTCGCTTCTCGTCGAGCGACGCGAACGCCAGCGTCGTCGGGTCGTCGGTGACGACGCAGGAGTCGACATCGAGCCCGTTGCCCTCGATGTGGTCGCGCACGACGCCGCCGAGCGGGCCGTTGGACAACCGGGCCATCAGGGCGGTCGGGTGCCCGAGACGCTGCAGCCCGACGGCGATGTTGAGGGGACCGCCGCCCGGCTTCGCGACATAAGGGCCGCCCGGGACCGGCTGCACCATGTCCAGCAGCGCCTCACCGATGACTGCGAACACGTGTCCTCCCAGAGTCGTGGTGAGGGCAGTATGGCAAACCTGACGAGCGTCCACCGCGCTTCGAGTCCGGCTGCGTTACGGTGTGGTTCGTGCGAGACCTGACGTATCCACCGATCGTCGTCGCCGCCAAGGCAGCGGTGAAGGTGATGGGCCTTGACCTGGAGCTGACGGGCAGCGAGCACATCCCCCGGCGCGGCGGCGCGGTGCTCGCCTTCAACCACATCAGCTACGTCGACTTCATCTTCGGCGGCTTCGCCACTCAACCGGCGAAGCGACGGGTTCGCTACATGGCCAAACGCGAGCTCTTCGACCACCGGCTCAGCGGACCGCTCATGCGGTCGCTGCACCACATCGAGGTCGATCGCGACGACGGAGCGAAGTCCTACGACGTCGCCCTGGAGTACCTCGCCTCCGGCGAGCTGGTGGGACTGTTTCCCGAGGCGACGATCAGCCGCAGCTTCGAGCTCAAGGACTTCAAGACCGGCACCGTCCGGATGGCAGCCAGAGCCGGCGTCCCCCTCATCCCGGTGATCCTGTGGGGTACCCAGCGCATCTACACCAAGGACCACCCCCGCGACCTGTCCCGCGGTAAGGCGATCACGCTGCACGTTGGCGCACCTGTCCCTCTCACCGGCACCGATCCGGTGGGCGACAACGCACGGCTGCGTGAGCAGATGACCGGCCTGCTCGACGAGGCGATCCTGAGCTATCCAGAGCACGAGGACGGGGCCTGGTGGGTGCCCCGCTCGTACGGCGGGTCGGCGCTGTCCAAGGAGGAGGCGAACAAGGTCGAGCGGGCCGAGGCGCGTGAGCGTGCCGAACGTCGTCGGGCCGAGCGACAGGCAGCCCGCGGCCGGTCGGACACCGCCGACTGACAGAATTGTCGTAGCGCCTCCGTAGAATCGGCGACAGACTGGATCAGGCCAGTCCGGTTTCGTGCTGAGCCTGCACTTCTGCGTCGGGAGCCCTTGGTGGAGCGACTAGCACTGTTTGTGATGCGGCATCGCCGCCTGGTCAGCCTCGGCTGGCTGGTGCTCTTCATCGCCGGCGGAGTGGCCGCGTCCGGTCTGAGCAGCCGGCTGACCGTCGACTTCTCCCTCCCCGGCCAGCCGGGATACCAGGCCGAGCAGCAGCTCAACAAGACGTTCGGTGTCAGCAGCGACGACACCTTCGTCGCTACCCTCACCGTGCCTGACGGGCAGACGGTCGCCGCTGACAAGAAGGCGGCCGCGGCCGTCTTCAGCTCGGTCCGCAAGGAGGTCCCGCAGGTCCGGGTGGTGGATCTTGCCAGCACGGGAGACCCGACCTTCGTCTCGGCCGATGGGAAGATGACATTCGCCCTGATCCAGGGCCCGCTGCCGCAGGGATTCGGGTCGGGCGCCCAGACGTTGATCGAACCGGTCCTGACGAAGGCCGCTGCGCAGCATCACCTGACCAGTGGGCTGACGTCGTACCAGCTCCTCGCGGCCGGTGGAGACTCCGGCGGCCCGAGTGTGCTGGCAGAGACCCTGCTGGGCGCTGCCGGGGCGCTGCTGGTGCTCATCTTCGTCTTCGCGTCGTTCCTGGCGCTGTTGCCCCTGCTCATCGCCGCCGTGTCGATCCTGACGACGTTCCTGCTCGTCTTCGCCCTCACGACTATCACGGACGTCTCGTTCGTGGTCCAGTTCCTGATCGCCCTGATCGGACTCGGCGTCGCCATCGACTACTCGTTGCTGGTCGTCTCTCGGTGGCGTGAGGAGCGGGCTCACGGTCGTAGCAACGAGGACGCCGTCGTGATCGCCATGAAGACGGCCGGTCACGCGGTCCTCGCCTCCGGCGTCACGGTGGCCATCAGCCTGGTCGCGCTGGTCGTCGTCCCGGTGCCGTTCCTGCGCAGCATGGGACTTGGCGGGATGCTCATCCCCCTGGTCAGCGTTGCCGTGGTGCTGACGCTGCTGCCCGCAGTGCTGTCGAGCATCGGGCCGCGCGTGGACTGGCCCCGCGTCCGCCACGAGGCTGCCGCATCGCGCGGGTGGACGGCGTGGGCCCGCCTGATCGTCAGCAACCGGTTCGTGGCGGCTGGGGTGGCCCTGGTGCTGCTGGCGCTGTTGATCTCGCCGATCTTCGGCTTGAAGATCGGGCAGTCGGGGGTCGCGTCGCTCGCGACCAGCGGGCCGCCGTACAACACCCTGCAGCAGGTTCGCTCCGGTGGTATCGGCGACGGCGTGCTCACGCCGATCGAGGTGATCGTTCCGCAGGGGCAGGGTGAGGCGGCGGCGAACGCAGCGAAGGGCGTCGACGGGATCATGACCGCGGATGCCGGCACGACCAGCGGTGGTCTGACCGTGGTCGACGTCGTCCCGGACGCGACCACCGTGGACAGCGCCGGGACGGGCGTCGTCGACGGTGTGCGCAATGCCGTCGAGGGCGCCACCACCGGAACGGTGCTCCTCACTGGCGCGGGCGCGACCGTCGAGGACTACTTCAGCGCCGTCTACGCGAAGTTCCCCTACGTGCTGGCCCTGATCGCGGTGATCACTTTTGTGCTGCTCGCGCGGACCTTCCGTTCGCTGGTGCTGCCGATCAAGGCGGTGCTGCTGAACCTGGTCTCGCTGACGGCTGTGTTCGGCGCGGTCGTCTTCTTCTGGCAGCGCGGTCACGGGTCGGGCCTCGTGTTCAACGTGTCGCCAACCGGTGCCATCACCTTCTGGCTGCCCGTCGTGATCTTCGCGTTCCTGTTCGGTCTGTCGATGGACTACGAAGTGTTCATCTTGGCCCGGATGCGGGAGGAGTACGACCACAGCCGCTCGACGCCGTCGGCGGTGATCACCGGGATCGGGCGGACCGGGCGGCTGGTCACGTCGGCTGCGCTCATCTTGTTCTTCGCCTTCGCCGCGCTCGCCTCGTCACCGGGCACCGACATCAAGGTGCTGGGCACGGCTCTCGGTGTGGGCATCCTCATCGACGCGACCGTCGTCAGGGCGTTACTCGTGCCCGCTTTGGTGAGCCTCTTCGGCAAATGGAACTGGTGGCTACCGGCCGGCCTGGCCCGGTTCCTGCGAGTGGAGCCGTCCCCTCTCATGGACGAGGTGCACGCCGTGCCGCCGAGAGTCACCGACACCGACCCCGAGCCTGTCGCAGCACCATGACACCGTCGCCGGCTAGACGGTATGGAGTGACCGCTCAGGACGGCTGAGGGGTTGCGGGCCGGGGCCTCGCTCACACATGTTCGTGGGTTACCGAGCAGGGGCCGCCTGCTCGGCCTATCCAACAGTTGTGGGGAGGCCCCGGTGTTTCTTGAGCGTACGAGCGTTGGGCTCGACGTGCACGCACGATCGGTCGCGGCAGCAGCGATCGATGGCGTCACGGGCGAGCTGTTTCAGACGAAGCTGACCCCGTCACATGACCATGTCAGGTCCTGGGTCCAGGCGCTGCCTGGTCCGGTGGCGGTGACCTATGAAGCCGGCCCGACCGGGTTCGGCCTGTATCGGGTATTGACCGAGGCCGGGATCCGTTGTGAGGTCGCGGCGCCGAGCAAGCTGCAGAAGCCGTCGGGTGATCGGGTCAAGACCGACGCCAAGGACGCGGTCCACCTGGCCAGATTGTTGAGACTCGGCGAGGTCACCGCGGTCGCGATCCCGAGCGTCGACCAGGAAGCCGCCCGAGACCTGGTCCGGGCTCGCGAGGACTGCCGTGGGGACCTGATGCGGGCCCGGCACCGGTTGTCCAAGCTGCTGTTACGGCACGGGATCGTCTACTACGACGGCCAGGCGTGGACCGG
>JBBSET010000036.1:0-40264 GCA_038239485.1 Propionibacteriales bacterium
AGAGCATGGGGAGCTTGTGGATCATCAGAAGTCACCCTTCTCACGACTGACGAACAATGTGCAGAGCATGGGGAGCTTGTGGATCATCAGAAGTCACCCGATTCACGACTGACGAATTTGCACTTCATGGGGAGCTTGTGGATCGCGCGTCGCATGGCTTCGCGGGCGGTCTCCTCGGTGACACCGGAAAGCTCGAACATGACCCGGCCCGGCTTCACGTTGGCGATCCACCACTCGGGCGAGCCCTTACCTGAGCCCATCCGGGTCTCGGCGGGCTTCTTGGTCAGTGGACGGTCGGGGTAGATGTTGATCCAGACCTTCCCACCGCGCTTGATGTGGCGGGTCATGGCGATACGAGCGGACTCGATCTGACGGTTCGTCACGTATGCCCGCTCGACGGCCTGGATGCCGAAGTCGCCGAAGTTGAGCGCCGTACCGCCGGTGGCATTGCCGGTTCGCTTCGGGTGGTGCTGCTTGCGGTGCTTGACCCTGCGTGGGATGAGCATGGTCAGGCCTCCTGTCCGGCTGTTTCGGCGGGAGCAACAGCTGCCGGGGCCGCGGCGGTGACCGGTACGGTCTCGGTCGTGGTCGACTCGGCGCCAGGTGCTCCATCGGGCCGACGCTCGGGGCGGTCGGTACGGCGGCCGCGCGTGGTGGCGCGGTTGCGGTTGCCGGCCTGGGCCAAGATCGCGGCCTGGGCCTCGCGCTCGGCGCGGGTACCCGCGACCTCGCCCTTGTAGATCCAGACCTTGACACCGATGCGGCCGAAGGTCGTCTTGGCTTCGTAGAAGCCGTAGTCGATGTCGGCGCGCAGGGTGTGCAGCGGTACCCGGCCCTCGCGGTAGAAGTCCGAGCGGGACATCTCCGCGCCGCCGAGCCGACCGGAGCACTGGATCCGGATCCCCTTGGCGCCTGACCGCATCGCGGTCTGGATGGCCTTGCGCATCGCGCGCCGGTATGCCACCCGGCTGGACAGCTGCTCGGCCACGCCCTGGGCGACGAGCTGCGCGTCGATCTCGGGGTTGAGGACCTCGCGGATGTTGAGCTTGACCTGCTTGCCGGTGAGCTTCTCGAGGTTCTCGCGGATGCGGTCCGCCTCGGCTCCCCGTCGCCCGATCACGATGCCGGGGCGGGCGGTGTAGATCGTCACCGAGACGCGGTCGCGGGTTCGCTCGATCTCGACGCGGCTGATCCCGGCGCGGTCCATCCCCTTGGTCAGGAGCTTGCGGATGGCGACGTCCTCGCCGACGTACGACTTGTAGAGCTTGTCGGCGTACCAGCGGCTCTTGTGGTCCGTGGAGATACCGAGGCGGAAGCCGTTCGGGTTGACCTTCTGGCCCATTAGCGGGACCCTCCCGTTGTCGTGGTTGCACTGCCGATCGTGTCGGCGGGCTGGACGACCAGCGTGATGTGGCTGGTGCGCTTCAGGATTCGGGTGGCGCGGCCCTGGGCACGCGGCCGGAAACGCTTGAGCGTCGGGCCCTCGTCGACCAGCGCCTTGCTGATGATCAGGTTCCCGCGGTCGAGGCCCTCGGTGGCCGTGGCGTTGGACACCGCGCTCTCGAGCACCTTGTAGACCGTCTCGCTGGCCGCCTGAGGGGCGAACCGAAGCGTCGCCAGGGCATCCTCGACCCGCGCTCCGCGCACCATGTCGACGACCCGTCGGGCCTTCATCGGCGTGATACGGACGAAGCGCGCGACAGCGAAAGCTCCCTGCTGGTCGCCCAGCAGGCTCTCTCGGCGGGCGCTCACACGCCTGCGCTCAGTGACGCTCATCGTTTCTCACTTCTCTTCAGAGTTCGTTCGCGCACCGCGTCAGCGGCGACGGCTCTTACGGTCGTCCTTCTCATGGCCACGGAAGGTCCTGGTCGGGGCGAACTCGCCCAGCTTGTGGCCCACCATGGAGTCGGTCACGAAGACCGGGACGTGCTTGCGTCCGTCGTGAACCGCGATCGTGTGACCGATCATGGTCGGCACGATCATCGAACGACGCGACCACGTCTTGATGACGTTCTTGGTGCCCTTGTCGTTCTGGACGTCCACCTTCTTCTGCAGGTGGTCGTCAACGAACGGGCCCTTCTTGAGACTACGTGGCATCTGTCAATACGCCTTATCTACGCTTGCCGGACTTGCGGCGGCGAACGATCATCTGGTCGCTGGCCTTGCTCTTACGGGTACGGCCCTCGGGCTGGCCCCACGGGGACACTGGGTGGCGACCGCCAGAGGTCTTGCCCTCACCGCCACCATGGGGGTGGTCGATCGGGTTCATGGCGACACCGCGGACGGTCGGGCGCTTGCCCTTCCACCTCATCCGGCCCGCCTTGCCCCAGTTGATGTTGGACTGCTCGGCGTTGCCGACAGACCCGATCGAGGCCCGGCAGCGCACGTCGACGTACCGCACCTCACCTGACGGCATCCGCAGCTGCGCCCGGGTGCCCTCGCGGGCGACGAGCTGGACCGAGGAACCGGCGGACCGAGCGATCTTGGCGCCGCCACCGGGGCGAAGCTCGATCGCGTGGACCGTCGTACCGACCGGGATGTTGCGCAGCGGCAGATTGTTACCCGGCTTGATGTCGGCGCCGGCGCCGTTCTCCACCTGCATGCCCTGCGTCAGACCGGTCGGCGCGATGATGTAGCGCTTCTCGCCGTCCGCGTAGTGAAGCAGGGCGATGCGTGCGGTGCGGTTCGGGTCGTACTCGATGTGAGCGACCCTGGCCGGCACGCCGTCCTTGTCGTAGCGACGGAAGTCGATGATGCGGTAGGCGCGCTTGTGGCCGCCCCCTTGGTGACGCGTGGTGATCCGGCCCTGGTTGTTGCGGCCGCCGTTCTTCGGAAGCGGGACGACCAGCGACTTCTCCGGAGTCGAACGCGTGATCTCGACGAAGTCGGCGACGCTGGCGCCACGACGGCCCGGCGTTGTCGGCTTGTACTTGCGGATACCCATGAGTTCTCAGTCCTCGTCGTCGAGCCCGGTCAGGAGACCGGACCTCCGAAGATGTCGATGCGCTGGCCGTCAGCAACGCTGACGATCGCGCGCTTGGTGTCGGGCCGGCTTCCGAACCCGAAGCGGGTCCGGCGACGCTTCCCGGGGCGGTTGAGCGTGTTGACGCTCGTCACCGTCACGTTGAACACCTTCTCCACCGCGATCTTGATCTCGGTCTTGTTGGAGTCCGGCCGTACCAGGAACGTGTACTTGTTCTGGTCGAGCAGCGCGTACGACTTCTCGCTCACGACCGGAGCGAGGAGTACGTCGCGGTGGTCCTTGTAAAGGTTGCTCATGCGGTGGCCTCCTCGTCGATGCCGGCGTCATCAGCGGGCGCCTCATTGCTCGTGACTGCGCCGGCCACGGGGACGGCCTCGACTGCTGGCTCCGGCTCAGGGTCTGCCGGGCTCGGCTCGGCGGTGGCTGTCGTACTGCCTGTGGCTGCCGATGCCGGCGTGTCGGCCGTGGCGCTGGCGACGCCGGCGACGAGGATGTCGTAGGCCGACTTCAGGAACACGACGTCGTCACTGAGCAGGACGTCGTAGGTGTTCAGCTGGTCGACGGTCAGGGCATGGACGGTGTCGACGTTGCGCAGGCTCAGCCAGGTCACGTCGTCACCGCGCTCGAGCACGACCAGCGTGCGGGGGCGGCTGGTGATCCGGGCGATCGCGGCGAGCGCCGACCTGGTTGACGCGTTCTCGCCTTCGACAAGACCTTCGACGATGAAAATCCGTCCGACGCGGGCGCGGTCGGACAGCGCGCCACGAAGCGCGGCGGCCTTCATCTTCTTGGGGGTGCGCTGGAGGTAGAGGTGCGGCGTCGGGCCGTGCACCACACCACCGCCGGCGAACTGCGGCGCGCGGATCGAGCCCTGACGGGCTCGGCCGGTGCCCTTCTGCCGATACGGCTTGCGTCCACCGCCGGCGACCTCGCCGCGGCTCTTGGTCGAGTGCGTGCCCTGACGGGCGGCAGCCTGCTGGGCGACGACGACCTGGTGGATGAGCGGGATGTTGACCTGGACGTCGAAGATCTCGGCGGGCAGGTCGACGGTGCCGGACTTGTTGCCGGAGACGTCGAGGACGTCGACCGTGGTCACAGCTCGGCTCCCTTCGCCTTGGCGGCACTACGGACGATGACGAGGGTGCCGCGGGCTCCGGGCACAGCGCCCTTCACCAGGATGAGGCCCTTCTCGACGTCGACCGCGTGGACGGTCAGGTTCTGCGTGGTGATGGTGTCGACGCCCATCCGGCCGGCCATCCGCATCCCCTTGAAGACCCGGCCAGGGGTGGCACAGCCACCGATGGAGCCTGGCTTGCGGTGGTTGCGGTGTGAGCCGTGCGAGGCGCTCACACCATGGAAGCCGTGTCGCTTCATGACGCCGGCGAAGCCCTTGCCCTTGCTCGTGCCGGTGACGTCGATCTTCTCGCCGGCGGCGAACAGGTCGGCGCTCAGCTCCTGACCGAGCGAGTAGCTGCCGGCATCAGCGGTACGGATCTCCACCAGATGTCGGCGAGGCGTGACTCCGGCCTTCTCGAAGTGGCCGACGAGCGGCTTGGTCACTTTGGACGCCTTCACGTCGCCGAAGCCGAGCTGGACCGCGGCATAGCCGTCCTTGTCGGCAGCGCGGACCTGGGTCACGACGTTGGAGGCGGCAGAGATGACCGTGACGGGTACGACGCGGTTGTTGTCGTCCCACAACTGGGTCATGCCGAGCTTCGTGCCCAGCAGCCCTCGGACGTTTCGTTCAGTGCTCATTGGCTAGGAACCCTTTAGAGCTTGATCTCGATGTCGACGCCGGCGGGAAGCTCGAGCCGCATGAGCGAGTCGACCGTCTTCGGCGTCGGGTCAATGATGTCGATGAGCCGCTTGTGCGTGCGCATCTCGAAGTGCTCGCGGCTGTCCTTGTACTTGTGCGGCGAGCGGATCACGCAGAACACGTTCTTCTCAGTTGGGAGCGGCACCGGGCCCGCGACCTTCGCACCAGTGCGCGTCACCGTGTCGACGATCTTGCGCGCCGACGAGTCGATGACCTCATGGTCGTAGGCCTTGAGCCGGATGCGGATCTTTTGTCCCGCCATGCTCTCGCTTCGTCCTTTTCCTTGAACTGCCTGGATACCTGGGTCCCCGATGGGATCCAGCCCGATTTCTCCGACCCCCGAGGTCGGGCGTGTCGCCCCGTCGGGACGTGCCACACCAAACTTCGCTGCTCATTGATCCGGGAGGTGGTTGCCCCCCGACTCCCGCGGACGGTGTCGAGGAAACGGTGTCTCCGGTGCGGCGAACCAGCCCTTCTCACAGCGTCGCACTGGTGCGACGTGGCCGTGAGTGGAACTCAAGCTCGCCCCGGCGATCCCGCTTGGGCAACCCCGACAGTCTGCCAGACACAGCTAGCCATGCCAAATCAGGGTCAGTTCCTCAGACCACCCGTCTGCTCCGCCTCTCTCAACGGTCAGACTCGGCCGCCTGCGGCGACAGACCACTCGGATCCTTCGACACCCAGCACCCATCGGTCGGCTCTCACGGGCCCAGCCGGGGCTCGCCGGCAGGCTCCATCGCCCAGCTGATCCGGTCCAGGTCCTGCTGGCGCAGGTCCGGCAGGTGGTCGAGGTCGAACCACGCCACCGCCAGGTTCTCGTCGTCGGCCACCCGGGCCGTTCCGTCGACGTACCGGCAGCGGAAGGCGAGGTCGAGGTACAGGCACTGGTCACCGTTGGCATACACGATGGGCTGGGTCTGAGAGACCACGCTCACCAGCCGTTCGACGACTGCCACCACCGCTGTCTCCTCCAGGATCTCGCGTTCCATCGCCTCACCCGGTTGCTCCCCAGGCTCGAGGATCCCGCTCACGATCGACCACCGGCTGTTATCACGGCGCTGCGCCAGCAACACCCGCTGGCTGTCGTCCAGGACGACGGCGGATACGCCGGTGAGCCACAACAGGTCATGACCCACGTGCTCTCGAAGACGCAGGACGAACGGCGGGACAGGCATGGCTGCCACCCTAAGCGCCGGTACCGGGGGCGGTCCCGGACGTCAGACCGCTGCACCGGCGAACTGGGCTGCGTAGAGCCGGTCGTAGGCGCCTGCGGCATTGACCAGTGTCTGGTGGGTGCCCTGCTCGACGATCCGGCCGTGCTCCATGACCACGATCCGGTCGGCGTCGCGGATGGTCGAGAGCCGGTGGGCGATCACGAAGCTGGTCCGGCCGACCCGAAGCTGCTCCATGGCGTGCTGGACCAGCGACTCGGTCCGGGTGTCGACCGAGCTCGTCGCCTCGTCCAGCACGAGGATCGCGGGATCGGCGAGGAAGGCCCTGGCGATGGTGAGCAGCTGGCGCTGCCCGGCACTGACATTGTTGCCCTCGTCCTCGATCACGGTGTCGTACCCGTCGGGCAGGGTCCTGACGAAGTGGTCGACGTACGCAGCGGTCGCCGCACTCACCACCGCCTCTTCGGTCGCTCCTTCGGACCCGTAGGCGATGTTGTCGCGGATCGTGCCTCCGAACAGCCAGGTGTCCTGCAGGACGACGCCGAAATGGTCGCGGAGGTCGCCGCGGCTCATCTTGGCGATGTCGACACCGTCGAGGGTGATCCGGCCGCCGCCGACCTCGTAGAACCGGAGCAGCAGGTTGGTCAGCGTGGTCTTGCCCGCCCCGGTCTGGCCCACGATGGCGACGGTCTGGCCAGGCTCCGCGACCAGGTCGAGGTGCTCGATGAGCGGTTCGTCTGCTTTGTAGGAGAACGACACGTCCTCGAAGGCGACGAGGCCGAGCGTGGGAATCGGGGCGGGAACCGGGTCGACGTCGGCGGACTCCTCGGCCTCGTCCAGGAAGTCGAAGACCCGCTCGGCCGAGGCGACGCCGGACTGCAGCAGGTTGAGCATCGACGCCACCTGGGTGAGCGGTTGGGTGAACTGCCGGGAGTACTGGATGAACGCCTGCACGTCACCGACGCTCATCGACCCTGACCCGACCCGGATCGCCCCGATCACGGCGACAGCGACGTAGTTCAGGTTGGACACGAACATCATCGTCGGCTGGATGATCCCGGAGATGAACTGAGCCTTGAAGCTGGCCTGGTACAGCGTCTCGTTGTGCTGGTCGAAGCTCGCCCTCGCCTCCGCCTGACGACCGAAGACCTTGACGACCTCGTGGCCGGTGAAGACCTCTTCGATATGGCCGTTGAGCTTGCCGGTCGAGCCCCACTGGGCCACGAACTGCGGCTGTGACCGCTTCGCGATGGTGCGCGCGATGACCACCGCTAGCGGCACGGTGACGAGTGCCACCACCGCGAGGAGTGGCGAGATCCACACCATCATGGCGAGTACGCCGACCACGGTGAGGATCGACGTCAGCAGCTGGCTCATCGTCTGCTGCAGCGACGTGGCGATGTTGTCGACGTCGTTGGTGACGCGCGACAGCACCTCGCCGTGCGGGCGGCCGTCGAAGTACGCCAGCGGGAGCCGCGACAGCTTGTCCTCCGCCTCCTCCCGCAGCCGTGCGACGGTGTGCTGGACCACGACCGTCGTCAGCCTGCCCTGGGTCAGCATGAGCAGGCTTGACGCGACGTAGACGACCAGAGCGAACGCGAGTACCCAACCGAGCGCCCCGAAGTCGATGCCCCGGCCGGGGTGGAGGTCCATCGCCTGGACCATGGACGCCACCCGGTTGTCGCCGCGCGCGCGCAGCCCGGCGACGGCCTCGGCCTTCGTCGTCCCCGGCGACAGCCGGCTGGCGATGTACCCGGTGAACACCAGATCGGTGGCGTGGCCGAGGATCTTCGGCCCGATGACGCTGAGACCTACCGCGACGACGCCGAGCACGCCGACCCCGGCGGTCAGTCTTCGCTCCCTTCTGAGGTAAGCGGCCAGCCGCTTGGCGGTGGCGCCGAAGTCCTTCGCCTTGGCGGGCGGTGCACCCATACCGAGGGGGTTGCGGCCGCTCACGCCGCCTCCTCCTCGCTGAGCTGCGAGAGCACGATCTCTCGATAGGTCGGGCAACCGGCCATCAGCTCATCGTGGGTTCCGGTGCCGACGACGCGGCCTTCCTCCAAGACGATGATCCGCTCGGCGCTGCGGATGGTGCTCACCCGCTGCGCGACGATGACGACGGCCGACTCCGACGTGACCTGTCGCAACGAACGCCTGAGCGCCGCGTCGGTCGCATAGTCGAGCGCCGAGAACGAGTCGTCGAACAGGTAGATCTGGGGCTGCTTCACCACGGCACGCGCGATCGCCAGCCGCTGGCGCTGGCCGCCGGACACGTTCGTCCCGCCCTGGGCGATGGGCGCGTCCAGCTGCCCCGGCATCGCCTCCACGAACTCTCGGGCTTGCGCGATCTCGAGGGCGTCCCAGAGCTCTGCGTCGTCGGCGTCGGGCCTGCCGTACCGCAGGTTGGTCGCGACGGTGCCGCTGAACAGGTACGGTCGCTGCGGCACCAGGCCGATCGCGGCCCAGACGTCGTCCGGCCGCCGTCGCCGGATGTCATCGCCGTCGAGGCGTACCTCACCGCCGGTCACGTCGAACAGGCGCGGGATCAGGCTCAGCAGGGTGCTCTTGCCGCTGCCGGTCGAGCCGATGATGCCAGTGGTCTCTCCGGGCCGGGCCACCAGGTCCACGTCGTGGAGTACCGGGTGTTCCGCGCCGGGGTAGGAGAAGCTCGCCCGGTCGATGTCCACGACACCGTGCCGGACGGGTTCGCGTAGCGGGTCAGAGGGTGCAACGACGCTCGGCTCGGTGTCGAGCACCTCGGTGATCCGCTCGGCGGACACCTCGGCGCGAGGGAAGAGCATGAACATGAAGGTCGCCATCATCACCGCCATCAGGATCTGGATCAGATAGCTCTGGAAGGCGGTGAGCGTGCCCACCTGGAGGTCGCCGCTGGCGATGCGGTGGCCGCCGAACCAGGTCGCCGCGACGACCGAGACGTTCATGACGAGCATGACGAGCGGGAAGAACATCGACATCAGCCTGCCGACGGCGATGGCCGCAGTCATGTTGTCGTTGTTGGCGTCGGCGAACCGGTCGGCCTCGTACCCCTCCTTCACGAAGGCGCGGATGACGCGGATACCCATGATCTGCTCACGGAAGACGCGGTTGATGGTGTCGATCCGGGTCTGCATGACCCGGAACAGTGGCCGCATCTCGCGAACGATGAGGCCGACCCCGAGCGCGAGCGTCGGGACCACGATCACCAGTAGCCAGGACAGCTTCAGGTCCTGGCGCAGCGCCAACACGATGCCGCCGACACACATGATCGGGGCTGCGATCATGAAGGTGAAGGTCATGAACACCAGCATCTGCACCTGCTGGACGTCGTTGGTGCTCCGGGTGATGAGCGTCGGCGCGCCGAACTGCGCCACCTCCCTGGCCGCGAACGTCTCCACCTTCGCGAAGACCGCTGCGCGGAGGTCGCGACCCAGCGCCATCGCCGTCCGGGCGCCGTAGTAGACCGCCGCGATCGCGCATACCACCTGGACGACTGTGACCACCAGCATGATCGCGCCGGTGTGAAGGATGTAGCCGGTGTCGCCCGTGACGACGCCCTTGTCGATGATGTCGGCGTTGAGCCCGGGCAGGTAAAGATTCGCCAGCGTCTGGATGAACTGCAGAACGACCACCAGCGTGATCGGGCCCTTGTAGGGCCTGAGGTGGGTGCGTAGCAAGGCGACAAGCATGGCGCTCCGAAACGTGCGGCGAGAGACTATCCCTGGCACCAGTCGACGTTACTTGGCGATCAGCGCGGGGACCACTGACATCGTCGTCTGTAGGAGGTCCCTCTCGGTCGCTCCCATGTTCTCGCAGCGGCGAGTAGATGCTGGTCAGCTTCTCACGGCCGACCGCCCGCACATGGGTGCTCGAACTCGCACTGAACGGCATCTCTCGGTGACCACGTGCGAAAGCCCCGCTCCGCGACTGCGGAACGGGGCCTCGCACAGGTGAGCACCGTCAGGCGATGCGTCGACCTACTTGTTGATCTTGGTGACCCGGCCGGCGCCGACGGTGCGACCACCCTCGCGGATAGCGAACCGCAGGCCGTCCTCCATGGCGATCGGCTGGATCAGCTCGACGGCCATCTCGGTGTTGTCGCCCGGCATGACCATCTCGGTGCCCTCGGGCAGAGTGACGACGCCCGTCACGTCAGTCGTACGGAAGTAGAACTGCGGACGGTAGTTGTTGAAGAACGGGGTATGACGCCCGCCCTCCTCCTTCGACAAGATGTACACGTTGGCGTCGAAGTTGGTGTGCGGCGTGGTCGATCCGGGCTTGATCACGACCATGCCTCGTTCGACGTCCTCGCGCTTCGTGCCACGCAGCAGCAGCCCGACGTTCTCGCCGGCCTCGCCGGTGTCGAGCAGCTTGCGGAACATCTCGATGCCGGTGACCGTGGTGGTCTGCTTGGCCTCGCGGATGCCGATGATGTCGACCGTCTCGTTGATCTTGACGATGCCGCGCTCGATGCGGCCCGTGATGACGGTTCCACGACCGGTGATGGTGAAGACATCCTCCACCGGCATCAGGAACGGCTTCTCGGTGTCGCGCTCGGGCTGCGGGATGTGCTCGTCGACCGCGTCCATCAGCTCGAGGACGGTCGCGCCCCACTTCTCGTCGCCGTTGAGCGCAGGGGCCGCGGCAACCCGGATCACGGGGATGTCGTCGCCGGCGTACTCGTACTCCGACAGCAGCTCACGAACCTCGAGCTCGACAAGCTCGATGAGCTCCTCGTCGTCGACCATGTCGCACTTGTTGAGGGCGACGACGATGGCCGGCACGCCGACCTGGCGAGCGAGCAGGACGTGCTCACGCGTCTGCGGCATCGGACCGTCCGTGGCGGCGACCACGAGGATCGCCCCGTCCATCTGGGCCGCGCCGGTGATCATGTTCTTGATGTAGTCGGCGTGACCGGGACAGTCGACGTGGGCGTAGTGACGCGCCTCGGTCTGGTACTCGATGTGAGCGATCGAGATCGTGATACCGCGCTGCTTCTCCTCAGGTGCCTTGTCGATGTCATCGAAGGCGAACTGGGGGTTAAGCGTGGGGAACTTGTCGTGCAGCACCTTCGAGATCGCCGCGGTCAGAGTGGTCTTCCCGTGGTCGATGTGGCCGATGGTGCCGATGTTTACGTGCGGTTTGGTCCGCTCGAATTTGGCCTTCGCCACTTGGACTTCCTCCTAGATGAGAATCTTGCGACTCGTTACGTGTGTGCCGGGCGGTACTTTACTCGCCGCGGACCTTCTGGATGATCTCGTCAGCGATGCTCCGCGGAACCTCGGCGTACGAGTCGAACTGCATCGAGTACGACGCCCGACCCTGGGTCTTGGACCGTAGGTCGCCGACATACCCGAACATCTCCGAGAGCGGGACGAGCGCCTTGACGAGCTTCGCTCCTCCGAGGCCCTCTTCCATCGCTTGGATCTGGCCGCGGCGTGAGTTGAGGTCACCGATGACCTCGCCCATGTAGGCGTCGGGGGTGGTGACCTCGACGGCCATCACCGGCTCGAGCAGCGCCGGATCGGCTCTGCGCGCAGCCTCCTTGAAGACCATCCGGCCGGCCATCTTGAACGCCATCTCCGAGGAGTCGACGTCGTGGTAGGCGCCGTCCTGCAGCGTCACCTTGATGTCGACCATCGGGTAGCCGGCGAGAACGCCGAACTCCATCGCCTCCTGGATCCCCTCGTCGACCGGGGGGATGTACTCGCGCGGGATGCGACCACCAGTGACAGCGTTCACGAACTCGTAGCCACCGTCACCGCCGCCGGTTGGCTCCATGTCGATGATGACCTTCGCGAACTGCCCGGATCCACCCGTCTGCTTCTTGTGGACGTAGTCGACCTTCGTGACGGCCTTGCGGATGGTCTCGCGGTAGGCCACTTGGGGCTTGCCGACGTTGGCGTCGACGTGGAACTCACGACGCATCCGGTCCACGAGCACCTCGAGGTGCAGCTCACCCATACCGGCGATGATCGTCTGGCCGGTCTCCTCGTCGGTCCGCACCTGGAAGGTGGGATCCTCCTCGGACAGGCGCTGGATCGCGCCGCCGAGCTTCTCCTGGTCGACCTTCGACTTCGGCTCGATTGCCACGTGGATGACCGGGGCGGGGAAGGTCATCGACTCGAGCACGACCGGCTTGGCCTGGTCGCACAAGGTCTCGCCGGTGGTGGTGTCCTTGAGCCCCATCACCGCGACGATGTGACCGGCTCCGATGGAGGCGATCTCCTCACGCTTGTTGGCGTGCATACGGTAGATCTTGCCGATCCGCTCCTTGCGACCCTTGGTCGGGTTGAGCACGGTCGTACCGGTGTCGAGCCGACCGGAGTAGACGCGCAGGTAGGTCAGCTTGCCCAGGTGGGGGTCGGACATGATCTTGAACGCCAGCGCGGAGAACGGCTCGTCCTCGCTCGGGCGGCGCAGAACGGTGATCGACTCGTCGCGGGCGTCGTGTCCCTCGACCGCGTCGATGTCGATCGGCGACGGCAGATAGGCGACGACCGCGTCGAGCAGGGGCTGGATGCCCTTGTTCTTGAAAGCGGTCCCGGTCAGTACGGGCGTCAGCTTGTCCTGAATGGTGGCGCGACGGATCGCGGCCTGAAGGGCCTCGACCGTGGGCTCCTCACCCTCGAGGTAGAGCTCCATCATCTCGTCATCGGCTTCGGCGATCGTCTCGAGCAGCCGGTCACGCCACTCGCGGGCGGCGTCCAGGTGGGTCGCCGGGATCTCCTCGATCTCGTAGTCCTCGCCCTTGACGGTCTCGCCGCGCCAGGTCAGTGCCCGCATGGCGACCAGGTCGACGACTCCGATGAAGTCGGCCTCGGTCCCGATCGGGATCTGCAGGACGAGCGGGACAGCGCCGAGGCGCGACTCGATCATCTCCACGCAGCGGTGGAACTCGGCGCCCGTGCGGTCCAGCTTGTTGACGAAGCAGAGTCGCGGGACACGGTAGCGGTTGGCCTGGCGCCAGACGGTCTCCGACTGCGGCTCGACGCCGGCGACACCGTCGAAGACGGCGACCGCGCCGTCGAGGACGCGCAAGGAGCGCTCCACCTCGATGGTGAAGTCGACGTGTCCAGGGGTGTCGATGATGTTGATGGTGTGGTCGTGCCAGATACAGGTGGTGGCGGCGGACGTGATGGTGATGCCACGCTCCTGCTCCGCCTCCATCCAGTCCATCGTGGCCGCGCCCTCGTGGACCTCACCGATCTTGTAGTTGATGCCGGTATAGAACAAGATTCGCTCGGTGGTCGTGGTTTTACCGGCATCGATGTGTGCCATGATGCCGATGTTTCGGACCTTGCCGAGGTCTGTGGTGATCTCGATTGCCACGGTTGGCGCTTCCCTCACGTCTTTGGAGAATGGGTGGGTGTGTGCTGAGCAGCACGCTCTAGACAACGCTCCGGATACCCGTAATATGCCGAGTCAGCCGTCTGTCCGCCGCGCCGCGCAGAACCCCCGATGGCTACCAGCGGTAGTGGGCGAACGCCTTGTTCGAATCCGCCATCTTGTGGGTGTCCTCGCGGCGCTTGACTGCTGCGCCAAGGCCGTTGGACGCGTCCAGAAGCTCGTTCATCAGCCGCTCGGACATCGTCTTCTCGCGACGCGCCTGCGAGTACTGCACCAGCCAACGAAGAGCCAACGTCGTCGAACGAGGTCCCTTGACCTCGATCGGCACCTGGTATGTCGCGCCACCGACACGGCGGCTCTTGACCTCCAGCGAGGGCTTCACGTTGTCGAGCGCACGCTTGAGCGTCACGACGGGGTCGGTGCCGCTCTTGTTGCGGCAGCCTTCGAGCGCGGTGTGGACGATCCGCTCGGCGACCTGCTTCTTGCCGTCGACGAGCACCTTGTTGATGAGCTGGGTCACCAACGGGCTGCCGTACACAGGGTCGATCTCGATCGGCCGCCGCGGGGCGGGTCCCTTGCGTGGCATTACTTCTTCTCCTTCTTCGCGCCGTAGCGGCTGCGAGCCTGCTTGCGGTTCTTGACACCCTGGGTGTCGAGCGAGCCGCGGATGATCTTGTACCGGACACCGGGAAGGTCCTTCACGCGGCCGCCGCGAACGAGCACGATCGAGTGCTCCTGCAGGTTGTGTCCGACGCCGGGGATGTAGGCCGTCACCTCGATACCGCTGGTAAGTCTCACCCGGGCGACCTTGCGCAGGGCGGAGTTCGGCTTCTTCGGCGTGGTCGTGTAGACGCGTGTGCAGACGCCGCGTCGCTGAGGGGATCCCTTCAGCGCGGGAGTCTTGGTCTTCGACACCTTGTCCTGGCGACCCTTGCGGACCAGCTGCTGGATGGTGGGCACCGCGTCGTTCTCTTTCCTGTTGATATCTGCGTACGGCGCTGGCGTGCCGCGCTTGGGGAACGCTGCAGTACGGGGCGCCGATCTCGAGGCTTGCACAAGTCCGCGTGACGTCTCGGGGACGGACGACGAACCATGGGCACACAAGAAGGCCTGGATCGATCCAGGCACAGTTATCAAGGTTACCGGGTGGTCCTGGCAGGGTCAAAACGAGTTGTTGCCCTCGCGGTGCACGAGGGTCAGGCTGTCGGACCTTGCTCCCGGACGGCCTGGACATTCTCCATCGCCGAGCGCAGGTCGCTCAGCCATTCGTCGCTGTGCTGGCCGACCAGTCGAACGCACCAGCTCAGCGCATCCGCACGGGAGCGGGCGACGCCGGACTCGACCAGGGTGTCCAGCACCTGGCGCTGGGGCTGGCGAAGCCGGGTCATGACCGGAACCGCGAGGTGGGTGAACAGCGCCGCGCGGTCGCCCACCGTCGCGCCCCACGAGACCTTACGCTCGAAGCGGTGCTGGGCTTCGCCGGCGATCGTCATCCGCGCCTCGCGGGTGTCCTCGCGCCATCCGGAGATCCGGCCGGCGGCCGCCTCGGCCTTCGCCTCGTCGGTTGCCTCGGCTCCCATCTCGACCGGGGCGATATGGAGGCGGACCGTGATCTCCTCACGGTCGATGGTGATGTCGGCGGACTCGGTGGTCCACTCGGCGGGGAGGCGGCCGGTGAACCAGGCCCTGATGTCAGCGTCAGAAGAAGTAGTTGTCATACCCAAAGATTACATGATTACTTCATTTCAACAAGGCCACGCGACCTCCTGCCTGTGGCTGTGGTGGACCACCACCCCGGCCGGCTGCGGGGCCAGCATCGTGACACCGGCGAGATCAGCACGAGCGGCGGGAGGTCGGCATGGCCGAGGCCCCCTGGGAAAGGAGCGAGGCCGGCCACCCGAAGTGGGTAGCCGGCCTCGCCCGATGATTCAACCCTGGTGCAGCCTCGACGTCAGTTCCGATAGGACCCGAAGTCGAAGTCGTCCAGCGCCACGGCCTGACCCGTCGACTGACCGAAGTCGTAGTCGTAGGTGTCGTAGTCGATGGAATAGGCCTGCGCGCGGGCCTCCTCTGTCGGCTCGACCCGGATGTTGCGGTAGCGCTCCAGGCCGGTGCCGGCCGGGAGGAGCTTGCCCAGGATGACGTTCTCCTTGAGCCCGCGCAGCGAGTCGGACTTGCCATGGATCGCCGCGTCGGTGAGCACCCTGGTGGTCTCCTGGAAGGAGGCCGCAGACAGCCACGACTCGGTGGCCAGCGAGGCCTTGGTGATCCCCATCAGCACGGGACGACCCGAAGCGGGGGTACCGCCCTCGGCGACGACCCGGCGGTTCTCGGTCTCGAACCGGATCCGCTCGACCAGCTCACCCGGGAGCAGCTGCGAGTCGCCGCTCTCGATCACCGTGATCCGACGCAGCATCTGCCGGATGATGATCTCGATGTGCTTGTCATGGATCGCCACAGCCTGCCGACGGTAGACCTCCTGGACCTGCTCGACCAGGTGCTCCTGGGTCTTGCGGGGCCCGAGCACGCGCAGCACATCCGCGGGGTCGGCCTTGCCGACAGTCATCTGCTGACCCACCTCGACGTGCTGGCCGTCCTCGACCTGGAGCCTGGTGCGCTTGCTGACCGGGTACGCGACCTCCTCGGATCCGTCGTCCGGGACGACCACGATCTTGCGCGTCTTGTCGGTGTCCTCGATCCGGACGCGACCGGCCGACTCCGAGATCGGCGCCTTGCCCTTGGGCTGGCGTGCCTCGAAGAGCTCGACCACGCGCGGCAGACCTTCCGTGATGTCGTCGGCCGAAGCAACGCCACCGGTGTGGAAGGTACGCATGGTCAGCTGCGTGCCGGGTTCGCCGATCGACTGCGCCGCGATGATGCCGACGGCCTCGCCGATGTCGACGAGCTTGCCGGTGGCGAGCGAGCGACCGTAGCACTTGGCGCAGGTACCGGTCTTGGCGTCACAGGTAAGAACCGAACGGACCTTGACCTCGTGGATGCCGGCTGCGATCAGGATGTTGATGAGCACGTCGCCGATGTCGTCACGGGCCTGGGCCAAGATCTCACCGGTCTCGGGATGCTCGACGTCGACAGCGAGGTTCCGTGCGTAGGCGGACGTCTCGACGTACTCGTCCTTGACCACCCGACCGTCGTCCAGCTTGACGCCGATCACCTTGCTGAGCCCGCGCTCGGTGCCGCAGTCGTCCTCGCGGATGATGACGTCCTGTGAGACGTCGACCAGACGCCGGGTCAGGTACCCCGAGTCGGCGGTACGCAGTGCCGTGTCGGCCAGCCCCTTCCGGGCGCCGTGGGTCGAGATGAAGTACTCCAGCACCGACAGACCCTCGCGGAAGTTCGCCTTGATCGGGCGCGGGATGATCTCGCCCTTCGGGTTGGCGACAAGGCCACGCATACCGGCGATCTGCCGGACCTGGGTCATGTTGCCGCGAGCACCGGAGTTGACGATCATGTAGATCGGGTTCGTCTTCTCGAATGTCGCCTCCATGGCCTTGGCCACGTCGATCGTCGCCGAGTTCCAGATCTCGATGAGCTCCTGGCGGCGCTCCTCGTCGGTGATCAGCCCGCGCTCGTACTGCTGCTGCACCTTCGCGGCCTGCGCCTCGTACCTCGCCATGATCTCCGGCTTCTCCACCGGTGTGACGACGTCCTCGATGGAGATCGTGACACCGGAGCGAGTGGCCCAGTAGAAGCCGACGTCCTTGAGGGCGTCGAGTGCCGTGGCCACCTCGACCTTGGTGTAGCGCTCGGCGAGGTCGTTGACGATCACGCCGAGCTGCTTCTTGCCGACCTCGCCGTTGACGTAGGCGTAGTTCCACGGCAGCGCCTCGTTGAAGATCGCACGGCCGAGCGTGGTCTCCAGCGTCAGCGGCTGGCCCGGCTCCCATCCCTCGGGAGTGGCATAGCCGATCGGCGGGACGACAGTGTCGAACCGGAGCTTGATCTTGCTCTGCAGGGCGATGTCGCCGCGGTCCAGAGCCATCATGGCCTCAGAGACCGACGCGAACCCTCGGCCCTCACCGACGTGACCGTCACGGTCCAGTGACAGGAAGTAGATGCCGATGATCATGTCCTGGGTCGGCATCGTGACCGGGCGGCCGTCTGCCGGCTTCAAGATGTTGTTGGTCGACAGCATCAGGATGCGGGCCTCGGCCTGAGCCTCGGCCGACAGCGGCAGGTGCACAGCCATCTGGTCGCCGTCGAAGTCGGCGTTGAAGGCCGAGCAGACGAGCGGGTGGATCTGGATGGCCTTGCCCTCGATCAGCTGCGGCTCGAACGCCTGGATACCCAGCCGGTGCAGTGTCGGTGCGCGGTTGAGCAGCACCGGATGCTCGGTGATGACCTCTTCGAGGACGTCCCAGACCACGGGGCGGCTGCGCTCGACCATGCGCTTGGCGCTCTTGATGTTCTGCGCGTGGTTGAGGTCGACGAGCCGCTTCATCACGAAGGGCTTGAAGAGCTCGAGCGCCATCTGCTTGGGCAGACCGCACTGGTGCAGCTTGAGCTGCGGGCCGACGACGATGACCGAGCGGCCGGAGTAGTCGACGCGCTTGCCGAGCAGGTTCTGACGGAACCGGCCCTGCTTGCCCTTGAGCATGTCGGACAGCGACTTGAGCGGTCGGTTGCCCGGTCCGGTGACAGGGCGCCCGCGGCGGCCGTTGTCGAACAGCGAGTCCACGGCCTCCTGGAGCATCCGCTTCTCGTTGTTGACGATGATCTCGGGTGCCCCGAGGTCGAGCAGCCGCTTCAGCCGGTTGTTGCGGTTGATCACCCGGCGGTAGAGGTCGTTGAGGTCGGACGTGGCGAACCGGCCACCGTCGAGCTGCACCATCGGGCGCAGGTCCGGCGGGATGACAGGGACGCAGTCGAGCACCATGCCGCCGGGGCTGTTGGTCGTCAACATGAATGCCGACACGACCTTGAGCCGCTTGAGCGCCCGCGTCTTGCGCTGCCCCTTGCCGCTGCGGATGATCTCGCGGAGGTTCTCTGACTCGCTCTGCAGGTCGAAGCTGGTCAGCCGCTTCTGGATCGCCTCGGCGCCCATGGCGCCTTCGAAGTACTTCCCGAAGCGGAGCTTCATCTCGCGGTACAGGATCTCGTCGCCCATCAGGTCCTGGACCTTGAGCGTGCGGAAGGTCGTCCAGACCTCCTCGATCCGGTCGAGCTCGCGCTGCGAACGGTCCCGGAGCTGCTTGAGCTCGCGCTCGGCACCCTCCTTGACCTTGCGCTTGGCGTCGGCCTTGGCGCCCTCGGTCTCGAGTGCGCCGAGGTCCTCCTCGAGCTTGGCCATCCGGGTCTCGATGTCGGAGTCACGACGCTGCTCGAGCTGCTTGCGCTCGACGTCTATCTTGGCCTCGAGGGACGACAGGTCGCGGTGACGCGCCTCGTCGTCGACAGCGGTGATCATGTATGCGGCGAAGTAGATGACCTTCTCGAGGTCCTTGGGCGCAAGGTCGAGCAGGTACCCGAGCCGGCTGGGCACACCCTTGAAGTACCAGATGTGCGTCACGGGCGCGGCGAGCTCGATGTGACCCATCCGCTCACGGCGTACCTTGGAGCGGGTGACCTCGACGCCGCAGCGCTCGCAGATGATGCCCTTGAAGCGGACGCGCTTGTACTTGCCGCAGTAGCACTCCCAGTCGCGGGTGGGACCGAAGATCTTCTCGCAGAAGAGCCCGTCACGCTCCGGCTTGAGAGTGCGGTAGTTGATGGTTTCGGGCTTCTTGACCTCGCCATGGCTCCACTGACGGATATCGTCAGCGGTGGCGAGACCGATGCGGAGCTCGTCGAAGAAGTTGACGTCTAGCAAGACACGTCCTTTATCTATTTTTGTGGTTGTTTCTGGTTCGGGCCATCGCTGACCCGGTTGCCCCACCAGCACGCTGGCTTCGGCGGAGCGGGAGGGTGTGACGCGGAACTCGCCCGCGTCACACCCTCTCGCCGTCTGCTCAGACTTCCTCGACCGAGCTGATGCCCTCGTTGGGGCGCCTCGCCAAGTCGATCCCGAGCTCCTCAGCTGCTCGGAACACGTCCTCGTCGGTGTCTCGCATATCCATCGCGACGCCGTCGCTGGACAGCACCTCGACATTCAGACAGAGCGACTGCATCTCCTTGACGAGCACCTTGAACGACTCAGGGATGCCCGGCTCCGGGATGTTCTCGCCCTTCACGATGGCCTCGTAGACCTTCACACGGCCGAGGACGTCGTCGGACTTGATCGTCAGCAGCTCCTGCAGTGCATAGGCGGCACCGTAGGCCTCGAGCGCCCACACCTCCATCTCACCGAAGCGCTGACCACCGAACTGCGCCTTACCACCCAGCGGCTGCTGGGTGATCATCGAGTACGGCCCGGTCGAACGGGCGTGGATCTTGTCATCGACCAGGTGGTTGAGCTTGATGATGTAGGTGTACCCGACGGCGACCGGCTCGGGGAAAGGCTCGCCGGTACGGCCGTCGAACAGCCGCGCCTTGCCGTCACCCTTGACCAGTCGCTCACCGTCGCGGTTGGGCAACGTGGCAGCGAGCAGGCCGGAGATCTCGTCCTCGCGGGCACCGTCGAACACCGGGGTGGCGACGTTGGTGTCCGGCACGCCCTGGCTGACGCCGATGCTCGCGAGGCGCTGCTTCCACTCGGCGTCGTCACCCTCGACCTGCCAGCCCGTCTTCGCGACCCACCCGAGGTGGGTCTCGAGGATCTGGCCGATGTTCATCCGGCCGGGCACGCCGAGCGGGTTGAGGATGATGTCGACGGCCGTACCGTCCTCGAGGAACGGCATGTCCTCAGCCGGCAGGATCTTCGAGATGACGCCCTTGTTGCCGTGGCGTCCGGCGAGCTTGTCGCCGTCGGAGATCTTGCGCTTCTGAGCGACGTAGACCCGGATCAGCTGGTTCACGCCGGGGGGCAGCTCGTCGTCCTCTTCGCGGTCGAACACCCGGACGCCGATGACGATGCCGCTCTCGCCGTGCTTCACCTTGAGCGAGGTGTCGCGCACCTCGCGCGCCTTCTCACCGAAGATCGCGCGAAGCAGCCGCTCCTCCGGCGTCAGCTCGGTCTCGCCCTTGGGCGTGACCTTGCCGACCAGGATGTCGCCAGGTACGACCTCGGCGCCGATACGGATGATGCCGCGCTCGTCGAGGTCGGCCAACATCTCGTCGGAGACGTTCGGGATGTCCCGGGTGATCTCCTCTGGGCCAAGCTTGGTGTCGCGGGCGTCGACCTCGTGCTCCTCGATGTGGATCGAGGTGAGGACGTCCTCCTGCACCAGACGCTGGCTCAAGATGATCGCGTCCTCGTAGTTGTGACCCTCCCACGGCATGTACGCGACCAGCAGGTTACGACCGAGTGCCATCTCGGCCTTGTCGGTGCTCGGCCCGTCGGCGATAGGTGCGCCCTTCTCGAGTCGGTCACCCTCGGCGACGGTCGGCCGCTGGTTGACGCAGGTGCCCTGGTTGGAGCGTCGGAACTTGGCGAGACGGTAGGTCTCATAGTGCCCGTCGTCCTCCATCATCTCGACGTAGTCCGCAGACACGTCCGTGACGACTCCAGCGGCCTTGGCCACCACGACGTCACCGGCGTCGACGGCTGCCCGGTACTCCATGCCGGTGCCGACGAGCGGCGCTTCCGCACGGATCAGCGGGACCGCCTGGCGCTGCATGTTCGAGCCCATCAGCGCCCGGTTGGCGTCGTCGTGCTCGAGGAACGGGATCAGCGCCGTGGCAACGGACACCATCTGTCGAGGGGACACGTCCATGTAGTCGACGTCGCTGCCGAGGATGTAGTCGACCTCGCCGCGACGCTCACGAACGAGCACCCTCTCCTCCGCGAAGGTGAAGTCGACCGTCAGCGGAGCATTCGCCTGAGCGATGACGACGCGGTCCTCCTCGTCGGCGGTCAGGTAGTCGATCCGCTCGGTCACGACACCGTCGACGACCTTGCGATAGGGCGTCTCCACGAAGCCGTACGCGTTGACGCGTCCGTAGGTCGCGAGCGAACCGATCAGGCCGATGTTGGGGCCCTCAGGGGTCTCGATCGGGCACATCCGACCGTAGTGCGAGACGTGGACGTCTCGTACCTCGAAGCCTGCCCGCTCTCGCGAGAGGCCACCGGGCCCGAGCGCCGACAGCCGACGCTTGTGCGTCAGGCCCGCGAGCGGGTTGATCTGGTCCATGAACTGGCTCAGCTGCGAGGTGCCGAAGAACTCCTTCAGCGCCGCGACGACGGGCCGGATGTTGATCAGCGTCTGCGGCGTGATCGCCTCGACGTCCTGGGTGGTCATCCGCTCCCGGACGACCCGCTCCATCCGGGCCAGCCCGGTGCGGAGCTGGTTCTGGATCAGCTCGCCGACCGTGCGCAGGCGACGGTTGCCGAAGTGGTCGATGTCGTCAGACTCGACGACCATCGTGCCATGCGGGGCCTGCATCTCGGCGCGGCCGTCGTGCAGGGCGACGATGTAGCGGATCGCCGCCACGATGTCGTCGACGGTGAGCGTCTGCTGGTCGAAGGCCTCCTCCTGGCCGAGCTTCTTGTTGATCTTGTAGCGACCCACCTTGGCCAGGTCGTAGCGCTTGGGGTTGAAGTAGTAGTTGTTGAGCAGCGTCTGCGCGGCCTCGCGCGTCGGCGGCTCGCCCGGGCGGAGCTTGCGGTAGATGTCGAGCAGGGCGTCGTCCTGGCCGGAGGTGTGGTCCTTCTCGAGCGTGAGCCGGATGGACTCGAACTCGCCGAACTCCTCGAGGATCTGTGCCTCGGTCCAGCCGAGCGCCTTCAGCAGCACGGTGACGTTCTGCTTGCGCTTGCGGTCGAGGCGTACGCCGACCATGTCGCGCTTGTCGATCTCGAACTCGAGCCAGGCGCCGCGCGACGGGATCATCTTCGCGGTGAAGACGTCCTTGTCGGAGGTCTTGTCGATGCTGCGCTCGAAGTACACCCCTGGGGAGCGCACCAGCTGCGACACGACGACACGCTCGGTGCCGTTGACGATGAACGTGCCCTTGTCGGTCATCAGGGGGAAGTCACCCATGAAGACCGTCTGACTCTTGATCTCACCGGTCTCGTTGTTCATGAACTCTGCGGTCACGAACAGCGGAGCGGCGTAGGTGAAGTCGCGCTCCTTGCACTCCTCGACGGTGTTCTTCGGAGGCTCGAAGCGGTGGTCGCGGAACGAGAGGCTCATCGTCCCCGAGAAGTCCTCGATCGGGGAGATCTCCTCGAAGATCTCCTCCAGACCGGACTTGCGGGAGACGTCCTCACGTCCCTCGGACCGGGCTGCTTCAGCGCGGGTGACCCATTCGTCGTTGCCCACGAGCCAGTCGAAGCTGGTGGCCTGGAGAGCAAGCAGATCCGGAACCTCGAGGGGCTCTGCGATCTTGGCGAATGACACTCGCCCGGTGAGTTCTGTGTTGGTGGGGCGGTTGGCGGTTGTGTTGCTGGCGTTGCGCGAGGCGGCCAAGAGTGGTCCTTCCGAAGGCTCGCGGACTCATCCCAATACGCATGCCAAAGTCACCCGGAAACCGGGTCGAAGGGAGCGGGAGGCAGCGCAATAGAGCAGTTTACCCCTCCGGGGGACTGCTGTCCAGTCCTGGAGCACAGTGGCACAGCGCTCAACCTAGGACTGCGAGCGGAACTGACGCTGAGCATGCCCCACGTCTGGCGACGTAGTCAAGCGCAACCGCCGAATTGATGGCAAAACTTCTGGACAAAGCGTAACGAAAGCGCCACGGCGGGTACGCCAAGGGCGACCGCGCCGGACTCAGCGCGATCGCCCTCGCGGCGTCTGCGGGTGGTCCGCCAGCCGTGCTACTTGACGGTGACGGTGGCGCCGGCGCCTTCGAGCGCCTCGCGCGCCTTCTCCGCGGCGTCCTTGGCGACCTTCTCGAGGATGGCCTTGGGGGCGGCTTCGACCAGGTCCTTCGCCTCCTTGAGGCCCAGGCTGGTCAGGCTGCGCACCTCCTTGATGACCTGGATCTTCTTGTCGCCGGCCGCCTCGAGGACGACGTCGAACTCGTCCTGCTCGACGACCTCCTCAGCGGCTGCTGCCGGTGCGGACGACGCGACGGCGACGGGGGCCGCCGCGGTCACTCCGAAGGTGTCCTCGAACTGCTTCACGAACTCGCTGAGCTCGAGAAGCGTCATCTCCTTGAACGCGTCGAGGAGCTCGTCGGTGCTGAGCTTCGCCATGATGGCACTTCCTTCTCGTGTGGTGCTGGCAGAGACCGGCTGGCCGCTGACCGCGCTGGGTGGGGTGTGTTCGGGGGTTGGGGTACGGGTTGTGGGAATTGGTGCCCCCGTCAGCCCTCGGTGGTCGGCGTCTCAGGGGGTGGTTCGATGACAAGGTTGTCGTCCACGACGACGGTGTCACCGACTTCTGGGACCACGGTGACGTCGCCGGCGCTCTGCAGTGCGGGAGCGTCGTCGGCCGTCGGTACGGCCGCGGCGGCGGACGCGTCCGGTTCGGTGGGCGCGTCCGGTTCGGCGGGCGCGTCCGGTTCGGCGGGCGCGTCGACCCCGGCGGTGATGTCGCCGTCCGGATCTGTCGAGACGTCGACAGCCTCAGCGGCCGACTCTCCCACTCCGCCGCGGAGAATGGACGGGTCCTGCTCGGCCTTCGACTGGAGGGCGCCAGCCAACCGAGCGGCTTGGGCGAGCGGCTCGTTGAACATGTAGACGGCATTCTGCAGGGAGGCGAGCAGAGCGCCCGCCAGTTTGCCGAGGAGTACCTCTCGGGACTCGAGGTCGGCGATCTTGGCGATCTCGGCCACGCTGAGCGTCTTGCCGTCGAGGATGCCGCCCTTGATCACCAGCGGGGGGTAGGTGCGGGCGAAGTCGCGAAGGCCCTTGGCCACCTCGACGGCGTCGCCCTTGATGAAGGCGATCGCGGTCGGGCCGACGAGCAGGTCGTCGAAACCTGACACACCCGCCTGCTCAGCGGCGATCTTGGTCAGGGTGTTCTTGACGACGGCATAGCTGGCGCTGTCGCCGAGCACCCGTCGCAGCTCCTGCAGCTGCTTCACGGTGAGTCCGCGGTAGTCGGTCAGCACGGCGCCACCGGAAGAGCGGAACTCCTCCGCCAACTCCGCGACGGCTGCTGCCTTGTCGGGCCGAGCCATGGGGTCTCCTTCGAGCGTGGACATCTGACGCCGAAGACAGCGGCCCCGTGGGCATCGGTCCCGTACACAAGAGAACGCCCCGTGCAGGTGCACAGGGCGAGGATGTCGATCGAATGATCGTCTCGAACCGGTTCACCTGCGCGGGCCGCCCGCTCATGCGGGACCTTCGGTCAACGGTGCGTGAGCACTGTCAACAGCCAGCGGTCTTTGGTACGTCCAAGCGTACGCCCCGCGCAAGAGGTGACCAAATCACGTCTTGACGGGTAGAAGACCGACGGCCCGGTCAGCCGGGGATGTTGAACTTGCCGACCTGGCTGGCCGGTGGGGCGACGACCGACACCGGCTCGCCATACTTCGAGAAGTGGGCGACGAACGAGCTACCAGAGCCCACCGGGACCGACATCTTGACCGGGAGGTTGTCGCTGTTCAGCCAGACGTCACTGGTGATCGTCGACGGCATGCCCAGCTTCGACACGTCCTGGCCCTTGAACGCCGGGCTGGCCGCCAACGCCTTCGCCGTGTCGATTGTCACCGAGTAGTGGTGAGTGGCGACCCCGTCGACCGTCTCGGTGCCATCGTCCTTGAGCTGCTTGACCGCCTGCAGGTAGGCCGTGAAGCTCTGCGGGTTGGCCGTGTCGAGGATGCCCGACATCGGGTTGCTCGGGTCGCTCAGGTCGATCTTCACCCAGGGCTTCCCGCCTCCGGCCAAAGCCCCCACCCCGTGGACATACAGGACCTTGTGGACCAGACGCATCTCCAGGTCATGACCCGCGATGCCGACCTTCATTTCCATCGACAGGCTGGACACATCGCCGCTGTAGCCGGAGAAGTCTCCGGAAAGAGTTCCGGACTGCCCGGAGGTCTTGATCGTCGCCTCCACGTGGGCGGACTGGATCTTGTGCTGCGCGGCCACCACGGTCTTGGTGAAGTCCGCCTGGGTCAGAGCAGCCGCTACGCCACCGCCGCCGGCCGAACCGGTACTGCTCCCGCACGCTGACATTGTCACGGCCAGGGCAGCAGCGCCCACAGCCGCCGTCAAACGTTGCATCCTCATCGAATCCCCTCGTCGCATTGCCGTGGTTGAATTCGCCCGAAGCGGGCACTGCGCAAGACTACGCCGCCCACGGGTCGCCCGAGGCGTCGCGCCGTTTTCAGCCCTCGTCGTCGACGGTGACGTTGCGCGTCCGGTTGGCGTCGACCTGGATCCCGGGACCCATCGTGGTCGAGAAGGTGATCTTCCTCAGATACCGGCCCTTGGAGCTGGACGGCTTGAGGCGCAGCACCTCGTCCAGGGCGGCGGCGTAGTTCTCGGCAAGCTTGTCGCTGGAGAACGACGACTTCCCGATGATGAAGTGCAGGTTCGCGTGTCGGTCGACGCGGAACTCGATCTTGCCGCCCTTGATGTCCGTCACCGCCTTGGTGACATCCGGCGTGACGGTGCCGGTCTTGGGGTTGGGCATGAGCCCGCGCGGGCCGAGGACCCGTCCAAGGCGGCCGACCTTCCCCATCATGTCGGGAGTGGCGACGACGGCGTCGAAGTCCAGCCAGCCACCGGTGACCTTGTCGATCATGTCGTCGCTACCAACGAAGTCGGCGCCGGCTGCTCGGGCGTCGTCGGCCTTGTCGCCGTTGGCGAAGACCAGGACACGGGCGGTCTTGCCGGTGCCGTGGGGCAGGTTGACGGTGCCGCGGACCATCTGGTCTGCCTTGCGCGGATCCACCCCGAGCCGCATGGCGACCTCGACAGTGGAGTCGAACTTCGTCGTCTTACTGGTCCGGGCGATCTTGATCGCCTCGAGCGGGGAGTAGACGGCGTCCTTCTCGATCGTTGCCGCCACTGCTCGATATGCCTTGCTGCGCTGCATGTCTGGTTCCTTTCTCAGATGTGACCAGGTGTGGTGACGACGGGCCAGCGCGGCCCTACCACGGGTATGTCGCGGGCAGGTGTCAGCCGGCGATGGTGACGCCCATCGAACGCGCCGTGCCTTCGACGATCTTCATCGCGGCGTCGACGTCGTTCGCGTTGAGGTCGGGGAGCTTGATGGTGGCGATCTCGCGAACCTGCTCCCGGTTGATCCGTCCGACCTTGTCGGTATGCGGTGTGGACGATCCCTTGGCCAGGCCGGCCGCCTTCTTGATCAGCTCGGCCGCTGGCTGGGTCTTGGTGATGAACGTGAACGAGCGGTCCTCGTAGATCGTGATCTCGACGGGGATGACGCTTCCGCGCATCGCCTCGGTCGCGGCGTTGTAAGCCTTGCAGAACTCCATGATGTTGACACCGTGCGGGCCGAGCGCGGTACCGACCGGCGGGGCCGGAGTTGCGGCGCCGGCGTTGAGCTGCACCTTGACGAGTGCGGCGATCTTCTTCTTCTTGGGGGGCATGGTTCGGGTCCTTGGTGGTGGCTTGGTGGCTGTGGTGGGGCTGTGAGCTGCTGCTCACACAGTGGAGAGTAGTCAGACCTTCTCGATCTGGGTGAAGCTGAGCTCGACGGGCGTCTCGCGCCCGAAGATCTCGACCAGCGCCTTGACCCGCTGGGCGTCGACGTTGATCTCCGTGATGGTCGCGTGGAGCGTGGCGAACGGCCCGTCCACGACCATGACCGAGTCGCCGGAGTAGAAGTCGGTGAACTCGACCTTCTTCTGCTTGAGCTGCTGCGGCGTCTCGGTCTCGAGCACGACAGCAGGTGCCAGCATATCCTCGACCTCGGTCAGGCTGAGCGGAACGGGTTGGTGGCTGTGCCCGACGAACCCCGTCACGGACGGCGTATGCCGAACCGCCGACCATGACTCGTCGGTCAGCTCCATCCGAACCAGGACATAGCCCGGGAGAACGGTGCGGCGTACCATCCGGCGCTGGCCGTTCTTGATCTCCGCGACCTCCTCCTGCGGGACGTGCACCTCGTAGATGTAGTCCTCCATGTTGAGGGAGGCGATCCGGTTCTCGAGGTTGGTCCGGACCCGGTTCTCCATGCCCGAGTAGGTGTGGATGACGTACCAGTCCCCCGGCTTGGCGCGGAGCGCGGCGCGAAACTCCTCGAGCGGGTCGACGACCACCTCCGCGGCCTCGTCAGCAGCCTCGGCACCGTCGGCGGGCGCATCGGCCGCCGCCGCGTCAGTCGCGGCATCGTCAGTCGCGGCATCGTCAGTCGCGGCATCGTCGGTCGCGGCATCGTCTGTCGAATCGTCGGCAGGGTCGAGCGCGTCGGCGTCGACCAGGGCGTCGGACTCGATCGGCTCAGCCAGCGGCTCACCGACGTCGTCAGCGGAGACATCGACAGGAGGCGACACAGTTTGCTCGGTCATGGGTTTTTCACTCACATACTTCCGCGGTCATCGTTGCTGGGGCGAGGCGCCTCAGCCGAAGATCGAGAACATGGCGCTGTTGAACCCGTAGTCCAGCAGCGACACGAACACGATCATGAAGAGGACGAAGACGAGCACCACCATGAAGTAGGTGACCAGCTGGTCACGCGTCGGCCAGATGACCTTGCGCAGCTCAGCGATGACCTGACGCAGGAAGAGACCAAGGCTCGTGCGGCCGGGCTTGGCCGGGCGACGCTCGCTCGATGAGCTCGTTGCGCGGGTCTCTGTCACTTCACTTCCTTGCCTTCCTCGTGTCTGCTCGTCCATGTCGCAGGGCAGGAGGGACTTGAACCCCCAACCGCCGGTTTTGGAGACCGGTGCTCTACCAATTGAGCCACTGCCCTCCGGTGACCCGCCTGTGCTCAGGGTCTCGACAGGGGTCAAGGCGCGGCGAACAAGGGTGCAAAGGCCACCAAGAAGCGAGTGTACGTGGTGACGGGCTGCTAGGTCGAACCGAACGGCCACCCGTCGCCGCGGTGATGCGAGGATGGAGTCATGAGCTCCGACCAGCACACGATCGCACCTAAACGGATCTCCCGGCGCATCGCAGCGATCGCCGAATCGGCGACGTTGGCGGTCGACGCCAGGGCCAAGGCGCTGAAGGCCGCCGGGCGACCTGTCATCGGGTTCGGCGCGGGTGAGCCCGACTTCCCCACGCCCGACTACGTCGTGGCGGCGGCCATCGAGGCGGCCAGGGACCCCAAGAACCACCACTACACGCCGGCAGCAGGGCTCCCCGAGCTGAGGCGGGCGATCGCCGACAAGACCCGGCGCGACTCCGGGTACGACGTCGAGGCGTCGCAGGTGCTGGTCACCAACGGCGGCAAGCAGGCCGTCTACCAGACCTTCGCCACCCTGCTCGACCCCGGTGACGAGGTGCTGCTGCCGACCCCCTACTGGACGACGTACCCGGAGGCGATCGGTCTCGCCGGTGGCGTAGCCGTGGACGTCCTCGCCGACGAGACGCAGGACTACCTGGTCACAGTGGAGCAGCTCGAGGCGGCGCGCACCGACCGTACGACCATGCTGCTGTTCTGCTCGCCCTCGAACCCCACCGGCGCCGTCTACAGCCCCGCCCAGGTCACGGAGATCGCCGAGTGGGCCAACGAGCACGGCCTGTGGGTGGCGACCGACGAGATCTACGAGCACCTGGTCTACGGCGACGCTGTTTTCAGCTCCATGCCGGTGCAGGTGCCGGAGATAGCGGATCGTTGCGTGGTCCTCAACGGCGTGGCCAAGACCTACGCGATGACGGGGTGGCGGGTCGGCTGGATGATCGGGCCGACCGACGTGATCAAGGCTGCGACCAACCTCCAGTCCCACACCACCTCCAACGTGTGCAACGTGGCCCAGCGCGCCGCGCTGGCAGCGGTATCCGGTGACCTGAGCGCGGTCGCCGAGATGCGACGCGCCTTCGACCGCCGTCGCCAGACCATCGTGGCGATGCTCGACGAGGTGGAGGGCTTCACCTGCCCCGAGCCGATGGGCGCGTTCTACGCGTATCCCTCCGTGAAGGGCGCGCTCGGGCGTGACATCGCCGGGCGGCGGGCTGGGACGTCCGCTGAGCTGGCCGAGATCATCCTTGACGAGGCCGAGGTCGCCGTCGTCCCCGGCGAGGCCTTCGGCAGCCCGGGATACCTGCGGCTGTCGTATGCGCTCGGCGACGACGACCTAGCCGAGGGCGTCTCGCGCATCCAGAAGCTGCTGGGCTGAACGGCGGCGTCGAGGCGGTGACCGGTCGCCGTCTCGACAGGCTTCCCAAGGCCCATCTGCACCTGCACTTCACCGGTTCGATGCGGCATCGCACGGTGCTCGACCTCGCGCGGCAGCAGGGGATGTGGCTGCCCGACGGACTCACCGATGACTGGCCACCCGAGCTGTCGGCGACCGACGAGAAGGGCTGGTTCCGCTTCCAGCGTCTCTACGACATCGCCAGGGCCGTGCTCACGACCGAGGCTTCGGTCCGGCGGCTGGTCACCGAGGCGGCCCAGGACGACGCGGCCGAGGGCTCGCGCTGGCTGGAGATCCAGGTCGACCCCAGCGGGTACGCTGCCCTGTTCGGCGGGATCACCGCCTTCACCGAACTCGTCCTCGACGCGGCACGCGAGGCGACGGTGGTCGCCGGTGTCGCGGTGTCGGTGGTGATCGCGGCGAACCGCACCCGGCACCCGCTCGACGCCCGCACTCTCGCACGGCTGGCGGCGCAGTACGTCGGGCGGGGCGTGGTCGGGTTCGGACTGTCCAACGACGAGCGGCGCGGTGAGGCGCTCGCCTTCTCGAAGGCCTTCGACATCGCCCGCCGGGCCGGCCTGCTCGCGACGCCGCACGGCGGCGAGCTCGGTGGACCGGAGAGCGTCTGGTCGTGCCTGGATGGGCTGGGAGCGCAGCGCATCGGTCACGGGGTCCGGTCCATCGAGGACCCGCTCCTGGTGGCTCACCTCGCCGAGGCTGGCATCACGCTCGAGATCTGCCCCCAGTCCAACGTGGCCCTCGGCGTCTACCCCGACCTGGCGTCGGTCCCGTTGCGGAAGCTCTTCGACGCCGGCATCCCGGTCGCACTCGGGGCCGACGACCCGCTGCTGTTCGGGTCACGCCTGCTGGACCAGTACGAAGCGGCCCGCCACGTCCACAGGTTCACCGACCCCGAGCTCGCCGAGCTGGCGCGGATGTCGGTGCGCGGCTCTGCCGCGCCCGACGACGTCCGTGACCAGTTGTTGCGCGAGATCGACGCGTGGCTCAGCAGCTAAGCCCTCCGTATCTCTGCGGCGAGGCGCCGTTCGGTCAGATCGAGCAGCCGACGAGGACCGGCTCGATTTTCAGGGTGATGCCGAACCTCTCCCGGACGCCGGCCCGGATCTCCCGCGCAAGTGCCACCACGTCGGCGGCCGTCGCGGCCCCCCGGTTGGTGATCGCGAGTGCGTGCTTGGAGGAGAGGGCGACCCGCTCGTTGCCGTAGCCCTTGGCGTATCCGCTGTGCTCGATCAGCCAGGCCGCGCTCGTCTTGACGGTGCCGTCGGGCTGCACGAAGCAAGGCGCCCCGCCGGGAAGCTCGGACGCGGCCACGAACGGATTGGTGAAGAACGAGCCCGCGCTCCATGTGTCGCGGTCCGCCTCGTCGAGGACCATCCCCTTGCTCGCGCGCAGCGCCAGCACCGCCCGTCGCACGTCGGCCGACAGGGCCCGCTCCCCCACCGCGATCTGGAGGGTACGGGCGAGCTCGGCGTACCGGATCGGCGCGCCGAGGTCGCCGAGCCGGAACTGGAACGTGACCGCCCCGACGACGTAGCGGCCCGGCTCTCGCTTGAAGACGCTCGTGCGGTAGCCGAAGCCACAGTCGAAGGCGAAGACGGTCCGGGTACGTCGTTCGAGCCTGTCGTAGACGTGGACCTGCGAGATCGTGTCGGCCACCTCCTGGCCGTAGGCGCCGACATTCTGGATCGGCACTGCACCCACCGTGCCCGGGATACCCGAGAGCGCCTCGACGCCGATCCACTCCTCGTCGACCGTCCGGGCGACAAGGGCATCCCAGTCCTCGCCTGCCTCGACTGTCACCTCGGCGCCCGAGCACTGGCTGCCAGCGGGTACGGCTCCGGTGTTGGCGACGCGCACCACGGTCCCGGCGAAGCCTTCATCGGCCACGACCAGGTTGCTGCCGCCGCCGAGGATCAGCACCGCCACGCCGGCGGCGTCGGCGGAGGCGACGGCAGCATACAGCTCGGGGCGGGTGGCCGCCTCGACGAAGGTGGCCGGCGGCCCACCGAGCCGCAGCGTGGTCCAGCGCGCCAGCGGCTCGGCCGTCCTGGTCAGCACCGCACGACCGCCTTGCACATGCCGAGCACCTTGACGCCATCGTTCGTCACGGTCAGGTCGATGGTGGCCAGGCCAGACTCGACCTTCGAGACGACGCCGACGACCTCGCCCACGGTGCCGTCGTGGTCGTCGGGGAGGGGGACTGGGTTGGTGAAACGCGCTCCGAACGACTCCACCGCCGCCGGGTCACCCACCCAGCTCGTCACCGCGCGGCCGGCCAGCGCCAGGGTGTACATCCCGTGGGCGATCACGCCGGGAAGCCCGACCGAGGTCGCCACCCGCTCGCTCCAGTGGATCGGGTTGCGGTCGCCGGATGCGCCCGTGTAGCGGATCAGGTCGGACCTGGTCACACGGTACGACCTCGGCTCGAGCTGCTGGCCGACCTCGAAGCTCACGAGGAAGCCTCCCCACGGTGCAGGAGCAGCGCGAAGGCTGACGAGACCGGCTCGCCGTCGGCAGCGGCGATCTCGGTGCGCGTGGCGATCATGTCCATGCCAGCGGCAGTGCGCACAGTCTCGATACTCAAGGTGCCGGTGAGGACGTCGCCCGTCCGCACCGGGCGGACCTGCTCGAAGCGCTGCTCTCCGTGGACCACGTTCTGAAGCTCGATGCCGACCTCGGGATCGGCCATCAGCTGCGTCATGGCACCGAAGGCGATCACAAACGGGAAGGTCAGGGGTGCCGTATCACCGGAGTCGACGAGTTCGGCGCCGACGGCCCCGCAGAACTCGATGATCCGCTCCCGACTCACCAGATAGGGCTCGGTGGGCGCGAAGGTGCGTCCCGCGAGGGCAGGGTCGAGCGGCATGAGGCGACGCTATCCCACCCCGGCTCGACGACCGCCTGTCCGTCGGCGGGCGGGAGGGTCAGGTGCCCACGTCATCAGGCGGAAGCGCCGCGATGACGCGAAGCTCATGCTTCGAGACGTGGCTCATGATGATGGGTGCCGGCGTCATGTGCGGCTTGTGGAAGTTGAATGACCGACGGTAGTTGTAGGCGTTCGAGACGTTGCGCGTGAGGCTGGCCAGCCGGAAGTCCCACTCCACGAATGCGAGCATCGAGTACGGCACGACCGCGGTGTTGCCGTCGCTGTAGCCGGGTTTGGCCCAAGGACTGATGATCACCATGGGCTCGCGCACTCCGAGCCGACCTGGCGGCTTCACGTGGTCGAAGAAGCACCCGCAGTCGTCGTAGGTGACGAAGACGGCCGTGTGTCGCCATTCGGGGCCGTTCTGGGTGGCTTTCAGAATCCGGCCGATGTAGTTGTCGCCGACCTTCATGCTTGCCTGGTTGTGCTGCGAGTAGCCCTCCAGCGGGAGCAGTATCGACAGGGACGGCAGTCGACCCCGGTCCGCGGCGTTGATGAAGGTAGTGGTCGAGGAGTTGTGATGCAGGTTGAACCGGTGCTGATCGCACCAGTCGAAGTACTGACAGACCGCCCAGATCTGCTGGGTGGGGGCGTCGGTCCGGTGTCCCTGGTAGACGTGCCAGGTCAGGCCCTTCTCCTCCAGCCGCTCCATGATCGTCGGGGCGTATCTCACCGGGCTTGCGCGGTACGGACCATGGCCTTTGCTGTCCGGGATACAGGAGGGAACCAGCCTTTGGGAGTTGCTGTGAGGAGCGGTCCAGAGCGCGTTCTTGTGGCTCGGGCAGCCCCAGCCGATACCGGCGGGCTCGTGCTGAGCGGGGTGCGGGTTGGTGCCGACGAAGCCGTCGATCGTCCCTGCGGGGAGAGTGATATGGGCTCCGAACGAGGCCGTCTTGTCAGACGCGAACGACCGGTCGGACACGACGTAGCGGCGGGCCAGCGCGGCGAGGTTGGGGATGTCCTTCGGCCGGTAGTGCGTCACGCAGACGAAGGGCTTCTTCTCACATCCGGCGATGCGGTCCCACCTGTTGGCGAGACCCAGGAACTGCGACCTCGGCAGGTGGTCCACTCTGGGGACGATGTCGGGTTCGACGATGTTGCCGGCTCGTCGACCGTCGGCGAACTTCACCGGCCCGGTGTACCCGTGGCAGGAGATCCTGCGCTGCTGGCATACCTGGCCCAGCACGTCGTCGAACGAGTGGTTCTCCTGGTAGAGGATGACGACGTGCTTGATCGGACTGCGGGCAGCGGACCTCGGGCCGCGGGCGCTCAGAGCAGCCGCCGACGGACTGGCTGAGCCTGGCAGGGAGACGGCGGACAGGCCGAGCGCCAGGAGCCCTACAGCCAGGTAGCCGGAGAGCTTCTTCCACGCACGGCTGGGGGCGCGCCGATGCGGCGCAGAAGAATGCATGGTCCACCCATTGTCACGGCCAGGGCACGCATCTCGTCGGTCAAGACGAGAAGTCCCGGTTTGTCCAGCGTGCACCGACGGGCGCGGCCCGGACCCGCGATCTACCTCTCAGCCCTCGAGCTGCTGAGTCATCGAGTCTCGCGATGAGCGCGGTGGCAGCGGCAGCGCGGGCAGAACTTCTTGAGCTCCATCCGGTCGGGGTCGTTGCGGCGGTTCTTGCGCGTGATGTAGTTGCGTTCTTTGCACTCGGTGCACGCCAAAGTGATCTTGGGGCGGATGTCTGTGCTCTTGCTGGCCACGTGGTGCCTTCTCTTTGGTGGTGCGCCGATGTCTGTGGTGATGTCCTTCGATGGTAGCGGGGGCGGGACTTGAACCCGCGACACCACGATTATGAGCCGTGTGCTCTGACCACCTGAGCTACCCCGCCGCCCGGCGCCGGGCTCCTCACCCGATGCCACAGGTGAGGTCCGACGTTCGAGCCCCAATACGGAATCGAACCGTAGACCTTCTCCTTACCATGGAGACGCTCTACCGACTGAGCTATTGGGGCAGGCGACGTATGAGGATACACAGCCGCGAGCCGCCAGCGTTAATCGGCGCGGTTGCGCTCCCCCCGCCGGGAGCAGTCGCCCTGCGGGGCCGGTCATGGCACTTCAGAGGTCGCGGTTAGTGTCGCCGGTATGACGACTGAGCCCACAACTGACCGCCCGTACGCCGCCAAGCCCGTCCGCATCGGTGTGCAGCTGCAGCCGCAGCACGCCGACTACGCCGAGATCCGACGCGCAGCCGCCCGCGCCGAGGAGATCGGTGTGGACGTGATTTTCAACTGGGACCACTTCTACCCGCTCTACGGTGAGCCCGAGGGCAAGCACTTCGAGTGCTGGACCATGCTCGGCGCCTGGGCGGAGGCCACCGAGACCGTCGAGATCGGCGCGCTCGTCACCTGCAACAGCTACCGCAACCCCGAGCTGCTCGCCGACATGGCGCGTACGGTCGACCACATCAGCGACGGCCGGCTGATCCTGGGCATCGGGTCGGGGTGGTTCGAGAAGGACTACGACGAGTACGGCTACGAGTTCGGTAGCGCCGGTGGCCGACTCGACATGCTGGGCGAGGCCCTCCCCCGCATCGAGAAGCGGCTGGGCATGCTCAACCCGGCCCCGACGCGCGACATCCCGGTGCTCATCGGCGGCGGCGGCGAGAAGAAGACGTTGCGCATGGTGGCGGAGTACGCCGACATCTGGCACAGCTTCGGGGACCCGGACACGATCGCGCGCAAGCACGACGTGCTCGACGAGTGGTGCGCGAAGGCGGGTCGCGACCCGGGCGAGATCGAGCGCTCCGCTGGTGTGCCGCAGGGAGACCCGTCCGACGTCGGCCAGCCACTTCTCGACCTCGGGACGCGGCTGTTCACCATCTCGTCCGGCGGTCCCGACTACGACCTGACCCGCGTGGTCGACTGGGTCGCCTGGCGGGACGAGAAGAACGCCAACTGACCTTGTTGCGCCGAGAGGTCATCTGTTTCCGCCGAGGATCACCTTTGGCCGCAAACCAGTGACGCCCAGTCCGAGGACCGGGCGTCGAGTGGTGGCAGGTGTTGGGTTCGAACCAACGTAGGCTGAGCCGGCAGATTTACAGTCTGCTCCCTTTGGCCACTCGGGCAACCTGCCAGGTGCGTGACGCACCCTCGGAAACCGGAGGCGGCGCAGCGCGGCATTACGATACCCCGTATCTGTGGTGCAGCGTTCAGGGGCAGCCAACAGCGCCCGGGCGGCGCGCAAACAGGAGGTATCACGTCATGGCCGGCGACTCGTCATTCGACATCGTGAGCGTTGTCGACCACCAGGAGGTCGACAACGCGGTCAACCAGGCAGCCAGGGAGATCTCCCAGCGGTTCGACTTCAAGAACACCGGAGCATCGGTGAAGCGTCTCGGCCAGGACTCCATCGAGGTCTCGGCCAATGCCGACGAGCGCGCGCTGGCCGTCGTGGACGTGCTGAAGGAGAAGCTGATCAAGCGTGGCCAGTCGCTCAAGGTGCTGGATATCGGGGAGCCGCGGCCCTCTGGCAAGGAGGTCAAGGTCACGATCGACCTCAAGGAGGGCATCAGCCAGGAGCAGGCCAAGAAGGTCGGCAAGCTGATCCGTGACGACGGCCCCAAAGGGGTCAAGGTGCAGGTACAGGGCGACGAGCTGCGCGTCTCCAGCAAGAAGCGCGACGACCTGCAGGATGTGATCGCGCTGGTCAAGGCGCAGGACTACGACTTCGCGGTCCAGTTCACCAACTACCGCTGATTTGAGTGTATTTCCGCAGGTCAGAGCGGGTATGCTGTTGTGTTAGTCCGCACTTGGTCCGCACAATTTCGTCAGGTTCACCTCACCGGCCGCCGGCCTCTTGACCGTCGCGATAATGTGTACACAGAGGTAACACAACTCAGGAGGCCAGGCCTGATGACGGCAATGAAAGTAGGCATCCGCGAGTTCCGAGCAGGGCTCGGCGACTTCGTCGACGCTGATTCGCCGGTGGCTGTGACCCGTCATGGTCAAACGGTGGGTTACTTCATTCCGGTCAAGCAGGATCGGGCGGCCGATGCCGTCGCGCTGCGAGCTGCCGGTGAGAAGCTCGACGCCCTGCTGCAGCTCACCGAAGCTGACGTGGACGCGATGGCCGACGAGTTCAAGACGCTACGCAAGGCCAAGCGTTAGTTGGTAGCCCCTCGACATGTCCTGGATGCCAACATCTTGGTCCGGGCTGTTCTCGGGAAGTGGGTGAAGAACATCATCGCCACTCACGCCGTCGACGCAGAGTTCTTGCGAGACCCCGATGACTGGCCGATTCTCGCGACCGCGCTGATACTGGAATGCCCGATCTGGACCGAAGACAACGACTTCTTCGAGGTGGCGAGTGTTCCTCAGCACGACCCTCAAGTGACACGGTCGATCCTCATGCAGCCAGTCAGTGCATGCGGATGCCAGCGTGCAGCGAGGCAACCGTCTTGGTGATGCGCGCCTCGCGTGTCTCGATTCTCTTGGCTTCTTCTACCCAGCGCACCCACTCCTTGCGGTGGCTGAAGGCGAGCTTGTCGAAGAACGTCTGCGCCTCGGCATCCTGTCCGAGTGCCGCCGCGAGGTCTGCCGGCACAGCAACCTCGCGCGGTTCGTCGTCTAGCTCGATATCGACGTCGACCTCGTCGCCCGCGCTGACCCGTGCCGCGGCGCGGTTGTCAGCGCTGAGCGGCACCAGGAACCGGCCACCCATCGAGGCCACCGTCGTCCGGTAGGTGTGGGTACCGATCGTGACCCGGACAGCCGGCCGCTTGCTCGGCCCAAGCGCCGCGACGATGTCGTCGGGGACGGCGAGCCCCGTCGCAGTCTTACCGCCCAACTCGACCACCGCGTGGAATCTCACACCAGCGAGTATGCCTCGTAACGCCTTCGCGCTGTCGTCGGACGCGGATCGTTGACCGGCCACCGATCCCATGCGGGGCTCCCGCTGAACATCGGCGGTGATCTGGCTCTTCATGATTCAGGGTGTCGTCGGGGTCTGAAGCGGACGGTCTCGAGAACAACCTCCTCTTTGTGGCCGAAGCTCCAGCGGCTGAGTAGGTTCGTCTTGTGACCGAAACAGAGGTGGCTGGCGGCAAGAGCTCTCTGCGTGTTCTCGACTTCGGGGACCCGCATGGGAGTCCAGTAGTTTATTTCCACGGGACCCCCGGCTCCAGGCTGGACATGGCGTTCGCCGACGAGCTCGCCGCCGAGCAGGCAGTGCGGATTGTGTCGTTCGACCGTCCCGGTTACGGGGGCTCTCCGCCGGTGGCCTTCGGGCTGGTCTCGATCTCGCATGACGTGGCCGCCATTGCAGATGCCCTCGGCATCGACCGGTTCGCGACCCTGGGCCAGTCCGGTGGCGGGCCGTTCAGCCTGGCTGCCGCCGCGGTCCTCGGCGACCGGGTCACCCGGGTCGGAGTGGCATCCGGCGGCGGGCCGTTCGAGCTGGTTCCAGGAGCGCTGGAAAGCCTCGACGACAACGACACCGCTGCGCTGGCACTCCTACCCGACGACCCGGTCGCGTCCGCCAGCCGATTCGCCGCCGGGTTCGACCCGCTGGTCGCGATGTTCAGCGACGCAAGCCCAGCCGAGATCGTGGCCGGCTTCAGCGGGATGCTCTCCGAGCACGACCGCGCCGTCATGCAGGACGAGCGGTTCACACAGGCGCTCGGTGAAACCATGACGGAGGCGCTCCGGCAGGGCTCCAGCGGTGGCGGTTGGGACAACGTGGCGTGGGTC
The DNA here is from genome assembly GCA_038239485.1 of Propionibacteriales bacterium. Taxonomy (GTDB): domain Bacteria; phylum Actinomycetota; class Actinomycetes; order Propionibacteriales; family Nocardioidaceae; genus DASQEH01. The sequence continues at coordinate 38,177 of JBBSET010000036.1, forward strand.
GGCCCATGGGAGATCGATCCCACAATGATCGACCGACCCGTTTTGCTGTGGTACGGCGACGAGGATCGAATGTGCTCACCGAGCCACGGAGTCTGGCTGCGCGACAACCTTCCTGACGCCCAGCTTGTGCTACGCCAGGGCGAGGGGCATCTGGGCTTCATGGAGCATACGTCCGAGATGTTGGCAGCTCTGACCTCGTAGCCGACTGCACCCGCGGCTCACAAGGTAGCTCGTCGATCTGCATGTCCGCATCTTCGGGTAGGGTCCCCGGAGTTCACCGTCTTGAAGACTCCCCACGCGCGTTTGAGACAGGTCCAGTGGCACTGCCGTTGACATGGATCACAACGGCTTCGGCCGTCGATCTGGTTTGGGCCTGTGCTGGTGGTGGGATCGTTGACCGTGCCACTTGGTGTACGTGCGTTTGACTACACGCGGATTGTCGCGGCGCCGACACCTCGGGAGAAGGCGTCGGATCAGCTCACCGATCGCTGGTCGCCATAGTCGGCCGTTGGTGTCGCTGGCTTCTGGGGCAAAGCGCCCTGTTGGGCGATGGATCTGCGGGAGACGGGCAGTGCGGCTTGCGGAAGCCATTGCCGTCGAGAAGGGCGTGAATTGAGGTCTGCTGCCACCTGGTGTGCCACTGGTGGCAGGGTGCTGTCCCATGAACGACGATGCCGCGAAGGCCAATCTGTACGACTACCTGAAGCACGAGCGCGAGGCGGTGCTGTCCAAGCTCGACGGGCTCTCCGAGTACGATATCCGTCGCCCGCTGACTCTCACTGGGACAAACCTGCTGGGTCTGGTCAAGCACCTGGCGACCTGGGAGGCCAGGTACCTCGGCGAGGTCTTCAACCGTCCCTTTCCCGAACCCCTGCCTCGGTGGGACATCGCGGCAGAGCGACTCGCCGACATGTGGGCGACCGAGCACGAGTCCCGCAGCGACGTTGTCGACCGCTACCGACGCGTGTGGGATCACAGCGACGAGACGGTGGCCGCCCTCGCTCTGGAAGCCATCGGCCGCGTGGCGTGGTGGCAGGACGCCGAGGTGCCCCTGTTCAACATCCTCGTCCACCTGCTTGCCGAGACCAGTAGGCACGCTGGCCACGCCGACATCCTGCGCGAAGAGCTCGACGGAGCGGTGGGAACCGACGCGGAGGGCATGGCCGCAAAGCGGCACGACCCAGCCTTCTGGGCGGAGCGGCGCGAGGAGATCGAGGCCGCCGCTCGGTCAGCCGGTTGACCGAGACCGGGAGCTAAGGCTGGTGCCGCCGCGATGCGAGCTATCCGGTGAGAAGCTCGACGCCCTGCTACAACTCACCGAAGCTGACATGGCGAGATGGTCGAGGAGTTCAAGACGCGACGCATGGCCAAGCAGTGGGTGGCACCTCGTCTTGTTCGTGATGCCACCATTTGGTCCGGGCGGTTCTCGGGAAGCGATCTACCTTGAGCGATTCTGGCAGTCGCTGTGCCGGCCTCAACCACACGACGATACCGAGGAACGTCTGCCGACGTCCTACGCTGCGGGGGTGGCACGGGTGCTGATCACTGGTATGTCGGGGGCGGGAAAGAGCACCCTCCTCGAGGCTGTCGCTCGCCGCGGAATTCGAACCGTCGACACCGACTACGACGGCTGGCAACTGCCCGTCGCACGGTGGGACGAGCACAGGATGAAGGCTCTGCTGGCCGAGTACGACACCATCGCAGTCTGTGGCACGGCGGAGAATCAAGGTCACTTCTACGACCGGTTCGAGCACGTCATCTACCTCTACGTCCCGCTGGAGGTACTCCTCGAACGGGTGCGCGCCCGCTCCGACAATCCCTATGGCAAGTCCGCCGAGCATCAGGCAGACATCGCCACGTTCGTCATTCAGGTCGAACCCCTGATCCGTCGGACCGCAACCCAGGAACTCTCGGGGCTACTGCCGGTCGAGGTTCTGGCCGCTCGCGTCGAACAGTGCGTGCTGTCGACCTGACATGCCGCAGATAGGGTGCGACATGCGGCCCTACCGGATCTGTTGAGAGCGGGGGTCCCAGGCGGATCCTCTCACGTCGAGCGTGATCCTGGTCGCTGGTCCGGTGAGGCGGAGA
>JBBSET010000037.1:0-39272 GCA_038239485.1 Propionibacteriales bacterium
CACCCAGGCCGACATCGACGTGGTCGCGCGCGACCACCTGCCGTTCCACTACGACGTCGAGGTGGCTCGCGTGATCGCGGAGGCGCTGAGCGGCCTGCCGATCCCCGCGCTGCGCCTGCAGGTCAACAACCGCAAGCTGATCGAGGGCTTCTACCGCGGTATCGGCGCGACCGACCCGTCGGCGGTCATGCAGGCGGTGGACAAGCTGGACAAGATGCCGGTCGCTGCCGTCGCCGACCTCCTGGTCGAACGCGGGCTCACGGACGACCAGGCGGCGCAGTGCCTCGCCCTGGCCGAGATCAGCAGCCCCGACACCGCCTTCGTGCAGCGTGTCCGCGACCTGGGTGTCGAGCATCCCCTCCTCGACACCGGGCTCGAAGAGCTCCGTGCCGTCGTCGAGGCGTGTACGCCGCTGGCCGACGGCCGCTTCAGCGTCTCCGCCGACCTCAGGATCGCGCGCGGTCTCGACTACTACACCGGCACGGTCTTCGAGACCCGGCTCGACGGCTTCGACTCCATCGGCTCGATCTGCTCGGGCGGGCGATACGACGCCCTGGCCAGCGACGGCGCGACCACCTACCCCGGGGTAGGGATCTCCTTCGGCATCACCCGCACGCTGGTCCCGTTGTTCCAGCGCGGGCTGCTGACGTCGACCCGGTCGGTCCCGTCGGTGGTCCTCGTCGCCCTGGTCGACGAGGAGTCGCGGGCTGTGAGCGATGCTGTCGCCGGCCGGCTGCGTGCTCGAGGGATACCCGCCGAGGTCGCCGCCGCCGCCCAGAAGTACGGCCGGCAGATCCGCTACGCGGAGCGACGCGGCATCCCCTTCGTCTGGTTCCCCGCCTCGGGCGACACGACGGACCAGGTCAGGGACATCCGCAGCGGCGAGCAGGTCGCGGCCGACGAGTCCTGGCGCCCGCCCGACGACGACCTGCGGCCGCGGGTCACCACTTTGGAGCCCACCCCGTGATCCGTACCCATCAGGCGGGAAGCCTGCGTACCGCAGACATCGGCACGACCGTGACGCTGACCGGCTGGGTGGCGCGCCGGCGCGACCACGGGGGAGTGGCCTTCGTCGACCTCCGCGACGCCAGCGGCGTGGTCCAGGTCGTCATCCGCGACGAGGAGGTCGCGCGGCCGCTCCGGTCGGAGTTCTGCCTGCGGATCGTCGGCGAGGTCGCTGCGCGCCCGGCCGGCAACGCCAACCCGCAGCTCGCGACCGGTGATGTCGAAGTGATCTCGTCGGTCGTGGAGGTGCTGAGCGAGGCCGCGCCGCTGCCCTTCCCGGTCGAGGAGCACGCCAGCGCCGGAGTGGGGGAGGAGCTCCGGTTGAAGTACCGCTACCTCGACCTCCGCCGCCCCGATATGGCCCGCAACCTGCGCCTGCGGGCGTCGGTCACGCGCATCATCCGCGACGTGATGGCTGCGCATGACTTCCTCGACATCGAGACCCCTTACCTCACCAGGTCGACCCCCGAGGGGGCTCGGGACTTCCTGGTGCCCGTCCGGCTGCAGCCGGGCTCGTGGTACGCCCTGCCCCAATCCCCGCAGCTGTTCAAGCAGCTGCTGATGATCGCGGGGTTCGAGCGGTACTTCCAGATCGCCCGGTGCTTCCGCGACGAGGACTTCCGAGCCGACCGCCAGCCTGAGTTCAGCCAGCTCGACATCGAGATGAGCTTCTGCGAGCAGTCCGACGTCCAGCAGATCATCGAGGAGCTGCTGGTCCGGCTGTGGAAGGACCTGGTCGGCTACGACATCCCGGTCCCGATCCGGCGGCTGACCTACGCCGAGTCGATGCGCCGGTTCGGGATCGACCGGCCCGACCTCAGGTTCGGTTGTGAGCTGGTCGACTTCACCGACTACTTCGCCGAGACGCCGTTCCGGGTCTTCCGCAAGCCGTCCGACTCCGACCCGGACCGCGCCTTCCACGTCGGGGCGGTGGTGATGCCAGGAGGCGCCGCGCAGCCGCGCAAGGTGCTCGACGCGTGGCAGGACTGGGCCCGCTCGCGCGGGGCACGCGGCCTCGCGTACGTCCTCGTCGGTGCTGGCGGCGAGCTCGCCGGGCCGGTCGCCAAGAACCTGTCCGGCACCGAACGTGCCGGCCTCGCTGCCCATGCGGGCGCCGTTGCCGGTGACTGCATCTTCTTCGCGGCAGGTGACCGATCCGAGGCGCTCAACCTGCTCGCAGCGGCACGTGTCGAGGTCGGCGAGCGCCGTGGCCTGATCGACCACGACGCCTGGGAGTTCGTCTGGGTCACCGACGCGCCGATGTTCGAGGCCGTCGAGGGCCCGCACGGCGGACGCGGCTGGACGGCGATCCACCATCCGTTCACCGCCCCGGCCGACGACGTCGCCGCCGACTTCCACGAGCGGCCGGGCGAGGCCCTGTCGAAGGCCTACGACATCGTCTTGAACGGGTCGGAGATCGGCGGCGGGTCGATCCGTATCCATCGCTCCGAGATGCAGCAGCGGGTCTTCGACGTGATCGGCCTGAGCCGGGAGGAGGCGGCGAGCCAGTTCGGCTTCCTGCTGGACGCGTTCGCGTACGGCCCACCTCCCCACGGTGGCATCGCCTTGGGGATCGACCGGCTGTGTGCGCTGATGGCCGGCGCGGAGTCCATCCGGGATGTGATCGCCTTCCCGAAGACCGCGTCGGGCTCTGACCCACTGACGGGTGCCCCGAGCCCGATCACGGCGTCCCAGCGCGCGGAGGCCGGCATCGACGCGGTGGCACAGCCGCCCGGCTGAGAGGCCCACCGACGGCCCGGAGGCCCCCCGAGGGCCGGCGGTGGCCCAGCGGCAGGAGACCGGACAATCTCCGTTCCCTGGGCACCATCGGAAAACAACTTGCGGTCGGCCCAGGCATGTGTTCCCAGATCGTTACCTTTTGGGACCCCAAGTGCAACGCCCCAGGGATTACAGTCCTGGGACCTGCACGAGCCGCGTGAAAGGACGTTCCATGACGATCGCTGACATCGACTCGCTCGGGAACGAGCCTCTCGATCCGGATGCTGACCTGCCCGACGAAGCAAAGAAGATCGCGGGCAGGTCGCCGACGCAGATCGCCCTCAGTCGTCTTCGGGGGGACAGGCTCGCCTATGTCAACGCGGGCATCATTCTGTTCCTGGTCCTGTGTGCACTGCTCGCGCCGCTGATCACCACCTACTGGCCCTGGGGGAAGCTGAGCACGGCCGGTGACTTCACCCTTGTCGACCCACTTGCCGGCAATCTCCCCGCGGTGGGTCCCCCGAACCACGGCTTCATCCTCGCTCACCCGCTGGGAGTGACGCCCAACACGGGCATCGACAATATGGCCTACCTGCTGTACGGCTTGCGCACCGATATGTTCATCGGGCTGGTCGCCACGGTGCTCAGCATGATCATCGGCATCGTGCTCGGGCTGATGGCTGGGTTCTCCCGCGGGATCGTCGATCGGGTCATCACATTCGCGATCGACGTCTTCTTGTGCTTCCCCTTCCTGATCGGCGCGATCTCGCTGGCGCCCATCATCACCAGCCACTACCAGACAAACGAGAGTGCACTGACTAAAGCGCAGATTGTCTCCCTGATCTGCATCCTTGTGTTCTTCGGTTGGATGGGACTGGCCCGGCTGATCCGGGGCTATGTGATAACGCTACGAGAACGCGAGTTCATCCAGGCAGCTCAGGTGATCGGCGCTCCGACGCGTCGGATCCTTTTCAAGGAGCTGTTGCCCAACATGGCCGGACCGATCATCGTGTCGTTGTCACTCACCCTTCCCGCTTTCATAGCTGCTGAAGCTGTTCTTTCATTCCTCGGGATCGGAATCACGGGCTCACCATCGATAGGGCAGATTATCCAGAACGCCACCAACTACTATTCGTCCTATCCTCTATACCTGTATGCCCCTGTTCTTATCCTTCTCGTCCTCGTCGTCACGCTCAACCTATTGGGTGACTCTGTAAGGGACGCCTTCGATCCGGGAACCCGTCGGTGACATCGTCACCGGGGGAATAGGCACCATCTCTAGAAAGGCTCGACACATGCGGTTGAAGAAACCGATTGTCACACTATCGGCTGGGTTGCTTTTTGCGCTGGCCGCCTGCGGAGGCGGTGGCGGCTCGCCATCCCCCACCGCACAATCCACGCTCAAGAACATCTCGACGGGTGGTGCGGCCGGTCAGGGTCAGAACCCCAATGCCCAGGCACCTGCTCCACCGATCCCCGGAGCCAAGAGTGGTGGCACCGTGACGGTGTTGAGCGCCCTAGGCATCACCACCATGGATCCGACTGACTCGTACTACCTGAACACCAGCGCGATCCTCAGTGGGTTGGTCACAAGGTCGTTGACGCAGTATCAGTATGACCCGAAGACGAAGCAAATGATCCTTGTCCCCGATCTGGCGACGGACCTCGGCACTCACAGCCCCGACTTCAAGACGTGGAGCTTCACGCTGCGCTCGGGGATCAAGTTCGAGAACGGACAGCCGGTGACGCCGGCGGACATCAAGTACGGCATCGAGCGTTCGTTCGACCGTTCGACATTCACCCTCGGCGCGCAGTACAGCAACCAGTACTTCCTTCATGGCGACACGTACAAGGGCCCCTACAAGTCCGGCAACTACGACGGGGTCACCATCAAGGGCATGACGATCACGATCAAGATGGCGAAGCCGTTCCCGGACATGCCGTACTGGGGCGCATTCCCCGCGATGGGTCCCATCCCACCCGGTAAGGCAAGCGACCCGGCGTCGTACAAGAACCATCCCCTCGCCACCGGACCGTACATGTTCAAGTCCTACACGCCTGGACAGTCGCTGACGCTGGTGAAGAACCCTTACTGGGCCGCGAACACCGACCCGGCACGCCACCAGTACGTCAACCAGTGGAACATGAACTTCACCACCGATGCTGCGAAGACCGATCAGATCCTGGGGTCGGACACGGGCTCCGGTAAGACGACGCTCACGATCGACAACATTCTTGCCGCCGACTACCAGAAGTTCAGCCAGCAGGATGCCAGTCGCCTCGTGATCGGCGGGCAGCCCTGCACGTTCATGTGGTACCCGGACAACCGGCAGATCACTAACGTCGACGTGCGTAGGGCGCTTGCGTACGCCTACCCGTACCAGGCCGCCTGGGCTGCCGCCGGCGAAATCCAGGGTGTGACCGCGGTTCCCGCGTGGAACGTGATGCCGCCGGGGGTCCCCGGACGGGTGCAGTACAACCCGCTGCCAGGACACACTCCGGGCTCGACGGACCCGGCCAAAGCGAAGGCGCTGCTAACCAAGATCGGCAAGCTGAACTATCCGATCAAGTTCGGGTACAAGACGGATAGTCCAGAGTCCGTGGCGGTGAAGAACGTCATCGAGCAGGCGCTCAAGACTGCCGGTTTCGACCCGCAGCCGGTGGCGAGCACGACCGCCAACTACTCGACGGACATCGTGGCGAACCCCAAGGCACCGGTCAACGTCCGCAGTGTCGGGTGGTGCTCAGACTGGCCGTCCGGAGCCACCTGGTTGCCGCCGGAGTTCCAGAGTACGAACATCAGCACCGATGGCTTCGGCAGCAACTACGAGGCCTTCTCCAACAAGTCGGTGGACAGCCAGATCCAGAAGATCCAGCTCCTTCCGCTGGCGCAGCAGCCTGCTGCCTGGAATGCCTTGGACAAGCAGATCATGACCAAGTACTTCCCCGTCGTGCTCACAAGCTACGGAGGTGTCGCGCTGATGCACGGCTCGCAGGTTCAGGGCTTCAACGACGACACAACCAACGGGATGCCGACCTTCAAGGACATCTGGGTCGGCTAGCCAAAAGCTGACCTGATCCCGTTTACCCGGGGTAACACCACGCAAGGTGTGGGGTGGGCCGTCAAGGCCCACCCCACACCACACCCTCAGAGTGGAGCGATTCGATGTTCGGCTACATCGTCCGACGGCTCGTCGCCGGCTTTCTGGTCATCGTGGTCACCTCGGTATGCGTTTTCGCTTTGTTCGTCTTCGGGCCGGCCAACCCTGCATCGACTCTGTGCAACAACAACGGCAGGTGCACGCAGGACCGCCTCAACCTGTACACACACTCACTTGGCCTCGATCAGTCGTTCGCGCAACAGTATGGAGCGTTCGTCAAGGGGCTCGTCATTTCTCGGACCATCCACCAGGGCTCCGCCGCCTACCATTGCCAGGCACCCTGCCTGGGCATCTCCTACCTGGACACCACGCAGGTCAGCGGCCAGTTGATCCAGCGGTTCCCAGCGACACTGTCGATAGCAGTGGGAGGTGCCTTCATCGAGTTGGTCGTCGGTCTCAGCATGGGCTCGATGGCAGCACGATGGCGCGGCAGCGCCGGGGACCGGGCTCTGGTGACCGGCAGCCTTCTGGTGAGCTCCTTTCCGTACTTCATCGTGTGCCTGCTCGCCTGGATCTACCTGTTCAGCGTCTGGGGGATCTTCCCACAGTCGGGGTACACCTCGATTCTCCAGAATCCGTACCAGTGGGCAGCCGGGCTGCTGCTGCCGTGGCTCGTGCTAGGGGTTACTGGCTCGACGAACTATGCCCGCTACGGGAGAACCCAGATGGTGGAGGTGCTAGGTGAGGACTACGTGAGGTCTGCCACCGCGAAGGGGGTCTCTGTCAACAAGACCGTCTTCAAGCATGCCCTGAGGGCGGCAATCGTTCCGATCGTCACGATCTTCGGGATCGACTTCGCATACCTGTTGTCCGGCACCATCATCACGGAGAACATCTTCGACATCCAGGGGATCGGCCAGTACTCCTTGACGGCCGTCAAGTCCCTTGACTATCCCGCCGTGAACGGAACCGTGCTGTTCGCCGCAGTCATCATCGTCGTCGCCAACATCATCGTCGACGTCATGTACAGTGTTCTCGACCCGCGAGTGAGGCTCACGTGACGGACGTACTTAGCGCTGACCGTCCTGCCTCGAAACCACGGCCAGTCCAGACCGGTGAGCCGTATCTCGTCGTGGAGAACCTCACCGTCACCTTCCCGACCCACGACGGTTTGGTCCATGCGGTTACCGACCTGAGTTATAGCGTCGAGATGGGCAAGACTCTGGGGATCGTCGGCGAGTCGGGGTCCGGCAAAAGCGTGTCGTCGATGGCGGTGCTCGGGCTCCACGACATCAAGCGGACCCACCTGACCGGTTCGATCCGGGTCGGGGGCCAAGAGATCGTCGGAGCGTCGACCTCGGACCTGCGCAAGGTCAGGGGCACCGAGGTCGCGATGATCTTCCAGGATGCACTCTCCGCGCTGCACCCGTTCTTCACCATCGGTAACCAGATCATCGAGGCCTACCGGCTGCACAATGACGTCTCGAAGTCGGTGGCCAAGAAGCGCGCCGTCGAGATGCTCGACCTGGTCGGGATCCCGCAGCCTGACCGCCGGGTGGATGAGTTCCCGCACCAGTTCTCCGGGGGTATGCGACAGCGGGCCATGATCGCCATGGCTCTCGTGAACAATCCGAGGCTGCTGATAGCCGATGAGCCGACCACAGCCTTGGACGTCACCGTGCAGGCTCAGATCCTGGACCTGATTCAGCAGCTCCAAAAGGAGTTCGGGTCCGCGGTCGTCATGATCACCCACGACCTCGGCGTCATTGCCGAGATCGCAGACGACGTCCTGGTCATGTACGCAGGGAAATGCGTCGAGAAGGGCACGTGCAAACAGTTGTTGACCCATCCAGAGATGCCGTACACCTGGGGTCTGCTCGGCAGCAGCGCCGATGTCGCGGGTGACCCCGACAAGCCTCTGGTCCCGATACCTGGCACCCCCCCGAGCTTGCTCAATCCGCCGAGCGGGTGCGCGTTCCACCCTCGCTGTGTCCACACAGGCAAGGTCGAAGGTGGCCGCTGCCGCCTGGAGGTTCCCGAGCTCAGACAGGGCGGGCAGCCCGGGCACTCGCTACGCTGCCATCTCGAGGACCCCGAAGCCATCTACGAGAGCGAAGTCAAAGAGGAGATTTCGTGACCTCCGATCCGATCACGAAGCCCTCGGGCTCAGGCGCGCCACTGCTCGAGGTCAAGGACCTCCAGAAGTACTTTCCAGTCAAGTCTGGTGGCCTCATCCGCCGGACCGTGGGCCAGGTGCAAGCGGTTGACGGAGTCAGCTTCACCCTCGAGAGGGGGGGCTCGCTCGGCCTGGTAGGGGAGTCGGGGTGCGGCAAGACGACCACGGGCCGGGTGATCACGCGGCTGTACGACCCAACCTCCGGCAGCGTCAAGTTCGAAGGCCACGAGATCGGGCATCTGAACAGCCGCGAGATGCTGCCGTACCGCCGCGAAATCCAGCTCATCTTCCAAGACCCTTATTCCTCGCTGAATCCTCGCCACACCGTCGGGTCCATCGTCGGTGCGCCGCTGATCGTGCACAAGGCTGTCCCCAAGAGGGAGGTCATCAACCGGGTCCAGCAGCTGCTCGAGGTGGTGGGCCTCAACCCCGAGCACTACAACCGCTATCCAAGCGAGTTCTCTGGCGGCCAGCGTCAACGCATCGGGATAGCGCGGGCGCTGGCACTCAACCCCAAGCTCATCGTCGCCGACGAGCCCGTCTCGGCACTCGACGTCTCGATCCAGGCACAGGTCATCAACCTGCTCGGCGACCTCCAGAAGGAGTTCGGGATCGCGTTCCTCTTCATCGCGCACGACCTGGCCATCGTGCGGCATTTCTGTCCACAGATCGCCGTGATGTACCTCGGGAAGATTGTTGAGATCGGCGACCGCGACCAGATCTACCTGACCCCCCACCACCCCTACACCCAGGCGCTGCTGTCGGCGGCCCCGGACGTCAAGCAGGCCGCGATCGGTGGCCGGCGCGAGCGGATCAGGCTCGAAGGCGACGTCCCGAGCCCGATCAACCCACCCTCGGGTTGCCGGTTCCGAACCAGATGCTGGAAGGCGCGGGACATCTGCGCCGCCGAGGAGCCGCCGCTCCTGCAGGTGGGGGGCCGCTCGGTCGCCTGCCACTTCGCCGAGCCTCTCCAGGTGGTCGCGGTCGGCGACAGCGACCCGATGTCCGTCAGATACATGCGGCCTCCCGGCTCGCACGCCAGCCCCACCCCCGATCTGCACTAGGTGTCGTGCGCCCTGGGCGCTCGGCAGGACCACCCGAGGGCCGCCGAGCGCGACAGTAGGGTGAACAGGTGGATCCCGATGCGCTCTTCGAGGTCGTACCCGGCGAGGTCGCCAGCTCTCGCCCCGGGACCAGCCACCACCCCAGTACGCCACTGGCGGTGCGGATGCGCCCGAGGTCGCTGGACGAGCTGGTCGGCCAGGACCACCTGTTGGCAGCCGGATCGCCGCTTCGCCGCCTCGTCGAGGCCGACCAGTCGACAGCTCTGCTGCTGTGGGGGCCGCCCGGTACGGGCAAGACGACCATCGCCGGCATCGTGTCCGCGCAGACGGGGCGCGCCTTCGTCGAGGTGTCCGCAGTCTCGGCCGGTGTCAAGGAAGTCCGTGAGATCATCGACGGCGCCAGGCGCACCCTGGTGCGAGGCGGCCGCGAGACGGTGCTGTTCGTCGACGAGGTGCATCGGTTCTCCAAGGCCCAGCAGGACGCCCTGCTGCCCGGCGTCGAGAACCGCTGGGTGACGCTGATCGCAGCGACGACCGAGAACCCGTTCTTCGCGGTGATCTCGCCGCTGCTGTCCCGTTCCCTGCTGCTGACCCTGGAGCCGCTCACCGACGATGCGGTCGCGGACGTGGTCCGGCGCGCTCTTGTCGACGAGCGCGGGCTCGACTCCGCCGTCGGCCTCGACGGCCAGGCACTGGACCAGCTGGTCAGGCTCGCCGGCGGCGACGCCCGCCGAGCGCTGACGTATCTCGAGGCTGCCGCCAACGCGGCCACATCCAAGGGCGATGCCAGCATCACGGTTGCCACCCTGGAGCTGGCGGTCGATCGGGCCGCCGTGCGGTACGACCGCCAGGGTGACCAGCACTACGACGTGATCAGCGCCTTCATCAAGTCCATCCGCGGCAGCGATGTCGACGCCGCCTTGCACTACCTGGCGCGGATGATCACTGCCGGCGAGGATCCCCGCTTCATCGCCCGGCGGTTGGTGATCCTCGCCAGTGAGGACATCGGGCTCGCCGACCCGACCGCCCTGACCACCGCCACCTCCGCGGCGCAGGCGGTCCAGCTGATCGGGATGCCGGAGGCCCGCCTCAACCTCGGTCAGGCCGTGATCGCGCTGGCGCTCGCGCCGAAGTCCAACGCCGTCATCTCGGCCGTCGACGCGGCGCTCGCCGACGTTCGCGCCGGCATGATCGGCTCGGTACCCCCGCATCTGCGCGACGCGCACTACGCCGGCTCCGCGAGGCTCGGCCACGGCTCGGCGTACCTCTACGCTCACGACGACCCGCGCGGTATCGCGCCGCAGCGCTACGCGCCCGACATGATCGCCGGACGCAGCTACTACCAGCCGACGAACAGGGGTGCCGAGGCAGAGTACGCGGCCCAGCTGGAGCGGATCCAGGCGATCCTGTCAGGCGACTGAGGCCGGATACGTCGCGATAAGGTGGCCCTCGAGGCGTTTCTGGACGTCGACGGAGACCCGGAGGGATCGAGATGGCGACGGTGATGGCGGCGGCGCTTGTCGTGTGCGTGGTCGCCATCGCCGTCCTCGCTCGCTCCGTCTCACAGCTGCGGCGCGAGCTGGTCTCGCTCGACCGGCGGGTGGCGGGGCTGTCGCCACCCACGGGACAGGCTCCCCGCTCCGCCGGTGGGCAGGGCTCGTCGCCGCGCCAGGCAGCCGCGCCCTCGCAGGCGTGGATGCCGGATGGCGCCGGTCCCGCTGGCGACGCGGACACAGCCCCCGACCAGACTGTTCGCGTCCCCGTGATCACCGACATGGCCGACCGGCATCCTCGCGATGTCGACTGGAGCGTGTCCAGGGTGGCGTCGGTGGCGCTGGCCGGTCCGCTGATCAAGGTGACGGCGTTCTCGCACGGCCTCCGGCGTGCGCTCGACGAGGACACCAGGATGCGGATCGGATACGCAGTCCGCAAGGAGCTCAAGCTGCAGCGGAAGATCCGCCGTCGGCGGGCCCGACGGACACCGTCGAAGGGTTGGGGACGATGAGGCGGCTGGTGTGGTTCGCCACGGGTGCGGCGAGCGGCGTCTACACGCTGGTCAAGGCGAGGCGCGCAGCCCGGAACCTCACGCCTGACGGCATCGGTGCCAGGGTGGCGGCCGTCGGGCTCGGTGCTCGGATGTTCGCCGACGAGGTCGCGGCATCGATGGCGACCAGAGAGGCGGAGCTGAGGGCAGAGCTAGGCCTGGCGGTCTCCCCTCGGCGTGTCATCGGGCCTGCCGCCACACGCGGCCTGACCCCCGCGGCACCGGTCGACCACGCAGCTGACATGAGCTCACCAGGCAACCAGGATCGAGAAGGCACTGACGATGGAGACCGCTGAGATCAGGCGCCGCTTCCTGGCGCACTTCGAGGCCCGCGACCATACCGTCGTCCCCAGCGCCTCCTTGCTGCTGGACGACCCCAACCTCCTCTTCGTCAACGCTGGCATGGTGCCTTTCGTGCCGTACTTCCTGGGCCAGGCACGGCCGCCGTTCAGCAGAGCGGTCAGCGTGCAGAAGTGCGTCCGCACCATCGACATCGAGGAGGTCGGCCGCACCGACCGCCACGGCACCTTCTTCCAGATGAACGGCAACTTCTCGTTCGGCGACTACTTCAAGGAGGGCGCCATCGAGGCGGCCTGGGAGCTGGTCACGAAGAGCCAGGCGGACGGGGGCTTCGGGTTCCCCGAGTCGCTGCTGCACGTCTCGGTCTACCACGACGACGACGAGTCGGTGACGCTGTGGAAGAAGCTGGCCGGGCTTCCTGACGAGCGCATCCATCGTCTTGGCATGGTCGACAACTTCTGGTCCATGGGTATCCCCGGCCCGTGCGGCCCCGACTCCGAGCTCTTCCTCGACCGGGGGCCCGACCACGGACCCGATGGCGACATCGAGAAGGCCGGCGACCGCTACCTGGAGTTCTGGAATCTCGTCTTCATGCAGAGCCAGCGCGGTCCCAGCGACGACATCGGCGACTTCGAGATCCTGGGCGACCTTCCCGCGAAGAACATCGACACCGGTATGGGGCTGGAGCGGATGGCCATGCTCCAGCAGGGCGTGGGCAGCATCTACGAGATCGACGAGGTGCGCTCGGTCCTCGACCGCGCCGCTGAGCTCGCCGGCAAGCGGTACGGCGACAACCACGACGACGACGTCAGACTGCGTGTCGTGGCCGACCATGTCCGCAGCGGCCTGATGCTGATCGGTGACGGGGTCACGCCCAGCAACGAGGCCCGTGGCTACGTGCTCCGGCGCATCCTGCGCCGGGCGGTCCGGGCGATGCGACTGCTCGGAGTCGAGGACCGCGTACTGCCCGAGCTGCTGCCACGATCGCTGGAGCGGATGCGGCTGTCGTACCCGGAGCTCGACGCCGAGTGGCCACGCATCTCGACGGTCGCCTATGCCGAGGAGGACGCGTTCCGGCAGACACTCAGAGCGGGGACGGCGATGTTCGACCTCGCTGCGTCCGAGACGGTCCGGGTGGGCGACGTCGAGCTCTCGGGAGCCAAGGCCTTCCAGCTGCACGACACGTACGGGTTCCCCATCGACATCACCTTGGAGATGGCGGCCGAGCAGGGACTGTCGGTCGACGAGGTCGGGTTTCGTCGGCTGATGACCGAGCAGCGCGACCGGGCGAAGGCCGATGCCCGCGCCAAGAAGGGACAACACCTCGACGCCACGTCGTACCGCGACGTGGCCGACTCGATGGGCCACGCGGTGGAGTTCACCGGCTACGACGAGGTCGTGTCCGAGGCCACCGTGACGGGCATCATCGGCGACGGCGGCGTCCTCGACAGGGTCTCCGAGGGCGAGACCTTCGAGCTTGTCCTCGACCGGACCCCGTTCTACGCCGAGGGCGGCGGCCAGCTCGCCGACCACGGGATCGTCGAGCTCTCCAACGGCGCGCTCGTGCAGGTCGACGACGTGCAGTCCCCGACGGCCGGCATCGTCGTCCACACCGCTCGCGTCCTGAGCGGCGAGGTGACCACAGGCCTTGACGGGCGTGCGGTCGTCGACATCGAGCGCCGCAAGTCGATCAGCCGCGCCCACACCGCGACCCACATGGTTCACAAGGCGATCCGTGAGTCGCTCGGCGACACCGCCACCCAGGCGGGCAGTGAGAACGCCCCTGGACGCTTCCGGTTCGACTTCTCGGCGTCCGGAGCGGTACCCGCGTCGGTGCTGTCCGACGTCGAGGCGAAGGTGAACGACCTCGTCCTCGCGGACCTCGGTGTCCAGGCACAGGTGATGACCCAGGCGCAGGCACGGGCGTCGGGCGCGATGGCCCTGTTCGGCGAGAAGTACGGCGAGCAGGTCCGTGTCGTGTCGGTCGGTGACTGGGCGCGCGAGCTCTGCGGCGGCACGCACGCGCTGCGGTCGGGGCAGCTCGGCGTGATCAAGCTGCTCGGCGAGTCGTCGATCGGTGCGGGCGTACGCCGCGTCGAGGCGCTGGTCGGGGCGGACGCCTACCAGTACCTCGCGCGCGAGCACGTGCTTGTCGCCCAGCTCACCGAGGCCCTCAAAGTGCGCCCCGAGGAGCTTCCCCAGCGGGTGGCCGACATCGTGGAGCGGCTGCGCCGGGCCGAGAAGGAGATCGAGCGGGTGCGGGTCGTGTCGCTGCTCGCCCGGGCCGGCGAGCTGGCCGGCTCACCGCGCGACGTCTTCGGTGTCAGATACGTCGGCCAGGTGGTCGAGGGTGCAGGGGCCGCCGACGTGCGCCGACTGGTTCTCGATGTGCGGGCCAGGATGGGCAACGACACCCCGGCGGCCGTTGCCGTCGTGGGCTCGAGCGACGGCAAGCCCAATGTCGTGGTCGCGGTGAACGACCTCGCCAGGGACTGGGGGTTGAGTGCGGGGTCCCTCGTCAGGGCCGCCGCTGTCGCGCTGGGGGGGAGCGGCGGCGGCAAGGACGACGTCGCTCAGGGTGGTGGCACCGAGATGGGACAGGCTCGTGCGGCCCTGCAACAGGTCGAGCTAGCCGTCGGACAACGGGTCACGAGCTCCTGACGGCGGTGACTGTTGGCACGGAGCCGCCTGAGCCGGGTCGGTCGAGACCCGGTGTGAGACTCGGCGTGGACGTCGGCGACGTCCGGATCGGGGTGGCCCGCTGCGACCCCGGTGCGCTGATAGCGACCCCGGTGGAGACTGTGGCCGCCGGCCCGGGCGCCGTCGCCAGGTTGCTCGAGCTGGCGGTCGAGCACGAGGCGGTCGAGCTCGTCGTCGGTCTGCCGCGGTCGCTGTCCGGGCGGATCGGGCCGGCAGCGGCTAAGGTCGACGAGTTCGCGCAGGCGGTGTATCAGGCTGCGCGAACACGCGGGCTCGCGCTGCCGATTCGCCTTGTCGACGAAAGACTGACTACGGTGATGGCCGAGCGGGTGCTGCGCGAGCGCGGTAGGAAAGGCGCTCGTCGGCGCGCGGTGGTCGACCAGGCGGCCGCAGTCGTGATCCTGCAGTACGCGATCGACATCGAACGGTCAACGGGGCGACCACCAGGCGAGGAAGTGGGCACCCCGACGTGAGCGACCTGAGGCTCGGCGACATCGCATCCGGCAGCCATCACCGGGCCATGCGTCACGGCTGTCTGCCTGCCCTCATCGCGCTCGCACTGATCGTCGCCATCGGCATTTTCGCGTACGTCAAGGGCGTGGACCTGATCAAGAGTGTCCTGTCCGGCCCCGAGGACTACTCGGGCGACGGGCACGGGTCCGTCATCATCAAGGTGGACAGTGGCGCGACCTCGTCGGCGATCGGCAACATCCTGGTCGGTGCCGATGTCGTCAAGAGCACCGACGCCTTCAAGAACGCCGCCGAGGCGGACCCCCGCTCGCTCACCATCCAGGCGGGCTGCTACTCGATGCACTCGCAGATGTCGGCGAAGAACGCCCTGACGCTGATGCTGAAGGACTCCTCGCACGTGAACTGCCCGGGCGAGTCCCAGCTGACCGTGCCCGAGGGGCTGCGCGCCAACGAGATCCTGGCTCTGGTCGCCAAGGACACCCACCTGAGCTCGCACGCCGTGAAGACGGCCTTCGCCGCGACGAACAGGCTCGGGCTGCCGTCCTATGCCGACGGCGACGGCGAGGGATACCTGTTCCCAGCGACGTACGACGTCACGAAGACGACGACCGCACCCAGCCTGCTGAAGACGATGGTGGCCAAGTTCGCGGCCGAGGCGGACGCCGTCAAGCTGCAGTCGAAAGCCCGCGCCCTCGGCGTCAGCCCTCACGACGTCGTGATCGTCGCGAGTCTGATCCAGGCAGAGGCGAGCCGGCCGCAGGATCTGCCGAAGGTGGCCAGCGTGATCTACAACCGCCTCGACGCCGGCATGCCGCTCCAGCTCGACTCGACCTTGCACTACGCGGTCGACAGCCGCGGGGAGATCCAGACCTCGGCGAACCTGCGGGACCTGAACTCGCCGTACAACACCTACAAGCGGACCGGGCTGCCCCCGACGGCCATCGACTCGCCCGGCGCTACGGCCCTCGAGGCGGCCCTGAACCCGGCTCGCACGAGCTACCTCTACTTCGTCACGGTCAACCTACGCACTGGCGACACCCGGTTCGCAACGACGTTTGCTCAGCACCAGGCGAACGTGCAGCTGCTGAACCAGTACTGCGAGACATCGAGTGCCTGTTGACGGTGCGGCCACGGCCCCACGCTGTGCTGTGGTCGGCAGCCCGATCGCACACTCCTTGTCGCCCGTGCTCCACCGGGCCGCGTATGCCGAGCTCGGCCTGAGCTGGACCTACGACGCGGTCGAGGTGGCGCAGGCGCAGCTCGCCGGCTTCGTCGGCGGTCTTGGGCCCGAGTGGCGCGGGCTCTCGCTGACCATGCCGCTGAAGCGGTGCGTCCTCGACGTGTGTGACCAGGTCGAGGACGAGGCCGCGACGTTGGGGTCGGCCAACACGATGCTGATCGGACAGGACGGGAGGCGGACCGCTGCCAACACCGACGTCGGTGGCTTCCTCGGTGCCCTCGGCGAGGCAGGGGTGATGGGGCTCGGCTCGGTGGCGATCGTCGGAGCCGGAGCGACCGCCGCGTCAGCGCTTGCCGCGGCGGCTCGGATGGGCGCTCAGCAGGCGACGGTTCTCGCCCGGTCCGCGTCCAGAGCGGCACCTCTGATCGCCCTGGGGCTGCGGCTAGGCGTCGCCGTCGACGTACACAACATCGCCGAGCCGCTCCCTACGCGTGGTTTGTCGGTCGATGCCGTCATCTCGACGATCCCCGCTGCCGCCCAGACAGCGGTCGCCGAGCGGCTCGCCGGACTCGCACCGGTCGTGTTCGACGTCATCTACCATCCGCGGCTGACCCCGCTCGTCGAGCAGGCACGGTCGCAGGGGCTCACTGTCGTCGAGGGGTTCAGCCTGCTGCTGTACCAGGCGGGCAGGCAGGTCGAGCTGATGACGGGAGTGGACTCAGCTCCGCTCGAGCAGATGCGTGCCGCCGGACTGGTCGCCTTGGGGGACCAGTGACGCCCGCGCCGCCCGAGGCAACCGGGCAACCGATCAGCGGGCGTGGGCGTTCATCGGATATGTCGATCTCTCCCGTCAGCAGGCGAACCGTTCTGCGGGGAGCCGCGGCCGGAGCCGCCTTCGTCGCCAGCGGCTGCACAGCCAGCCCGTCGACCGGTTCGATCATCAGGTCCTCGCCCGACTCCGCGGCGGCCCACGGTCCCAGCGCCGCGGACTGGAAGGCGCTCTCTCGCGCCATCGACGGCGACGTGGTCCGCGGCAAGGACCGCGACTTCCAGCAGGCGAGCGAGCTGTTCAGCCCGCGTTTCGATGCAGTCGAACCGCTGGCCGTGGTCGAGGCGACGTCGGCTGGCGACGTGAGCCAGGCCATCGCCTTCGCACAGCGGTTCGGCATCCGGGTCCGGCCCAAGGCGGGGGGCCACTCGTACGTCGGGGCATCGACGGTCTCCGGCGGCATGGTGATCGACGTCGGCCGGATCAAGTCCGTGCACTATCACGCCACCAGCAAGGTGGCGAACGTCGGCGCGGGCGCGGCGCTGTACCACGTCCATGCCGCGCTGGCCGCTCACGGGCGGACCATCCCGACCGGGACCTGTCCGACGGTCGGCGCGGCCGGCCTCACCCTGGGTGGTGGGATCGGCGTCGCGAGCCGGGCGCACGGGCTGACCTGCGACCAGCTCGCCGGGGTCACCATCGTGACCGCCGACGGGCGGACGCGGGTGGCGACCCCCGACCACGAGAGGGCCCTGTTCTGGGCCTGCCAGGGCGGCGGTGGCGGCAACTTCGGCATCGTCACGTCGATGCGCTTCACCACCCAACGGGCCCGGCGTACCGGGTTCTTCCTGCTGACGTTCCCGTGGTCGCACGCGCCCCAGGTGATCCAGGGCTGGGCGAGACGCTCTGTGGTGATGCCGCGCTCGTCGTGGTCGAACCTCCACCTCGAGGCGAGTGGCAGCTCCACGGACGTCCGCGTCGTCGGGGCCTGCCGTGCGGGAGACGAGATCGCCGAGGCGGACGCGATGGAGGCCGCCGCCGGAGTGGGCCACACCAGCCGGTCGACATTCGAGACGAGCTTCCTCGACGGGGTGGTGTTCCTGGGCGGCGGAACGACATCCGCGCGGCAGTCCTTCGTGGCGGCCAGCGACATCATCCCCACGATGAGCCCGAAACTGGCCCACATCCTCGCCGGCCTGGTCGAGCACCGCGCCGCCACCGGGCTGGCGGCCGCGGTCATCCTCGACCCGCTCACGGGTGCTGTGAGCGACATCAAGCCGCACGCCACCGCCTTCCCGTGGCGGAACCACCTGTGCGACATCCAGTGGTACATCGGTACGACGCCTCATCCGTCCCACGCCGTGGTCAAGGCGGCATACGCGTGGATCGACCACGCCCACCACGCCGTCGGCGCCCACTCCGCCGGCGGCTACATCAACTACCTGGAGCCCAGGCGCGCCCTGAAGAGCTTCTACGGGGGGAACTACAAGCGGCTGCGCGCGATCAAGCAGTCCGTCGACCCGACCGGCTTCTTCCGGTCCCCTTTCACGGTGGGCTGACGTGTCCACAGTCCACGTCCGGCCTGGCCGCGTCCACGGCCCGAGGTCGGCTGGCTGAAGATCCGGCCCGGCGACACTAAACTGTCGCCCTGTGCAGACAGGATGGGTCGTCGTTGTCAGCGCCGTGCTGACGGCGGCTCTCTGCACGGTCGGCGTCGGGGTGATCCGCCGGCTGCCTGAGCCGGCACTCGAGTCCGACGCGGCCGACAAGCGGCTGTATATCGACATCGCGGCGCGGCGCGGGCTGCCGGCGGCGCTCGGTGCGCTCGGTGCCGTCGTAGGCGCGATCGTCGGCTGGCGGGTCGGCTGGGACCCGATCCTGGCCTGCTGGGTCTACGTCTCTGCCGTCGGCATCGTGCTTGCCTACGTCGACGCGCAGACCCGGCTGCTCCCGACCCGCGTCATCGCGCCGTCGTACGGCATCGTGATCGCGCTCATCTGTGTCGCGGGGCTGGTCACCCAGAGCGGCCACCGGCTGCTTGGGGCGGCGCTGGGCTGGCTGGTGATGGGCGGCTTCTACTTCGTGCTCTGGTTCGTCTACCCCCGGGGCCTCGGCTACGGCGACGTGCGACTGGCCGGGTTGCTGGGGCTGGCGCTCGGGTATGTCGGCTGGTCGGCCGTCGTGACGGGGATGTACGCGGGGTTCCTGCTGGGCGGCGCAGGTGGCCTGGTGCTGGCCCTGCTGCGCATCGTCAACCGCAAGCAGTTCGCGTTCGGGCCGTTCATGCTGCTCGGCTCGCTCGTAGGCCTGGGCTGGGGGCACGCGCTTGCCGGCTGGTACACGTCTCGGTGAGATCCCGTCCCCGTGGCACACTCGGCCCCATGGCGAGGTGGGCATCGTGAGCTCATGCTGAGATGGCTGACGGCGGGGGAGTCGCACGGGCCCGCCCTGGTGGCCATCCTCGAAGGGCTGCCGGCCGGCGTGGCGATCTCGACCCCGGACATCGACGCCGTGCTGGCGCGGCGACGGCTGGGCTACGGCCGCGGCTCCCGGATGTCGTTCGAGCAGGACGCCGTCAGCATCCTCGGGGGAGTCCGGCACGGTCACACCATGGGTGGACCCGTCGCGCTCACGATCGGCAACACCGAGTGGCCGAAGTGGGACCAGGTGATGTCGCCGGACCGGGTCGACGCGGCCGTACTGGACGGACTCGCCCGGAATGCTCCGCTCACCCGGCCACGGCCCGGCCACGCCGACCTGGTCGGGATGCAGAAGTACGACTTCGACGAGGCCCGTCCGGTGCTGGAGCGGGCGAGCGCTCGTGAGACAGCCGCCCGCGTGGCGCTGGGCCGGGTGGCGGCCGCCTTCCTGATGCAGGCGCTGGAGGTTCGACTGGTCGCCCACGTGGCGTCGATAGGAAAGGCGCAAGCGCCCTCCGGGGTCATCCCGACCCCGGACGACGTCCCCCACCTGGACGAGGACCCGGTCCGCTGCTTCGACCCCACCGCGAGCGCCGCGATGGTCGCCGAGATCGACCAGGCACACAAGGACGGCGACACGCTCGGCGGAGTCGTGGAGGTGGTCGCCTACGGGTTGCCGCCCGGCCTCGGTTCCCATGTGCACTGGGACCGGCGGCTCGACTCGCGCCTCGCCGGGGCACTGATGGGCATCCAGGCGATCAAGGGTGTGGAGGTCGGCGACGGGTTCGAGGTCGCGCGCGGCCCCGGCTCCCTCGCCCATGACGAGATCGAGAACAGTCCGGACGGGATCCGGCGTACGTCCGGGCACTCGGGCGGCACCGAAGGCGGCATGTCGACAGGCGAGGTACTGCGTGTCCGGGCCGCGATGAAGCCGATCTCCACGGTGCCGCGGGCGCTGAGGACGGTCGACGTGGCCACCGGCGAAGCTGCGGTGGCCCACCACCAGCGCTCCGACGTCTGTGCCGTACCCGCTGCCGCGGTGGTTGCTGAAGCCATGGTCGCGTTGGTCCTGGCCGATGCCGCACTGGAGAAGTTCGGCGGCGACTCCGTCTCGGAGACCCGCCGCAACCGTGACAGCTACCTGGCCGCATTGAGGTACCGGTGACCCTTGGTCACCCCGACGATGCGGCGGGAGGTGTCCCGGCCGTCGGGACCGCCCGCACGGACCGGACCCGGCCGCAGGCCGGACCCGCGCTCGTCATCGTGGGGCCGCCCGGCGCCGGAAAGACCACAGTCGCGAGGCTGCTGGCGGGCCGTTGGCAGGTCGAGGCGCTTGATACCGACGACCTGGTCGCGGCGGCAGCCGGCAAGCCGATACCGGAGATCTTCGTCGACGACGGCGAGGCGGCATTCAGGCAGTTGGAGGAGGTTGCCGTGGAACAGGCGCTGACCGATCATGCCGGCGTGGTGTCACTGGGCGGCGGCGCGGTCACGGTCGCAGCCAACAGGGCCCGGCTGGCCGGCCACCGGGTGGTGTTCCTGGATGTCGGTCTGGCGGCTGCGGCGGTTCGAGTCGGCCTCGGGACGACCAGGCCGTTGCTGCTGGGCAACGTACGCGGTCAGCTGAAGGCCCTGTTGGACGCCAGGCGCCCGCTGTACCGCGAGGTCGCGGACCTGGTCGTGGTCACCGACGACCTGACGGCGAACGCCGTGGCCGACGTCATCGCGGACCTCGTCGGCGAGCCTGCCGGGCGGCAGCCGGATGCCTGAGGTCACGCGGATCCGGGTCGCCACTGACGCCTCGTACGACGTGGTGGTGGGCCGCGGCGTCGGTGCTGAGCTTCCGGGCCTGCTGGGCGAGGGGGTTCGGCGGGTGGCGCTCATCCACCCTGAGTCGCTGACAGCACTGGCAGTCGGAGTGTCGCGTGACCTCGTCGGCGTCGGCTTCGAGGTGGAGCAGCTCAAGGTGCCTGAGGCGGAGGAGGCGAAGACCGCCGCCGTCGCAGCGATGTGCTGGAAGGCTCTCGGCCAAGCCGGGTTCACCCGCTCCGACGCTGTCGTCGGCCTGGGCGGCGGAGCGACGACTGACCTGGCGGGTTTCGTGGCAGCGACGTTCCTGCGCGGCTTGCGGCTGGTGCAGCTGCCGACGACGCTGCTCGGCATGGTCGACGCGGCCGTGGGCGGCAAGACCGGGATCAACACCGAGGAGGGCAAGAACCTCGTCGGCGCGTTCTACGAGCCGGCCGGCGTCCTCTGCGACCTCGACCGCCTCGACACTCTCGCTCCTCAGGATCTCGTCAGCGGTCTGGCCGAGGTGGTCAAGTGCGGGTTCATCGCCGATGAGGCGATCCTCGGCCTGGTCGAGGCCGACCCGGCTGCGGCGGTCGACCCGCGCTCGGCCTGCAACCGCGAGCTGGTCGAGCGCGCGATCTCCGTCAAGGCCGTCGTGGTCTCCAGCGACTTCCGGGAGTCGACGTCGCGGGGGAGCCAGGTCGGCCGTGAGGCGCTCAACTACGGTCATACGATGGGGCATGCCGTCGAGCGCGCCGAGCATTACGCGTTCCGGCACGGCGATGCGGTGGCCATCGGCATGGTCTACGTCGCGGAGCTGGCCAGGCTCGCGGGCCGGCTCGACGACGCGACCGCTGACCGTCACCGCGACACGCTCGCCTCACTCGGGCTGCCAACCCGCTACGCCGGCGCACCGTGGCCCGTGCTGCACGATGCGATGAGAGTCGACAAGAAGTCCCGCGGTGACGTGCTCCGCTTCGTCGTGCTCGCCGGCGTTGGGCACCCCGCGATCCTCGAAGGCCCCGACCTGACCTTGCTGACGGCCGCCTACGACCGCCTCGCGGCGGGTTAGGGTCGAGGCGTGCGCGTCCTCATCCTCAACGGCCCGAACCTGGCGCGTCTCGGGTCCCGCGAGCCCGACGTGTACGGCTCGGTGTCCTACCACGACCTGGTCGGGAGGTGTGAGCGCTGGGGTGCCGAGCTCGGTGCCGACGTGGAGGTCCGGCAAAGTGACGACGAGGCCGAGCTGATCGGTTGGCTGCACGAGGCGACGGACGCGGGGACGCCGGTCGTCCTCAACCCGGCCGCGTTCACGCACTACTCGTACGCGCTGCGCGACGCGTGCGCCCAGCTCAGCGCGCCCCTTGTCGAGGTGCACATCTCGAACCCCGCCGCGCGGGAGACCTTCCGACATACCAGCGTCATCTCAGCCGTCGCCACCGGGACGATCGCGGGCTTCGGAATCGAGTCGTACCACCTTGCGCTGGCCGCCGTCACCGCCCTGGGTGACGCGCGGCGACCCGGTGGCGGCGAGGCGACACATTCGGGGCAGCCGGGCCGTCCGGGCTAGGCTGGCCCGACATCCCGCGGTCGAACGGTGGTCACGCATGCCGTCACCGACCAGCGACAGGAAGGTGAAGCCGGCACCATGGCGACGACCAACGACCTCAAGAACGGCCTCGTGCTCAACCTCGACGGGCAGCTGTGGTCAGTGATCTGGTTCCAGCACCACAAGCCGGGCAAGGGCGGCGCGGTCGTGCGCACGAAGCTCAAGAACGTGCTGTCCGGGAAGGTCGTGGACAAGACGTTCAACGCCGACGTCAAGGTCGAGACCGCCAACGTCGACAAGAGGGCGATGACCTACCTCTACAACGACGGTGAGTCCTACATCTTCATGGACACCGAGACCTATGAGCAGATGCCGCTGTCGCCAGACACGATCGGCGAGGCGTCCCACTTCATCCTGGAGAACCAGGAGGCGACGGTGGCCGTGCACGAGGGGATCCCGCTGTACATCGAGCTCCCGGCGTCGGTCGAGCTGTTGATCGACTACACCGAGCCGGGGCTGCAGGGGGACCGGTCGACGGGCGGGACCAAGCCCGCCAAGCTCGAGACCGGCTACGAGATCGCCGTGCCGCTGTTCATCGTGTCCGGCGAGAAGGTCAAGGTCGACACCCGCGACGGCAGCTACCTGGGTCGCGTGTCGACCTGATGGGAGCCCGCTCGAAGGCCCGCAAGCGGGCGCTCGACATCCTTTTCGAGTCCGAGCTGAGGGGCCTGCCCCCGGGAGCCACCCTGCAGGAGCGCCGCGACGCCCACACCCCGCCGGTCGCCGACTACACCGTCACCTTGGTGGAGGGGGTGATCGCGTATGCCGCCGACATCGACGCCACGATCTCGGCGCACGCCCACGGCTGGGCGCTGGACCGGATGCCCGCGGTCGACCGCAACATCTTGCGGCTGGCGGTCTACGAGCTGACGCACCTGCCGTCGGTCCCGCAGCCGGTCGTCCTCAGTGAAGCCGTCACGATGGCGGGCGAGTTGTCCACGGACGACTCCCCGGCATTCGTCAACGGGGTGCTCGCGGCTATCGCACGTCGCGCCGGCTCCGCGGCTGGAGAGGGTGACGCCTCGGCTGAACACGGGGACGGTGCGGCTGAAGCACATGACCCGTCAGCTGAAGAAGGTAAGTCCTCGGCTGAGGAAGCAGCGAGCTAGACGAACGTGTCGCCGGTGCTGGGACGCAGGACGCCCCAGTCGATCAACCGGTCGGCGAGCTGGCTCGGCGGCTCGGCGTAGATCACCGCGAGCGTGAGCAGGTCCTCCTGGCGGATCGAGAGCACCTTGCCGTTGTAGTCGCCGCGCTGCGCCTGGATGGTCGACACGAAGCGTGCCAGCGGAGCGGTGTCGGCGAAGTCGACCCGGTGGAGCTTCTCCAGGTCGAGCACCAGCTTCGGCGGCGCCTCCCGGGCCGCGCCGAACTGGTTCGCTCCCGGAAGAAGCTCGCTCATCGGGATGCCGTAGAAGTCGGCGAGCTCCGAAAGACGTTGCACAGTCACTGCTCGGTCGCCGCGCTCGTACGAGCCGACGACGACGGCCTTCCAGCGCCCCTCCGACTTCTCCTCCACGCCTTGGAGCGATAGCCCCTGCTGCTGGCGGATCTGTCGAAGGCGTGTACCTAGGGCCTTCGCGTAGTCTTGTGCCATTAGTGTCCCTTCCCTTGGCGCTTGAATACTACTCACAGTGAACCCAAAATTCAGACGATGTAGTATTTTTGCCCCAGACATCCTTTAACTAGCCGTCCTGTGAGGCGGGCAAGGGGGTCGTAGGGCTTTGCCTACTACTGAGAGTAGTTACCCATCCGCGGTGATTTCACGCGCCGTGCTGGATTCCTCCGACATTTCTCGTGCGCTGACGAGGATCGCTCACGAAGTCCTGGAGCGCAACAAGGGCCACCGCGACGTCGTGCTGCTGGGCATCCCGCGGCGCGGCGTGCCACTGGCTGCTCGGATCGCGACCGTGATGGCGACGGTGGAGGGCTCGCCGGTGGCCTTCGGCTCGCTCGACATCACGATGTACCGCGACGACCTGCGGCTCAAACCCGCTCGCGCGCTCAAGGCGACCCAGATCCCGCCGACGGGAATCGACGACCTGGTTGTCGTCCTCGTCGACGACGTCCTCTACAGCGGACGTACGGTGCGTGCCGCCCTCGACGCGCTGACCGACCTCGGCCGACCCCGCGCCGTCCAGCTGGCGGTGCTGGTCGACCGGGGCCATCGTGAGCTGCCGATCAGGGCGGACTATGTCGGCAAGAACCTGCCCACCTCGAGCTCGGAGACCGTTCGCGTCAGCGTGAAGGAGTACGACGACGAGGACGCCGTCAGGATCTCCGGGGAAGGCGTGCGCCGATGAAGCACCATCTGCTCTCCAGCTCCGACCTGTCGCGCGACGACGCGCTGCTGATCCTCGATACCGCCGCGGAGCTCCGCTCGGTGGTGGACCGGCCCATCAAGAAGCTGCCGACGCTGCGCGGACGCACGGTGGTCAACCTCTTCTTCGAGGACTCGACCCGGACGCGGATCTCGTTCGAGGCGGCCGCCAAGAGGTTGAGCGCTGACGTGATCAACTTCTCCGCCAAGGGCTCCAGCGTGTCGAAGGGCGAGAGCCTCAAGGACACCGCGCTGACGCTCGAGGCGATGGGGGCCGACGCGGTGGTCATCCGCCACGGCTCGTCCGGAGCCCCGCACCGGCTGGCCACCAGCGGCTGGGTCCGCTCCAGCGTGGTCAACGCCGGCGACGGGACCCACGAGCACCCCACCCAGGCGCTGCTCGACGCCTTCACCATGCGGCGTCACCTCGGGGATCTCGAAGGCCGGCGGGTCACCATCGTCGGCGACGTCCTGCACAGCCGGGTGGCGAGGTCGAACGCGCTGCTCCTCAGCACCCTCGGCGCCGAGGTCACCCTGGTGGCGCCCCCGACGCTGCTGCCCGTCGGGATCTCGGCCTGGCCGGTCGAGACGTCGTACGACCTGGACAAGGCACTCGAGAAGACCGACGTGGTGATGATGCTCAGGGTCCAGAACGAGCGGATGAACGCATCGTTCTTCCCGAGCGCCCGCGAGTACAGCCGGCGCTACGGCCTGGACGACCGACGGTTCGCGCGCCTTCCCGACCATGCCATCGTGATGCACCCGGGCCCGATGAACCGCGGGATGGAGATCTCGGCGAATGTCGCCGACTCGGCGCGCTCGGTCATCGTCGAGCAGGTGACGAACGGGGTCGCGGTGCGGATGGCCGTCCTCTATCTCCTGATGAGCGGGAGCGACGAGGGCTCCACGACGGAGCAGGAGCTCAGCGTATGACGTCCTACCTGCTCCGCGGCGTGAGCGTGATGGGCGCGGCGCCGTCGGACCTGCTCCTGCACGAGGGCCGGATCGCCGAGGCGGCAGATGCTCCGAGCCACGTGGTCACCGTCGACGTCGCCGGCCTGGTCGCCCTGCCCGGACTGGTCGACCTGCACACCCACCTTCGCGAGCCCGGCCGCGAGGACGCCGAGACCGTCGACACCGGTTCGCGGGCCGCGGCGATGGGCGGGTTCACCGCCGTGCACGCGATGGCCAACACCGACCCGGTCGCCGACACCGCCGGTGTCGTCGAGCAGGTCTGGCATCTCGGCCAGGCCGCCGGCTACTGCGACGTACGGCCGGTCGGTGCCGTCACGGTCGGGCTGAGGGGCCAGCAGCTGGCCGAGCTCGGTGCGATGGCCGACTCCGACGCACGGGTCCGGGTCTTCTCCGACGACGGCATCTGTGTCTCCGACGCCGTCCTGATGAGGCGTGCCCTCGAGTACGTCAAGGCCTTCGACGGCGTCATCGCTCAGCACTCGCAGGAGCCGCGGCTCACCGAGGGCGCGCAGATGAACGAGGGCACGATGTCCGGCATCTTGGGGATGCGCGGCTGGCCCGCCGTTGCCGAGGAGGCGATCATCGCGCGTGACTGCCTGCTGGCCGGGCATGTCGGGTCGCGGCTGCACATCTGCCACGTCTCCACGGCCGGCTCGGTCGAGCTGGTCCGTTGGGCGAAGAGCAAGGGCTGGAACGTCACCGCCGAGGTCACCCCCCACCACCTGCTGCTCACCGACGAGCTCGCGGCGACGTACGACCCGATCTACAAGGTCAACCCCCCGCTGCGGACGGCTGATGATGTCGAGGCCCTGAGAGCCGGTCTGGCCGACGGGACCATCGACTGCGTCGCCACCGACCACGCCCCTCATCCGACCGAGGACAAGGAGTGCGAGTGGGGAGCGGCGGCGATGGGGATGCTGGGCCTGGAGACGGCTCTGAGCGTCGTCCAGCACACCATGGTCGAGACGGGCCTTCTCGACTGGGCCGGTGTGGCCGACAGGATGTCGGTACGCCCGGCGCGGATCGGCAGGGTCGACTCCCACGGCCGGCCGCTGCAGCTCGGTGCGCCCGCCCATGTCACCCTGGTCGACACGTCGACGAGCCGGGTGGTCGACCGGCTGCAGACGGAGTCGCTGTCGCGCAACACCCCGTTCGACGGCATGGAGCTCCCGGGGTCGGTGGTCGCGACGTTCCTCGCCGGCCGCCCCACGGTTCTGGACGGGAAGCTCCAGTGACCGCGCCGACGCCGGCGCTACTGGTTCTGGAGGACGGCCGTACCTTTCGCGGCGAGGGCTTCGGCGCGCCCGGCGAGACGATCGGCGAGGCGGTGTTCTCGACCGGGATGACCGGCTACCAGGAGACGTTGACCGACCCGTCGTACCACCGCCAGGTCGTCATCATGACGGCGCCCCACGTCGGCAACACAGGCGTCAACCTCGAGGACTCCGAGTCGGCGCGGATCTGGGTCGCCGGGTACGTCGTGCGCGACCCGGCCCGGATAGCGAGCAGCTGGCGCGCCACCGGCACGCTCGACGACGAGCTGGCCGCCCAGGGTGTCGTCGGCATCAGCGGGGTCGACACGCGCGCGCTCACCCGGCATCTGCGGGAACGGGGCGCGATGCGGGTCGGGATCTCCACCTCGGAGACCGACGTGGCCCGGTTGCTCGACCGGGTGCGCCGGGCGCCGGAGATGGCTGGCGCATCGCTGGCCGGCGATGTCAGCACGGATGCGGCGTACACCGTGCCGGCGGTCGGCAGGCAGAGGTTCCGGGTCGTCGCCGTCGACCTCGGGATCAAGGCGATGACGCCCGTCCAGCTGGCCGCGCGTGGAGTCGAGGTGGTGGTCGTTCCGTCAGCGGCGAGGCTCGACGAGGTGCTTGCGGTCGACGCCGACGGGGTCTTCTTCTCCAACGGCCCGGGGGACCCTGCCGCATCCGGCCACCAGGTCGGCGTGCTCCGCGGCGTGCTGGCCGAGGGCCTGCCCTACTTCGGGATCTGCTTGGGCAACCAGCTGTTCGGTCGCGCGCTGGGGTTGGCTACCT
Organism: Propionibacteriales bacterium; assembly: GCA_038239485.1. GTDB lineage: Bacteria > Actinomycetota > Actinomycetes > Propionibacteriales > Nocardioidaceae > DASQEH01. The sequence continues at coordinate 27,687 of JBBSET010000037.1, forward strand.
ACAAGCTGAAGTACGGCCATCACGGCATCAACCAGCCCGTCCTCGACCTGACGACCGGCAAGGTCGAGGTGACCGCCCACAACCACGGCTTCGCGGTCGGCTGGCCGGGCCACGAAGGTGGGGACAGCTCGGTGGCATGGCCGAGGGCTGGTGAACGCAACGAGCCCGGTGAGACGCCATACGGGCCCGCCGAGGTGACGCACATCTGCCTCAACGACGGTGTCGTGGAGGGTCTGCGGCTGGTCGACGCACCGGCGTTCAGCGTCCAGTACCACCCGGAGGCGGCAGCGGGCCCTCACGACGCGAGCTACCTGTTCGACCGGTTCGTCGAGCTGATGGAGGCGAGCGCCTGATGGGACGCAGGACCGACATCGCCTCCGTGCTGGTCATCGGGTCCGGGCCGATCGTTATCGGCCAGGCCTGCGAGTTCGACTACTCCGGCACCCAGGCCTGCCGGGTGCTCAAGGCCGAGGGTCTCCGGGTCGTCCTCGTCAACTCCAACCCGGCCACGATCATGACCGACCCTGAGATGGCCGACGCGACGTACATCGAGCCGATCACGCCGGAGTTCGTGGCGAAGGTGATCGAGAAGGAGCGCCCCGACGCCCTGCTGGCGACCCTCGGCGGGCAGACCGCGCTCAACACGGCAGTGGCGCTGGCTCGCGACGGCGTGCTCGACAAGTTCGAGGTCGAGCTGATCGGAGCCTCGATCGAGGCGATCGAGGCCGGCGAGAACCGCCAGACGTTCAAGGGCATCGTGGAGTCGCTCGGGGGTGAGGTCGCCACCAGCTTCGTCTGCCACTCGATGGCCGACTGCCTTGCCGCGTCGGAGCACCTCGGCTTCCCCGTCATCGTCCGGCCGTCGTTCACCATGGGCGGAGTCGGCTCGGGGATGGCGTACGACGCCGGCGGCCTTCGCCGGATCGCCGGAGCCGGGCTCGACGCGAGCCCGACCACGGAGGTCCTGCTGGAGGAGTCGATCCTCGGCTGGAAGGAGTACGAGCTGGAGGTGATGCGCGACGGCCACGACAACGCGGTCATCGTCTGCTCCATCGAGAACCTCGACCCGATGGGGGTCCACACCGGCGACTCGATCACCGTCGCACCGGCCATGACGCTGACGGACCGCGAGTTCCAAGCCATGCGCGATATGGCCATCGACGTGATCCGTGCGGTCGGGGTGGAGACCGGCGGCTGCAACATCCAGTTCGCGATCGACCCGGCCACCGGCCGGATGATCGTGATCGAGATGAACCCGCGGGTATCGCGCTCGAGCGCCCTGGCGTCGAAGGCGACCGGCTTCCCGATCGCGAAGTTCGCTGCCCTGGTGGCCATCGGGTACTCCCTCGACGAGATCCCCAACGACATCACCAGGGAGACGCCCGCCAGCTTCGAGCCAACCCTGGACTACGTCGTCGTCAAGGTGCCGAGGTTCGCTTTCGAGAAGTTCCCGGCCGCCGACCCGGTCCTCACCACCCACATGAAGAGCGTCGGCGAGGCGATGGCGATCGGCCGGAGCTTCACCGAGGCGCTGCAGAAGGCGCTGCGCTCGCTGGAGAGCGACAATGCCGTCTTCGACTTCTCCGGATCGCACGAGATCGGGCGCCGGCGCCACAGTCGCCGAACCGACGATCCGACCCTCCTGGACCGGCGGCTCAGCGATATCGAGAGCCCGCGCGACGGGCGGCTCCGCAAGGTGATGCAGGCGATCCGCTTCGGAGCGACCCCCGAACAGATCAACATCGCGACGTCGATCGACCCTTGGTTCGTCGACCAGCTGTTCTTGATCTCCGAGGTCGCGGACGAGATCGGCGCGGCCGAGGAGCTGACGCCGCACCTCCTGCGACACGCCAAGCGCCACGGCTTCTCCGACGCGCAGATCGGCCAGATCCGGGGCATGAGCGCCGATGTGGTCCGCGGGGTCAGGCACGCGCTGGGGATCCGGCCGGTCTACAAGACCGTCGACACCTGCGCCGCCGAGTTCGCCGCGCTGACGCCTTACCACTACTCGACCTACGACGAGGAGACCGAAGTCCGACCGCGTACCAAGCCTGCCGTCCTCATCCTCGGCAGCGGTCCGAACCGGATCGGGCAGGGCATCGAGTTCGACTACTCCTGCGTGCACGCCTCGATGGCGCTGTCGGAGGTCGGATACGAGACCGTGATGGTCAACTGCAACCCCGAGACGGTGTCGACCGACTACGACACGTCGGACCGGCTGTACTTCGAGCCGCTGACGCTGGAGGACGTGCTCGAGGTGGTGGCCGCCGAGACAGCCGCCGGACCCGTGGCGGGAGTGATCGTCCAGCTCGGAGGCCAGACGCCGCTCGGACTCGCCGAAGGGCTCGCTGCGGCGGGCGTCCCGATCGTCGGCACCAGCCCGGCGGCCATCCACCTGGCCGAGGACCGCGGCGCCTTCGGCCACGTCCTTGCCGCGGCCGGCCTGCCGGCACCCAAGCACGGCACCGCGACCTCGTTCGTCGAGGCCAAGGCGATCTCGGACGAGATCGGCTTCCCGGTGCTGGTCCGGCCGTCGTACGTCCTCGGCGGCCGGGGGATGGAGATCGTCTACGACGACCGGGCGCTACGCGCCTACATCGAGCGCGCGACCGAGATCTCGCCGCGTCATCCGGTCCTGGTCGACCGGTTCCTCGACGACGCGATCGAGGTCGACGTCGACGCCCTGTACGACGGCGAGGAGCTCTACCTCGGCGGCGTCATGGAGCACATCGAAGAGGCTGGGATCCACTCCGGCGACTCCGCGTGCGTGCTGCCCCCCATCACGCTCGGCCGCGAGGACATCGACCGGATCCGTACCTCGACCCGGGCGATCGCCGACGGCGTCGGGGTGCGCGGCCTGATCAACATCCAGTTCGCGGTCGCCTCCGACGTGCTGTACGTGCTCGAGGCCAACCCGCGCGCGTCGCGGACGGTGCCCTTCGTGTCGAAGGCCACCGCCACGCCGCTGGCCAAGGCGGCGGCCCGGATCATGCTCGGCGAGTCCGTCGCGGGGCTGCGGGTGGCCGGGGTACTCCCGGCTAGTGGCGACGGCGCGGACATGCCGGACTCGAGGCCGGTCGCCGTCAAGGAGGCGGTGATGCCCTTCAACCGGTTCCGGATGCCCGACGGTCAGAACGTCGACACCGTGCTCGGCCCCGAGATGCGCTCCACCGGTGAGGTGATGGGCCTCGACGCGACCTTCGGCATCGCGTTCGCGAAAGCGCAGACAGCCGCGTTCGGGGGTCTCCCCACGCATGGGCGGGTTTTCGTCTCGGTCGCCAACCGCGACAAGCGGCACATGATCTTCCCGGTCAAGCGGCTCGCCGACCTCGGGTTCGAGATCCTCGCCACTGAGGGGACCGCGGCAGTGCTCCGCCGCAACGGGGTGTCTGCCGTCGTCGTCCGCAAGCACACCGAAGGGGTCGGGCCGCACGGCGAGCCCACGATCGTCGGGCGCATCCTCGCCGGCGAGGTCGACATGGTGATCAACACGCCGTTCGGCACCACGTCGGGGGGCTCACCACGCGTCGACGGCTATGAGATCCGGACCGCGTCGGTGGCCACCAGCATCCCGTGCATCACGACCATCCAGGGGCTCGCGGCGACCGTACAGGGGATCGAGGCGCTGCTGTCGGGCAGCCTCGAGGTCCGGTCGCTGCAGAGCTGGGCGTCGGAAGGGTCGACGGTGCCGGCGGGGTCAACCACGACGCCGAGCCCGGACGTGGCAGCGACATGACGGAGCCGCCGACGTCGATGCCGAAGGGGCCGATCCAGGTCGACGGCGAGGTGTTCTCGATCAAACGCGTCGGCGACTACCACCACCTGACGATCGTCGCCGACGGGATCGCGGAACGTTTCCGGCCCGGGAACTTCGTCGCTCTGGCCGTCGGCGGCGACACCTCGGCGACGCTGCTGAGGCGGGCCTTCTCGATCTACCGGGTCCGCCCGGCGGGTGTGTACGGAGGTACTGTCGAGATCGTCTTCGCCGCTCGCGGCGCCGGCACCCGATGGCTCGCCGGCCGCCATGCCCACGACCCGGTCAACGTGGTCGGCCCGCTCGGGCGCCCGTTCGCGTTGCCCAAGGAGCCGGTGGCCTGCGCGCTGGTCGGCGGCGGGTACGGCTCGGCTCCGCTGTTCGCGCTGGCCGAGAAGCTGCGCGAACGCCGGTGCGGCGTGCATATCGTGCTGGGCGCGGCGACCGAGTCGAGACTGTTCGGCGCGTTGGAGGCGAAACGGTCCGCGCAGTCGGTCACGGTGACGACCGTCGACGGCTCCGTCGGCATCGGTGGCCTCGTGACCGACCCGCTGCCGGCTCTGATCGCCCGGAACTCCGTCGAGGTCGTCTACTCCTGCGGGCCGATGCCCATGCTCGCCGCCGTCACCCGGGTGGCACACGCCAACGGGGCGTGGAGCCAGACCGCGGTGGAGGAGTCGATGGCATGTGGCATCGGGGTATGCATGACCTGCGTGCTCCCGGTCGTCGGGGACGACGGGGTGACCCGGATGGTCCGCTCGTGTGTGGAGGGCCCGGTCTTCGCTGGAGACAGAGTCCGCTGGGACAGCGTCGGCACGATACCGGCGGGAACCCTCGGGGCACCCGCGGCCGGGAGCCGTTGATGGGCGCCCGGACCGGCCGTGCGCGACAGCCACAGCCGCCGCAGCAGTCGGTGCACTCCGTGCCGGAGGTGCAGCCGGGTGACGTGGATCTGAGCACGGTCCTGGGCGATGTGCACCTGGCGAACCCGGTGATGACCGCCAGCGGGTGTGCCGCGGCCGGCAAGGAGCTGAACCAGTTCTTCGACGTCGCCGAACTCGGCGCCGTGGTCACGAAGTCGATCATGCGCGACCCACGGTCGGGGCGGGCGACCCCGCGGATGGTCGAGACGGCGTCGGGGATGCTGAACTCGATCGGGCTCCAGGGCCCCGGTATCGACGCCTTCCTGGCCCGCGACCTGCCGTGGCTGCTCCAGCACGGTGCCCGGCCGATCGTGTCCATCGCCGGCTCCACCCTGCAGGAGTACGCCGAGCTGGCCCGCCGCGTGGGCAACACGCCGGGCGTGGCGGCGGTCGAGGTGAACATCTCCTGTCCCAACGTCGAGGACCGCGGCCTTGTCTTCGCCTGCGACCCCCTGCAGGCCGCCCGAGTGCTGTCGGTCGTACGGCGGGAGACCCCGCGCGGCCTGCCGGTCTTCGCCAAGCTGTCCCCGGACGTGACCAGCATCGTCGAGATCGCCGAGGCGACGATGGGGGCGGGCGCCGACGGGCTGGTGATGATCAACACCCTGCTCGGGCTCCACGTCGACATGGTCACCCTGCGCCCGGAGCTGGCGGGCGTCACCGGCGGGCTGTCGGGACCCGCGATCCGTCCGGTCGCGGTGCGTGCGGTCTGGCAGGTCGCCAACGCCATGCCCGGCGTGCCGATCATCGGCGTCGGCGGCGTTCGGACCGGGCAGGACGCGTTGGAGTTCCTGCTGGCCGGTGCCAGCGCGGTCCAGGTGGGCACGGCCATCTTCAACGACCCGAGCGCGCCCATCCGGGTCCTGCGCGAGCTGCGGGCGGAGCTCGCCGTTCACGGCTTCGCCAAGGCGGTCGACGCCGTGGGATACGCCAACCGGGGCGTGACTGCCACGGCAACCGTCTCGGCCACGAGCGGCAGCACCAGCACCAGCACCACTGGAAGGGTGAGCTGACATGGAGCCGTTCGGGACACGAGTCCGCGAGGCGATGAGCCGCCGGGGGCAGCTGTGCATCGGCGTCGACCCGCACCCGAGCCTGCTGGCCGACTGGGGTCTTGCCGACGACGCAGCCGGGCTCGAGGCGTTCGCACAGACCTGCGTCGAGGCGCTGGCGGCCGACATCGCCGTCCTCAAGCCGCAGTCGGCCTTCTTCGAGCGCAAGGGGTCGCAGGGGGTCGCGGTCCTCGAGAGGTTCATCGCGGCCGCTCGGGAGCAGGGGGCACTCGTCCTCCTCGACGCCAAGCGCGGCGACATCGGCTCGACCATGCAGGGCTATGCCGACGCGTACCTGGACCAGACCTCGCCCGTCGCCGCCGACGCCCTCACGGTGAACCCGTTCCTCGGCTTCGAGTCGCTGCGACCGGTACTGGACAGCGCCGCTGCCCACGGCGCCGGCGTGTTCGTGGTGACGCTGACGTCGAACCCGGAGGGGGCCCAGGTCCAGTCCGCCCGCACCGCCGCAGGTGCCACCGTCGCCGCTGAGATCCTGGCTGCCATCGCCGCCGAGAACGCCGGGTCGCCCGACACCGGCTCGGTCGGCGCGGTCGTGGGCGCCAACCTCGCGATGGTCAGCGAGGACCTGGCTGTCAACGGTCCGCTGCTCGCTCCCGGGTTCGGCGCGCAGGGCGGGACCGTTGACGATATCCGGCGCAACTTCGACGGGGTCCTGGACCTGGTCCTGCCGACGACGTCGCGCGACGTCCTCAGCGCCGGGCCCGACGTCGCGGCTCTGCGTGCGGCGGCGCTGCGTGCTCGGGACGCGGTGGCGGTGCTCACCCGGCCCTGAGCGCGGGAAGGTCGGGAAGGACGGACTCGACAAGGCACCCTGCGCCGAACTCATGTGCGTCGTCATTCACCGTGTGCATGAGACCGCACACGGTTCCGCAGCTGCGTAGCCTCCTCCCAGCGACCTGAGAACCGGCTCCTGCGTGGTCTGTCGCGGGGGAGCGACGGCGGCTACCCCGCCACCGACGTCGTGACAACTACACTTCTTGCCTGGACCTGGGATCGAGCGACAGGGGGTTCCATGTCGGACCAGCAGCCACCCTCTACTGGCGAGCGGCCGGGCTCCGGTCAACAGCCGATGTTCGGCGGTCCGGCCAGGGTCTACCCGCAGCAGGAGCTGCTACCGCAGGACATCCAGCCCGGCCGGAGCCGGCTGGGCTGGATCATCGCCCTGGTCGTGGTCATCGTGCTGATCGGCGCCGGATTCGCCGGTTGGCTGATCCTGCGCGACGACGGGGAGAGCGGGCGCGCTGCGTACTGCTCGACGCTCAAGAAGCTGATACCCGGCAACGACCTTCTGTCCGCCGTGGGCAACGGCCAGGCGTCGTCGCTCGATCAGCTCCATCGGCTGACAGGTCTGGCCCCGAGTGCCGTCGCCGGTGACTGGAAGACACTGGCGTCGGTCGCGTCCACGGTGCAGGGCTCGTCGTCACAACCTGACTCCGGGACGTTCCTGTCAGCACTGGGTGCGATCGAGCACATCGTCTCGGACGCCAACGACCACTGCGGGATGTCGTTGACGCTTCCGCTGCGGTAGGACCGCTTTGGCGCAACTCGCGCCGACGACTATGAAGCCACATCGCGACCCGTTAGGGTGTGGATCGGTGGGAACGGCAGCACATCGGCCGTGCGTAACCGGGTTCCTGTGCACAACCGTCGATCAGTGTCCTGAGGTGGAGCAGTGGGCGTTCCAGAGTTGACCCCAGAGCAGCGCCGGGCTGCCCTCGAGCGGGCGGCGGTCGTCCGTCGCGAGCGCGCCGAGGTCAAGAACCGGCTGAAGAACTCCGGGGCGTCCCTCCAGGAGGTCGTCCGCGACGGCCAGGACAACCAGGTCATCGGCAAGATGAAGGTGCTCGACCTGCTCCAGGCGATGCCCGGACTGGGCAAGGTTCGGGCGCGCAACCTGATGGAGCGAATCGGGATCTCCGAGTCCAGACGCGTGCGCGGTCTCGGGGCCAACCAGATCGCCGCCCTCGAGCGCGAGTTTGACCAGCGCGCCTGACAAGTTCACGCCGGCGGCCGGGCCCGCACCGAGCCGAAGTCGGCTCACCGTCCTCGCCGGGCCGACCGCTGTCGGCAAGGGCACGGTTGCCGCCGACATCCGCGCCAACCACGACGACGTATGGATCTCGGTGTCGGCCACGACCAGGTCGCCCAGACCCGGGGAGGTCGACGGCGTCCACTACTCATTCGTGGACGAGGTCCGCTTCGACCGGATGGTCGAGGCCGGCGACCTGCTCGAGTGGGCGGTCGTGCACGGCCAGGCTCGCTACGGCACGCCGCGTCGCCCGGTCGAGCAGGCGCTCGCAGCGGGTCGGCTCGCCCTCCTCGAGATCGACCTGCAAGGCGCGCGACAGGTGCGGGAGACGATGCCGGACGCGCTGTTCGTGTTCCTGGCCCCCCCGTCCTGGGACGAGCTGGTCCGGCGCCTGGTGGGCCGCGGGACCGAGCCTGAGGATGAACGCGCCCGGCGGCTGCAGACGGCGATCCGCGAGCTGGCGGCCGGGGCAGAGTTCGACGCGACTGTCGTGAACAGCGAGATTCACGCCGCGGCGGAGGAATTGGTAGGATTGATGTGCGCTCGTGCGCGGCCAGCGACCTGATCGGTTGGCTGACCTGCTCATTCTGATCAGCCGTGGATCGCCCCAGCGCCGGCTGTGCCCACTCACCCTGTTTCGCCCACGAGCTCACCGCCAAGCAGTCTTCATCAAAAGAAGGAAGTTCTCCGTGTCAGGCACCCTGCCCGTCGCCGAGGGGATCACCAACCCCCCGATCGACGAACTGCTCCAGAAGACGGACTCGAAGTACAAGCTGGTCCTCTACTCCGCCAAGCGCGCGCGCCAGATCAACGCGTACTACTCCCAGCTCGGCGAAGGACTGCTCGAGTACGTCGGTCCTCTGGTGGACACCCACGTGCAGGAGAAGCCACTCTCGATCGCTCTGCGTGAGATCAACGCCGACCTGCTGACCTGCGAGGACATCGAGCCAGAGGAGGCCTGACCTCCCGCGGTGGAGCTCTGCGATGACGACCAGATGAGTGTCACCACGGTCGGTGCCGGTGCGGCCGACGGCCACCGCCCTCGGGTTGTGCTCGGTGTCGGCGGCGGGATCGCTGCCTACAAGGCCTGTGAGCTGCTGCGGCGCTTCACCGAGTCCGGTCACGACGTCACGGTCGTCCCCACCGCCGCGGCGCTGGAGTTCGTCGGCGCTGCGACCTGGGAGGCGTTGTCCGGAAAGCCTGTCTCGGCCTCGGTCTTCGCCGACGTACCCGCAGTGCAACATGTCCGGCTCGGTCAGCGCGCGGACATCGTGGTTGTGGCCCCGGCGACCGCGGACCTGCTGGCCAAGGCCGCCCATGGGCAGGCCGACGACCTGCTGACCAGCACGCTGCTGACCGTGCGCTGCCCGGTGATCTTCGCGCCGGCGATGCATACCGAGATGTGGCTCCATCCGGCTACCAGCAGCAACGTGTCCACCTTGCGCTCACGCGGGAGTGTGGTGCTCGAGCCGGCGTCCGGGCGCCTGACGGGTGCCGACACCGGACCCGGACGCCTGCCCGAGCCGGCCCAGATCTTCGAGGTCGCGGTGAATGTCCTGCAGTGGGGACGGCAGCGCGCCGGCCCCGACCTGCGCTCGCGGCGGGTGGTGGTGTCAGCGGGAGGTACCCGGGAGATGCTCGACCCGGTCCGGTTCCTCGGGAACCGCTCGTCGGGCAAGCAGGGCTACGCACTGGCTGCCGCAGCGGCTGCCCGCGGCGCCGACGTCGACCTGGTGTCCGCGAACGTCTCGCTTGCGGTCCCGCACGGGGTCAACGTCGTCCGCGTCTTCTCCACGCTGGAGATGCGCGACGCCGTCCACAAGCTCGCCGTCGGTGCGGACGCGGTGGTGATGGCCGCCGCCCCGGCGGACTTCCGGCCCGCCAACCCGGTGGACCACAAGATCAAGAAGCGCACTGACGGTACGGCGCCGGTTGTCCATCTGGTCGAGAGCCCCGACATCCTGCGCGAGCTCGTGGAGCAGCGCGGCGGTTCCAGCGCGATACCGGTGCTCGTGGGTTTCGCCGCAGAGACAGGAGACACCGAGGCCGGACCTCTGGAGCATGCCCGTGCCAAGCTCGAGCGCAAGGGCTGTGACTTGCTGGTCGTCAACGACGTGAGCGGGGGAGGAGTCTTCGGTGACGACGACAACCAGGCGGTCATCCTGGCAGCGGACAGCGGCGAGACGATCGTCTCGCGCGGCCCGAAGTCGGCGTTGGCGCACGTGATCTGGGACCTGGTGCGCGCGCGGTGGGAGAGCCAGGCGCCCTGAGACGGCTTCGCGTGATCGCCGCCGCCGCGGGATACCCTGGAGCGTCAGTGATGCCGGTACCGTCAGCCAGCCGAAACCGTCAGCTCGTCGCAGCCGTCCCAAGAGGGAGAAGTTCGTTGTCAGGTCGTTTCTTCACGTCAGAGTCGGTCACGGAGGGTCACCCCGACAAGATCGCCGACCAGATCAGCGACTCGGTGCTCGACGCGCTGCTGACAGGTGACCCTTCCAGCCGGGTCGCGGTCGAGACGCTGGTGACGACCGGGCTGGTCGTCGTCGCCGGCGAGGTGACGACAGCGGCCTACGCCCCCGTCGCCGACATCGTGCGTCAGCGGATCCTCGACATCGGCTACGACTCCTCGAAGAAGGGCTTCGACGGCCGCTCCTGCGGAGTCCAGGTCTGCATCGGGTCGCAGTCGCCCGACATCGCCCAGGGCGTCGACGACGCGTTCGAGGAGCGCTCGGAGGGCTCCACCGACCCGCTCGACAGACAGGGTGCCGGGGACCAGGGTCTGATGTTCGGCTTCGCCTGCGACGAGACACCGGAGCTGATGCCGCTCCCCATCACCATCGCTCATCGGTTGGCCGCCCGGCTGTCCGCGGTCCGCAAGGACCAGACGATGGCCTACCTGCGCCCCGACGGCAAGACCCAGGTCACCATCGAGTACGACGGCGACCGTCCGGTGCGCATCGACACCATCGTCGTGTCCAGCCAGCATGCCGGTGACATCGACCTGGAGCGGCTGCTCGCGCCCGACGTGAAGAAGCACGTCGTGGAGGAGGTGCTGTCGACATTCGACATCGACTCGTCCGACTACCGCCTGCTGGTGAATCCGACCGGCAGGTTCGAGATCGGCGGCCCGATGGGTGACGCGGGGCTCACCGGTCGCAAGATCATCATCGACACCTACGGCGGGATGGCGCGCCACGGTGGCGGGGCCTTCAGCGGCAAGGACCCGTCCAAGGTCGACCGGTCGGCGGCGTACGCGATGCGCTGGGTGGCCAAGAACGTCGTCGCCGCCGGGCTGGCCCGCCGCTGCGAGGTGCAGGTTGCCTACGCGATCGGCAAGGCGCACCCGGTGGGATTCTATGTGGACTGCTTCGGCACGGAGACCGTTACCGTCGACGCGATCCGGGCAGCGGTACTGGACGTGTTCGACCTCCGCCCAGCGGCGATCATCCGCGACCTCGACCTGCTGCGTCCGATCTACTCGCTCACAGCCGCGTACGGGCACTTCGGCCGCGAGCTTCCGGAGTTCACCTGGGAGCGGACCGACCGGGTTGACGCGTTGACGGCCGCCGTCACCGGCTGACCCGAACGGTCGGCTCCGCCGCGCGAGGGTGTCGGCGGCGGGTGGTTCACTGAGAAACATGTCGCCGACCGCCGCCTCGCTCACACGGGCCGAAGCGGAGCGGGCGAAACGTGCTGTGCGCCCGACCAGGGTCAAGGCCGTCACGGTCGCCGCGGCCGAGCGTCCCGTCGCGCGGGTCGCGGTCGACCTGCCGCTGGCACATCTGGACCGGCCCTTCGACTATCTCG